>CACEWA010000006.1 GCA_902563095.1 uncultured Candidatus Poseidoniales archaeon | reverse complement strand
CAGTGTTTTAGAAATTTTGGAGGGTAGTGAATGATTGTTTTGGATAAGGATGTATCGACTTCAGATAAGCACGGTTGTAGCCCACAGGACAGAAATATCGAGCAATTACTCGAATCGTGTTTCATTCTTCTAGACAAATCTCCAGGACCTTCTTCGCATCAAGTAAGTGCGTGGGCTAGAGACATGATGGGATTAGAAAAGTTAGGACATGGTGGTACACTTGACCCATTTGCATCAGGACTTTTGCCGTTACTTTCTGGAAAAGCGATGAGGCTAACTGGAAGAATACTAACTCATGACAAATCATATCTCGCTGTGCTGAAGTTTCCAAATGAAGTCGATAGAGAGAAATTAGAAGAAAGCATGTCAATGCTTAGAGGTAAGGTCTACAATGTTCCTCCAGAAATTTCAGCAGTAAGAGTTCAGGTTAGAACGCGCAAAATCTCTCGCTTTGAAATTCTAGATTTTGACGGAACTTCTGTATTAACTCATATTGAATGTGAAGCAGGAACTTATGTCCGAACTATGGCACGTGATCTTGGATTATTGATGGATAGTCCCGTACAATTAAAGGAACTTCGTCGCCCTTCATCAGGTGAATTTAGCCTTTCCCAATCGGTCACTATGCAACAATTAGCAGATGCTTATTGGCTGTGGAATGAGAAGGGAGATGAAACTGCAATTATGCGAATTTTACACCCAATTGAAGATATGTTGTCTGATGTTCCACGTATTGTCGTAAAGGATGGGGCAGCAGCAGCTTTGTCTCATGGAGCGCCTCTTTTACGACCGGGCATCGTCAGCATTCCTGAGGATTTAGGAGTTGGAAGTGAAGTACTTCTAGTCACAATAAAAGGTGAAGCAGTAGCACTAGCTAAACTGGTTCAACCAAGTAAAGTAATTCCTGAGATGACTCAAGGCGAAGTTGCGAAGCCCAACTGTGTATTAATGAAAGAGGATACTTATCCTCGCAGTTGGAAAAAATAATCACGCTTCGACGTATTCTTCATAGACCCATTCTTCGGTCTCTATTCTTAATTTCAATTCACTCATGTGTTCCACACTCGACTTCGTCACCAATGGTGAAGAGCCCCCACAGCCCATGCGAAGTATCCAATTCTGAATACTTCTGCATATGAATGTTAACCCATATTTTGCGGTTATCCGTCAAACAGGGTGTTTTTTCATGTCTCATTCGAGTTTCTTGATTTTAGGAGGTGCAAGGAATCCAAACAGTGCAATAATCATCAGTAAAACCACTCCAGCGATTACGTAAACAGTAGTTTGTCCAACCTCGAATGAATCATCATCTTCTGTACTTGCAGTTTCCTGTAAGGTTTCTCCAATCGCTACAGTTTCAGACCTGATGTTGTTAGTCTCATCGACCTCATCGATGTTTGTCCCACGGTCTACCTCTGCCTCGATGATTATACTGTCATCTCCATTTGGTGCTTGCATATCACAAATCACAGATCCCATTTGTCCAGGAGAAAGCATTTGGATTGTACCGGTGCCAAACGATTGTCCGTCTGCTGAGCAACGAACTCCAATCATAGTAGCACTGACTTGTCCAGAATTTCTAACGAATACCTTGACTTCGAAAATATCTCCAGCTCGAATGTCGTCATCAATTCTTATTTCTTCGATAAACAATTCTGCAAGCGCTCTAACTTCCAAGTCAAGGATTCTCTCAACGCAACTTGTTTCATCACATGCAGTTACTAAAACCGAGGTAAAACCAGGCGTAGGTGCATCTACGATTATTTCTCTCGAACTCATGTCTACTTCTGCCCATGAACGGTTC
Source organism: uncultured Candidatus Poseidoniales archaeon (assembly GCA_902563095.1). GTDB lineage: Archaea > Thermoplasmatota > Poseidoniia > Poseidoniales > Poseidoniaceae > MGIIa-K1. The sequence continues at coordinate 83,872 of CACEWA010000006.1, read as the reverse complement.
GTAGTCACAACTAGATCTTGCATGAATGAATCAGAGTCACTTAATTCGAATGAGATTCTATGAGGATAGCCGTGCTCTACAGGTACAACTGATGGAAATTCTCCCAACACCGGTTCGTCATCTACTGTTACAACGTTAATTGTTGAAACTTCACTCCAATAATTACCTGCAGTATCAGTCACTTTGACAGTTATCTGTGCTATTCCAGATGCCTCGGGTACAAGTTTGATTCTAACTTGCCCTTCGGTTAAATCAACTTCAACAACATCTGGATTTGTGTTTTCGAATGTAACAATCAAATTATCAGTTGCTGTTCTATCATCTGAGCATCGTGACAATAAGGGTAGAATTAACCCTCCCCCATCCTCTTGTAGGTCGTGTGAACCAATCAGGGAACAAACCGGGTCTTCATCATACTCGATAGAGTATGCTCCAGTGACTTCGATACTGTCTATTCGCAAACTAAGCGTAGATGGGGCGCCATCATTGCCCCAATTATACCATGCTTTGATTTTGATTTCCAGTTCACTATCAGATGAATCTAGGACGTGGCCAATTGGAATTTGTAAGTCGAAAGAACCAATTGCAGATGCATCATTATTTGCTACAGTTTGTCCATTTACAACAATAGTCCATCTTGTAGCGTTAGCAACCATTGCACTAGAATCACCGATAATACTACCATGAACATTCAACTGTGGGTCATTGATGTCAATCCATGCCTTCGTAATACAGGTATCTGTAATTGTAAATCTAAGTTGTAAATCACCGGAAACAACAGGAATAGTTGCTTCATCAATATTCACCCATGCACCTTGATTATCTAGGTATTCTAACATCACAGTTCCATTTTCGTCATTGTGGTCGAAATGTACTCTACCCCAAGATTGACCTGCAGGTTTCTGTATGGTATCTGTAGTCCAAGTGCCACCATCGGAGTCAAGCCCACATGGTGCACTTGAAACGGAATCCAAAGTACCAGATGACAAATCTAAATCGATTATTGGCCAATCAGTAAATTGATTTATAGAACTTGCAACAACTCTTTCAGCACCATACCACGGGGTTCGCATCGTCAATTTCAATCCAACAGCATCGACTTGTAATTGTGAATCATCAGTTCCACCATTAGAAACATAATCGAGAGTTACTTCTATGTTTGACAATTCGTCCCAAGTCCAATTCTCATCGTCGGTTATTTCAGTACTCCATCCACTAGTCATGTAGTACAATCCCCCTTGGGTATTACTCCAGGTTTTAACCAAATCATGCATACCATTGCTGATTACTGAGAAACGTGTTTTATCTTGCTGTAGTGGGTCAGGTATGTCGAAGTGTACAACCAACTCGACTTTCTCAATTGTGTTTCCATTCAATGAAGAAACATCAAACCCTCCTACTGTAATGTCGGGACCTGTGGAATAATGGTAAGCTCCATCTGGAGCGCCAATGGATGCATTGGAATTTGTCGGAGTGGTGGTTGCCCAGACCGTTTGATGATCTAAATGCTCAGGTAATGAGATGCCTAGCGTCATGTGACCGTCAGCAACCATTCCCATGACATATTGACCATCTTCTGCCTTATTTTCTTGTGTAAATGCGAGATGTCTTTTGAAATCCCACTGGCTAGAATCTTGCATATCCCCATTTGGGAACATATCTACAGCGCTTGTAGAATGAACACTCCTGGCCTCTGCCATGGTCACGGGCATAATTAGCATCAGCAAAACGAATACTGTTAGGCGTCGCATAGATAGCGCTCGGTCGTAATATATCTTGAATGGAACGGTGTGAGGAGTCAAGAATTCTGACGGAATGAGATAAATACGGCTTGTCGGTGGGGCGAAATAACCGATGGCTGTGATGGTGTAGCGGTTAGCACGGTAGGTTGTGGTCCTGCCAGCCCGGGTTCAATTCCCGGTCACGGCCCCATATTTCGAATATCCATTTTTGTTCGTAAAAACGACTTTTTCCGCTTGTTAGTTCTCCGAAAGTTCATAACTGCGTCAGAGTCCCTTAAGTCCGGATGGGATGCATATGTCGGAGCGACAGCAAGTAGACTTAACAAGAAACTTTCTTGTTTCATTAATGGAAGAACAGCTTGAAATTCAACAACATATGGTGGTTGATGTTACAAATCAACCAATCGTACACAATGGCGACACTTTACGCCACATGGCTTCGAGAATCGTGGAAGAAGCAACAACAGTTTCCCCACGTGGAATGGCAGAAGATGTATTGGCAAGAGCAGGAATAGACAATCATCTTCCTGCAGAACCACAAATTGAGTCTGGACATCTCAAACATGTGGGTAAGCGTGCAAGAAAAGTATCCAGAAAAGTTCGCAAATCCAAGACACGTCGTGCTGTACGTAGAGCGAGATCAAGACCTGCAGTTGGGCATGAAAATCGCCCTCGCAGACGTGCTAGAAAAATTACGCTTTGAAACCGAACACAAAAAAGCAAATTCATCTCCCGTTGTAATAGGGGATTACTTTGGATATAGCCAATCCTAGTGACGAGCACCAGATGCTACGGGAAATGGTTCGTGATTTTGTTTCAGAATTTGTCGAGCCACAAGCCCTAGAATTTGATAGAGATGAAAAGTTCAATCTCGATTTGCTGAAATCTCTTGGCGAGATGGGCCTGTTAGGAATAACTGCCAGTGAAGAACACGGTGGTGCGGGGCTAGATGTTGTTGCTACAGTAATTGTTCATGAAGAATTATCTGCTAGTGACCCCGGGTTTGCACTTGCTTACTTGGCTCATTCGATGCTTTTTGTTAACAACTTAGAATTCAATGGAAATGATTCACAGCGTGCTAGGATTCTTCCAAAAGTTTGCTCCGGAGAATGGATCGGCGCTATGGCTATGAGTGAACCAGATGTTGGAACTGATGTCATGGCACTATCTACAACTGCTGTACAAAGGGAAGATGGTTCATGGGTTCTTAACGGTCGCAAAATGTGGATTACCAACGGATGTCTAGATGATGATGGTACTCCTGCTGACGTAGTTTGGGTTTATGCAAAAACCGGAACAGATGTCAAAGGCAAGGCTGAAATTTCCACTTTCTTAGTTGAAAACGGGATGCAAGGGTACAGTGTTGGTCAAAAAATAATGGACAAAACTGGAATGCGAGCATCCAACACTGCTGAATTGGTATTCGAAGATTGCATTGTTCCTGCTGACAATTTAGTCGGTGAAGCTGGTGATTCGTTGATTCATATGATGCGAAACCTGGAAATCGAGCGTGTCGCTCTGGCTGCAATGTCATTAGGAATTGCAAGGCGTTCACTTGATGAAATGAACAAATATGCAACAGATAGAGAAGCATTTGGTCGCCAAATACGTGATTTTGGACAAATGCAGAGATACATTGGCGAATCTTGGGCGAAGTATCGTGCTATGCGTGCTTACATTTACGACACTGCAAATAATATGGGGCTAGGAAATGCAGGTCAACGATTAGATAGTGATGGAGTCAAGTTATTCGCTACAACTGCAGCAAAAGAGATCGCAGATGCTGCAATTCAGGTGATGGGCGGTTACGGTTATGTGGCTGAATATGTAGTAGAGAGACTTTGGAGGGATTCCAAACTTCTCGAAATAGGCGGTGGCACAATCGAATCTCATCAAAAGAATATCACTAGAGATTTGGCAAAGGCCCCTGAAGTCATCAATGATTGATTTCATTACTAGCACTTATCACATACAGTGAGTACCGGTTAACATGCACCGAAGGTCGTTAGTGTCAATCACTTTGGTGTCACTACTTCTTCTAGTAACCTTGAGTATTGCATATTCAACGACAGAAAACTCCTCACTACCTATTCTAGAAAGAGAGGATTTCTACCTAAGTTCATCTAATGAAACAGGAGATGTATTCGTTGTTACCGTTGATAGCACTAATCTAAGATTTTCACCTGACACAATTATTCTACAGGAAGGTGATTCGGTCAATTTCTTTTGGGAAGGTGAACTTTTAGCACATAATGCAGTAGAAGAAAATGGTCTATTTGACTCGGGAGACCCTGAAAGAAATGTTGACTACACATACACATTCAACATCGGAGAAAACGGAACCTACCAATATGTTTGCGAACCTCATGAAAGCCTAGGTATGGTTGGCACAATTATTGTTGAACCTATTCCCGTGGAAGAGCCAGAACCAGAACCAGAAGATGATTCTAGCAACGATACTGTAAGCATGTCAGTAGGTAGCGGTAAGATTCCATCATTGTTGTTTGCTCCATGGTTTATTGGAATGTTGGCTCTAGTTGGGTTCATCACAATACGTAGAGATGACTTCCAGATGAGTTTGGTTTTGGAAGATGAATCTGAAACAATTGTTGCAGAACTAGCTGAATCAAAGGGGGATACACTTGTCGAGAGTTATAGGGCTAGGGTACTAACGCTATGCGCTTTGTATGTTGCTCAAGGTATACCTTGGGGATTCATTACGGTCACATTTGTTACTTATCTAGCAGCAGAAGGTGTCGCTGCAAAGGATTTGGCTTTGTTGCTAACATTGGGTACCCTTCCATGGTCTATCAAATTCTTTTGGGGGCCAGTTATTGATTGCTTCCAATATCGTCCAATGGGGCGCAGAAGACCCTGGATTTTGATTGCACAAAGTGGTATGATTATTGTTCTAACTTTGATTACATTTTTTGTAGGCCCAGATAGTGATTTCCTATTCATTGCCTTGATGTTCTTAGTGTATAACATATTTACTTCACTCCAAGATGTAAGTACAGATGCCTTAGCAGTAGACGTTCTAAAAGCACATGAGTTAGAGAGTGTCAATAGTTACATGTTCACTTCAAAAATAGTTGGAGGAATGATCGGTGGAGCGGGACTTGGAACTATTATTAACTTCACAGGAATTAAAGGAGCATTATTAATCCAAATTCCTATTCTGATAGCTATAATGATGATACCATTATTCATGAGAGAAAGACCGGGAGAGAAGTTATTCCCCTGGAGTGAAGATGAAGAATATACCTTCACAGAGGATGAGGTGAAAAACCAAAATTTCAATGAAATTCTTGTCAAGGTGAAAATAGCATTCTCCTTGAAATCAGCACGATTAGGAATCGTCCTAAGTTTATTCTTGTCTTTGTCTTACTTCTTGGTCCCAATACTGCCGCTACTTTTCATTAGAGAACTCGGTTGGAATGAGGTACAATTCAATGCCACTAAAGGAGGTTTAATTCTAATTCTAACTATGGCTGCTTACATTATTGGTGGCATATTTGGCAGAAGATTTGGAGGTAAGTCTGTAATTATCTATGCCACGATTGCTGGAGCCCTAATCACCGCATTATGGGGATTAACAGAACCATGGTGGGATAACGGTGCCTACATGGTAACAATTTGGTCCGTCCGAACTGTTGTTTTCGCTATGGTTAGCATCAACATTTTCTCTCTAATGATGCGCATTACTTGGAGTGAAGTAGGTGGAACTCAATTCACAGCCTATATGGCCATGATGAATTTGTCAGCGATTATCGGATATCAATTGACAGCACCACTAGCAGACAGATTTGATTATCCTACTCTGTTCTTGATTGCAGCCGTCCTAGAATCTCTAATCATACTCGCTGCCCTTTTCATTGATCCAGACGAAACCCGACGTGCATTAGGTGATGAATCGGTTAATATTGCCAATGGCTTGGATTGATAGAAGATAGTCCTGGTCGGAGTCGAACCGACGTCCCCGGGACCAAAACCCGAGATGATGGACCACTACACTACAGGACTGTGGTAGCCCGCCGTGGAGGATTCACTTCAAGTTAGTTTCGCCTATTACTTCACGAGCAGAAGCAATAAATTCAGACAAATCTATTCCCTGATTATCTTCGTATATTCGTGCCATTAAAGCCATGTCGAGTTTGTCGAGATATTTGACGAACTTTGACTCATCCGTTGTTTGCGCTTCGTATTCCTCGAACAGTTCCAACCACTGAGGTGCTAATCTTTTCATGGCTCGATGTTCATCTTCACTTTTTGTCGAGGTATCGTCATGTGGAGTAAGATCACCAACTTCTACCTCAGGTAAATCATGAACCAAGCACATTTCCAAGACTCGCATTCTGTTAAGTTCAGGAGGACACAGATTCATTGCAAGAACAGACATGCCCCATGAATGGGCTGCTACACTTTCTGGTGAGTCAACGCCTGCTCTTACCCATCCTTCTCGCAAAATATGTTTGAGGCCTAACCATTCTCGCATGGTCCGGGTAAATCAGAGTCTAATTTGAATCATCTTGTCAATAAATTGGTATGAAGCCAATTATCATGAACATGGAATTGTTCGGACAGGATATGAGCATCGAGAAAATGGCGGTATTAGGCGCAGGTCAGATGGGGAATGGAATCACTCAAGTGGCAGCATGCGCAGGAATTGAAGTTGTAATGATAGATATCAAGCAAGATTTTGTAGATCGAGGAATCGCAACTATCGAGAAATCATTAGCAAAACTCGTCTCTAAGGAGAGAATGTCTCAGGAAGATGCAGATGCAGCAAGAGCTAGAATAAGTACAGCAATCGATAGATCATCCTGTGCTGATGCTGACCTAGTAGTAGAAGCGGTTCCAGAAATTCTTAATTTGAAACTATCAATCTTTGCTGAGCTTGATGGCATATGCAAACCTGAATGCATTTTGGCCACGAATACTTCCTCAATTTCAATCAGCGAAATTGCAGCAGCAACATCTAGGCCAAGCAAGGTCATTGGTATGCACTTCATGAATCCAGTTCCAATAATGAAACTAGTTGAAGTCATCAACGGAAAGGATACTTCAGAGGATGTGACTACTACTGTTTTAGCAGCAGCAGAAAAGATGGGCAAGATACCTTTGATGTGCAATGATTCTCCTGGCTTTGTCTCCAATAGAATACTATGCCCAATGATCAATGAAGCGATTCTTACTCTTCAAGAGGGGGTTGCCGAGCCAGAAGCAATTGATGGAATCATGAAACTCGGAATGAATCACCCGATTGGTCCTCTAGCATTATCCGATCTTATCGGAAATGACACTGTTTTGCACATCATGAATGTTCTTCATGAGGGAATGTCTGATGATAAATACGCTCCAGCACCCCTTCTTATAGAAATGGTAGAGCAAGGAAAATTAGGCAGAAAATCAGGTAAAGGCTTCTACGACTATTCTTGATTTTTCACTCATTTTAGGCTAACTGTTTAGACCTTGAATGACTTCGCATACCCATGCGTAAGGCTATTCTTTTGTCTATCCTGATGATTGGCGTCACTCTTACACCCTATGCATCAGCATCTGATGGTGATGGTGATGGAATCAACGATGACGTCGATATTTGTCCATTTGCAGCAGGTTCTGCAAATTCTACACTGGGCTTAGGTTGCCCAGATTCGGATGGTGATGGCCTCGCAGATTTTGAACAGGCAATAACTCATAATTGGGGAGAATCCATTAGAGAAAATTTAGATTACGGATTCAGTGGAGTCGGTGACGAAATATATGGGTTAGCTTGGGCTACTAATGGTTCAATCTTCTACGCAGGAGGCGAAAATAACCGAGTTCATTCTTTCGATGAACTTGGAAATCATATTGCTCAAATGTATGTCATGCCAGGTGACATCTATGACATTGATGTCTCACCTGATGGAACAATGCTTGTAGTAGTCAGTGCAAGTGGGGGTTGCCGAGTTATTGATTCAACCACAGGCGCGTTAATCGCAGATTTATGGAATAATTCCTCGAATGGTGGAGTCTTCGAGGTAGCATGGTCTAACGACGGTAGCATGATTTTTGCTGGAGGACAGGACGTCAAGGTAGTTTGGTACAACACCACTGATTGGTCAGAAATTCGAAACAACTCAGTACTGCCTGGCTGGATTAGTGGAATAGATACCACGCCTGATGACCGCATGTTACTCTTCTCTACTAACAACAATTTGCGTGGCTATTGGACCAATAACGGGACCATGGCCCTCAATATGACTAGCCATACCGAATACATTCGTACTGTGAAAGTTAGCCCAGATGGTAGGTATGTCGCAACAGGTTCAAACGACAATTCTGTCAAAATTACTGATATTTCAAATCAAACAGTTGTTGCCACAATTCAGGCAGGGTCCGATGTTTACGATATCGATTTTTCTTCAGATGGTGGAACAATGGCAGTAGCTAGAGGGAGATCTTCCTCCATGTACGCATATCAAACAGACACCTGGTCTTCTCTTGGTGAGATGGAAGGTTTTGGAAGTAATGGTAACAATAGGGGAGTATATTCCGTTGAGTTCCATGAAGATGGAGACAAGTTAGCTGTTGGTTGGCGCAGAGGCTATGTTTCACTACACATGGCTGCAGATGCATTCATACGTGTGCATGGCCTTTACTACACCTCGCTAATGGAGAGCCCTTGGAGGTCAACTTATCCAACAGTTGACGAATCGGTCAGAGTTTGGGAATATGATAGAGTAACATCTACCTTAGATGTATGTGATTCGAAGCATTATATTGGTTCGAGTACTAATGGAGTAAGTCCACAATACGCTGACAAGGCAGCGAATTATTCTACTACAGGTTTGTGGGATTGCAAGTACACAGAAGGACAGATTTTGGAAATACCATATGGTAGAACTGCTGGTGCTCTAATGGTTAAATCAGGCGGTAATACTGAATCCTGTATGCAAACACTTGGTGGATTATCGATGGCACAGGTTAGATGGATTGTGTCTGGCTCTACCAAGAATTCATTGACTACAGAAGGAGGAATGCCTGCATTAAATTGGGATTCAGTAGTTCCAAATGATGATGGAAATGGTATACCCGAATGGATAGATCTTGATTCATCATGCCCAGATACCGAGATTGTGTTGTCTCATCGTTGGGAAAATAAGTCAGATACAACTATTCTACACGAAACGGTCCTATGTGCAAATTGTGCTCAAACTGATTCGATATACTCCTCCAGTTCTTCGCGATACCGCGCTATTGCAGGAGAATTCAGGTCTGATGTAACACAAGGTGTTTCAGCATCTGCTGGAGAAGGTTCAATTGGATTTACTGAAATGGTTTATTCATTAGATAATGGAAATGGGGTCTACATTGTACCTATTGTAGATAATTTCACCCACGGGGCTAGTGACGCAATAGCTGATGGCGGTTATGCTGTAAATGCATCAATCAATGCTTCACGCACTGGTGAATGGCCGCTTCAAACAGATATGAGGGCGTTTGTTTCAGTAGACGAGATTACAAAGAATCTTAATTTCTTGAAATTCCTCTTGACAGATTTAGGTCAATTGAAGTGGGAGCAAATGGGATTCGTAGGACTTGATGCGTGGGGACTTTATTCTTCTTGGGCTAGACTAGGAGTCGACATGTCCTATTTGCTGCCAGATGCAGACTCTGATGGAGTATGGGACGGTGATGATTTGTGCCCAGAAACTACGTTAGGTTTGTCAGTTGACTTAGAAGGGTGTGCTGAAAATCAACTTGATGATGACAATGACGGTTATACCAATGACATCGATGATTGTGATGATGTAGCAGGAACATCCACATTGGGCAGTATTGGATGCCCAGATTCGGATGGGGATGGATGGCAAGATTCCGATGATAGTCATCCAGGTGATATCACGGAATGGAATGATACCGATATGGATGGTTTTGGAGATAATTCCGACGATTGCTTAAACGAATCTGGCAATTCAACTCAAGATTTGCTAGGTTGTGTTGATTCGGATGGAGATGGTTGGTCTGATTCGGGAGATGATTTCCCTGATGATCCAACGGAGTGGAAAGATTCAGACTCGGACGGTTATGGAGACAATATCGATGTTTTCCCATTCGAGGAAACTCAGTGGAGCGACTCTGACAGTGATGGATTTGGAGATAATAATTTAGGCCTTGAAGGCGATGATTGCGTCAATGTAAGTGGTACCTCACATAAAGAGGGATTATTCGGATGTATTGATTCAGATGGAGACGGATGGGCCGACTCAATCGATGATTTGCCATCTAATCCCGAGCAATACAGGGATGACGATGGAGACGGCATTGGCGATACAGCAACCGCTGGCGACTATGATTTGTGTGTGGAAACACCGTTAGAAGAAATTTCCATGGTTAATTCAGACGGTTGCGGACCTTCTGAAAGAGACGGCGATTATGATTCATTTACCGATGACATAGACCAGTGCCCAAATACTCCACTATTGCAATCAACCCTAGTTAATACTACACTTTACTTAGACAATGACAATACTGTAGCTAATCCTTTCGTAGGCTGTGCTCCTTCAGAGATTGATGCTGATGGTGATTTAGTCACATCTGACCTAGATTGGGATGACAATAATCCGTATCAATGGGTAGATACTGATGGTGATGGCTATGGGGACAATTCAGATGCTGAAGGAGGAGATGACTGTCCAACTCAGAAAGGAACTTCGATTTATGACCAAGTCGGTTGCTATGACCTTGATGGTGATGGTTGGTCATATGATCATGATTTCAATGACGGTGATTCAACTCAATGGAATGACACTGATAATGATGGATTTGGTGATAATTGGGACAATCCTGAATGGAACGATACCAGAGTATACGGCGAATTCTTGATAGGAGCGACTCAGCCAGATAGATGTCCTAATGAATACTCTGCATTCTTATATTCTGATACACAAGGTTGTTTGTCTAGTTTGCCGACAGTCGGAGATGAAGAAGAACAGACTTCTGCTCAAGATGAAGAAGAAGAATCCAATCTCGCAGTTATCTTAGGAATTGCAGGAGCAGGAATAGTATTGGTATTGTTTGGTGCAATTGCAGTATTGATTCGTAAGAAACCAAATACGAAATCCAAGCCTAACAAAGCAGTCCACCCTTCTCTTGAACCAGATAATGAACCAGATGTTGACCAAGTTTCTCAGGACTCAGCCAGAGAAGTAATGCAACAAGTCGAGTCTGGAAAGGTCCTCGACTTCGTGTCAACATGGGAAGAATTGCCAGAGGGTGAATGGTTACCTAACGATGAAAACGGTGTTAACTGGTACCAAGACAAAGAAGGTAAGTATTGGTATTCTGTAGATGGTGGATTCAAGGTTTGGGATGATTGAAATTATCAAAGACTGAATCATTCTATCAGTGCCATGGAAGGTACTTTTCTCGTCACAGGCGCATCTAAAGGATTAGGTCGATCTCTAGCTATTTCAATAGCAAAATCAGGAGGAACAGTAATTGCACTAGCACGCAATAGTGTAGAATTAACTGATGTCGAGGCTGAACTAAAATCTCTTACAGAGAACTCGATTGCTGTGAGTTGTGATTTATCCAATCCCTCGGATATTTCCAATACTGCAAAATTTATTGTTTCTAAATTCGAACACTTGTCAGGAATTGTTCACAATGCGGGAATGATTAATCCAATAGGAAATATGCTTGAAATTCATCGTTCTGAATGGGAGAGGGCGATTCAGGTTAATCTGATTGGTGTTCAGGACCTAACTAGTTCTCTAGATGCGGTTATTGGAGGGGAAAATCATACAAGAATTACCACGATTTCTAGCGGTGCTGCACAACGCTCGTTACACGGATGGAGTTCTTACTGTGTGTCCAAAGCAGGGCTTGATATGTGGACAAATTGTATGGCTGAAGAAGGGACTGCTGAGAATATTTCTGCATTAGCAATTGCACCAGGAATTGTCGATACAGGTATGCAGGAGGAGATTCGTAACGCTGATGAGTCATCATTCCCACTACTTCAAAATTTCAAAGATTATCATGCCAATGGAGAATTAGTCAATCCTGATGATGTTGCAAGAAAATTGCTTTCCTACTGCATTGGAAAATCAGGAAAGAATGGTGATAGATTAGATGTACGTAACTTGTGAGTAGTTAAACGATTCAATGGTAACGGTCATAAGCCCTAACCATAGCCTAAGACTCGGGGAGCCATATGCCGGGAACAACTCGTGTAGAAATTCGAACATTGAAGGTCGGTCGATACTGCTGTGTCGACGACAAAGCATACAAGATTAATTCCATTTCAAAATCAAAGCCAGGTAAGCACGGTTCAGCCAAGGCAAGATTGGAATTGGTCGATATTTTCACCGGTCAGAAAATTTCCCACGTTGGCAGCGTTACCGATTCAATCCATGTCCCACTAATCGAGAAGGGTACAGCAATGGTCACTCACATCGAAGGGGTAGAAGTTCATGCAATGAACATGCGTGACCACTCGATGATGATTCTTCCACTCGAAGATGAAATGGAAATCGATGCAGGCAAGGAAATCATGTGGATGGAAGCACTGGGCTTGTACAAGATTATCCGAGATCACTGATATTCTCTTCGGGGTGAAGTAATGGGTGTCAAGAAGTCGGCGTATAGACAACCGGTAACACCGGAAGGTCTCAAAGCGATTGAAAGTGGCACTCTCACATGGTTAGATGACGAGATGTACAACAACCTGAACACAGGTGTTCTTGAACAATATCTCGAAGAAAAGAATCTTGAAGAGGCATTCGAAGTTTCCCACTGGGATACTAAGAAAGTAATGATTGGTATCGGAATCGGTGCTATTTTCTCCGGAGTTACCGCTTACATCGGTCTAAAACTTGGTCTAGCAATATCAGCTGCATGGTACATCGCATACGTTTTGGGTATGGCACTAAAGTGGTCTCCATCTGAAGTCAACATCGCAACATCTGCAACAACCGGTGCAACACACGCATCTACAGGATTTATTTTCACTTTCCCGGCAATTTTCCTACTGGCCGCTGACCAACAATATTGGTTATCAGACGGCCCTCTAATTGTATTAGGTGAAGGAGAAACAATGCGTTTAGCCTTTGTAGGAATTGTTGCTTCAATGTTTGCTGGATTCTTAGGCGTGATGTATTTCATTATCTTCAGGCGTGTATGGCTAGTTGAAGATCCTCTCCCTCTGCCCGGTTTCGAGGCAACACTGAAGATGCTAGATATTGCAAGCGATGTCAGTACTGGTGCTGTTGAACATGCTAGAGATTCACTGAAAACAATCGGTGTATGGACTGCAATAACGATGGTAGGATTATTCCTCATCGAGTATCCTCTCGTATGGATGGACGGAAAAAGACAAGCATTGAGTGACTTTCTCGCTGAAATGTTAACCGGTGATACTTTCGGTTTAGCATCATTTTATTCTCATGCTAAGATTCACCAGCCTGGAGAAGTAGTAGAAGGAGTTGCAAGAGGACCTGCTCACTATAATCCTGATACAGTATTCAATCCGTTCATGTACACATATGTTGGAGTTGCACTAACTCCTTCGATGTTCGCAATTGGGTGGTTTATGAAAACTAGAGTGGCGTTCCTAGTCAATCTTGGAACAATTGTTGGATGGTTCTTCTTGGTTCCACTAGCGGTTGCAACAAACTTGCCTGTATACGAAGGACAGATTGGGGCAAGTGTACCTCTACAAGACCTTCCTGCAGCACTTCATGCAGTCAATCCGTCAGATTACCCTAGTCCAACCGGAGCAGTTCAGATGTTTGCTTTCGCTAAAGCAGTCCGATTTATTGCAATTGGAGCAATTGTTGGCGGTGGTATTTTCGGTCTTCTAAAGATGTGGAAGACATTCGCAAACATCTTTGTTGATATTGGTAAGGCATTCAAGGGTGACAGCGGAAAGGAGTACATGGAAGGTAAGGGCTGGTATGAGTGGCCATTATCTCATATTCCAATTTTCATGCTTCTAACATTTGGTGCGATGATTGTGATATTCATGCTTGGTGAATTCCCATTAATTGCAAGCATTGTATTCTCATTGATTCTTTTGATGACTACATTCCTTCTTGGAGCAATTGCGGTTAGGGTAATGGGAGAGACTGGAATTGAACCTGTTTCTGGAACATCGTTCATTGTATTGTTAATGCTGTTCGGTGTTTTCTTGAACTTCACGGACCCACTAGGTCTAACCACTCAGGAAGCAGTACTATTGGGACTTGTAGGAACCACAGTATTCGGCTCTGCGATTTCAATGTCGGGAACTGTAATTGGTGATTACAAGAACAGCCTGTATATCGGAAATCGTCCTTATCATATTTCCAAGGGTAACATCATGGGAGTTGTCCCAGGTGCTGTAATCGGTGCAGGTGTTGCAATTTTCCTAGCAAATGAATTAGCTGAAGGAAGAATTGATTTAATCGCTCCACAAGCAAACGCATTCGCTACATTCTCAGTGATTTTCGCTGAAGGTCAAGGTGATCTCACCTTGCTCTTCCTAGGATTCATGCTTGGTGTATTCGTAGAGTGGGCTACTGGAATGGGAACCTCTTTCGGTCTGGGAATGTATCTTGACGTTCCTCACACACTTCCAATGCTAATTGGTGGTGTAGCACGTGACCGATGGGAAGACAAGAAGTTGCAACCTCGTATTGATGCAATCAAGGAGGAAGAAGGTACTGTGGTCGCAGAAAAGAAGCGAGCATTGATTCTACTTGGTACATTCATGGTTGCAGCAGGTCTGCTAACAGGAGAAGCATTCTTCGGAACTGAGAGCAGTATTCTTTCATTCATTGATTCTCTTTGGTCTCCAGAGTTTGGTTCAAGCCTTGAATGGCATATGGCTAGACTTGGAGGATTTGTAGCCCTCAATGCACTAATTGGATGGGCGATTTATGCGCTATTCAAGAGAGCGGGTGTAATTGGCGGTAAAACCCAAGATGCAGAATTAGTCGAGGCGTGATTATGTCACGCACTCCACCACTAGTGTGGGGTTTGCTAGTTGCAGGAGTTCTAGGTGTATCCTCAGCAGGTGCGATTCTGTCACATGTTGATTCAGTGCCGCCATTGATACGGGCATCATGGAGATTACAAATTACTGTACTAATGCTACTACCTTTCGCAATTTGGCAATTTAAGCAGATGGATGTTTCATCAAGAGAGAGATTGAAAGAACGCAGAACAATACTGATTATACTTGGCTCAGGTGTTGCTTTAGCAGCTCACTTCGGAACTTGGGTAACCTCTCTAGATCACACCTCACTCGCCCATTCACTATTGTTTGTTACCAGCCACCCAATCATCATAGTTGCTGGAACAGCACTTCTGGTTCGCAGACCACATCGATTGGAGACAGCAGGTGCAATAATTGGTTTGATTGGCGCTGCAATCACTTTGCTTGATGCGAAGGATGGTGGTGAAGTTACTCTATGGGGTGATTTCCTTGCATTTGCTGGCGCAGTTACAGTAGTTGGATACATTGTTGCTGGACGCATACTCAGGGAATGGATGCCTGTGTTTGTCTATGCAGTACCAGTAACATTACTTGGAGGGTTATTGCTAATTCCGGTTTCAATAATCATGGGTGAAGAGACCGCTGCACTTGGTTGGATTGAATCTGAACTTCTAGGTTGGTTCCTATTACTTGCATTCTTAGCAGGTATAGTCGGACACACAGGACTAAACGCATGTCTGAGGTGGCTAGCACCACTAACGATATCATTTGCAGTAACTCTTGAGCCGATTATTGGTGCCTTTATTGGATGGTTTTTCTTTAACGAAGACGTTCCAGGAAAGTGGACTTGGCTTGGAGGTTTGATTCTAATTATCGGAATCATGTTTGTGATTAAAGGAGGCGCTGAAAATGGCATGGATTCTACTGACGAATGATGATGGTATTGAGGCGGATAGCCTTCAGGACCTTGTGACTGCTCTTCATGAGAAAGGGCACGGTTGTATTGTCTTTGCACCTAGTGAAAACAATTCGGCAGTCAGCATGAAAATATCATTGGGCAAACCTCTCACCGTAACCAAAAGGGAAGATCCAAGAGAAAATGTTCACCAATTTTCGATTGGTGGAACTCCGTGTGATTGTATAATTGCAGCCTTGGATGGAGGATTACAAAAATTAGTCCCAGGAATAATGCCAAAACTAGTGGTTAGCGGAATTAACCTAGGCCCAAACCTCTCTCAAGATGCATACCACAGTGGAACAATCGCTGCCGCAAGGGAGGCGGGAATGTATGGAATGCCAGCAATCGCTTCTTCATGGTCGTCATTTGACCCAGAAGGTATGGAAGTTGCAATAGATGCAACAATTCAATTGATTGAGGCAGCACTTGCTGTATTACCTGATGAACCAGTAAATCTCAACCGTCCTCATGTTGATGTGAATGCACCTCACCTTACTGCTTGGCCAAATCAATCGAGTAAGCCTTGGATGGATGACCCGATATCAGCACTTAGAAAATCATTCGCTGCAGGTGAAATGTTACTCAATCTAAATGTCCCACGTGGCTGGAATGGTGATTTTGCTTCAACTCGCTTGGGTATGCGCTGGTATCGAAGCGCAATCACATTCTCTAATGATACATCTACCTTCCAACTCGGAGCTGCTAGAATCGATGTTGATGCAGTTGATAGAGGCGATGTTGACTCTGATGTCAAAGGTGTAGCAAGTGTAACTTGTATGCCATCTTGGCCTCAAACCCACCCTCTTGAAATGGATATGCAACTGCTAGGATGGTCTCTAGACAACAGCACAGATGGCCTCCCCCTCTGGCTTTAGTCTAATATTCAAATTTCTAAATTGACTCCTTCGTCTAGTAGGAAGTGAACTATCGCTATGCAAGTATGACCTTGTAACCAGTTCTTCCCTAGACTCCTAGGTATGCCTCTCTCGCACTCTAGGGTTTTATCGTCACCAAGAATGAAACCGATGTCTTCGATTGAAAAATCACTTGGTAGTACACCAGAATATAGATTTTGAGAATCTGCTTCTAATCTAACTATGGGGCAATTCCAATCATCCAAAGTCATGTCCAAATCTCCTCCTCCGTCATAGATTCCCGGGCTTCGCTCAATCCAGTGCCCTCTTGGTGGAATCGGCTCTTTGATCACTGCAGCAACTTTACCGGCAACTGCTCTCTCTTCAGCGTGAATTCCTTTCAATTCATTTGAAACGAATTTTATTCTCCTTGCAGGTCCTGGCCCACCAAGCAAAACCATTGTGAATTCTACATCTTTTCTTATTCCATGACTGGTCAGAATCGAGGACATTAATGCCCTAATTAGGACGTCCATTCGACCTGCGCCGCCGGCTAAATCATTCAGGGGAAGTTTGCCCTTTGCCATCGCTCTAGTTCCAACAATGACGAAGCGACGCAGATAAATCACCTGTTGTTTTCGATTACTGAACGAATTGCACTACACATGTCATTCTCAGTTTCTAGAATAAAATGAGCGCCGTGTGAATCGACTAACCAACCTCTTGGCATCCCTTCTTTGCCGTAATCTTCCATTCTGTTAGCTATAGTTGCAGTCATTCCAGCAGTTTGAATTTGAGCGTGGGCTCGATGAACTAGGTCTTTCTGTTTGATTCCACTCTCTAACTTGAATCCAATTCTAACTGCTCCCTTACACAAATCTTTCAATTCACTGATATGCTTTGCACCTTCTTTTAATTGAATATCCAAGTCTCCTTGGAGCGATGCGATCTTACCTTCAATAGGTTCTGGGATAATGTAGTCTAATACAGCAGCAGCATGAACCCAGACATCGATTCTATCCTTTGTTAACGCCTTTAGTTCATCCAACATTAGGTCTGGATCTGGACATTTGATGTCGAGTGGTAGCCATTCTGGTTTCTGTATAGTTGTCACCCCACTGACGCATGTGACATCCATACCATGACGATATAGGTCGTCGGCAATCTTGTATCCAGTCTTTCCACTTGAGGTATTTTGCACGTACCTAACATCATCAATTGCGCTACGAGTTGCACCTAATGTGACTACTACTGAAGTAGAATTCTTGTTGACTAGATTGCCTAATCTCGCTACGATTTCTTCATGATTAGCAGTTTTTCTTTTGCCTTCTTCTTCGGCACCCCATATTACCTGCACCCCATGTTTTACACATTGAACAACTAAATCTTCAGTAACTGGGTCATTTGCTAGGTCATTGTGCATTGAGGGGACCATCATTATTGGACATCCTCTACCTCTTGCTGCAGAAAGGGCCATCAACAGTGGCCCATTCATCAATCCATGAATGAATGATGCAATCAAATTGCGTGTAGCAGGAGTTACTAGAATAGCATCAAATCCAGATAGAGCAGATAAATCACCGTCCCAATCTGTAATTACTTCTCCCTGTGAAGCCCATCTTACAGCCATTGGAGTGATTATCTCCTGTGCAGACTGTGTCATGATGACTGAAACTTCAGCACCATGTCGTCGCAATTCCCTAGCTAACCTAACCGTATCAACTGCAGCGATTCCACCGGTTACTCCGAGTAAAACGTGACGTCCACTGAGTGAACTGCCGCGAACCTCAACATCGGTGTCACGCATGATACGGGGAAAAGTCCCTGCTTCAATACGGCTTCGCTGGAAAATGCACATTCATATTCACAGATGACCGGTTGTTTCAATTGCAAATATCGATTCGTGTAATCTATGTCAGATGCGGATGAGATGATTCTCGCAGGCTCGAGGCCTCAGCATTCTAATCCTATTGACGCCCTTCATAGTCGCACTTCATTCGTTTTCGTGGTTGATTCATTGATAGTGACATTTTTCGTTTACCAAATATTTGGTAATTTGGCATTAATTCCAGGTTTGTTTTTCTTATCTGTATGGGCTGGTTATCGCAGTAGAGCAGCATGGGCATATTGGTTTGTTCCAATGATTATCGCTGCACTAACCATAATTTTCTGTTTCATCTTATTTAGCTTCGTTATAACGATGCTTTCTGGTTCTATAACTAGCCTCGTATTCTCATTAATTGTAGGATATGCAATATTTTCCTCTATTAGATTCATCAGAATACATTTCCATCCTGTTTACAAAATGGGCTACAGTGGATATTCAATCTATGATGAAGGGCACAAGTTACCTGCAAACGAAATGTTAGCAGCCTGCCCGACATGTTTGGCAGTGCTAGCAGTAAATCCAATGTTACTTTCTCGAGAGGACAGATGCCCTCACTGTGATTCACCTTTAGTTCTAGGTGGAACTGAAGAAGAGTGAACTCAGCGAGATGCTAGAGTCAAGTTCTTCCACATATCTTCTGGAACTTCCATAGCTAGCCTTAGGCCACCCATTGCTCCTAATCTGACTGGGTCATCTACAACATGGACATTGACTTCGCCCATATCAGATAGACGGCGCTCGATAAGTGCTCCAAGTCCTTTGATAGCAGAGCCTCCACCTGCTAGAACCATGTTCCTGCGGAATTCATCATGGAATTCAGGGTTTGAACCTGCAATCAATTGCTTAACATTTTCAACGATTGGGTCAACGATTGATTCACAAGCTGATTGTATACAATCTGTGATGTCAAGAGTCATTGCTTTACCTTCAATTGAGAAGTCGACCATGATCGGGTCATCAGGGGTCGAAGTTGATACGAAGGAATACTGCTCTTTCCATCTGCGAGCCATATCCTTAGTGATTTGAGCACCGTTGTACTTCTTTTGTACTTCAACGATGATTTGGTTATCTACGTAGTCACCAGCATATCCTGTGTGCATCTGGTCTCCTGGTCCAGGGATTGTACCGTATACACGGCAAAGGTCAGTAGTTCCTGCACCAATGTCGATTACTAGTGTGTGCTCAATCATGTCTAGCGCATAAGCAACTGCGAAAGGTTCGGAGATGATCATAGCAGCGTTCACAGAGCCTGCAGCAGCATCGAAGATTGAAGTCTTGTCGACGTGACTTGCTTCAGCAGGTGCTCCAATAACTGCAACTACTCTATCGTAGTCTTCAGGATCAGACAAACCAATCAGGTGAGTAATGAAATGTGCAATGAATTCTCGGTCTTCAGGTGTATCCTTAATTACACCAAGTTCTAGAGGCCTGAATAGATTCAATGCTAATCTGTTCTTCAATGCTTCATTACCGAATAGAACATCTCTCTTCAGGAAATTTCGTGCAATTGGGTCCTTTGGTGTCCCAATTACTGTAAGTTCTTCTTCTTCGTGACTATCGCTGGACACCATAACAGAGCGAAAGGTTCCAAGGTCAATTCCGATGTATAGTACTTCTTCAGCCATAATACTCGCCTATTTGGGCGATTGGTTCTCACCTTATGAAGAATGCCTATGTTACGCTTTACTGATACTTCTAAAATATAATCTATATTTCGATGTACTAACACCAATTTTCACATGATTGACAGTACCATGCTGCATAGTCGGCATAAAGTTCGGCCATCTCCCCACATATTGTGCATTCTTTGAGAGCATGGTCTCCGAAAATTTGCTGAACAATCTGAACGTGCAGATAATCATCGATTCCCAATTGTTGACGCATTGCCCAGAGCATTTGGTCTTCAGAAGGTGAAATAATTCCATCTGCTAAACAAATTTCAACTACGACTTTGTAATCTTCAACCATTCGAACATCTCTTGGGTCCATAGATACTCCAGACTTTTCAGCTACTATATCTGTGCCGCCAGGGTCATCAACGAATATTACCAGCGAATCAGGATTGAGTTCTTCGCCACGTAATTCTAGTAAAATCATACTTCCATCCTGATTGGCATAAACCAATTTAGAAAATCTGTTGATGACATTTGTGATTGAGCGTGCAGTATCTTCTGCAGTTCGTCCTCTTCGCCATCCAGTTTCGCTTGCCTCATCATAAGCATAGAATTCGGTGCCGAGGCCAGGATATTCCAATCGTATTTCTTCGCCACCGTCGAATCCATTCGCTACAATGGTTATACTTCCAACTGTAGTGTCGACTAAATTGTCATTATCATCAAATGAGATCATTAGTGGTTTCCTTTCTTCAGCAGCAGCATTGAAATGACCACTCATGCCACTCATCCACTTATCTTCCAAGCGTTGTAAAGAAGCCTCTTGCTCGCTAGAAAGTCCCTTTTCAATACCCAATACGTTGCTCAAATCACCACTTTGCATTTCTTGTTTGAACTCTTCAATCAATTCTGCATCACGGCGATAAGTTTCTGGCGGCCCTCTTTTTTGTGCCACATGGTCTGGGTCTTTCCATTCATAACCGCATCTAGCACAACTTAGGTAACCCGGTAGAGAAGATGGCTGGCTTTCACCCCCACAGCGTGGGCAGTCTCCTTCTTCGCTAATGCTTAGATTTTCGAACGCTTCTTTACGCCCCTTTCGGATACCCATATTTTAGGTACAAATGCGATATATGATGAAGGTTATCATTCATACTTACGCAAAACTGTAGCAATTCCCATTCCTCCCCCTATACACATTGATGCTAATGCATATTCGCCATCAATTCTATTCAGTAAAGACGCGGCCTTGCCGAGTATTCGTGCTCCACTAGCACCTAATGGATGGCCGATTGCTAATGCTCCACCATCAATATTGAGTCTTTTATCATCAGATTCGAGATCTAAGTCTCTTAATACAGCGATTGACTGAGCGCTAAAAGCTTCATTCAACTCAATCACATCTACGTCATCCATAGAGATGCCAGCTCTGGCTAGGGCCTTCTTTGAAGATTCAACTGGCCCAATTCCCATAATGTGAGGTGGAACTCCAACAACTGCAGTGGAGACAATCTCAGCAAGGCTAGCAATACTATTCTCTTGAGCATACTTTTCCGAGCAAATTAGATTGCAAGCTGCACCATCTGTTAATGGTGAGGATGTTGCGGCTGTAACAGTTCCACTTTCTATGAATGCTGGAGGTAGTTTAGACATTTTTTCAACAGAAGTTTCTCTTATACATCCGTCGATTTCTACAACCTTTTCTTCAGATTTAACTGCCACAATTTCCTTAGTAAGCAGACCATTACTTTGTGCACTCAGAGCCTTATTGTGGCTGTGCAGGGCAAATTCTTCTTGCTCTGTTCGAGATATTGAATAATCATTAGCAAGGTTTTCTGCAGTCAAGCCCATCGAGATATATGCGTCTGGGAATTTCGATTCTATTCCTGGGTGTAGGTCTCTATTCCATCCGCCCCTTTTCACTAAAGACATAGTTTCAACACCTGCTGTCAAGAAAAGTTCACCTGAGCCCATTTTTATCGAGCCGGCTGCAGTATGAGCAACTTGCATTGAAGAGCCACACAAACGATTTGTTGTCATTCCAGGAATGGAGTGGGGGAGTTGAGGTAGGTAGGTGGCGATTCTTCCAAGGTTCAATCCTTGAACTCCTTCAGGATATGCGCATCCTAACATTAAGTCTTCAATGTCATTTACATCAATATTATTTCTTTCAATTATACTTCGAACAGTCGCATCCAACATGTCTTCAGGCCTAACTGACGCTAGGTCGCCCTTGTGTGCTCTGTGGAAAGGCGTGCGCAAGTAGTCTGAAATTACTGCTCGCATGAACTGTCCAATCGGTCTGCTTTCATCATCATTGCCCTGAAAATTATCTCAGTTGATAGAACTGATTATGAAGGGGTTGCTGTCAGCCCGAGATATGTTGCGTCAATGTAAGAAGCGCTCTTGCTCAATCAACAACGGACACTTTACTGGCAGTAATTGTCCGGTTTGTAATGAAGAAGGTAAATTCATCATGTCCGACCGTGAAGCAAACAGTTTGGGAAGAATGTTGGCATTAGTGCTACGTCATGCGCCTGAAAAGTTTGGAGTTGAAATGGACCTAAATGGATGGGTCAATTCCCGTGAACTCTCCGAAGCTATCCAGAATAAGAGAAGGCATTTCCACTGGCTACGTGGTTGGCATTTCGAAGCAATAGCAAATGCTGATGATAAAGGCCGATACCAGGTTGAAGGTGAGATGATCAGGGCTACATACGGACACTCCATAGAATTAGAACTCGACTTACCTACTGATGATATTCCTGAAGCATTGTACTGGCCATGCGACCCAGAAACAGTCGCAACTCACATGGAGTACGGAATAACAGCAGGTGATAGAAAGCATGTTCACTTATCAAAGACAATTTCCAATGCAATGGAAGCAGGACATGTTCGAATTAATCGCCCAGCAATTTTGGAAGTTGATACAACTAGAGCAATTGCAGATGGATTCACTATTTGGCGTGCTGGAAAGACAGTTTTCCTTTGTGAAGAAATGCCTTCAGACTACTTGTATCATGTTGAAGAAGATGACCCTTCAATCCAAGACATGATTGCAATGTGGGAAGAAGAGTAATCATTCCACATAATTTCCGCAACTAGGACAGAAATCGAGATCTGCTTCCATAGTTGCGCCACAATGTGGGCACAATCCAGTTGCTATAGAGATAACCTGTTTGGCAATTTTTGCTGAATCAGGGTCTTGGGTTGCCAATGCCTGAACAATTTGAATTGGGTTTTGTCCGAGTTTTGCTAATTCCTTGAATTTGCTTGCGAAATCAATTGCCAAAAGCAGTGACGACTCGATTTGCCATTGTCGGTTTTGTCTCTCTTTTTTGTCAACAATATCTTCACATGCATCTAATTCAGTTTGCATGTGTCGGATGAACTCATCCACTGTTGGTGACTCGGTCATGTTAGTGCCGTATCCAGACTCCCATGTAAATCCAATGCACACATTAGTAGGAAATGTGTGGCATATGCATGGGCGGCACTGTTGTCATCAAGTGGGGAGGAGGATTAATCACCCACAAAGACAAGTTGTGTACTGTTAATCAAGGTGTGATTGAATCACTTGCAGAGGTTTGTAAAAACTCAAGCAAAAATTTGGTAATTGTACATGGTGCGGGGTCATTTGGCCACATGAAGGCCAAGAAATATCGCTTAGCAGATGGTCGAATTGAAGGAATCGAACAAGATGAAGCAGTTCAGGATGTAAGAAATGACATGTTGGAGCTAAACCAAATTGTAGTAACTGCTTTGCAAGCAAAGGGCCTCGATGTGAAATCATTCCCACCTCATGAATGGGCTAAAGGTACCGGGCCCAATTTTTCTGGTAATCTACCAATTCATGATGGTGTTACAGTCGTCTATGGTGATGTTGTTGATGATGATGAGAAGGATTTCGGAATCCTTTCTGGTGATGATTTAATGCTTAGATATGCTACTGAATTTTCTGGAGTTGAACGGGCAATTTTTGCCATTGGAGAAGTTGACGGGATACTACGTGTGCCTCCGAGTAAGGCAGGCCCGGAGGATCTAATCGAAGTATGGAATCCCGAAATGGAATTTGAAGGCGAGCATGCAGTCGACATTGATGTCACAGGTGGCATCGGATTGAAGGCTGCGAGGGGTGCGATGATTGCATCCAAAGGAGTTGATGTGATTTTAGTCAACGGTGAAATTCCACAAAGAGTTAGTGATGCAA
The DNA here is from genome assembly GCA_902563095.1 of uncultured Candidatus Poseidoniales archaeon. Lineage (GTDB taxonomy): Archaea > Thermoplasmatota > Poseidoniia > Poseidoniales > Poseidoniaceae > MGIIa-K1. Next base: position 59,640 of record CACEWA010000006.1, on the reverse strand, counting down.
TTGAGGGTTTTCCGGTTATTGGAACAAGAATAGTTCTAGGGAACTGTTGATGTAGTGGACGCGAAACCGGTTGTACGGTGAGTGTATGTCAGGATATGGCATTGAGGATGTTCCGACCATGCAAATGGAGGCTGAAGCCTCGGATGCACTGGCAGGTTCAGATTCAGTACAAGAGTCATTGATGGCTGAAGCCGTGATACAAGTTACGGAAAGTGACGAGGTTGTCGGCCCGATTTCTAAGCTTGATAGTCACTACGGTGATGGTGTAATCCACCGAGCATTCAGCGTCATGCTTTTCGATTCAACTGGTCGTTTGTTGCTCCAGAGAAGGGCATCTCACAAGATAACATTCCCTAATGTATGGGCCAATTCTTGCTGTTCACATCCACTCCATTCAGAAGAAGAAATGGAATTGAAAGATGCCCTTGGGGTAAAGAGAGCAGCTGTTAGGAAGTTGGAACAGGAATTGGGGATTCATCCTTCACAGGTCCCCTTGGAGAAGTTTGAATTTGTAACAAAAATGCGATATCAAGCACGCCAAGATGAAGATTGGATCGAGAGAGAGGTAGACCATTGCTTAGTAATTCATACTGATGTTGATGTAAACCCGAATCCGAATGAAGTTAGTGAAATCAAATGGGTTTCTCAAGAGGATTTGGAAGAAATGTTAGTGGCAGATGACCCAGAAAATGTGATCGCTCCATGGTTCCGCTGTATTGCTGCTAGAATAATGAATGATGATTGGTGGAGGCCAGGTTGCGTAAAGCCAGATGATTTGATTCATGACATGGGTGATGTTTCGCATATGTTGCCAAATGCAATTGGAGCGGATTTGTCAACCAGCATTTCTGAAGTCAAAGAATTGGTTGAAAGTCGAATTGAGCGTGCTTTGACCCACAGCAAATTAACTCGATTGTCTGGTGCTATGATGCATCTTTTAGAGGGTGGCGGAAAGCGACTAAGAGCAACATTACCATGGTTAGTTGCTAAAGCCGTAGGCGATACTCATTCAGGTTTACTCGATGTTGGAGCAGCGATAGAAATTATTCACAATTTCACTCTAGTCCATGATGACATTATGGATGATGATGATGTTCGCCGTGGCCGACCTGCAGTGCATATTGCTTATGATTTACCAACTGCGATTAATGCAGGAGATGCTATGCTAGCGATTGCATTCGAGGCAATGGCTGTTGCAGAAGGTATTGAGCCAGAACTATTGCCATTCTTAGTCAAGCGAATAGGTAGAATGGTCCGCAAGTGTAGTGAGGGTCAACAACTCGATATCGAATTTGAGAATCGTGAAGTTGTTTCTGAAGAAGAGTACATTGAGATGATTCACGGTAAGACTGCTGCAATGTTCCTTACTTGTGCCGAAGTTGGTTCACACCTTGCAGGCGCCGATGAAGATGTGATTCAGTGTATGCATGACTGGGGTCTTGCACTAGGATTGTGTTTCCAGTTGATGGACGATTTAATCGATGTTTTATCTGATTCAGATACTTTAGGAAAACCTAGTGGTAGTGATGTAGCTCAAGGAAAGAGAACCTTGATGGTAATTCACGCACTGAGACAACCTCCTTCACAGTCAAAGGATGATTTACTTGCAGTTCTAGGAAAGGGTGAGGATGTTACTGCGGAGCAAGTTGCTAGAGGCCATCAGGCATTGCATGATTTAGGCTCAATCGAATATGCTAAAGTAAAGGCTGAATCTTACCATCGTAAAGCACACGACTGTCTAGATCGTATTTCTGATAATCCTGCACTCAGGGCATTAAGAGAGTTGACCGATTACCAGCTCAACCGGATATACTGATTACACCGGTATTCAGAACCTTGCAATACCATCTTGTGTCGCCAGGATATTTTTCATTGGACATTCGACTATAATCTCCTTCAGTGAATGAGTCTGCTATTTTCCAACAAGGTGTGGCATCAGATACAACCTCAAGTCGAACCTCACCAACATCAAACACTTTCCCGAACTCCAAATTGTAACCCTCAACGAGTATGTTTTCGCCGGTTGTACCGGGATGGATTGGATGACCTTCGGATTGTAACTTGACCAAGAGCTCATTCTCTAAAACACAAATTGCCTTCATTGGACCGCCGTGGTGTTTTTTGTTGTTACAAGCGTCACCAACTATTCCGTTGATATCTATTTGCGCAGACTCAACTGGAAGTTTGGGGACACCACCATTCGAGGCAAATATACCCAACAATCTGCCCATAGGTTACCCTCTTTGAGCAATCAAATCAACTGATCAATCAGAGTAGTAAGACTCTGGATTTGGTTCTGGCTTTAATCCCTTACGTGTGCGGATTTCTCCAACAACCTTGTCGAACAATTGAGGAGGTAGCATTTCGAAACCGATATTTTCTGAGTTCCAAACCGCACGACCTTGAGAAGCAGCACGGATATCGTTGGAGAATCCGAATGTTTCAGCGACCGGTAGTGTTCCGATTACAGTTGTAGCCTCACCTTCAGATGGCATATCTTCGATGATACCTCTTCTGTTGGTAATTTCACGAGTGACTTGACCAAGCCAGTCGTTAGGAACGCTGACATGGGATCTCTGCATAGGCTCCATCAATACAGTGCGAGCACGTAGCATTGCACCCTTGATTGCATTTCTTACAGCAGGAATAGTCTGAGCAGGTCCACGGTGGATTGCATCTTCGTGTAATTTTGCATCGACTAGTCTAACCATCATTCCCATAACTGGTTCATCTGCAACTGGCCCTTTCTTACATACTTCATTGAAAGCTTCGATAATCAATTCACGAGTTTCGTGAAGTCCTTGAATACCTTTAGTGTCATTGACTAGTAAATTGGTTCCATTAATTGCGTAAGTCTTGCGCATTAGGTCTTTGTTCATTCCATATTCACCGAATTTGCTTCCGAGTTCCTTAGCATCTCCAGACCTGATAGTTCCACTTCCGAAGTGTCCTTCTCTTAGAGCGGTTACAACTTCAGACGAAAGTGGTTCACATTCGATCATGAATCTGTTGTGACGGTTAGGTGACTTTCCTTCGAACGAGCGTCCCTTGTTGTTTCCTTCTACAGATTCTCTGTATACGACAATTGGTGGACTAACCTTTACCTTGATGTTCTGTTCTTCTTCCAGTCTGTAAACTGTGATTTCAAGGTGTAATTCTCCCATTCCTGCTAATAGAGCCTCTCCAGTTTCTTGATTGGTCATAACTTGAAGCGAAGCGTCAGATTTGGCAAGTGACCTTAGAGCGTCGATGAACTTTGGAAGGTCCTTCATACTCTTTGGCTCAACCGCTACGGTAACTACAGGATCTGAGTAGTGTCTAATTGCTTCGAATGGTGTGAAATCCTTGTCACGAGACAATGTTACACCAGCAGCAGCGGAGCGGATACCAGTGATTGCTGCGATATTTCCTGCGACTACCTTTGGTACTGGGATTCTGTCGCCTCCAACCATCATGCTCACTTGTTGAACACGTTCTGGTTTTGCAGCACCAATTGCGAATACAGATTCACCTTGGTTGATTGCACCAGAATATAGTCTTCCTACTGCAACTTCACCAGCGTGAGGGTCCATCCAAATCTTGGTGATCATCATCGAAAGTTCTGCTTCAGGGTCACAGTCTATCATTGCTTTACCAATAGGTGAATCTAGGTCTCCATTCCAAATGTTAGGAATACGGTATGGTTGTGCTTCAACTGGGCCTGGTAACTTTGTAACAGCCATGTCCAAAAGAACTTCATGAACTGGAGCCTTTTTGGCCAGTGTCTTCTGGTCCTCATTGTTACAGAACTCGAAAATTTCAGTCATTGAGACTCCTGACTTTTTCATGTAAGGAATTGTGATTCCCCAATTGTGGTATGCAGAACCGAATGCAACAGTTCCATCTAGAACGCTTACTTGCCATTTCTTTTCCATACCTTCAGGAGCAAATGAATGAATTAATTTGTTAACTTTCTTGATAGTTTCTTCGAATCTCTTCAACATATCTTCAGGTGTGACCTTCAATTCGTTGATTAGGCGGTCAACCTTGTTAATGAATAGAACTGGCTTAACTTTCTCTTTCAAAGCCTGCCTTACAACAGTCTCAGTCTGAGGCATTGGTCCTTCAACCGCACAAGCTAGGATGAAACATCCGTCAACAGCACGCATAGCACGAGTAACGTCACCACCGAAGTCTACGTGACCAGGTGTGTCGATTAGATTGATTAGATAATCAGTTCCTTCAACCGCGTGAACCATAGATGCTGATGCTGCATTAATGGTAATTCCACGAGCACTCTCTTGTTCATCAAAGTCTAAAACACGGCTCTTACCGGCTAAATCTTCGCTCATCATTCCTGCACCAGCAATTAGGTTGTCAGAAAGTGTTGTCTTTCCGTGGTCAATGTGAGCGGCGATACACAAGTTACGAATCTGTGGTAGGATGTGCATAACTTCTGTTGCTTTCTTGATATTGTCTTCTTTACGGCCCATGGTGAATCACCTGACTCTCGTCTGTTCTCGCCACCTTGAAGGGGTTTATCAAATCAACTCCACAAAATTTGCGAAGTAGTTTGCTGTATGCTGATTATGCCATCATCTTGCACTAGCCGCAATACGTTGAACTTCTTCCTTCTTAGAAACTGCGAAAGATGTTACATCTCCAGCACTAGCCTTGGTTAGTTCATTGATAATACATTGAGTAAGTGTTCTCTTAGATTTGGATGTACCTTGTTGTGCGCCCTTGGCTAGGTTTGCTAGAGCGACATCAAGCCTTCGTGAAGGTGAACTGTCAACTGCTTTTGGCTGAGAAACCGCACCGAACTTGATACGGGTAATCTCTTCCATTGGAGCTGCATGACAAATTGCATCTACGAATGCCTGCAATGGGTTTTCTCCACTCTTAGCAGCCATTGAATCTAATGCAGCCTCAAACGCCTTCAAAGCACCCATTTTCTTACCTGTATACTTGCCAGTGCGCATTAACTTGTTAGTGAATCGTTCTACGACAGATAGGCGAGCTTTACCGAACCATGCATTAGCGTGTCGGCCGCCAGTGTGTGGAACACCAACTGTTGAGAGATTGATGTATGGTGCTAGACCAGGATCACGGCAAACAACTTCAGCAGCATCATACTTACCGAAAACTAGTGTTCCAATACCAGCGATTGGCTTTACTTCTTCGACAGGTTCTTCTTGTGTTTCGACTTCGTCACTCATCACAATCACTCCAAATCATCGAACAGGCTTTTCCTTGCGTCCACGAACCATTTCATCTAATGAAACACCGTTCACTTGGATTACCTTGTAGCGTACTCCAGGAATATCTCCGTAAGAACGACCCATGCGTCCACCGATACCTTCGACCATAACTTCGTCGTGTTCATCGATGAAATTGATAGCACCGTCGCCTGGTGCGAAAGCAGTCAACTTGTTTCCATTCTTGATTAGTGAAATCTTGACTGCCTTACGAATACCGGAGTTAGGCTGCTTAGCCTCAATACCGACTTTTTCGATAACGATACCCTTGGCTTGAGTTGAACCTGCTAGTGGGTCGTGCTTAGCTCTAGACTTGAGCATACGCTTCTTGTATCTACGGTCAGACCACCTAAACTTTTGGCGGTCCTTTGCCATCTTGGTTCCTGCGAACAATCCACGACCCATGTATAAAACTCCAGAGAAGCAACTTGCCGACCTACCCCCCCTATTTCATGGTGCCGATTGGAAAACAATGCTCAAATGATGCACTCGCAGCCGAATTCTAGTGCCAATGTTCATGGTTATAACCCTACAGGACGGTGCCATGGCATTCCGTGATTTGCTGGGAGCAGCCACTGCTGTAGAAGAACCAACAAGCGTGCTGCATGGGGTTTTTGACAAATCGAAATCAACAGGCCATGACCTTTTATTGTTTGAAAATATTATCGAAGCACCAGGTCATAAAATTGCAGTAAACCTGCTGACAAGGCCCCGTCTTTGTGCAGCCCTTTCGATTGAGCCGGAGGAATTTATTGATTTACTGGGCTGGGCGATGGAAAACCCCAGCGAGCCGAAAATTGTTGAAACTGGACCTGTTATGGAAAATACCCAAACCAGTCCAAAACTGACCGATTTACCTATTCCTCATCATTGGAGAGAGGATAGGGGCAGGTACATGTCATCAAGCGTAATTATTGCTGAATATGGTGGAATCAGAAACATGTCATTCCACCGCCAATTTTTGCGGGATGACAACCACTTAGTTGCTCGAATTGTCCCAAGGCATCTTCATACGATGACCGGAGAAGCAAGAGCTGTGGGGGAGGAGGTAAAAATTGCAGTAATTAATGCCCCTGATCCAGTAGTTCTACTTGCAGCAGCAATGTCATTTGATACAAATATCGATGAGTTAACAATCGCATCGGCATTACATGAAAAAGTGTATGGGAAGCCATTAGAATTACTTTCATTGCCTAACGGCATCCAAGTTCCAGCAAATGCAGAATATGCTATGTGGGGAAGAATAACAACGGAAAATGATGACGAAGGACCTTATGTCGACATCACAGGTACAGTTGACGATATTCGTCAAGAACCAGTCATAGAAATTGATGGAATTACACACAGAACAAACCCGATATTTCATGCTTTGATTCCAGCAGAGGCGGAACACAAGACCCTGATGGGGTTGCCCAGAGCACCTACAATCAAATCTGCAGTTAGCGAGGTTTGTGAGTGCTTGGATGTTCATATGACTGAAGGGGGAGGTGGTTGGTTGGCAGCCGTTGTCAAGATTAGAGTCAAAAATGAAGGTGATGGAAAGCGTGCCATTCAAGCCGCTTTAGATGGTCATCGTTCAATGAAAATGGTAACAATTGTCGATGAAGACATTGACATTACAGACCCGGTTAGAGTGGAATGGGCTATGATGACAAGATGGCAGCCAGATTCGGATTCAATTATTCTATCAAATCAGAAGGGCTCGAGCCTTGACCCATCACGACTAAATGATGGAAATACTGCTAAGATTGGTATTGATGCAACTATACCTTGGGGTTATGACCGTTCAGGTTTCATGTCAGTTCAGTGAGTTGATTCAATGGATAGTGCTTCCATCCTTCAGCACCCTCGCAGGAATTTGGGGAGTCGGCATCGTTCACAAGCTGATAGATTTGTTAAATTGGCAAGAAAGGATCCTGAACGCAAAGTCGAGAACTTAGCATGGGCTGAACAGAATGCACAACAAGCGGTTTTGCATGATTTCACTGATGAACGTAATTGGCGCTGCTTAGCAGAAATTAAACACATGCGGGAAGATGGGGAAGGATTGTCACTTGTTTTGGAAGATTTGTTTGTTGTATTAGGTCGCGACCCAAATCAATTAGGGCAACTCAAAGGCGTAGACCACATGGAAGTAGGACTCGAATTATTGGAGGCAGCATTCCTAACAGATTCCTTGGAGCCAGAGGTATGGTTTGACAAATTGGACGCGGAGAGTTTAGACAATTTCGCATCAAGGTGTAAAGGACTAGATTTTACAGACCAGCGTGCGAACATAATCTATGGTAGGAGATTGGAACGTATTAGGAGTGCAGGTCATGAAGATATGTTCATCGAACTTGTGCATCACTTGCTTGCTCATAGACCTGCAAATCATGAATTGTGGATGGAATTAGGAAGGTTGCACGAACGTCGAGAGGAAATCGACCAGGCTTGGTTATGTTATGACCACGTCCAACAAATTCGGCCAACAGAACCAGTTCGCGACCTTTTCCTTTCTAGGCTCAAGGGTGCTATGGATGGTGAAAAAGCGGTTCCTTGGAGCGGCCCATCTCTAGAAACACGTGCCGACTTCCTATCGAGAATGCAGAATTTGTCACATACAGTTTCTGTAGTACCTGTTGTCGAAGAAGAAGTGACTGAAGACGAGCCAATTAATCTAGAGTTGAAGAGATTACAAGACCTAATCGAAGCAGGTGAAGCTGCCGAGGCATTTTTCATGGCTCGATCCCTATTTACTTCGGGAGAATCCTGGGCAGAAGAGTGGATGCTCAAAGCACAATCGATGCTTTAGATATCCTTCAGAGTCATTATTTCTGTAACTCTATCAGTCCATATTTTGGCAGATTCCCCTTCACTTAATGATGCACAAAGAGCAGCAAGAAGGGCATCTTCTACTTCTTGGGGAGATGAAAGTAAATCAGCAAATAATTCAGCACGGTTGAGACGCTTTGCTAGCATAACTAACGCTCTAAGGTCAGGTCTCTCTTCACCTGAGTATCCTTCATGAGTGTTCTCTACGCACCATCCGAGTACCCCATATATGTCATCAGGGTGTACTTGTAGAATTGGAGCGGACTCGCCTGCAGAAAGAGGCTTGGATTCTACAACTTGGTCTGCAAATTTATCGGCTTCCTCGCTTATGAATCCTGATGAAATCTCAACAAATATGGCTCCTGATTCAACTGCTAATTCTATTTGTTTAGCAATCATTGCGTGAGCATGTGCATTGAATGCACATCTTGCAGCATCGAAAATGTGCCCAAATGCTAGATGAATTCTAGCAGCTTGAATTCTAGATATTGCAATCGTTTCATTTGCATGTCCCGCATTTCTAGAAATTTCACCATGTACATGTAATGCCATCATTGGCTCTTCAATGGAAAGGTGGAATGCTGCTTTGTTGAGCAATGAAACGTCGTGATCTCTACTGGCTTTTGCTACAGATTTTAATCTAGTTTCAGCCCATGTCAAATCATCTCTAGCATCCTCGGTTTGACCATTTTCAAAATGAACCAATCCTCTCTCCATTCGCAATCTTCCCTCTAGGGCCAAATCTCTTGTTTCGGGGCTTCTTGCAACTTTAAGGGCCTCTTCTATAGAATCCAAATCCAATTCTCCAGCGACTCTTTTCTTGACCAAATCAAGCACTTTGGATTCCGCAGGTGTCAATTTGTCTTCTAAGAATGCGACTATGTCACTATCCATGAATATACCAAGTTCTGCAACTCCAAGCCAACTCTCCCAACCCATCTTTTCGAGTAATGGTTGCAAATCCCTTTCACCATTTTCATAAGCATGAATGATTTCTTCTGGATTCAATTCTAGTCCCTCCTAGTCTTAGCTAATAAATTGATGAATGCAGTCTCTGCAGCCACTCTATCACTTTTTCCAGTCCAACCTGCAGCACCATCATGGCCGCCACCTTCCCCACCGATTGTTTGCGAAAGTTCTTGCATCATCTCTCCCAAGTGTACACCATTGATCGTCGCAAGTCTTGTGGCTCTAGCAGTCAATCTAGTTTCACCATCTCGATACCTGGATACAAGTGCAATTTCTGCACCTGCCTGAATCAATATTCCAGCGACTTTCCCTTCATGTATTCCGGCGTAAGTGTGAACTAGATTCCACTTGCCACATTCAGTAGACTGGCATCTTGAAAGCGCTTTCAAAATAGCTCCACGTTCACTAGAATTAATTTCCTCGGTTTGGATGTGCTCTATAAATTCTTGATACTCGAATCCGGCACCACCAAGGATTTCAGATGCGCATTTGAGAGATGCTTGGTCGGCATGTTTGAATCTACCAGTATCAGTTATCAGTCCAGCAAGTAAGAGTTTACGTACTTCATCAGTAAGTGCGTCAGGTGCATTCTTCTTTAGGTACTGAAAAATAATTTGTGTAGTTGCACGTGCTTTAACTCTAAACTCGAGGTCATTTTCTCCAAATTCCCAATCACATGTATCATGATGATCAATTACACATATTGGCACATCTTTGGGTAAAGATACGCCGGTTTGAGATTCTGAAGCAGCATCGACTATGATTATACCACCCATTTTTGCCGGCCATGATGGCTCTTTTGCTAATTTTCTGAATGGTGCATCTAGCTCTAGACATAGCCTCTTTGCTAGTTTTCCGATATGTAAACCACAAGCCAATAGGTTAGGGTTTGAAGATGCTAAAGCAATCGCTGAACCAATTGTGTCCATGTCACCGTTTCTTCCGGTGAGAACAGGGACTGCACCGTTCGATGCAGCTTTCTCAATCCAGTCGGCTAAATCTTGCAAATTCATCCCTCTAAAGATTGCTTCAGCTTTTCATATGTAGCTACCAGTTCAGCTTCTCGCTTACCCATGGTTTCTACAGCGGCTTTCATCTGTTCGAGGGTTGTTTCTAAATCGGAAATTAACTGGTCTCTATCTTCAACTTCTACTAATATCGAACCCATTTGGCGGTGTAGGGACATGTCCTCTGGCTGATTTTTTACAGCCGCAATAGTTCCCTCTAATTCTCTAAGTTGAGCGTTTAATGAAGCAACCTGCTGTCTTGCACCTTGAACTTCTGCCACGACCATTTGTAGTTGCTGAGTTGATTCCATGATTAGTCCTCACATGCTTGGGGTTCAAGAATCCATCACTTCGATTACCTTTCTCGCAATGATAAGGGATCTCATTCTAGTATTCCACATAGCTCGAGCATCTTTAGCACGACTTTCTTCAAGTATGAAACTGAAATTATCACCGTTTACTGTTACGTCTTCTTCACTTGACAAACTAGATGCTAATGATTTAGCATGATTAGAATCCACCGAGAGGCGGACTGACCACAAAGGACTCACTCCTCTTCTTCTAGTTCACCAGCGTTCATTGCGCGCTCGTATTCGATCGCAGCCTGCTGGGCTATGAACGCCATGTCTGCAGTGGTTGCACCGTCTGCATTGCGGCGAATGATTCTGTTATTTGCATCTGAAGCACGGGTGAAAGGTTCCCAAGCGCCGCCAGCAAATGTGTAGCCACACTTAGTACAGTGCCAGATACCAATCGACTTGCGCCTAACTGTGCGGTACTGGCATGTCGGGCAAGTGTACCTCGCAGATTTCTTCTTCATGGCCATGCCAGCATTACGTCGAACGCTAACACCATATCTTGCACCAAAACGACCGGTTGCGCCAGCCTTCTGTGTTCGCTTTGCCATGTTCATTCCTCCTTGGAGTTGACCAGTTCTGCGAGTTCGGCACAGCGCTGCTGAGCGACCCCGAGTATCTCGTCGAATTCGGCCGGCGTGAAAGTTCCCTTTAACCCCTTCTGAAGTGAATGTAGGTGGCCTTCATCTCCTAAAGTGATGTGAATTCTCTCATCTCCACCTAATTCTTCCTCTTCATTAGCATCTAGAACATATCTTCCACCAACTCTAGTGAACGAGCACATAGTAGGTGTCATTGAGACTGCAAGAGGATAGTCTTCACCTATGTCAAAACGTTCTGCTGGTACGATTGCGGTTCTCAATGCAGCTATTGCTCCAAGAGCACATGCATCGAAGATATTGCCCTTGTCTGAAAGTACGTGAATATCGATCATAATTCCTAGAACTTTTTCTCCAGGAATAATACATAGTGCATCCATATCAATACATCCGGATTCTCTAATTCCTCTGTCAACAACTCTTCCCAATTCTATGGATTGAGGTGACGGAGGCCCAGGTTCATATTTGCGGCCTGCTACAGGGCGGAGTTCAGCCCCACACATCAAGGAACCTTGAGTTGGACGGTCTGGCCATGGAGTTCTCATTTCGAACTTCACACCAGCATAAATGATGGTTCCTCCCCAAGTGACTTTAGCGCTACCTTCTGCATTGTATAGACAGTTCGTCTCCAACTCGATATCACGTGATTCCCAGCGACCTCTGCCATCTATACGCTCATCTTTTTCTGCTAAAGATGTCAGTTCTTGTCTTAACAAACTTGGAACTAGTTCAACCATCAGGCCTCACCTCCATTCTTTTCGATGTATCTGCGCTTGAGAGCGTCCACCATCAATTCGTGAATTTCTTTGGCTGCCTTCAAGTTGTATTCCATACATGTGTTGTATTCTTCAACCGAGAGGTCACCATCCATTTGTAGGAAAGCGATTTCACCAGTAGTAGGTAGAATTCCCATCGGAAGGTCAGCTTGACCGTAGTTATCTTCAGCCTTGTCAAGGTCGAGTACTACAGTGTCTTCGATTTTACCGCTTGCAACTCCGACGATTAGATCACGCATTGGAATTCCAGCATCTGCCAATGCAACAGCAGCAGCGGTAATTCCTACACATCGTGTTCCTGCTTCAGCAGCAAGGATTTCGATTTCCACGCGAATCTTAGAGCGAGGATATCTTTCAACTAGAACTACACTCTCTAGAGCTTCTGCAGTAACTTTGCTAATCTCTCTTGAACGTCGATTGAAACCTGGTCGAATTCTATCACTTGTTGAAAACGGCGCCATATTGTATCGAACGTCAATAACTGCTCTGTCTTGTCTCTGAATCTTACGAGGATGGGCTTCCATTGGCCCATATACTGCACAAACTGCTACATTCAGTCCGTGCTTTACCCAAGCAGAACCATCTGCAGCCGGAAGAACTCCAGCTTCAACTTTAACTTCTCTCATTTCATCGACTTTGCGACCATCTAATCGCAGTCCATCATCACGTAATAGTTGTACATCTCCGTATCCGCCCATCAAGCATTCCTCCTTTCCTCGATTAATGCTTCCAATGAAGCATTGAATGTGGCCATGTGGCCATCGTTGCGCACTAGTTCGAGTACTGTGCGCATGAATGAGATTCCGTCTGAGTCTCCATCAACCCAAACTCTTCCGTTTTCAGCAACGATTATTCTACAATCACTGACTTCCTTTAATTGTCTTAGAGTTGAATCTTCATCTCCTCTTAGACGTGAAATATGATTCATTGAAATTTCTGACATGATGCCTTCTTTCAATCTACGAAGTCCAACACCCTTCATTGTCAGTACTATATTGTGTGCTTCGTCCACTTCTTGGACTCTAGCTAACATTATGTCGCCAATATCCATCTGTTGACGTGCAGCACCGAATTCAACTTTCCACGGTGCCAATGACATTGGTAACAATCCATTGAATGGACCATTTACGTCGGCAAACCATAGATTGTTTCTAACACTCTCGATTATGCCGATCACTAGGTCGCCAGACCTAGGCATGTATGCTGAATGAATTGGGTCTACTGAAGTGACTCCATTTTTGTTATTTACCCAACCGACTTTGGTTGCGATAATGTTGTCCCCCATGATTAGGGTACCTGTTCCTGCTCGCACTCCTGATGAAGCCCCGATGGCCTCTCCAGGAGTCACGAGGCGCAGCTCGGCGCCTTCTTTCGCTCCTGACATCTCTTTGTCTCCGTGTCGGGCGACCCGCCAACCCATGATAAAGCAGACGCTTGACTCACAAGTCACAATTCTTTGACTTCAGAGTCGCTGTCAACGCTTTTTACCTTTCCAATCAGATTTCCTGCCATACCGGGGGGGCATTGTATAATACACGCCCAATCTCCATTAGAAAGCCATTCATCTTTGTCTAGATAAGGCCGTAAAAATTTACTTGTTTTGCCATAACCAGAACCAGAAATTCGGAATGCGATTCTAACCGGTTCAAATGATAATGGAATCAAAGATTTAAGCGTATTAATCGCATCTTTAACCTGAACATCTAGACGTTTGAAAGGGTCCACAGAAAATCGACTTTCCTCCAAAGCTAATTCGATCCTAGTTTTGGGATGAGGTGATTTTGCTTTAGGGTCAATAGCAGTCGAGTGAATTTCTTGAATAATCAATTGGCGTTTTTGCTCAACCATTTCTTTCCTTTGATTTGTTGTCAACTGGATATTTCCTTTTTCGAGAATTATTGCTGCAATCTCATCGATTTCTTGTGTGCCAAACGTTGACTCAATTGCCTCTTCAGTAGGTCGATCTCCGCCTCTTGCATCATGCCAAACTTCATCAGTAGCAAGAAAATCATCCATATTTACGCTTGATGGATTTTGCCGAAATGCATCGACAAGGTCGGGGTCTACGAGAATCTCGTACCGCTTTCCACCATATTCCCAGCGAGCCAAGACTGCAGAGTCTAGGCTAACCATAATCGGTTTCACTCCTCAAGAGGCTTGAGACGGTCAATTTGCTTGTTTACTTCATCTCTGTCGAGAATTCTGTAACCTTCTGAATCGATCACTGAGACTTCTACAGCATCACGATTCAACTCTTGGTCGTTAGCATTCCTTAGAGCTTCTAGACCGAGTTTCATAGCAGCGTTAAGAGTCAAGTTCTCCTTCCAATTCTTCTCAAAGTAGTCGATAACAGTGTTTCTTCCACTGCCGATTGCGCCAGCGTGGTAAGACTGGTATGCTCCAGATGGGTCTGTTTCGAATAGATGAATTCCATTATCGTCAACTCCTCCGATTAGTAGAGCAGTTCCAAATGGTCTAGAACCTCCGTACTGGGTGAATGATTGTTTGAAATCACAAATTTTCTTTGTTAGTATATCGACAGGAACTGTAGCCGCATATGTGATTCTGTTTATCTGAGCTTCAACACGAGCACGAGCAACTAGTTGGCGTGCATCGGCAACAAGTCCACTGGTAGCAATACCAACGTGACCATCAATCTTGAACATCTTTTCAATTGATTCAGGGATTATTAGGCGACTAGCAATTCTCTTGTCACACACTAAAACTACCCCATCTCTGAATTTCAGTCCAGCGGTTGTAGTTCCTCTCTTCACGCTTTCTCTAGCGTATTCTACCTGAAACAATCTTCCGTCTGGGCTGAATGTGGTAATACCATGGTCATATCCTCTTCCGCTCGGCTGCAAAGTGTCCACCTCTGGTGGGTGTCCGGGTCGGGGTCTTATCAACCTTGGCGGGATGCGACACATGTGAAGGTAGCAGTTCTCTCTAGTGGCGGCAAGGATAGTAGTGCCGCAATTTGGTGGGCCCAATGCAAGGGATGGGAAGTTACTCACTTGGTGACAATGATTGTCGAAGGGGAAGACTCTTGGATGTTTCAAATACCAGGTACAAAACTTGTTAAATTTCAAGCAGAACTATGTGGTTGCGAATGGTTACCTGTCAAGACTCAGGGTGAAGCAGAAAAGGAAGTTGAAGATCTCAAGTTTGCTCTTTCCGAATTGGATATCGATGGGATTGTTTCCGGAGCGTTACGCTCAGATTATCAAAAAACACGTTTGGAAAGAATGGCTGAAGAATTGAATATCAAGTCCTTCACTCCATTGTGGCATCAATCAAGTGAGTCACATATGTCAAATCTTGTGGCTAATGGTTTCAAGGTTATGATTACTGGCGTTTCAACTGAAGGGCTTGGTGGTGAATGGCTAGGGTGCGTTTTGAACGAAGAATCTTTGCAAAAACTAACTCTGAATGCTACGAAATATAGATTTAATATCGATGGTGAAGGTGGAGAATATGAAACATTGGTAATAGCCGGACCTCATATGTCTGGCGAATTAAAATTAGATTTCGAGAAGCACTGGGATGGCGTTAGAGGCCATCTTTCATTCAATTAAATTGTCAAAAATGCAATATTTCCCCACTCGGAATATTCATGTCCTCTCCTCTAAGCGGGTAAACATGGCGTTCTGTCCTCTCGACTATCGATATGGCTGTCAAGAATTCAAGGAGATTTGGTCCGAATTAGGTAGACACCAACGTCAATTGGAAGTTGAAAGAGCATTGGTATGGGCTCACAAAGAAATGGGCAAGGTTTCCGCTGAGGACTACGCTAAGGTTGCAGAGATTGCAGTACCTTCTGTAGTTACTAAAGAAAGGGTATCTGAGATCGAGGCTGAGACTCGACACGATATTATGGCTTTGACTAAGGCAATGGCTGAGGCTGCTGGTGAAGCCGGTTGGTGTATTCATTTAGGAGCAACATCAAATGATATTGTTGATACAGCTGTAGGCTTACAATTGAGAGATTCCATTATTCTATTACGTAAGCAACTGTGTAATTTGATATCTGTAACAGCAAATTTAGCTGAAAGAGAGAGAGACACAGTTATGCTTGGAAGGACTCATGGTCAAGCAGCAGTCCCAATCACTTTCGGTTTGAAAGTTGCAGTTTGGCTTGACGAAATGCGTAGACAGTTAGTTCGATTGGATGAAGCGACACCACGCATAGCAGTTGGTAAATTCCTTGGAGCTGTTGGAACAGGTGCGGCCCAAGGCGAAGGTGCTAGAGAACTTCAAAGGTTGATATTAACTCATTTAGGGCTTGAAGTTCCACTGGCTACAACACAAGTTGTCGGTAGAGACAGGTACATTGAATATATTTCTTGGCTTTCTAATGTAGCATGTACTTGCGAAAAAATCCTCCAAGAAATTCGCAATTTGCAGCGTTCTGAAATTGCAGAGGCAGGAGAAGGATTTGATGTGAAGAAACAAGTCGGCTCTTCGACAATGGCTCACAAGAAAAATCCTATCAAGTCAGAAAACGCTTCTGGCTTGGCTCGAATTGTCCGTGCATTCATTATTCCAACATATGAAAACGCCTTGTTATGGCACGAAAGGGATTTGGCAAACTCAAGTAGTGAAAGGTTCACGCTCTCCCACGCTTCAGCTCTATGCGAGGATGTGATTTCAAAGACTGCTAATGTTCTAACTAATCTCTGGGTTGACAGCGATAGAATGCTGGCAAATATTGCTAGCCAGAAAGGATTGGTCATGGCTGAGAAAGTAATGATTGAACTTGTCAGTCATGGAATCGGACGTGATGAAGCACACGAGATTCTTAGATCTGCATCATTTGAAGCAATCGATAAAGGAGAAGAATTGATTGACATTTGTGCTCGAACACCTGCGATTGCAGCAGCATTTAGTGCAGAAGAACTCGAGGCAATGTTCGACCCTGCAAACCACATTGGGGTTTCAGGTGAGATCGTAGATGAGGCTGTTATATTAGCACGCAGTGCTATTCAGTAGCCTCAATTTTTTCATCGGGTTGTTTCATTGCGACACGAACAAGTATCATGGCAATCAATGATGAAATAGTAAAGGCAATTCCAACCATTTTAGACATACTGTACCAAAGAGCAATTATTCCTAGTAAGGAAATATAGGCTAAAACTTGGCACAAAGCAGAAGCCAGATTCAACCTATCCATCATTTCCTCGCTTAGTTTACCATTATTTTCAAGCAAGAAAGTGTAGATTAAGAAATAAATTCCCTGGAAAGGAATAGTTGCTGCTATTACTGTCAATGCAACTTCTCTTACAAATTTCGGGTTAGCTTCTTGTTCAATACCCTGGAAAAGTAGTACTGCAGTATTGGTTCCAAGCAATGCAGCCATAATCGTCCAACGTTTATCTTGGGACGAAGTTCGGCTTTCGACATTAACCGAACCTTCAGTCATAGTTGCTGGTTGATTGTCAAGGGTTTGTATATTGCCCTTGTTTAATCAAACAAAAAGACGATTTTTGGACTGATTACAAGTATCGGAATGCTAGCAGAATTCCACCGGTTGCTGTTGCGACAACCATTAGCAAAAGAATCATTGAATGCGGTCCGTATTCGTTAGTATCTTCTAGAGCAGTACTAATTAGACCATCACGCTTTAGTCCAGCAGCCAAATTTCCTGCTTCAGCAAACTCCGGTAGAGGTCTTCTCGGTATCCTTTCACCCTTGCGTAATTCTCCGGCCATGGTTGTGTGAGGAGCAATTGGGTCATATGGATTACCATCTAAATGATGGGAAACCAATATCTTCTTTCGACTATTACGCATAACCATGGAAGAGCCAACAGTATCAGATATGTCAATTACTGATGAACACATTGTTGTGGAATCAAAGACTAAGGTAAGTGATATTTGTCAAGAACTTTCTAGAAACCCTGAACATGCAATTCTTGTCAAGAAGGGTAAGGACATACTTGGCGTAGTTACAGCAAGAGATATTTTTGCAAAGATGGCTGAAGGTCTGAATGCAACCAAAGTAAAAGTCGACAAAATAATGAGAACAAATATTCTTGCAGTGCTTGGAAATACTCCGCTTTCCAAAGGCTTGGACATAATGAGCACGACATCTCCTGATGCTGTAATTGTGGTCGATGAAGGTGGTGAATTCCTTGGTTATTTTTCAGTAAGAGATTATAGAGAGGCGACCAGAAAACTGGAGGCTCATTTACTGATGGCTGCAAGACTATCAAGGTCGCGTAAAGCGATTACCGATAAAAAAATCGAGGATGATGATTCAGGAGGAGACCTCCTTGACTTACTCTTAGGGAGCAATGAGGATGAAGAAGAAACCGAAGTACCTTCCATGATCTCTCTGGATTAGTGATAAAATGACAATTTGGAAACCTTCTCTAGATGATTCATCCATACATTTGGCTGTAGAAGGGTCATGTGGTGGAACCACACTTGGCTTGCAAATCGCAAGACAGGTGATTGAAGATGGAGGAAGAGTACTATGGGCTGCACCTGAGTTGCCTGACGGAGTTAGATTTTCACAAATTTTTTCTGAGATTTCGCTTACAGCTTCTTCAAGATTCCATGCAATGAATCTTGTGGGAAATGTAGACCAAGCAATCGGCTCTTTACTAAAGAGTGCCAAGATCCTTCCTGGCGTTACTTTGGTTGTGTTAGATGATTATTGCCCAGACTCTGGTACAATACCAAGTGATGTAATCAAAGCGGTAAACAAGTTG
Source organism: uncultured Candidatus Poseidoniales archaeon (assembly GCA_902563095.1). Lineage (GTDB taxonomy): Archaea > Thermoplasmatota > Poseidoniia > Poseidoniales > Poseidoniaceae > MGIIa-K1. The sequence continues at coordinate 41,170 of CACEWA010000006.1, read as the reverse complement.
ATTTCAGATACCTCTTGGACAACTTTGCTAATTTCAAAAGGTGGAACTTCAATGGATTCAAGTCCATTGGTTGCCAGAGGGAAAAACAAGTTGAATGCAGACAAAGTATGGTTGCTAACTCGTCCAGAGTCAGACTCTAAACGAATACTTTGGATGGATGAAAATGAGTTAAAACTTCGTTTGAAGGAAGAAGGATTTGTTGTTTAATCACTCATCTTCGCCCAATAGTTTTGCCATTTCTTCGAGAGCCTCATCATCAGGTTCGTCGAATTGTTCCGGATTTTTGGCTGCTCCATCTAGAACATCATCACCAGCGATTGCTGGTGCAGCATCTTCACGTGCTTTGGCAAGGTTTGCTCTTCCACGGTTTGTCATATACCAAATCATGCCCAAAAGAGTCAATCCAAGAATGATGTAAGTTAGTTCAGTTGAATCTACCATATTTGGTGGCAGTAGTATCCGGCTATCAAGATTTAGGGTGTTATGTTAGAGTCTTAGCCAAATGTCGCCGCTTATCGGCAGGCGGTTGTACCCATCCTCGGAAGGGAGGTACTCGCTCTTCATTACTCCACAATTCATCACTTCGAGCTTTACATTTAGGACAGCGAACACCTTGCCCTTTACCCATTGATTTCATTCTAGTTCCGCATTCGCACATTGGCCTTTTTGAAGAACTTGACGAGATGACTCTGATTGCTTCTAGATGGTAATTGCCTTCAAATTGCAACCCCATAAACTCGATTTCGTCTTCAAGTTCTAGCCACTGGGCAATCTTGTTTACATCACCTGATTCATTGAATGCAAGGCAATTCCCATTCAGAATTACATGTCCACCTTGTAACATCTCCTTTGTTTCAATTGTCAATTTGATTGTTGATTCGATATGGTCTCCTGAGGCCTGATTAGTGGCAAAAACTCGATTACCAATAGTTTCAGCACTACCCTCTACTAAAATTTGAGTGGCTTTGTTTGCGGTCTCTCGACTAGTTGCCCTTACACCGAACATGACTGGGCATGGACCTCTTGGTGCGATTAATCCACGATTGGTTCTTGGATCTCGACACAAAAATGTCTCATCCATTTTTTCCACAATTATGAGAGCTTCATCACTCACTTCACGAATCCCTTTTCGCCAAGCAATCCCTTCCCATGTGGCCTTTTGAGGCCTCCATGCGCATGATGCAGCAGCACCGATTCTACCATTGCCTCCCCATTGGATGCCACCTTCAAGCAAGCCAACTTCTCCTCGAACCGCCTTCCAATAGTAGTCTTCACTAGGCTGTTCATCGAATAATGTCATTCCGGGGTCTGACGGATATTGTTTTCTTTGCGAATGGGTAGATTCAGACTTCATTCCTTTCAAAGGAAGGATATTTTCCTTCCAATATTCATCCAACCATTCAACGATTGAATCATCAGCATATATCTCAACAGAAAGAGAGGCATTACCGCGTGTTCTTTGAGCTGCAAACGGCCATAGCCGAGTTAATCTTGGTTCCCCATGATCACATGGCAGTGAATTGAGTAATTCATGGAAAACTAGGGTGGTGCAGCCACCTTCCAAAGAATCCGTATCATCTAGTCCTAGCCACATAACTATCACACTGGCCTGAACACATCACCAGGGTCATTGTTGATGATTCTTTCAATCACTTGCTGTATTCCAATATTCTCATCCACTTTGAACAATCTAGCACCAACTGCCCATCCTGCTCCCATGTCTGAATCCCTGTCTCCAACCATTAGGTCTAGCCGATGAATTGGTTCGGGCTTTTCACCCCACCAGTCAACACTATTGTGAGATTTACCACGTATGATTTCGGATGCCTTGTTGAGCATACCTGGGCGAGGTTTTCTACAGTTACACATATCCCTATTTCTGTGTGGACAAGTCATGATAACATCAATCACTCCAATTTCTTCTTGCAATCGTTGGTGAATGGCATGGATTGTTTCCTCGCCCCATAATCCTCGCATTATTGCAGATTGATTTGTAGTAATTGCAATCCTAAATCCAAGATTTCGTAACTCCTGTACTGCTTGCTTTGCTCCAGGAATAATTTCTAGTTCTTCAGGGGAATTAATGTAATGTGGACTGCCGTAATTTAAGACACCGTCTCTATCAAGGAATGCAATCGCTCCGTTCCAATCCAAGTCTATCTCGGAAAGGTTAACCTCCGCTATCGGTCCTTGCATCATGCTCTTCGAAAAGAATCATACCTATGTGCATTAAGGCGAAGCCATTAGATGAAACACCATTCTTGGCGTAGCATGGCAGGTGACTATCTGGTCGACAGGTCAACCGCAACCGTCCTAGGTGCGGTGGGATTGTTGATTCTATTTATCACCTGGAAAAGTCGCTCTGGCAAATTTGAATCCTTAGCACCATTTGGTTGGGTGATGACCGGTTTTTATTTCTTTAATGACATTGGATTTTACCTTGCGCATGATGATGTTGTTCTGACCGTTATGAGTGCACTAACACTACCAGGTGCCTGTGCCATTGCGTTATGGGAAAAGCAAGTTACAGAGCCAAAAAACGCTAAGGCATTACGCTGGTTTAGAGGTACAGTCGCTGTTGCTGGATTACCTTACCTAATGATCGCACATATTCCAATGCTGAACATATTGGCAATTTGGTTCGTAGCTTGGCAATCTGCAGCTCTACTTTCCTTTGCCGGCGGAGCAGATGTTACTTTGGGAGAAACTTATGCCAATCCCGTTAATAGCGCTTCAATCAATTGGAATGATTGGGAAGGAAATCGCTGGTTTTTGACTGAAGAAATGTCAGAATTTTCATTTCACACGGAATTGTTGGTAAATGGTGAGCCGATTTACATCAATTTCGTATTGGCTTGTACAGCGATACAATCTATGATTATCTTTGTCGGTGCAATATCCGTTCTAGAAATTGATTGGAGAAAGCGTGTTAGGGCACTATTCATCGCTTTATCGTTAATTCACATACTAAATCTATTCAGAAATGCAGGGTTAATTTGGCTTCAAATGGGATACCCAGATTGGCGTTGGATGAATCTTACAATCTTTGAATTTGGACACGCTTATGCAGCAAGGTTCGTATCATTGGGTGCAATGTTCCTGCTAGCTCTTGTTCTATTCGAAATGTTGCCACAAATGCACAGACATGTTCTTTCGCTCATGCGTCCGCTTGGACTCAAGCCTGGGAAAAAGCGTACTCAGTCGTAGAGATCTGACACAGTCATATCTTCAGGAACATTTTCTACAGGCGGCCCTAAGTCTAGTGCCGGGGGTACAGATTCCTGTGAAGGAGGCATGTCTCCTGAATTAACCATGCCAGCAAGCATGGATTCAGACATCCTGTCTTTCTGATATTCTTCCCAAGCATACTCTGGTCCTCTACGTGATCTAACAAACATGATTCCCAAGAATGTAGCTAGGATAAGCCCAAGAATACTGGCAGAAACCCAGATAACATCATTATCCACTGAAGCGATAATGTCTGCATTATCACCGACTCCATCACCATCTGTATCCTTATCTTCACTAGGGTCATCGGGGAATGCATCTTTGTCGTTAGGAGTTCCATCTCCATCCCTATCCAATGGGTCATAGGTTGTTACACAATTTTCTCCATATTCCTCGACTTCATCATAGTCTACTCGCATATTATTGTTTGAATCCATTTCGAAGAAATCGTATTCATTTTTCCATGCAATACTCGACAGGAATTCAATAGAAAATTCGCCTCTATCATCTGTGTTGATTTGCTCTAGTGTAACATATAGTTCATTTTCACAGGTGCATATCGCAACGATTGCTTCAGTTTTGTCGATTACACCATCTTTGTTAATATCAATCTCATCGAATTCGTTATCATCACCATCGAACGATTCATCACTGGAGATATCTCCATCTCCATTCAGATCTAGTTCTTCGAAAATCACCTTAACATACTCGTCACAAGAAAGTATGTCGTCACCGATTGGAGGTTCGGGTCCGGGTTCAGGACCGGGTCCAGGTCCTGGTTCGTCGATTTCATCCCACTTCGCAACTATTGAAATATCTTCAATCTCAGTGTTAGCGTAAATCGTGATGTCAATTCTTCCACTAGCAAAGAAGATGTAAATCTCTTCATCTGCACCGCTCCAATCTGATTCAAATTGAGTTTCACCAAATTGTCTACCCATTGGGCGTTCTTCGAAATCATCCCACTCGATTTCTTCAGTTTCAGCAGATAAACCAAGGTCGCCTTCTCCGCCCCATGTCTTGATAGTCAAATCCATAGCAGCTGAATCTTCTAAGTCTATGAAGAAATACAATTCTTCATCTTCAGGTGCACTCATACCACCGATTTCTTCCTCATTGAATAATTGGATTGGTTCACCATCATATGTCCAAACATATCTATCTTCAAATGATGCTGTAATATCGATTCGACTGTAATATTCCTCACTGCCTATGAGGATATACCAACGTCCAGGAGTTGGATCATTGAAACCAAGTTTGTCACCTGCACCAGGGGCATTTGAGTGCTTGTCATAAGTGGACCATGTGGGGTATTGGTCGAGGCGCATCATCAATTTAGCTTCTCCATCACCATTGTTCAAATCAACTTCCAATCTTTCTGTTCCAACTGGTACATCGATGTAGAAGAATTGGTCAAGTCCTTCGAAACCACTTAATGGACCATAGGAGATGCCGTCAGTCAATTCAATTGCAGATTCTGGGTCCACGTTATTTGGTGCATATGTGAAGTCCGCCTGAATTGTTACATCTCGACATCCAGTGTAAGATGTCATCATGATGTAATATATGCCTGGTTGAGCATCGAAAATCTGCACGGTCTCATCATTTCCAGAATTATATGAATGGTCTGAAGTTTGCTGACCACCAATTTGGCGACCATTACTTCCACCACTCTCTTCAAACCATCCATCTTCTATCCATCCCCAATCATCAGTGTATGGAAGAGCATCTAATGCTATGTGCAATTCACAATCACCAGGTCCTCCCCAAGTTTTTACACGTAATTCAGCTAATTCATCTTCAAGTTCTACATAGAAATAAAGTGATTTTCCGCTATCTCGAGTAATTCTCTGACCTGTGACAGCAATGCCGTCGTTCAGTTCGGTCATTTCATCGAGTTCGGGTGGTTCTGGTGCTTCTTCCCAGTACGCATTCACCTCTAGTTCTTCGATATCATAGTTTGAAGAAATAGTGATCCAATAAGTGCCTTCTTCAGGCCACTCGAAGTATTCGTATACATACAATCCATAGTATGTTTCAACTTCATAATCATGGTCCCATGCTGAAGGAATACGATCTTTTGCGAGATAGATTTCGTATTCGATTTCTTCATATTCTTCTTCAAATTCGAAATCCCATGAGTACATGTTTAGCGATGCAAACTGAGTATTTTCAGGTATATCCATGAAGAATAGGAGTGTATCTCCTGCATTTGCATTGAATCCATCATAGTATTCACCATTCTCTAATTCAAAGGCCTGTGCAATTATAGTGCCATCAGGCATTACCCATGCAGCACCGTGAATTATACCAATCAAACCTTCTGAATCTTCTGTAGATTCTCCCTCGCCTTCAGTAAACATCCATAACGATTCGTTCAGTGAATTGCCAATGCGAACATCATCCATCATTCCACGGAAATAGTTGCAATCACAACCAGCACCCATTCTTCCAATAAATAGTTCATCACATTCTTCGCCTGATTGGAAACAATCGTTTGAGCCGAAGTCGCCTGAAGGAATTTGTGAGTCATTAACATCAATAAGTCCTGCAGAAGAGTTGTCAATGAAGAATTCACCGCCAGTTTCTGTGTTTACAACCACCTTGATATGTGTCCAAATATTTTCTTGAATCGAAACATTGGATGTTGGGTTTCTAGAGAGGGAGTATTCGTTGGAGTAAGCTAGATAGCCATCATTTAGGTAAAGTCCCCAGCCATAATCACCGAACATTGTGACAAATTGTATTCCATCAGTATCAGCAACATTTACCCATGCTTCAATTTCTAAGGTATTTCCCCAATCTGGGAAGTCTTCATCAATAATGATGTGGTCATCATCTCCATCAAATCGAAGTGCATAATCAGCACCATCTCCAATCTCGACAACACCGTATACAGGGAAATACTGAGGGTCATCCTCTAAGTCATTCCAAGATGCAGGTTCTATCGACCCCATATTAGTTCCAGTAATATGGACATAATCTTCATCATCACCGCTACCAGGTTGACCATCTCCCCAGTTTCTGTAAGTGAATGGCGTTCCATCATGCCAGCGGTAATCTCCCTCGTCTTGATAATCAGACAATCCAATCCACAGATGTCTAGTTGTGTCGTTATCTACTGCAAATGTATCAAAAATCCACTGATCTTCCTCTGCATCATCTATGGTAACTAGAAATCCGCCTAAGCTTCTGGCAACCGATGCAGCATCACTCCATGAAGAAGCAGAAAGTAAATGGTAGGTGTGATTGTTTCCAGGATAAACTGCAGTATCTAGAACTTCAATGTCCTGTACTTCATTTGCTGATGATGTTGTAACAAACGGGCTTGCAGAAACCAATAGCATGAGGGCAGTAAGGAGTATAGCCTTGCGGTTCACAATTATCTGACAAAGAAACTTGTTATTTAATCTAACACTAGAATTGCCCATTGAATATAGTCTCAATAAACACACAAAACTGCGTTATGTAATTTACTTCATTCGTTTTCCACCGATACGAAGTTCGGTTTTTAGTGGCATTTGATGTTCCCAAGCGAATTCTTTCACAATCCTCCAGCCCTTTTCTGAGCCTTCGTAATCGGTAACATCGATTATTTTGTCGCGAGTATTTGCTTTGAATGCGGCCACAGGTTCTGCATTCCTGAAAACTAGGTATGCGCTACCAAAGCCGAATTTTTGTTTTAGCACATCTGCGAAATAAGGGGCTATTGGGTCTGAAGGAGGAATGACAAAATCCCGAATAGGAGGGACGTTCTTAGCTTCATCAAGTAAGTCCTTCTTACCCCAGCAAACCTCGTGCAAGTCTTGAATTAGGAATCCTTTAATCAGCGTTGAATCTTCTTCAAATTCGGTTAAAATCGCTTTCAATTCTTCAGGCTTAAATGGAGTTCCAGCCAATCTTGTGAATTGTTTTAGTGTGATAACTGGGTAATCTGAAACTAGTCTGCGTAGGTATTCCCTCCGCAGAATAACAGGGTCTAAGCCTCTACGAGGTGCTACCGAACGGAACCCACCGCGGTAATCTTGGACCATGTGGCCACTACGAAGTAATGGCTGAATCAATTTCCTGAATGCAGCTCGTTTCATTGCATGCCTTTCCATGAACAGATTTGGGTCACTATGATTTTCGAAGAATTCAAGGATGTCCAATAATTCCTCATTAGGTTCTTCACCACGGATTGCTAGTAATGTAGAGAAGTGGTCATATGATGCCCAAACTTGATGTCCTCTGAGGTTAATTCCTTGATGTAACTGGTTGGCGCTTGCCATATTCTTCAAACTGACTCTATAGACTTCTGCTCGTCCACGCAATCCAAAGTCATCACGTACTTCTTGTACACTTTCAAGAGCCTGAATTTCATTTTCCAAACGAGAATTTTGATGCAGGTGATGTCTATGGAAAAGAGCTCTTTCAGCAATCTCTCTCGGTTGTGGATCTACAATACCTCCACGAATCATTCTCTCTCCTGCTAATTTGAAACCAATTCCTTCAAGAGCGATTCGTGAGTCCTCTTCTAAATCAGTTACAGGAATTCCGTTAAATTGCGACAATACTGCAACATCAACTAGTTGGTCAGAGTGGTTGTCCAACAATTTTTCAAATGCTTCACAGAATTCATCCAAGTAAGCATATGGAATATGCATATCTTTGATTTCAAGATAATCGTTTATCTTAAACATCAATACCTTGCCTATCGGGTCAACTCCTTTGAATACTGGCAGGTACCATCCTCTATCCAAAACTGAGCGAACTTCCCATATGAATCGAGAAACATATGGGTCAGATTGAGTTAGAATACGTAATGTTCTATCTTCTCTACTTTGAGTGCTCAGTTTTGCAACTTCTTCAGGAAGAACATAGAAGGCCTCTGGTTCTGGAACCAATGCCATAATCTTTGCAATTCTTCCTTTATTCTCCAAATTTCGAAGTGCTATTGCTAATTCTTCAACACTTCTAGAGACATAATATCTCAGAGTGAAGGCCTTTACTGGACCCATTCTCTTGATGACTTCAACTAGTGAATCTTCGAAATCCATTGGCTTATAGACATCGATAACTCTGTGGAACAAAGACAATCTTCTTCTACGACCGCTCACATCTTCGAATTGTTTTACCAAACATAGTTGCCTTTCCAAATTACTGATTGCATTCTTTAGATCTCTTTGAAGAGATTTGTGATCTTCACCCTTTGGGAAATCCATAAGAATTTCCTGGCGCGTCAAGTTTTCACCTATTGGAATTTTTTCGAGAATCAACTTTTCCATTTCACCTAGCCATGGCTCTGGTTTCAATCCCAGCAGCATTGGAATATTCTTACGCGTAGTATATCCTATTCGATTATGCAATAACCTTCCCATTACAACATCTGAATCTAGTTGCAAATCTTTCCAATCGGCATATCGGAAACCATCGACACGATATAGCATCTCTTGCTGCTTTTGGAATAATATGTGTTGGTCGAATGCTGTGAAACCGTCACCATATTGTTCGAATGATTTCTTCATAACCATGTTTTGTACCCATCGGTATTCAACAACATCTTCTTCTCCGCCGGTGATTTTATGCTCATCAACCTTGAGAATATATTCTGCATCATCAGTCTGTCTATAGAATCCTACTGAGATAACATTTCGAATTTCTAATTCATGCAAAATAGAATCAATCTGACCCTGAGGGAATGGTAATCGCGAATTGATCTGGTCTCCTTTAGCAGGACCTTCGCTACCTAGCATTTCGATAATTTTCACTCTTAATGCTTCATGAGGATCGGTAATTTTGCGCTTTTCCCATTTGGTTCCATTTAGGCCGTCAAATTCAGTCGCAACTTCATAACTGATACCTTTGGTGTAAAGGTCACGAATATCTTCCATTTCTTTACCGCCAGCTTCAGAAATTCTCCCCAAAGTACCGTGAATCTCTGCCATATAAGTCGTGAACCATTTGTCATCCAGTTCTGCTGTTCCTGTCGAGCGTAATTTTGTAATCTTGCCTTGTTTGGCCAATTCTCGAACCCATCCTTCTATTGTGCTGTGTTCGATTCCCTTTAGTTTGGATGCGTATAGTGGATTCTCCCATTTTCTATCCAAACCTCCACCTTTGCTCATTAGATTAAGGAGCTCGGTTGAATTAGTTGGCTTCGGAACTTTACTAGAGTAATATTCATCGATTTGTTCATCGCTCAATTCTGTAGCAAGACTTCGGTTTCCTAGGAGTCGTTTTAGGATTTCAGGGTCAATATCTTTGACAAGGAAAGCCCTTGTTTTCATTGAAAGCAAATCCTCGAATGTGCTCATGTAAAGACTCATTCCAAGTCTCGATGGTACGGGGACTTTAGTATGAACAATCCTTGCTATATTTTCCTTACTCGCTTCTAAGAATTGATTCAGTGAAATAATATCTATGTCACCAAACATAATTTCGGCTTTGGCTTCTCTGATCAGCAGTGAATCTTCGATTGAACGATGTCGTTGTAATAATGCATCAGCTCGTTGCTGGAATTGTTGTGGACTGACTTCTTCTGCGCCTATTCGTTTAGGAATAATTAGCGAGCGTCCGGCTATTTCTCTAAATCTCTTAGCGAAAATTTGCGTGTTCACAATGTAACGCTCAATAACTTCCATATGGTCATTAGATTGGAAATATTCATACATTTTACCCGGGTCAACTTCTTGACTAGTTTTAATCAATAGTCCATTTTCATCAAAAGACAACTCCAATACTGCAATACCGTCTTGTTCGGCTAAACCAGCCATGAAATAACCTAGCGCGGTATTGAAACCTCTGCCACGACATGATGTGATTAGGTATGTTGGCATACCTCCAGAAACGATTTGTTCGACGATCAATCTATTGGGGTCTGGTACTTGGAAAGAGTCCAATGTGTGCTCCTCTAAATGACGAGCAATTGTGTTTGAAACCCCTTCACCTAAACCGTATACATCTCGCAAAATAACTCTAGGGTCATTCTGCCTTCTAAGAGCATTAACACTGTGCCCAATCAAATCGAGCAATGCTTTTGATAATTCCCTAGACCTACTCCTGGCTTCACCGCTCCAAGAAGGAACAGTAGGTCTGTATCCAGTGACTGAATTTACATTAACTCTAGTGCCTTGAATATTTGTGACTCGGTATGTTGAACCACCTAGTAAAATTACATCTCCTCCTCGTAAATTAGCGACGAAGGATGATGATAACTGTCCTAATATACTGCCTTCCGCATTGAAAACAAGATATGAATTATCAGGTGCTATTGTACCTATATTTGTATAATATATCATTCTAGAATATCCACGTTTTCCATAGATATTATCTTCCCAATCAATCCAAACACGCCTTTCTTCTTCTAGCATATCAAGTACTTCAATAAAATCGTCATATCCTAGGTTTCTGTATGACCATGTACTAGTTACAACTTCAAACGCTTCATCAATATCTCTTTCATTAATGATGACTAAACCAATTAGGAATTGAGCAAGTACATCTAGACAATTTTGTGGAAAATCAAGTAAATCCATGTCACCGGTTTGAATAGCAGATTGTAGTGCTGCTAACTCGATTAAATCATCAACACTTGTTGGTAGGAATCGAGCGCGTGGAATGCCTCCAACATGGTGCCCCGCCCTCCCGATTCTCTGTAGGGCAGTTGCTATATCGCCAGGAGAGCCTATTTGAATCACCAGATCTACAGAACCGATATCTATTCCCATTTCAAGTGATGAAGACGTAACTACAGCCCTAAGGTGTCCCAATTTGAGTTTTCTTTCTACATCCAACCTGATTCTCTTGTCCATCGAACCGTGGTGCCCAGCAACCAAATCTCCCAAAAATGGACGTAACTTTTGGACTAATGTTTCAGTCATTTTCCTCGTATTAGCGAATACTAGAGTTGTTGTATGTGCACTAATTAGGTCGGCAACCATTTCGACATTCATTTCGAGAACTTTCATTACAGAAAGTTCGCTAAATTTAGGTGAACACAAAAGTATGTCCAAGTCTAATTCCCTAGCACCACTAATTTTTGCAATTTTAACAGATTGATTCTCATTCCTGCTTTCCCTATCATCACTTGCCACCAGGTATTCAGCAACAGTTTCTAGAGGTTCCATAGTCGCTGAAATACCAATTCTTTGAACTGGACGTTCAAGTATTGTGTCTAGTAAGGAAATAGTTAGTGCAAGATGTACACCTCGTTTTGATGGAACTAGTGAATGCATTTCATCAATAATTATCCATTCGACATTAGAAACAATTGGTTGGAATCGAGGAGATGATATTGCAATCGCCATACTTTCTGGAGTTGTGATAAGTATGTGGGGTGGCTTTCTGAGCATTTTTTGCCTTTCTGATTGTGGAGTATCACCGGTACGTAGTCCAACTCTAATTTTACCTTGAGCTCTATCTGGAAGGTAATTTTTCTCGATTTCCTCAAGAGGTCCAATTAGATTCTTTTGAATATCATTAGCTAATGCTTTGATTGGTGAAATATACAAGCAATATACTCTCTCTTCCAGAGTACCTTCCAAGGCATGACGAACTAAGTCGTCAATAATTGTTAGAAATGCTGTAAGAGTTTTACCGGATCCAGTAGGAGAACAAAGTAACAAATGGTCCTTGTTCATAATGGATGGAATTGCTAATTTTTGGGGTTCTGTAAAATCAGGAAATTTTTGTTTGAACCAATTACGAACAGGCTGACACAATTTCTCATACAAATCCTCACTTTCGAGTGGATTTTCTAGGTATGAGATATTTGCCATTATTATCAACTCACTATCCGTGATTGGGAGCGTGCGCAACGAGGTCTTGAATGTTTGGTTTTAACTAATGTACAATAACATCAATTGTTGGCATTAAAAAAAAGCCTACTGAAGGGGTGAAATTGACATTGTGAAGGAACTTGAGAAATTTGTAAAATCCTATTTTCATCTTCACAATAAGAGGTGGCCTCATGTACCCCTTTGAATACGCAGGTGCATGGAGGAGTTCAACACTGAGCGTTTAGGCAGGCTAACTGGTATGCTAAAACGCAGAGGAGTAATCCTTCCTGCGTTTGAAATTCATGGCGGAGCTGCCGGATTGTATGATTTCGGGCCAGTAGGTGGCCGGTTACGTAATCGTGTCAATCAAACTTGGATCGATCATTGGCAAAGTTTAGGGAACATAGTAGAGATTTCTTGCCCCACAATCACTCCATATTCGGTCCTCGAAGCAAGTGGTCATGTCGGTGAGTTTAGTGATTATTTAACTGAATGTAGCGAGTGTGGTGAAGCAAGTAGAGCAGACCATTTAGTCGAAGATATTCATCCGAATGCTGACACTCTTTCTAAAGACGAGTTGTCCAAATTAATCGAAGAACATAACCCTCAGTGCCCTGCTTGTGGTGCGAGCGACTGGGGTGAAATTGAAGCACAGAATTTGATGTTTAATACAAAGATTGGCGCTGGTCTTTCTGGCCGTCAAGGTTTCTTGCGACCTGAAACTGCACAAGGGATGTTCACATCTTTTACTTCCATATATCGACATTTCCGCGAACGCCTTCCGTTTGGAGCCATTCAAACAGGAAAAGGCTATCGGAACGAGATTAGCCCTCGTCAAGGAATGATACGTTTGCGAGAATTCAACATGGCAGAATTGGAGTATTTCATAGATCCAGAGATTGCACCAATCCATGATTTTTCACTTTGGAAAAATCCGGTTACATTGATTGCAGATGATGGGGGAGAAGTTGTAATGACTCTAGAAAAAGCAGTCGATAATGGAGTCATAAGACATCCTACTGTTGGTTATTTTATGGGTTGGACAATGGATTTTCTGTTATCTGTGGGAATAAATCCCTCGTTTTTGCGATTTAGACAACATGAGTCGACAGAAATGGCCCATTATGCTCAAGATTGCTGGGATGCAGAAATTTTAGGCTCATATGGATGGATAGAATGTGTAGGTATTGCACACAGGGGTTGCTATGACTTGACTGCACATGAAGAAGCAACAGGACAAAGGCTCCGTGCTTGGAGAACTTTTGATGAGCCCAAGGTCGTAGAAATTGATGGTTGGACTACCGATGGCGCAAAAGCAGGACCTGCTTTCAGATCACTTGCAGGTAAGGTGAATCAGTTCGTTGAAGGTTTACCATCCGATTCTAGTTTCCCGTTGTCACAAAATATTGAAGGAACAGATTTGCAAATTTTACCAGAACATGTCAAGCGGGTGCAACGTACTGAAAATGTAAATGGAGAATGGTTTGTCCCACATGTTGTTGAACCTGCGTTCGGCATTGATAGGATAATCTGGCATTTGCTGGACCATTCATACACAGAAACCGAAAAATCAGGAGAAGATTATGCATATCTTTCCCTGCCTGAAGTTATAGCACCTGTTGATGTAACAGTTCTTCCCTTATTCGAGAAAGATGGAATGGATTTACTCGCTCAAAAAATACACAGAGATCTCTGTAGTCGCAAGAATATATTTTCAGTTTATGATGCAAGCGGTTCAATTGGCAAGAGATACGCTAGAGCTGACGAGATTGGAGTTCCTTGGTGCATTACTGTTGATCATGAATCTCTGTCAGATAATACTGTCACACTTAGGAATAGAGATTCGGGTGAACAAACTCGGGTTTCAATTGATGATTTACCATTTTGAACAACTCAATGTTCAAATGGGGCCTAGCAAAAGAATGATGCATGGTGGCGAGTGATTGGACTGAACGTCACCGTCCAGTGAGCGAACGCCAGTTAGAAGGGAATGAGGCACAGCGCAAGAAAATTCGTGCTTGGTTAGACCAGTGGAAAGAAGGTAGACCTAACAAACCAGGGTTGTTATTGATAGGACCTCCTGGTGTAGGAAAGACAACCGTTGCAAGGGCAGTGGCTGCCGATATGGAATGGCAAGTAATCGAATTGAATGCCAGTGATGCTAGAAATGCGGGTGCGATTAGAAAAGCAGCAACTCATGCATCTACACATGGTTCGCTTTTCATGACTCCAGGAACCAAACCTCCTCGAACATTGATTTTGTTGGATGAAGTTGACCACTTATCTGGCGGTCTGCGTGAAATTTCTGCGGATAGAATATCATCAATTGTCTCAGGTGAGGATTTTGATGATTCAAAGGCTTTGAAAGGTGATAGTGGTGGCAAAGCTGAACTGTTGAATTTACTTGCAGATACTAGACAACCTGTGATTTTAGCTTGTAACGATGAAATGGGATTATGGGGTAGAACCTCGTCAACATGGAGAACTGCACGTGATAGATTCTCAAAACATCTTATAACTATTAGATTTGAAAGGGCGTCGAACGAGGCCCTGAGAAGAATTGCTTTACGTGTAATCAAAGAAGAAGGGTTTACTGCAGATCCTGGTGCTATAGACGAATTAGTCAACAATAATCCTGGAGACCTTCGAGCATTGGTCCGCGATTTGCAGGTAATGTGCTCACTTATTGATTCTAATTTGACTAGGGAAATGGTGAAAGAAAATATTGAAACCGGTGTTAGAGATACTTCGGTTGAAATATTCCCTGGATTAGACTTACTTTATCGCTCCCGAACTGCACAAAATGCGATGAAAGCCTCAAGGTCATTGGATAAGAGTCCGGATGATATGGTTGCTTGGGTTTCATGGAACAATGGTGTTGTTTTCACCGATCAAGGAGCTGTCAGAAGAGGCTCATCCTCATTATCTCTTGCAGATTGCCTTCTAACATCTCGCTTCAGAAATACAGCTCATCGTTCGTGGTATTGGTCCTCAAATCTTTCTGGATTATCTGCTAGTGTTACAATGCCTAAGCCAGTTGAAGGTCGTGTTTTTTGTTCATACCCTGGATTTTTACGCCGAGGTTCTGCTTGGGTTAAACGTTCAGTAGTAGACCGTCTTGCTGAAACTTGTGGTTGCTCTAAGAGAGCGGTTAGAGAAGAGTTACTTCCCTCATTAGTTGCAGTGCAATCCGAGAATAGTGAAGATTTTTCGATTTCTCTTGCTCTTGGATTATCGCCAGAAGAGCATGCAGCTATTAGTGGCCTTTCTGTAAGCCATCGAACCACTAAGGAATTACTTGAGAAGTATGCTAAGGAATTAGAATCGTCTAGCGCGCAAGTGCATGAACCAATTACACAATCCACACCGAAGTTGCAAGATGAAAAAGAAGAATCAAAGGAAGATACAGGTCAAACTACTTTGTTCTGATCAATCCTTGTCCTCAGAGCGGTCTTCCATCTTTTCGAACAATTCTCTAATCAATTTAACAGAGGCTCTATCAGGTGCTTCTCTTTCTTCTCTTGCCCATGTTCTAGGATGTAGCAATAGTAAAGCAGTCATCAATTCAAGACGACCAAACCACATTAATATTGATGTGATAATCAATGAAGGTGTCCCCATTGAAGCCCATGTATTTGACGGCCCGTAATCTCCTAAAGTCGGTCCAGTGTTACCTAATGAAGAAGCTACAACTGCAACAACTGATTCAAAATCTGAATTTGGCATAGTTACTGCAAGTACAATACAAGAAAGAGCGAACAATCCAGTCCAAACAAATAACATTCCAACTATCAAACCAAGTCTTTCATTATCTACAACTTCATTATTCATCCTGATTTGAACTACACGCTTCGGTTGAGCGATTCTACCTATCTCTCTCCAAGCGATTTTCAAACCAAGTTTAACTCTCATCAATTTGAGACCACCACTTGTTGAACCAGCACATGCACCAACAATCATCAGTAGGAATAAGAAAATGTGCGTTACAACAGGCCAAAGCATGTAATCATTATTCGTATAACCAGTACTGGTTCCTATCGATACAACGGTGAATAATGAGTCATAGAACCCATCATCAAAACCACTTCCCTGTGATAATAATGCTAAAAATACAAACAGTGTTGTTGCAAGAATTACTAGAACGTAACTTCTACCTTCTTGATCTGCAAACACTTTGTCCCATTGCTTTTCCCAAGCAAGCCATATCAAAGTAAAATTGACACCTGCAAGGAACATGAAACAGATGATTATAGATTCGACAACGTAACTATCATAGTACGCTATTGAAGCATCGTGAGTTGAGAATCCTCCTGAAGGCATCGTAGTCAAACCATGATTAAATGCATCAAAAATTGTTAATCCTCCAACACCCCATAGTAGCAAAATCTCTAGTGCGGTTAGAACGATGTAAATTGTCCACAGAGCCAATGCAGTCTCTTGTAATTTAGGCCTTAATCTAGACAATGATGGACCTGTAAGTTCAGCTCTTGCTAAGGCCATTCCTCCGCCTAAAACTCTCGACAGTAGCATTAGTCCTAGCATGATTATTCCCATGCCACCTAGCCATTGAGTGAGCGACCTCCAAATTAGAATCCCTTTAGGCTGAGCATTGATACAATCTGGAGTTGTTCCAGGAATGCAATTTGGACTCATTGAGTGTTCAATAACAGTCGCCCCAGTAGTTGTGAAACCAGACATTGACTCGAACCATGAATTAACAAATCCTCTACCGATATCAGCCATCTGTGAACCATCAGTAAATGGTCCATGGAATACTCCTCCTAGCCAAAATGGCAGACTTCCAACCAATACAGCAACAGGCCATGCCAAAGCGACTGCTGCAAATGCTTCCCTGTCACGAAGTCGCTCAGTAGTATCCGAACGAACACCAATACTGAGCAGAGCAAGACCAATTAATCCTGAAAAAACAATTGGTAGCATGAACGAAATTAGTGCTGTATTAATTCCATCTAACCACCATGTAACTAGGAAACTGAATGACAATGGAATCAGCATTGCCATCATCGTCCAACCGACGATTAGTGAAAGTACGTCTCGGCGCATTTTTGTTTCACACCTTGAATTTCTTCTCCAAATCAGTTACACGATCAGGAGGCAAGAATATCGTCAACCGGTCTCCTTCGAGCAATGTCTTTGAAGAAGATGGACGCATAGTCTCCCAATCTTCATGTATGTTTTTTCTTTGAATAAATGCAACTTTACACCATTCTGGAAGTCCAGCGTCTGCGATTGTTTTTCCGGCGAATTTGACATTAGAATTGATTGGCAAACAAATCCCAATTACATCGGGCACACTGGATAAAACTGCATACGGACCAGGAAGTTCAGAATGTATTTTTGCTAGAATCGTATCAATGGCTACACGTTTCCTGTCCACTGAGAATGTGATACCCATTCTACGAACCACATTCACTAGATCTGCATCATACAAAATTAGACCTGTTCTCTCTACTCCCATGTCACTTGCTAACAATACAGCAGCAATTGATGCATGGTCATTATCTAAAGCAGAAATCGCAATATCATGTGAAGATATTTCAATTTCTGAAAGTAAATCTTTGTCGAGGTGATCACCGTGAATAATTTCAATTCCTTTTCTGCTACCCAAATCAGAACCAGCAAGAGTGTTTGCCTTTTCTAAATCTCTCTCGACAATTGTTACAGTTCCGTTGGCATCTAGCCAAGCTTTAGCCAGCCTGGTACCGATTAATCCCGCTCCAAAAATAGCAACTTTAGGCCGGTCTGGGAAATCAATGTGTTCATGACCAAATATTCGTAAAATCCTGTTGAATGACGCTTCACCGGCAGTAGCAATGGCCACTCTATCTTTCGGAAGAATTTGATCGTCGGCAACAGGTACGCGTCCTGGCTCGCCATCTCTTTTCAATCCAACAATTAGAGGCATACCACCTTCCACTCTAGCTCCAGATTCTCGTAAAGTTCTGTGAACAACTCCACCAGCATCTGCTGTAACATCCAATTCTACGATGTAAGCATCCGCTTCGAAAGGAATGACTTCTGTTAGAGATGAAGACCGTAATCCAGACATCAATCGCTCAATGGCCCCGTCAACTGGATGTACAACATGGTCCACACCTGCCCATTTGGACAGTTTACCGGATTGATGTTCTTCAAGGAACATAGGATTTCGAACCCTACATATCGTCATAAGTTCCCCTTTGCCGTTGGTTTGTTCACTGTGAACATGTTTTGCTAGCGCACATGATAGAATATTTCTTTCATCTGAATTGGTAGCAGCGACATAAACTTGTGCGGTTTCAATACCTGCTTCAATGAATTTTTGTCGATGAGTAATGTCACCATGAAGGACTAGAATATCCATTCCTTGAGAATTTTTTACAGCCCTAGCATTGTTATCTACGAGTACAACATCTTTGTCTTCGCTACGTAAGGCGCGAGCAAGTCCTGTACCTACGCGTCCTCCGCCTCCTATGATTATCCTCATGAGAAATCCTCTCCTAGCCATTTATTGTCCCATGTTCCACCCATAACTTCGTATCCTTCTGTGTAGAAAGATCTCAATCGTTTGAAATCATTCCCTGAAATTGAACCACCTGAATAATATCCATCTACATTATCCCAAGGTGCTTCTTCTATCCAATCGATATATGCAGTAGGGGTGTGGACTAACCATTTGCGATTAACGACATCCACTGCGCCTTCGACATAACAGGTTTCCAAAACAACATCGTTATTTTCACACCATTCATCGGACATTGGTAGCATAATGTATGACCATGCATGGCCTTCCCACGTCTGGAATTGCGAATCTGATAATGCACCAAATACATACCAGGTCGGAATTCCCTTAATTCGCATTATACTCATGAATGCATTGGATTGCTCATCACAATCACCCAGTCCTGCTTGCAAACATTGTTCACCACTTCTTGCTATATTAGGCGCTGTTGTATCGTAAGGTACATTGTCATTTAGCCAATCAAATGTTGCTCTTGCATAAGCATAGGCATTATCTTTCAGATTCGATGGAAGCGATGCTTCTATACTCGCTGCTGTTTGATGTACTAGTGGAGCAGTCGATTGTCTACCATCTATGGCCCATCCATATTGCCCTCCACGGTCATACCAAGGATTATCAGAAAACTCGTTAATTCTAGCACCCATTCCACGCTCAGAAATATCATCGAATGTTCCCGATCTATGTACGCTCACTCCTTCTGATTTACCGTCGATTTTACCATCCATTCTTGTAGAATGCCACCATGTATGTGTTGATGAATGCAGAGTAACCGCGAAGTCTACGGTTTCATGAGTCCCACTAGGGACATCGATTGATACTCTAACGCAAGGACCGTGAGGGCAGTAATCTGAACCTGAACCTTGTCCAGGCCACCAAACTTCATTACCATCTTGTGTAATAATTGCATTTGCTTTACTACGGTACGGCAATCCATCATTGGGTATCGAAATAATCTCATTATCGATTCGTAATTCTAAATCAATTATAGTTTGGACCTCAGATTTAGCAATTTCCGTACCATCAGTATATGCTAAAGCCACAGCTCCGCCTTCATTGCTTGTTACATCCATTGGTAGAGGGATTGACTCTTCCAAGTGCCCATTTCCTGAACCATTATTCCATAGATCAATGCTTCTAACAACCGTATATTCAGCCTCAAGTGGATATACTTGGTATGGAGCAATAGCCTCCATCATATACTCTTCAACCTCTGCCCATTTAGCTAGAACAAATTGCCTAGCCTCTGGAGTAAAAAATACGAAAGCGATGAATGCTACTAATCCCAATTGGTTGATACGGCTACGTTTTTTCCTACCTCGGCGCTTAGAACTAGCCTTGGTCATTTCTGCATGCCTTGGAGCCATTCCTTGTCTGGCTTTTCGGGTTGGTGAGCGCATAAATTCGCCCTTTACTCTAGAGTCCATACCTGAAGTGCCTGTGATTACTCTACCGCAACTGTAGCAAATGGAATCGCCCGGTAAGGTTTGAGCGCGACAGAAGGGACATGTTCCCATTGTGTTCTAGGCTGAACGGTACCCCCATGAAGGTTCTGCCCTGTAATAAAAGTGAAATCAGGACTAAAAATAATCCTAAAATTAGACTTAGTACTTCATGTTGGCAAGTACTTACTCTTCTTCAATTGTTTTAGAACGCGATGCGTCTGACCAAATTCTACGTAATCGCCTTCTAGCAGGTCTTGGAACTGCTGCCCAAACCCAATCATGAGCTCTTTTTTCAGCCAATAATACTGGTGGAATAATGAAAATCCAAATTCTTGTTAAATAGAATGAACTGTAAAGTGCTGTAAGTAGAAGAGCAGTCCAGAAAAAGGTCCTCAATACAATACTCCATCGTCTACCCATCAACATACCATAGCCGTGTCTACAGAAAATCAAAGCATGAGCTCGTGGGGAAATAAGTGCAACTAGGATAATTGTTGCAACCAATTCAAGACCTATGTCATTCTTATTTGCTTGCAGTAATCTGAAAATAAGAAATAGTGAGATCATTCCCCCAACAGCAAGACCTAATGCCCAACCAGTAGTTGGTTGCGAACCAGTTCTCCTAACTTTTTTTCTTCGTAAGAATAAATGTACTGCGACTGATAAACCTAAACAAATGATGAGATTACTATACGGCAGGAAATTACCTTCGATGTAAACTGTAAGGAGGAATAAATCTCCTAAACTACCATACAATCCTCCGACCAAAATTCCCCAGAACATCATACTCCATGCTGTGGTGAGGTCATAGAAACCAGAGTAGCGAGTCATGACTCCGCGCCAACCCAAACTCATTCCTACCAATGACACAATAATTGCAACTTGAGATAGCCACAATTCGCTTGCCATGATGTGTGCCTGTCATGACTTATTCAAGTGAGTTGTGTAGGCCAAGGCTTGAATATACCAATCTCGAGGCATTGTTATGGCTCGCCTGCTCTTGTTCGGAGGAAAGGGTGGAGTTGGAAAAACAACTACATCTACTTCTACAGCCGTAGGTTTAGCAGACTCGGGCTTGAAGGTCCTATTGGTAAGTAGTGATCCTGCTCACAGTACTTCTGATAGTTTAGGAGTTCAGTTAGGACCTGAACCCACTCCTGTTGAGGGTGTTGAAGGTTTATGGGGCCTGGAATTGGATCCAGAAGCCCGGATTTCAGACCACATTCCTAAACTTACTGAGAGTCTAGGTCCTATGTTGGGTGGTCAAGACCCTGAACTGAACGCTTCAGAAATGGTGCTACCTGGGCTTGATGAAGCAATGGCTTTCGATGAATTGTTGAAACATTTAGAGAATCCTGATTGGGATGTTATTGTTTTCGATACAGCGCCCACTGGTCACACTCTACGATTTTTAGCGTTACCAGAAATAATTGAAAAATGGGCAGAAAAAATCATTCGAATGCACCGATTAACTGGGGGAATACGTGCTTTGATGTTCGGAGCTAAAGAGGGTGAGAAAATGCGCGAGGAGTTAGAGAAATTCCGTCGACGTGTACTGCATGTTAGACGGATTCTTTGTAATCCGGAAGTAACTAGATTCACTCTTGTTACGATTCCTGAGAAAATGGGTGTTAATGAAACACTTAGAGCATATGAATCTCTGGCTGAATTTAATTTACCAGTTTCTGGATGTGTAATCAATCGTATGACTCCAAATTTAGATAACGATTTCATTCAAACTCGTCGCATCAATGAAAGGAAGAATGTAGACCAATTGAGAAGCGAATTGCCAGATTTACACCTTCATGAAGTCGAACTGAAAGATTCTGATATTCATGGTCTCGATTTATTGAGGAGCATAAATTCTGAATTGCATGGCGAAATAACAATCTCTGATGGCCTAGGTCCGTTTTCAATAGGATTAGGTCTAGAAGTACACCGAGGTACTTGGTCAGATGGTGATGATGTAATGTTGCACCTCCCTGGTATCGTCAGAGAGGACCTTTCGCTTAGAAGTGAAGCAGGAGTCGTTTATGTTGGTATTAATTCTCGTGAACATCCAGTCCCATTTGATAGACCAGCAAAGGCAAGTCAAGTGAAGGCAAAACTAGAGAATGATATTTTGAAATTGACATTTCCCGAAGAATAATCATCCGTTGGGTTCAAACCAAATGCGCTTTTCGGCATTAGCATGGCACTTGAAGGTCTGTCCAGAGGTATTTTCTCTGCGCTAGGAATTCTAAAGAGTCGTAGAAAGTTGAATGAGGATGAATTAAAGGAGATGCTCCGTTCACTTCGAAGGGCTTTGCAGGAAGCAGATTTCAACGTTCGTCAAACCAAAGATATCACTGAAAAATTAGAAGCAAGGATGAGGGATGAGGAGCCTCGCCCGGGTGTAACATTGCAAACTCATGCAATGAATATCCTCTACACTGAATTGGTTCGATTACTCGGACCTCCTAGAGAAGTAAGGCCGCAACAATCGACTATTCTTATGGTTGGGTTGTATGGTAATGGTAAAACAACTACCACTGCAAAATTGGCAGAATGGTATCGTAGGCGTCATGGTGTAAGAGTTGCAGTCATCGAAGCTGACGTTCACAGACCAGGTGCTTACAACCAACTATCTCAATTATTAGAAGACTCATCTGTTGAAGTATATGGTGAACCAGATAACAAGAATGCTGTTGACATAGTAAAAAATGGACTAAAACAACATGCGGCAGCAGATTTAGTAATCATTGATACAGCGGGTAGGCACAAGTTAGACGAAGATCTAGTCGTTGAATTAGAACAAATTTCTGAAGTTGCTAATGCTAATGAGAGATTCCTGGTTATCGATGCACAGGTTGGACAATCTGCCGGACCAGTTGCAGCAAATTTCCATGACTTAGCAGGTGTAACTGGCATTGTAATTACCAAACTCGATGGTACTGCTAGGGGTGGTGGCGCTCTATCTGCTGTTGCTACTACAGGTGCTCCAGTGATGTATATTGGAACTGGAGAAAAAGTTGCAGATTTAGAGAAATTCGAGTCTGATCGATTTATCTCTAGACTTCTTGGAATGGGCGATATTCGTGGCCTTATTGATCTAGCTCCCGAAGACATGGATGAAGAAGAAGCCATGCGTATTACTCAGCGTATGATGTCTGGTAGATTCACATTGAACGATATGTATTCACAAATGGAGATGATGTCCAAGGTTGGAACAATCGATAAGTTACTCTCATTCTTACCAAGTGGAATGTTTGGCGGAATGGGTGCTATGGGCAAGAATCAGAAAGAGGCTATGCAGGCTAATCTCGATAGATATCAAGTGATTATGGATTCGATGACAACCTACGAAAAGGATGAGCCTGCTAAAATCAAGGCTGACAGAATCCGAAGAATTGCTAGAGGTTCTGGGGTCAAAGAAAAAGACGTTAGAGAACTCATAGGTCAGTGGAATCGCTCTCGTAAGATGATGAAGGGAATGAGCGGCAATCGTAAGATGAACAAACAGATGAAGCGCATGATGCGCGATACTGAAATGGATTTCGATGGACTTGAAATGTAATCAGTAAGTCTTCGCCAAAATAACTCTTCTAGTGGTCATTTTACCTGACATGAAGCAAGGCCTTTCTTCATCGTAAGGGTCGGTAGCATCTCCTAAGAATGATAATCCTGTAGTACGCTCTATAGTTTCTGCATGAGCGTCTGTACCGTCAAATGCCATCTCGTAGATTTTACCATCTTGCACATTATTTAGATCGTTTAGTGGAATGACTACATTATCAGAATGAGCAGATGCACGTGTTCGTAACTCATCAGCAATTTCAGACAAAATCCGCTTACATTCATTAGCAATATCAGCTAATGGAAGCGGTTCTTTTCCACCAGTCCTTCTAGCAGCAAAAGCAGAATTGTTTTCAATGTCTCTTGGTCCTATGTCGAGTCTAAGTGGGACACCTTTGATCTCCCAATCGAAATATTTCTGTCCAGCATGAATATCTCTCTTGTCAACTTTAACTCTCAATCCTGCAGATTTTAGAATAGCTGCAACTTCTTCGCTCTTAGCGATTGTATCCACTTCGGAGTTCTTCCTTATCATTGGGCAAATTACAACTTGATAAGGAGCAATTGCAGGTGGCATAATTAGGCCATTGTCATCACCATGCATTCCAACTATTGCACCTAGCAATCTTTCAGACATTCCATATGTGGTTTGATGACAGTGTTGCTGTTCAGCATCAAGATTTTCATAAGTCAAATCAAATGCCTTAGCCCATTGGTCTCTGTAATGATGACATGATGCAACTTGCAGTGTTCTACCATTTGGCATAATTGCATCTATGCCAATAGTATACCATGCCCCTGGAAATGTATCCCAAACTGGCCTTCTTGCTTTTATTGCAGGTAAGCATAAATCGTGCATCAAGTTATCAACAATCTCTAGGTCTTGCTGTATCTGCCTGGTGGCACACTCTTCATCAGCATGTGCTGTGTGTGCCTCGAAAAAGTGAATTTCCCTAACTCGAATAAACGACCTTGTTTGTTTTGTTTCATATCTGAATGTGTTTACCATTTGGTAAACCTTGAGGGGTAAATCCTTGTGAGACCTAATCCACAAAGGGAACATGGTATACATTGCAGTTTCACTGGTCGGCCGCAAAAACATAGGTATGTCTAGTTCATTTTCACCAGCGTGTTTAACCCAATACACTTCCTTCTTGAAACCGCCTTCTTCATCGTCGTCACGTAGGTCATCGGGATCTACACCCTCTTCTCTAGCGCGCTTTAGTCTTGCTACCAAAGCGTTTTCTTTATCCAATAAATTCTCTGGAATCAATAATGGGAAATTTACTTCTTCATGCTCTGTCCTTTCCATTTCCGAATGGGTTAGTGCATCTATCAATTTCATCGTACGCCATCCATATGGGCGCCATACATCCATGCCTTTTATCGGGTATCTCTTGTCAACCAATTCTGCAGCTTCAACAATAAAGGGGTACCAAGCATTAAAATCATCAACTTTTGATGGAATTCCACGCTTGGCTTTGCCCTTACTCATAATTAACACTCCATGTGCTCTATTCATCAAATTGCCGCATTATTTCCTTAGGAATGCCACAATTAAGACTAGTATGCTGCAAGTCACAGCAACATAATCAGGTATTCCCATTTCCGGAAATGGCATAGACCAACCGAGTTCATTGCCGATATTGTGAATACCGGCCCAGTTAATTCTAGTTGCTTCTTCAGTACACTTTGCAGCAGTACATTGCGAGTTTAGGAATCCGAACAATCCGAATATGTTTGCTACGGCGACAATTAGTGATGTCAGTCCGAAAACCTTCAGAAGCATACCGCCATTTTTATTTTCGGCACCATCCTTAGGTATGGCTGGTAAATCTGGTAGCGCCATTGAAGGCGCAGGTGCAGCACCAGGAATGATCTCAATCATAGGTTCATGAGATGTTTTTGCTGCAATAACTTCAACTTCAGGACCAACTGGTTGTTGGCTCGGTTTCGTTGGCGCTATCGGTTCAATATTGAGCCCAAAAATCCTCTCAGCAAGACTTGAAAGAACAGGGTCTGCGGCAATTTCTGCCTCATCAATTTCACCATCTAGAAGACGCTTTACCTTGTCATCATGAGTACTCACGCTCATCGCCTCCGGGTCGATGTGGGCAGGTGCTCATTATCAAGCGTTCGCTTCAGGCATTACCGGCTGCTTCAACCTCTGCCCAGTCTTTCATGAACCCAGCAAGGCCTTTGTCAGTAAGAGGATGACTCATTAATTGTCTGAATATTTTTGTTGGCATAGTCACTGTGTGAGCACCTAATTGCATGCATGCTAAAACATGTGTTGGGTGCCTAATCGATGCTGCAAGTACTTTCGTGCTAACGTCATAGTTATCCCAGGTAGCCATAATTTCAGCAATCAGGGCCATTCCGTCCGCTCCTGTATCATCTATTCTGCCAATAAAGGGTGAAACGTAAGTAGCGCCCGCTTTAGCAGCCATCAAGGCCTGTGATGCTGAGAAAATCAGAGTTACATTTGTCTTAATTCCATCAGCAGTAAGAATTTTTGTTGCTGCTAGTCCTTCAGGCGTACAAGGAATTTTGATGATTACATTTTCAGGCAGTTCAGCCTTCAGTGCCCTACCCTGTTCTACCATTCCATCAGTATCTAGTGCGGTAACTTCTGCAGAGATTGGTCCATCACATATTGCAGCTATTTCTGCTACAACAGTTTTGAAATCTCTTCCACTTTTCTTAATCAGTGATGGATTTGTAGTTACTCCGTCAAGAATGCCCCATGAGGCAATCTCACGAATTTCGTCAACGTCAGCGGTGTCTAGAAAGAACTCCATGCAGGGGTGTCGTCATAGACAGTGCTTCAAACCTTCCTCGCGATTACCTTCTTGACAGCGTCACAAATATGATGCGATTTTAGCCCCATCATTTCGAGCATTTCTTCTGCGCCAGCTGATTCTCCAAAACGATCTTGAACTCCTATTTTCTCCATTGGAACAGGATTTGAACCCACTATATGTTCTGCTACAGCACCACCTAGGCCACCGATAACCGAATGGTCTTCTGCAGTGACAATAGCACCACATTTTTGTGACAATGAATCGATTAAATCAGTATCTAGAGGTTTGATTGTATGCATGTCAACTACAGTAGCACTAATTCCCTCAGCACTCAGTTTTTCGGCTGCTTCTAATGATTCATGCACCAAAACTCCACAGGCGATTATTGCTACATCACTACCTTCGCTCAATACAATTCCTTTACCAATTTCAACTTCACTTTCTCTTCCATCATAAAGCACTGGCGTCTTATTTCGAGCAGTTCGCATGTACGAAGGTGAGCCTAATCCAGGTAATTGCATAGTTAACGCCTTTGTAGATACATCATCACATGGGTGCATGACTACTACATTGGGTAGAGTACGATAAATTGCTAGGTCTTCAATCGATTGAGCACTAGAACCATCAGTTCCTGTGTGTGTCCCTCCATGGGAACCACAAAGGTGCACAGCCAAATTAGGTCTAGCAATTCCATTTCGCATTTGTTCGAATGCACGTTCGGTAAATATAGCGAATGTGCTAGCAAATGGAATGTAACCGTTAGAAGCTAGACCTGCAGCAACTAACAACATGTTTTGTTCCCCAATCCCACATGAAACAGTTCTCTCAGGGTGGGCTTTTCTGAAGTGAAGAGATTTGGTAGATTTACCTAGATCTGCTTCTAAAACTACAACTTTTGAATTATCGGCTAATGCCAGTAGTGCATCACCATATCCATCACGGGTAGCAGCCATTCTACTCATACTTCGACCCCCAATTCTGATAGTGCCTGAGCCAATTGTTCATCAGATGGTGCGGCCCCGTGGAATGCTGGATTGTTTTCCATAAATGAAACCCCTTTGCCCTTGATAGTTTTAGCAATAACTACAGCAGGCTTGTCATCTATTGTATCCATCCAATCAATTGCTTCTACAATAGAGGTCATATCATGTCCATCTATCACTTTGACAGCCCAACCGAACGAGTTCCATTTAGCTGGAATATCGAACATGCGCATCTGTGCTTCACAGAAATCATCATTCTGAATTCCGTTGCAATCTAAGAATAATTTCAGGTTTCCAAGTTCGTGATGAGTTGCAGCCATTGCTGCCTCCCATACACTACCTTCCTGTATCTCTCCATCTCCTACCATAACGTAGGCATTTCTGTTTGAACCATCTAGTTTTGCGGCAACAGCACAACCCATTCCAAATGATAATCCCATACCTAAACTACCGGCAGAGAAATCGACTCCAGGGCACCATTTCATATCGACATGACCTTGGCAAACTCCGCCCTTGACTCGGTATGATTTGAGGTCTTCATGGGAAATGAATCCCATTTCTGCTAATATAGCATACATTCCTGGTGATGCATGTCCTTTGGATAGAATAAATCGATCTCTGTCATCCCAGTCTGGGTCATCTGGTTTGACACGTAGTCTATGACCGTATAAGCCACACAGAATATCAATTTCAGAAAGCGAGCCTCCTGGATGGCCTGCTTGAGCCCTATGGGTCATCTTACAAATTTCGACCCTGCATTTGCGTGCCATTTCTTCCATTTCAGAGATACTCATTCCCGGCATAATGTCCCCTACGAAACATTGGCCTTTGCGTATGGCCTTTGATGCTTGTGTTCAAATTATTGCGATAATTAATCAGATTTTTCGTTATTATTCGATGTTGGTAGCTCGGGTAGACTGAAAGCATTACGAAGTCTCTTTGAAGCATCAGATGCAATAAATACAAGGTCTGAAGCTAGATTTCCTTTATTCGGGAGTGAGCGGGCTGATAACATGATGAATACCCCCACGAACCAAGCAAAGAACACTACAGATAGACTGTAAGATAGGGTCCCTATACCTCCAAACCATGATGAAGGATCCATTTCTGCAACAATGAATATTGCTAATAGAACGCCCATAAGAGACTCACCTGCAATGAATCCTGCACCGATGAGAACTCCTTTGTCTTGAACTTCCTTTATCGCAAAGTTTGCTTCTTCGCTAGCCTCCCCCTCTAGCGTTCCATCTATTCTCAACCGTGCACTAGATAGTAAGACGTGTGAAATAATTCCACCTGCCATAATTGGTACTGAAAGGTATAATGGAAGGTATATGCCGATTGCAACGCTCATTACAGGCATTGCTAATCTAATCAGTACTACTGCGATCACAGCTCCTAAGAGAACCATAGGGAGATTGATTTCTCCACCAAATGCTCCTTGAACGATTGCTCCAATCAATTCTGCTTGAGGCGCAAACAAGGCATCCTGGCATGTTGGGTCTTCTGGCCTTGGGTTAGCCATGCATGCTGTATTAGATATTCTGAAAGCGTCATGTAGAATTGATAAAACAGGACCAATAACAATTGCTCCAACAGTCACTCCGATTATTTCCGCTGTTTGCTGTCTCCAAGGTGTTGCACCAACCATGTGGCCAGTTTTCAGATCCTGCATTACATCGCCTGCAATTGCTGCAGAAGTTGCTACAATTGCGGCAATAAACATCGTTGCGACCATCATTTCGGTTTGGCCCATACCCATAATCAGCCCGCCTACTATCCAAACTAAACCTATAGTGAAAAGTAAGGTTGCGATTGTCATTCCAGAAACAGGTGAATTCGAAGAACCAACAACACCAGCAATATATCCTGCTACTGCTGCAAAGAAGAATGATACTACTGCAAGGAATAATGCTCCAGCCAAGGCCATAACGACACTTCCAGTTGCATACCAATAGAATAAGAAAATCAGTACTACCAAGACGCCACAGAACATCATAACTTTGTCCAATGGTAAATCCATTTCAGTCCTCAATAGGTTTTCATCCTCATCACCTTTCGTGAATGCTTTAGATAATCCTTCTGCGATAGTCTTCCTCATAGACCACAGAGTGTATACTCCTCCAACTACCATCGCGCCTACACCAGCATAGCGAATTTGTGTCCCCCATACCTCTTTGTAATCATAAACGCCGATTGTATTCAACATACCTGTTCCATCAGGGAATCCGTTAAACAATCCGTATATTGGCACAAGAATAGCGAATCCTACTACACCTCCTAGGAAAATAAATGATGCAATTCGTAGACCTACAATATATCCGACAGAAAGTAATGCCAATGATAGTTCGCTTCCTGCATAAAAGCGGGTACCCAGTGCTTCTCCTACTCCTTCTAATTTCGAATGAGTGGCTTTGAACCCTTTAACCATCCAACCGTAAGTAGCCCCAATAAGAAGAGCATAAATGATAGCAATTAGTCCAGAACCTCCTTTCTCTCCAGCAACCAATACTTCACGACATGCAACGCCTTCAGGGTATGGTAACGCTTCTTCGACGATGAATAATCTTCGTAACGCTATGGTAAACATTGTACCTAGTAATCCTCCAAGAATAGCAATCAGGAAAGTGTCTACCCACTGGATGTCATCCCAAATACCCAATACTAGTAGCGCTGGTACTGTAAATATGACACCTGCAGCCAACGATTCACCAGCGCTGGCCATTGTTTGGACTGAGTTATTTTCCAGTATAGTAACGTCCTTGAATTTGAATCCACGAAGAATAAGCATACTCATTACTGCGGCAGGAATTGAAGCAGAAACCGTCATTCCAACATACAATCCAAGGTAAGCGTTAGCAGCGGTCATCACTCCTCCAAGAAGGACACCTATGACAATAACCCTAACTGTCAATTCTTGTATATTCATATGAGCTGGAATCCATGGCTCTCCCTCTCCGCTCATAACTCTCCGACCAGCAACTTATTTGTCAAATAATCGGATAAGAAGTAAGGGAAACCCACCCGTATAATGATAAGATATGTATTATCCCGAAAATATAGCGCATGGTTGGCGGTGTTATGTCAGATACATTATGGCACACAAAAAGCGGAGATGAGGTAATATCCGAATTTGGTACACCTTTGGGTGGTCTATCGGCCAAAGAAGCAGAAATCCGTCTCGATAAGTATGGTGAAAACAAACTTCGTGAACCTGAAAAGGTATCTGCATTCATTAGATTCATATCGCAATACCATGATCCACTTAACTATCTTCTAATCGGAGCAGGTTTACTTGCTTTGGCAACCCATCCTGACAAACCTGGTGATGCGATCTTCATAGGTATAGTACTAACTCTGAATGCCTTTTTCGGATATTGGCAAGAAAACAAAGCAGAACAGGAAATGGGTGCACTAAAGCAAATGACAATATCCAGATGTATAGTTTGCCGAGATGGCATGGAATTGGAGATAAATACTTCACAATTGGTCCCTGGAGACATAGTTAAAATCGAAGAAGGATTAAATGTCCCTGCAGATATACGTGTCAGCGAAGCATGGCAATGTAAAGTGGATGAATCTGCATTAACAGGTGAGTCTATGCCTGCTAAGGTGAATGAAGATTCACTTCCCCCAGAAACTCTTCTAGCAGACAGAAAAAATATGCTGTACATGGGTACAACAATTTCTACTGGAAGAGCAGTTGGTATTGTTACAGCAACGGGGATGAAGACCGAACTGGGCAAGATAGCCAGCGATATTGCTGAAGCCGAGACTCCTAAAACACCCTTGGAGCATAAGTTAGAGTCATTAGGTAAATTCCTTGGATTTATCGCATTGATTGTTGCCGCATTAATCGTTTCTATAGGTTTGATTCTAGAATATGTAGATGGAGGCGATCTATGGACAGAAGCCAAATTCCAATTCTTGGTTGCAATTGCAATCTTCGTCGCAATAGTTCCCGAGGGGTTGCCGATTATTCTGGTAACTACATTAGCAATAGGTATGCGTAATATGGCGCGTCACAAAGCAATTATTCGTAGAATGAAGGCAGTGGAAACACTTGGTTCTACAACAGTAATCTGTACAGACAAAACCGGAACATTGACCAAGAATCAAATGACTGTAAGGCAGTTGATGCTACCTGGCAAGGTATTTGGCATCACTGGCGAAGGTTTTCTCCCTGAAGGGACTTTGACTTCTGAGAATAAAGAATTAGATGACGAAGAGATGTCAGAATTACAGAGAGACCTAGGATTCAGATTGACTGCAGCATGTCTATCTCTCTGCCACAATTCACAAATTGCTGAAATCGATGGTCAATGGTCAGCTATTGGCGATCCTACAGATAGTGCATGCGCAGTGCTCGGATACAAGATTAATGGATCAGTTGCAAAATTCGCGCAGAGACATCCTAGAAAACATGAATTCTTTTTCAATACAGATAGGAAGAGAATGTCTGTAATTCATGAATATGAAGGCGAAGATTGGATTTTCTGCAAAGGTGGAGCCGGTGGATTCAGGACTTTGGTTAATTGGAAAGTATCTAACGGTAAAATTATTGCAATTGAAGATGGAGATTTCGAACAAGCATCCGAAGCCAATCGTTTGATGGCTAGCAAAGCCATGAGAGTTATTGCTTTGTGTGCACGAAAGGTAGAGCCAGAAGACGATATTACAGACATGGAATCTATGGAAAACAATCTGATTTTCTTAGGAATGGTCGGTATAATGGATCCTCCTCGTTCAGAAGTTTATGATGCTATTCTAAGATGTCAAAAGGCAGGTATAGATGTCAAAATGATTACTGGCGATCAACAGATGACAGCACAAGCCATTGGTGAAGATTTGAATATCACCAAACCACACATTGATTCTGTAGGTGGTGACCGATTAGAAGAATTAAACGATGAAGCGATGAGGGATATTGTTTCAGGTACTGCAATTTTCAGTAGAGTTACACCTGAACAAAAAATGCGCATTGTTACTGCTCTTCAAGATGAAGGTGAAGTTGTTGCAATGACCGGGGATGGTGTAAACGATGCGCCAGCGCTCTCAAGAGCTAATATTGGAATCTCTATGGGTATTGCAGGTACTGACGTAGCTAAAGACGCTTCAGATATGGTGTTACAAGATGATAATTTCGCTAACATCGTTAATGCTGTTGAAGAAGGAAGAAAAATCTACACTAATATTAGGAATTTCGTAAGATATCAGGTTTCTACAAATGTCGCCGCGGTTGCATTGTTATTGCTTGCTAGAGTTGTATTTGGTTGGCCTCTTCCATTGACTGCAACACAGATACTTGTGATCAACATCCTAATGGATGGACCTCCCGCAGTAGCCCTGGGTGTTGAGCGTATGCATGCTAATGTGATGAACAGGCCTCCGCGGCCCGTAGATGAATCGTTACCCAATTTGCTTGATCTACTGTTGATTTTCTACCTAGGTGCAGTTATGGTGGCAGGAACATTGATTGTTTACTTCCTTGCACTTCAAAACGGCACGGAAGAATACGCCCAAACAATGTGCTTTAGCGTCTTCATAGTATTCCAACTGTTCAATGTAATGAATTGTAGAAGCAATGAACACAGTGTATTCAAGTTAGGATTGTTTTCAAATCGAGCAATTTATCTTGCAATATTCTTCTCGGTGGCATTGCTATTGTTGGTTGTTCAAGGCGCGGATATAGTAATCCCATTAACATCGTTTGAAATTGGAGAATTGCTTTCTACAATCCCTCTTGAACGTGATGACTGGATTGTAATTGTACTAGTGGCAAGTACTGTCTTTATGGTCGAAGAGTTCCGTAAATTGCTCCGTTCAACAGGTATATTCCGCGTTAGAACTAACAAGCGTGTCTAAACGCTAATTCAAAAACATCTAGTTTGACGGGTAACCATGGCAGACGGCGAAGCGCCTAATTGGCAAGACGCTCTGTCCGAATCGTTATCGACGGATAATTGGCCTGAAGATTTGAGCCATATTGTCACTAAATTA
This sequence comes from uncultured Candidatus Poseidoniales archaeon, assembly GCA_902563095.1. GTDB lineage: Archaea > Thermoplasmatota > Poseidoniia > Poseidoniales > Poseidoniaceae > MGIIa-K1. Next base: position 7,876 of record CACEWA010000006.1, on the reverse strand, counting down.
TCTGAAGATACGCCTCTTTCTTTGGAGGATGGCAAATACTTGTTTCACTACAAAGATTTGGATACGCTTGGACATCTTGCAGATACCGTAAAACGCTCAAGATTTGACAACAAGGTTTTCTTTAATGTCAATGTTCATATCAATCAAACCAATATTTGCACATTAGCTTGTAAGTTCTGTGCATTTAGACGAGGTAAGCGTGCTGAAGATGCATATCAGTTGGAAATCGACGAGTATATCGAAGATTTACGCACCTATTCTAATCATGTGGATGAAGTACATTCTGTAGGGGGTCTACATCCAGAATGGGGAATAGAGCATTACACTGAGTTGTTTAGACAAACACGTAAAGAATTCCCACATATCCACATCAAAGCACTAACAGCGGTTGAAATCAAACACATCGCCAAATTATCTGAAATTTCAATACAAGAAACTTTGACTTTACTAAAGGAATCTGGTTTGGGTTCATTGCCTGGTGGAGGAGCCGAAATACTTGATGATGAAGTCCGTGAAGTTATTTGTCGTGGAAAGGAATCTTCCGCGGAGTACTTGGAGATCCACAGGACTGCTCATGAATTAGGAATTCCAACTAATTGCACTATGTTATACGGCACTATTGAATCGATTGAACATCGAGTTTTGCACATGATAAAATTAAGAGACTTACAATCGGAGACAAATGGTTTCCAATGCTTTGTACCATATCCGTTTTTACCAGACGATTCTCGTTTGCCTGAAGCACAATTAGCTACAGGTAGTGAAATCCTTAGAGTAATTGCAATTTCTAGATTGATGTTGAATAATATCCCTCACATCAAAGCGTATCGAATGAATCTAGGCGATGAAGTGTCTGAATTGGCTCTGCAATTTGGAGCCGATGACATTGATGGAACCGTGCAAAAAGAATCCATAATGCATCTTGCAGGTTCTAACGCCCCATTAGATCATGATAAGGCTCAATTAGCCAAGATTGTTTCAAATTCGGGCTCAATACCCATACAGAGAAACACAACATATTCATCATTTGTTGAATTCATTCCATCTAAAGTTCCAAAGCGGATAAGTTTGCAAATGGCGGTAGGTGATTAAATGACTTGGGAGAAAACCATAGGCAGGGTTTCATTCATCAATTGTGAACCTTTATTCCATGGCCTTGAAGAATCTTGGAATGTACTTCCTGCACCACCTTCATGGCTTACAGGACATTTGATGCGACGCGATTGTATTTTAGCCCCAATTCCTGCTGCAGATTACGCAAAGAATTCCGATAAATTAGTTCTAGTACCTGATTTATCTATTTCAAGCAAAGGAGAAGTTGGGAGCGTTTTACTCTTTGGAATGAAGGATATTGCAACTATGGAGTCCATAGCACTGCCTTCGGATTCTGCAACTTCAGTTACTTTGCTAAAGTTTCTGATTAAGCATCGCAAACTTGATCCAAAGTACATAGAAATGGGCCCTGATTTGATGGGTATGTTGGACAAATGTGACGGCTGCTTGTTAATTGGAGATAGAGCACTCGAGGCAGCTAGAGATTATCCAGAATTAGTTAGAATGGATTTAGGCAAAGAATGGAAGGAAGTTAGTGGCCATCCAATGGTGTTTGGCGTATTTGCAGCACGTAAGGATTCAGATGTCAATAGTGTAAAATCTGCATATACTGCATTGATTCAAAGACTGATCGACTTTGAAACTAATTCTTCTGTTAGGGAAGAAGTGATTAAGACTAGTAGTCAAAAATCTTCCCAAAGTATAGAGAGACTTGAGAGGTACTTTGGAGAAGTTATTAATCGAATGGACCCCGAGGATATGACTGGTCTAGAACAGTTTCTAAATAATGCATGCCAAATGCAAGACAAAGTAAAAATGGCTTGGTAATTAGTCTTCTTTGAGGAAATCATTGACTAAATTTTCTTGCAATTTCTCCTCATCGAGTTTCTTTTGTGAATCTTTCTTCTTTTTCCTTCTGACAGGTTTTCTTTTCTTTTTCTTAACCTCAGGCTCAGGTTCGACTTCTTTTTCCATCGACTTGACCTTTCTCTTTTTGATTACTGGTTCACTAGATTTTACAATCCTTTTCTTAGTAGCAATGACAGGTTTTACATTGGTCTTTTCAGAATCCTGATCTGTAGAAACCAATCTTTTTCTTTTAGTTTTCATTATCGGACCATCTTTATTCAATTCGGCGCTAGATACTCGTTTTTTCTTAACTAATAATTCGTCATCTGTACTAGTGCTATACATCGTTCTTTTACTAGGTGGAGGGGTTCTTTTAGGCCTAGGGTCTTCCGTCTCTTCAACTTCATCAACGACCTCTTGTTGAACATCATCATCGTAATTATCTTCATCATCCACATCTTCATCATAATCTGATTTTTCTAAATCAAATTCATCATCTTCAATTTCGAAGTCTATCTTATTCTGGTGACGCAACCACAACGTGATTAAACCAGATAAAATACCAAAGTAAAGCACGAATGCTATAGGATGGAATGCCCAATCAATTGCATTTTCGATAGCTGTAGGGTCTTTGACCTCAATTTCTTGAATAGTCGCTGCTGCAACATCTTCACCATTATTCCACCACAATGGTATCGTTACTGATTTCACATTATCCCCAGTAAATGTAATTGCAATTGGGTGTGCTGGAGCTAGCCACGATATTGAGCCGTCTGTAGGTAGTGGTTGTTCATTTACAGTGACCTCTAGAGGTAATGTAACCATACTTGCATAATCAAAAGTGGTAATTATTGCTAAGGTAATTTGTGTAGTTGAATCCCCATCGCGCACCAATTCCATTCCATCGACAATGAAACAACTTATCGTAGCATCACCTAACTCACCATTTGACAAAACAATCGAATCCCTCCACTGATCGATTATATCTCCGTGGTCCATGTTTGCACACATAGCGTTTGCAAATAAATTGGTTTCTTGAGCACTCAGGACTTGATCTTTAGCAATAGTGTTTCGAGATAAATTACGTATATTACTGGAGTCTTCAGAAGGAAGAGTTATCTGGTCGCGGATAACAAAATTATCTCCTACAGAAATTTCGATATTTCTTATTTTTGATAAATCAGGATATCTCGAACAAGGAGTACCTGTAGGGGCATCACATCCAATATCATCATCCCAATCATCAATTATCCCATCTCCATCATCATCATCATCCAAATTATCAGGAATCGAATCACCGTCTAAATCAGAACCCGGTTGGTTGAACCCAGGTGATTCAATGTCTCTCAGGTAAATAGCTACTTCACCTGTTCCGCCTGACACAAAGAGTGTCTGTATCCTACTGTATTCATCATCAATGAACGCTATATCCTCAATTTTATGAAAGAAGTTTGTCCTTTGCAGTTCATTAAAATTTGAATAATCAAATGTAAGTAATCCTTTGAAATCATCCGAATCGGCTGAAACATGCATTCTTGTACCTGAATCGGAAAACAAAATTTCCTTACCTCCACTTACATTGGTTATGTGGTTCATTGCCCCAGCAAATTCCCTTGAAGTTATCATACCATCATCGCCGAGGAGCACAATATCTAGGCCATCTGGTGAGAATTTACAATCGACTAACCCTTCTCCATATTCTCTGTAATCACCTTGCCTCTGACCTTGCATATTCCAAATAGCCCATCTACCAGATTCATCGCCTGTAACAATGTATTGTCCATCAGAGCGGTAATCGATGCAAGTAATATCTACAACATGCACTCCATGGAGTGTATTTTTGATTGATAGTTCAGGATATCGATACTGCTCAACATCACCATTTGGACCTTGAGCAGAAATTACTTGTCCATCGGTGCTCCATGAAATGTCACGAAATCGGTCTTCTGCAAGTACACCACTATCGTAAACTTCCAAAGTTTCAACATCAATCAACTTAATCGATTCACGAATTTGTACAGTCGAACGTTTATTTATTGCTAAAACGGAACCATTTGGATTGAATTCCATCCCAGCAATATCTTCATCAAAATTTATCTTACCTATTTGTTCAAAATTGCTAGTATTAAACAAGACAATATCATTTCCATGATATGATGCAAGGATTGTGCGATTTTGATTTAGTGCTATTAAATCACCATCATCGCCATCATTAGTAGACCATGTGGAATCTAAGTATGTTAGTCCTGAAGGAACAGCCGATGTTAGCGGCACCAATAACAGGGCGCACAACGTAATCACAAGAGTCAATCTTGATCTCGACATAGTCGCCCCGAACACACTACAATGTATCATTCTTGAAAGTGTAACGGCTACATTTGCAGTTATTCCTCTATTTTGACACTAATATTTTCTTCGAGAAATATACTACTATTCAAAAACCCGAGTCGATACGACACATCATGGCCGATGTTGCCGAAGTTAAGTCCTGTTGCGACGTAGACGTTGTAGAAGTCGTGCCTATTGACTTTACTTGGACTGACGGTAGTGTATGGAGTAAATCTGCATACAATACCATGTGGTGTTTGATAGGTTGTTCAATTGGCGATTTAGGAACAATCGCAGCCTTCCAGTTTATATTCACTGATTCTGGATGGTCGACAATGAGCATTATGATGCTAGCTATGTTTAATGGAATTACGACATCGATTATTCTTGAAACGATTATTTTGTCAAAACAAATGATTCTAAAGGAAGCATTCAAAGTTGCAATTGGTATGTCTTTGATTTCAATGATTTCAATGGAAGCAGCAATGAATATTGTTGATTATCTTTTGACTGGTGGAGCGATGTTAACTTGGTGGGTGATACCAATTATGCTATTTGCCGGATTCATTACTCCTTGGCCGTATAACTACTGGCGACTAAAAAAACACGGCAAAGCTTGCCATTGAGGTGGAATTATGAGCGATGTATTACCTGTTGATGATGATGGAAATTTGATTGTAAGAATTGGCCATTCCCCTGACCCTGATGATGCATTCATGTTTCATGCAATGACGACTAATGCATTCCCAACACCGGGATATAATTTCGTTCATGAACTCCAAGATATAGAAACTCTGAATCACAGGGCTATGAATAAAGAATTGGAAGTATCTGCTGTTAGTATACACGCATATCCCGATATTGCTGAGGACTATGCATTAATGAATTGCGGGGCCTCCATGGGTGAAGGATATGGCCCAATGATTGTTGCTAAGAAAGGAGTATCTGAAGATGATGCTAAATCTAGTCCTATCGCTGTACCTGGTCTCAAAACCAGTGCTTATCTCGGCATCAAATTATGCTGGGGAGATTTGAATTATGAAGTCGTAGCTTTTGATGAAATAATACCAAGAATTCTTGATGGTACATACAAATCGGGGTTGATTATCCATGAAGGTCAGTTAACATATGTCGAACATGACTTGGAGGTTCTAGTTGATTTAGGAGTTTGGTGGAATGAAAAAACAGGTGGATTGCCAATGCCGTTAGGTGGCAATGTAGTTCGCAGAGATCTCGGTAAAAAAGTCATGGAAGATGTGACTAAATATACTAAGATGAGCATTGAACACTCGATTGCAAATCCGGACGTAGCCCTACAATTCGCCAAGAAATGGGGCAGGGGAATTGACGATGACACTAACCGCGAATTCGTTACTATGTATGTTAATGAAAGAACGATTGACTACAAAAATGAAGGTAGAGATTCGATTAGAAAGTTCTTACGCGAAGGGCAGGAGATAGGACTAATTGATGCTAATTTTGATGTCGGTAGCGTGCAATTCATTGGCGCAGAGTAGAGTTGGTCGAATGAGTATTGCAGACAGAGTCCCTGGAATTTCTGAATACGGTTCTGTAGACCCTGCTCCACCATCAACTGAATCGGATATTTCTGAATTAAGAAAAACCCTACTCGATGAAGACACTAAGATGTTCGAAAGAATGCGTGCTGTTTTCTCGCTTAGAAATAATCGTTCTAGTCAAGCAGTAAGTGCTTTGTGCGAAGGATTCGGCGCCAGTAGCGCATTATTAAGGCACGAATTAGCTTACGTCTTGGGGCAAATGCAAGATAATCTCGCAGTTCCAACTCTTATGGAAGTTCTTAGCAATGAGGCTGAACATGTAATGGTTAGACATGAAGCAGCCGAAGCATTAGGAGCAATTGGAGATAGATCTGCACGTCCTGTTTTAGAGAAATTCCTATCAGACCCACTTCCCGAAGTATCTGAATCATGTGAAGTAGCTTTGGATTTGCTATCTTTATGCGATGAACCTACGGAGATTGATTGGTGATACGCCACATTCAAAGACTTCATCTCTTACGCCAAATCGAGTGAGACCTATGCCGCACGAACATATTGAACTCGCACAGACCCCAAACGGTGAGATTGGGCCGCGCTGTAAAAAATGTGAAATTCGAATGACTTTTGGCGAGGCAATGGTCGTTGGGAAGAATTACTATTGTTGGGATTGTTATGTGGAAGTAACTGGAGCTGACACAGCAACTGTTGAAATTCAAAGGAAAAATCGCTTTTGGAAAGAGTGAAGATTCAAAGGTCTCCGCTGACCACCTTGCTATGAGGTGGTACAATTTCGGGTTGGGCTAGGTTTGCGCATCGTTTCACTCAGTACTACCGTACTGCAGAATTGTGGACGCCACCGCGTTTAAGGACACGCGAATGGATGTTCATCCCATTTGGAGGAGGGACGCCCCTTAGACACAAGTCGTTCTCAGACATGGATGGAGTTAGGAGGTTTATTTGTGAGAGGCCGCAGCATTCATGTTTCTATTCAACTGCATATTGGAAGAAACCTCATGAATTGAAAATGGCAGACAAAGATTGGCTAGGTGCGGATTTGATTTTTGACCTAGATGGTGACCACTTGCCAGGTGTAACAGACAAGGATTTCCCAACAATGATTGAGGTAATACAAGAACAGGCTTGGTCGCTTTGGAATGATTTCTTAGAGCCAGATTTCGGGTTTAATCAAGATTTTTTGCAAGTGACATTCTCTGGACATAGAGGTTTTCACCTCCATTATAGAGACCCTAAATTCTTCCACCTAGATTCTGAAGCTAGGAGAGAACTAGTAAGTCACATTAGAGGGGAAGGCGTGGAAGTTAGTGATTTATTGGAACGTTCTCGTAATCCCAATGCAACTGGATGGGCCAAGCGTGTTGCATCAGGAATTGATTCAGTTGTAAATAAATTGGATTCAATTCACGAAGGTGACACTAAATTGCTTAAAACAATGACAGCAGGGCTTCAGGAAATGATGGATCGTGAAGGAATCAAAGGATTAAGGGGCAAGGCTAGTGTTGAAAAATTAGCTGAATTGATGCAGGTTGAAAGTCGTAGAAATCGTGTTTTAGGAGGCAGAATAACTGCTTTGAATAATCATGCTCTGCTATTTCAAAATTTGATTCGAGCTGATTCTAGTGTCGTTTTAGGTAGCGCAGGTGAAACTGACGAAGTGGTAACTATCGACACTAGACGTCAAATACGCTGGCCAGGTTCGCTGCATGGTAAAAGCGGGATGCGTGTAACAGAATTCCCACTATCTCGATTAGATCCAGATTCTAGTAATTCATTTGATTGTTTGAGCGAAGGAATTGCATTATCTCGTGATGAAATTGTCAGAGTAGAAATGGTCGTTGATGATGCCATTGCAAGATTCGATAATCGTGTCATAGATGCATCATCTGGTGAAATTATCGAAATCCATGAAGCAGGAGCTACATTCCTTGTACTGAAAGGTTGGGCTAGGTTAGTGAAATAAGTCGTAATACCATACTTCGTATGGTTCTAACAATGGTAATGTTCAAGGGCAGATTACTTCCCACCTAAACTGAGGTGCACACATGGGGCTGGGTAAGAAGAAGAAAGATGGCAATGATTTACCCCCTCCTCCGGGCCTTCCACCAATG
>CACEWA010000005.1 GCA_902563095.1 uncultured Candidatus Poseidoniales archaeon | reverse complement strand
GGACATTGACTAATCGTTACTTTGGTTCATCCATGTTTGAATATTATGCAACCGGCAAAACTTTGCCTATGCATGTGAAAGTTTTCATTGCTGGAATGATCGGTTTAATGACTTCAGCATCAGCATATTTTGTCTGGTACGTTTCGACCAAAGGAGATGGTACTTTGATGGACATCTCTTCGTGGAACGGTGCAGATGAGAATGCATACGGGGCAATAACTATCCTAATTGTAGGATTATTAGGAATGGCGTATGTTTTATCGATGGTTAAATCCAGAGAAAAGTCAGTGTCTGAATAGTCTGTGACCTGTAAATAACATTGCAATCCCTCTTGCATTGGCTTCATCGATTACTTCCTGATCACGAATTGAACCGCCCGGGTGAACAATTGCTGCAGCGCCCGCTTCTGCAGCTTGCTCAATCCCATCTTTGAATGGGAAAAAGGCATCACTTGCTAGTACGCAGCCTTTGCCTCTTTCACCTGCTCTTCTAGCAGCGATTCTAACTGCTTCGACGCGACTAGTTTGACCCGGCCCAATACCTACTGTTGCCAATCCTTGAACCATAACAATTGCATTGGATTTGACTTGTTCACAGACACGGACTGCGAATTTCATCGAAGCTATCTGTTCTTCAGTAGGCGTGTTTTCGGTTACCACCTTTGCTTTATTCCAGTCAATAACTGGTGCTTCCTCTGTTTGGATTAGCCAACCGCCTTCAATCGGTTTACGAACCGTTTTTCTTGGGAGTGGTGCTAATCGGCCATTGGGCGACTTTATTGTCAAAATTCTACGATTTCTTTTTTCCATCAAAATTTCTTTTGTTCCTTCTTCATACCCTGGAGCCATCAATACCTCGAGAAACAGAGGGGCTAGAGCTTTGGCAAATTCCATGGTAACAGGTTCGTTAACACAAATAATCGAGCCAAATGCGCTTTCTGGATCGCTTGCAAGCGCTGCTTCATACGCTTCTAATTGCGTTTTACCCAATGCTGCGCCACAGGGATTGTTGTGTTTGACGATTACACAAGCATGAGGGGTATTTGGCCATTCGTCAGTAGATAGGGCTCGGCAAAGTCGTAAGGTTGCATCAGCATCTGAATAATTGTTGTAACTCATCGCTTTAGCGCCCTCAACTTTAGCGGTGACCAAGGTTTCACCTTCGGTTGCGTTAGGGTCGACATACAATGCTGCGGCCTGATGTGAATTCTCACCATAGCGCAATACCTGCATCTTGTATGCTGCTACAGACATGGTGTTTGGAAGGCGGCGGGTTTGCTCTTCTGTATCATCGCTATCCTCTGGGCGGCCCTCCCACCTACTTGCCAATTCATTAGCAATAGCAGAGTCGTATGTAGCGGTGTGCTCATACGCTTTCAGTGCTAATTTCCTTCTTGTTTCCAGAGATACTTGGCCCGAATTCAACTCTTGAAGTACAGATGAGTAATCTTCTGGGTCACAAGTAATTACGACATTGACATGGTTTTTCGCTGAGGCTCGAACCATAGTGGGGCCCCCAATATCTACCATCTCTAGAAGGTCGAGGTCTTCCAAAGGAGGTTCGGTCGCTGCAGCATCGCTAAAAGGATACAAATTACAAGCAACAACTTCAATCATCGGATAGTCTAATTCTGCTAGCCCGATAGCATCGCTCTCATTCTCTAATCTGCATAATAGGGGCCCGTGAATAGCGGGATGTAATGATTTAACTCTACCATCAAAAATTTCAGGGTGGCCAGTTACATCTGATACTCCGATTACCTCCAATCCTGCTTCACGTAATTTTCTTGCAGTTCCGCCTGTAGAAACCAACTCATAACCAAGACTATCCAAGCCTTTTGCGAATTCAATAATGCCTGTCTTATCGTAAACCGATAGCAAAGCCCGGGGACGGGAGGTCGGCTCCATGTGTGGTACCCGTTAAGAAAGGGATTTGAGCCAATCTCATGAAGGTGCCGACTCAATCTCCTCTAGCTGAAATTACCTGATCTACGCGTAATAAGCCGCAAGCAGACTCGCAGGCCGCCGAAATAGCGTGCTCGATTGTGTATGTTGGCAGCCAAACAGATTCGATTTCACCGGGCTTGCCAGATTGTGTAATTCCACTATTGATTTGACCAGCACGGTGTAATGAGCGTAATTCTAGTAATGCATCGATTTTATCTTCACCCGCGTTGGCTGAAAGTGCTGCTGGAATACCTTCTAGGGCGCGTGCAAACGCTTCCATAGACAACCTTTCTCTGCCGGGACAATTTTCCGCCGCCTCTCTAACTTTGAGTGAGGCTGCCATGTGAAGGCTGCCCCCTCCGAGGATTACCAAATTCTCTTCTTTAGCCAAGCAGGTTGAGCGCAGGGCATCATATAACCCCCTGATTGTTTCTTCAGCAGCAACACCATCTGTTCCGCCGACGAGAATAGTAACAATACCTGGGTTTTGAACTTCAAGAATGATTCTTTCCTTGACTCCTTCCGCGCCTTCTAATCTCTGGTGTTCGAGGGATTCAATAGCGCCTAAACTGGATGAAATGTCATCAATATGGTCGCAGAGTTTAGCACCGCATGCTTGCGCTATGTCTTCTGCCATAGGCCTCTCGATTCCCCCTAATGCAAAAATTCCAGCATCTGCTAAAGAATGTAAAACTCTAGAGTCGATTCCTTCTGCTGAAAAAATGACATTGGCTCCACAAGATTTTGCCTTGTCGGTTATCTTCTCGATTTGATCATTTTCTGCATCGATGAAACGTTCGTATTGTTCTGGTGTGTTAATTTCAATCTCTGCCGATACACTAGATTGCTCTAACTCCAAAGGACACGATAGTACAGCAATTTTTGACTTGTTTAGATTGCGAGGCATTCGTTCTAATGCCAGTCTCTTTTCCAAAATTATCCCTGAGACTAATTTTGATGTTGCTGGTGTTCCTTCTCCTGCCTTTGACATTCTAACTCTCTCATAGTCGCTGTCTGGTATAGTTTCAACAGCTTGTGCCACTAGGCTTGAAAGATGGTCTAGTGCGCCTTCTGTAGAACGCCCAATTAATGCAGTTCGGGCCACCTGCTCTAAATTATTGGCAAGGGGGGTTGACCTTGCATCGAGCTCATCTAGAGTTTGTGTCAATGCCATTTCGTATCCTTTTACTAGAATAAGGGGGTGTAGTCCTCTCTCCAATAGTCTGCCAGCCTCGCTCATCAATTCACTAGCAAGTAGAATACATCCAGTAACTCCGTCGCCACAAGCATTCTCTTGGCTTTCTGCAAGGCTTACAAAGGCTTTAGCGGCTGGGTGTTTGACCAACAACTCTGCAACAATTTTTGCACCATCATTAGTAACTGCGGCCTCGCCATTGGTCTTGTATAGCATTTTATCCAACCCATTTGGGCCGAACGTGCCTCGAAGGACGTTGCCAAACGCAATAGCTGCGCCAACTAATTTCTGTGTCACTCCAATACCACTGGTAACCGAAGTTGAGGAATTTGTTATCCTCACCGGAGCGGTTCCTGTGCCATCAGGAGACTGTGCCATGAATGCAGCGGGAATGTTGCGCCTTCATCAACCCATCTTCTGAATAGATTGTGGAAAATCTGTAGTTTTGTATAGAGTCTGGCGTCATCGTTTACGCCTTTTCGACTTACGTCCACGTTTGGAATACTCCCATGCCTTAGAATCTCGGGCTCTGCGTTCAAGTGTTTCATAGTGGTCCTCGACCGGAACGTGAACGTCGTCTGGCATTTCTGCGAATGAAGATACGGATAATTTCATTCCGCCCAATTCATCTTGCAAATCACGGATGTTTTCACCGCCTTTTCCGATTAAAGTTGAAACGACTCCTTTTGGAGCGTATATCTCGGCTGAATTTGTTCCAGTGATCTTCACTCCACACGATACGCCAACCCAATCGCGGATTTTCTTGACCAGTTGGTCTCTTGCCAATGCGGCAACGGGAGAGACTCCGTTTCTGGAAGATACACCATCGACTGGCACAACAGCAATTTCTGAGCCGAATGCGAACATTTCGTGGGTTACTTTGCCGCTAGGGAATTCTACAACCTCGATGACGGGGCGTGCCAGTTCTTCTTGCATTCCGCTGGGCGGTTTGACAGTCATTCTTAGTTCTAAGATTTGTTGAATTTGTCCAGATTCTACATGTAAGATTGTATCTAATACTTGGCTTACCAAACCTAATTCGACCTTTCCAATTAGTCTCTGAATCGCTTCCAATGCTGAGTTTGCGTGGGTCACTCCTAGAAGCCCTACCCCTGCTAAGCGAACGTCTGCGAATATCTCGAAATCTCGAGCTCTTCGAACCTCATCAAAAATTACGAAATCTGGGCGGACAAGAAATATGATTTCCGCGGTCTTTTCCAAATCGCCTTCCAATGGAGCATATTGTGTAATCCTATTTGCTAATTGTAAATCCCTAGGAGCCTCCATTGTTTTGACCATGGCCCCCACGTCTTCATCCAAGTATTCGGCGATAGCCTGTGCTAAAGTGGTCTTACCTGAGCCAGGGCGGCCGCAAATAAACACACCACGGTGGTGGTCTGACAGCCTTGAAATCAACTTAGGATCGATTTCATAATCGCCCAATGATAACTTAGCTACAGGTCTAACAATCGTGATCTCTCTAGCATCTGCGAAGGGAGGCCAAGCACAAGATATCCTCAAATCTCCTAACTGAATTACTTGGCACCCCTTCCTATCTATTTCTAGAAAACAGTCTGAGCGGTCTCGGTTTTCATCAACTAAAGTTAGTATCTCTTCTTGCAGCGACTCTAAGCGTAATGTATCCCATCCGCCGTCGTCAGCGCCTTCGACATCGGCTAGACGAAGATTGCCGATTCCTCCTGCTTTAGTTCTAGGTGGACAATCTGCTTTCAAGAACAATGTGTGCACATCGTCCTCGAGTAGATTCTCAAGAATCTCGGGTAAATCGGGATGGCTGGAAAATGTTGCCATGACCTAAGGTGTGCGTGCGAAGTCCTTGACCCTTCGCTATCAAACGGTGGCTGGCTCAAGTGAATAATAGGTCCACCATAGATAGGCGGTTGTCAATCCACAGATGACTACGCCCGGACCTGTTGGCATACCGATTGCTGTACCCAATACGACCAAAATCCATGTACAAACAATGAATGAAACAATCGAGATAATTCTTGCTCGGTCCATCCCCAATAATGCCTTTAGTTCATCCCAACGAATCGCCCCCCATATTACGAAGAATCCTAGAATGTAAACGCTAGTAAAAATCATCGTGTAAAACATTGAATCTGTAACGTAAAAATTGAAACCGATGGCCCCTAATGATGTTGTCCACAATTTCTTCAACGGATCCTCATAATTTGTCAATAAATAAATGACTGCACCAAAGCTGACCAATAGGAAAATCGGGTTAGCGGCTGCGAATGAGTCTATCACGCCAGATAGTTCTGGAAGCGGTTCTAGAACGAAAAGAGGTTCGGAATCTTCGGGTGACGAACTACCGGCCATGTTCGTGCGAGAGGCATCAGATTCTTCAATGTGGCCTTGAAATTGGTAATGCTTGAATCGCTCTCTCGGTCCATCTAACACCTCTCAAAGCCGCCCCATAATCAGGAGTAGGGGCCCAAGCATATCCTGAATTAAAATTGTTAATTCCAGTGATGATGTTTTCCAATTCGGCTTCAAGTGGAGAAATCGTCGATTCACAAAAAATTTCTTTTTCCCCATCATTCGAAATTAATTCAACTCTATCATGAACGTCTAAATCAAATCTCAAAGTAGCGATAGATCCGACTAAAGTTACGCTCCTTCGCTCTTGACTAGCTTGCCATGCAACATCGATAATCGCTTCAATCCCGTGTGGGAATTCTAATGCTATACGGGCTTCAATTTCATCGCCTTCAACATTGACTGCACTAGGTTCAGATTCACTCATGAAATTACACATCAAGTCAATTGCATGAACTCCTAAGGCTTCAATCACATTACCGTCTTCAGGCGCGTTTCGTGTTGTTCTACGTACGAATCTTAACGAGACGAGTCTGCCTAACTCTCCATTGTTAATCAGTTGGTTAGCGAGCGCTACAGCGGGGTGAAATCTCAACAATAATCCGACCCCTATAATCCTGCCAAATTCTCTAGCGCTAGCAAGGACCTGGGCTGCTTCTGATTCTGAGCAACCTAGCGGTTTCTCAACCAGCACATGGTATCCTTTTGACAACAAATCTCTCGCCTGAGAAGCATGAAGATTCGAAGGGGTTGCTATGATTACTAAATCTGCATCTACATTATCAAAATCGCTCTTAGTTTCGTCTGCTAAAATCGCAGCATCTCTCGCTGATTTTGATGTGTCTACAACGGTTATGTAATCGATTATTCCTTTCTCTCTAAAAGATGAAAGAACCCTCAGGTGATTTTGGCCCCAGCGGCCGCAACCGAGTAAAGCGACTTTGACCACGTAGGGCCCACCAGAGGTTCGGCCTTCAGACTTATCCTATCATTCTGCTTCCTAAGGAACTACAGTTAGAAATTCTTGATCCTCAACTAAACTATTGTAAGTTGCTAATGTTATTGTCAAATAAGAAAATAAATTCATGCGGCCGTACGCATATAATCTAACATTGGTATGACAATCAGACATTTCACCCATGATAATATGAATAAGCAGTGTTCGTGGGAGGTATGATGACAAGTTCTAGCATCAACCCTGTCAAGAAATGGGTAATGCGCCAATATTGGCGTATGCAGCAATCTCAATCTATCATTTCGCTAGGTCTTCTGGGCTCAACATTAACTCTACTATTATGGGATTATGTCAGTTGGAGATTTTCTGACAAATGTGATGAAGGGTTTTGTTTCAGCAACTCTGTTCTAGGGATTCCTGCAACATACATCGGATTACTCAGTATCTTCGCTGGACTAATTCTAATTGTCTTGTGCGTTGGTTATCTGTATGATAGAGTGTTTTCGTTATGGACTGCTCAGAGAAGCGTTGACTTTGAGAGAAATCCATTCTGGACATATGCTCTATCTCCAATGTTCATGATGAATATGGCAATGACTGCTGAAAATCTAAAGCGAAATTCTCCAGATGATGAAGAGTTACAATCGCAAATGGATTGGGTTCTAGGTTATTGTAAAGAAAACGCTGATTCAGAAATATGGGCTAGGACCGTTCAACATTGGGACAAGCACATTTCCGAAACGCCTACGTTTTGGTTCCTCGATGAAGAGATTATGTCCAAAGCTAGATCTCAGAAAATAGAGGATGAGAATTGATGGGAGTCGAAATAGAGCGTCGGTTTCTAGTCGATGGGCGAAATGACAAGCCGTGGAGATGCGGTAAATCTAGCGCCATTTTCCAAACTTATCTTGATGGTGTCAAGCACATTGATGGTAAAATAATGTGGAGGAGTCATGTTCTCGTCGAAGAGAGTCGGGCACTTGTAAATCTAACAACATGGAGAATTAGATTGAGTGAAGGCGTTGTTACTTTAACCGCCAAGGGGCGAAGAATTGGCGCTTCTGCACCAGAATTTGAATGGGATTTACCACTCGACTTATACAACGATTTAGCCCTAGATGGTTTACCCTCGATTAGTAAAGTTCGCCATTACTGGAATGGAGAAGACGGTTTGCTTTGGGAAGTTGACGAATTTGAAGGCCCGATTAGTGGGCTAATTATCGCCGAAGTAGAATTAGAAGATGAATCTCAGAATGTGGCGCTTCCATCATGGCTTGGCTTAGAGTTAACTTACCTCAAAGGATGGTCTAATTCTTCGCTTTCGAGAATGATTAGTGACTCAAAACTGAATTGATTCTCTGAATATCATCCATAGTAATCGATGGGTGAACAGGTATTGCTACGAGTTTGTGCGCTATTTCATCACAAACCTGCAAACTATTCTCATGTTGATGATGCTCGGAATAAACCTGATGTCGATTACATGGAATCGGATAGTGGACTCTTGCATCGATACCAGCATCATTGAATTTAGAAATCAATTCACCAGGGTTATCGCTCAAAATACATAATTGATGCCAGGCATGTTCAGATTCGGGGCGCGTCTTTGTTGAATGGTTGATTGTAATAGCATTCTGCCTTCGTACAGAAGTCCAATTCTCTAGGTGTTTCAATTGTATTCTGCCTATTGCTGCAGACACTTCGCTCATCCGTAAATTTGTACCTAGTTCGATTGATTCGAGTTGATCATTTCGACCATGGTCAACCAATCTCGTCAACCTCTGTGCCAAGTCGTGACGAGTGGTTGTAATCATACCCCCTTCTCCCCCAACTGCCATATTTTTTGACGGGAAAAATGAGAAGCAGGCAATATCACCGATTGCTCCTGCTTTGATCCCATTTAGACTCGCGCCGTGTGCTTGCGCAGCATCTTCAACGAGTGCTATCCCGTGTTTGTCACAAATTTCTCTAAGTCTAGAAGAAAATGGTTGACCAAAAATATGCACACCGATAACCGCCTTGGTTTTGTCAGTAATTTTTGCTTCGACATCGTCTGGGCAAATGCACCAATAATCAGGTTCAATATCGGCAAAAATCGGTGTTGCTCCGACTAAACTTACTGAAGTTGCTGTCGCTATGAAAGTCATCCCTGGAACAATCACTTCATCGCCCGGCCCAATACCAAGTAGGCGCATAGCAGCCCATAATGCAGCAGACCCGCTCTGGCAAGGGACTGCTGCTGCTGCTCCACACCACTTTGCAAATTCTTCTCCGAAGTTTTTTGCTTGTGGGCCTTTGACCCACCTTCCGCTCGACAGTGCTGCGATTGCTGCCTTCTCGCACTCCTCGTCCCAGAACGGTTTCGCCAGAGGGATGCGGTCCATGTATCGGCGAAAGGGTTCGCCTCCTTGAGTGTGTCCCGCCCACGTAGTGGGCGTAGTCATCCTCAAGAGGGTAGGCACTGTTGGCCGGCTCATGTCCGAGGAGGATTCTCATGAATTGAGAGACCTCGTCGATGATATTCTCGAAAATCCAAAACCCTCTCGAAAAAAGAAAATCAAGGCAAAGGGGATGCTCTTGGGAGAGAGGCGAGATAATGGTGAAATCGTCCAAATTGACAAGATGGTTTTGGCTAGACACGCCGCAATGCTGGGCTCGACAGGTTCTGGAAAAACTGTAATGGCAAAATCGGTAATAGAAGAGGCTGCTTTAGCTGGCATCCCGGCATTAATTCTTGACCCTCAAGGAGATTTAGCAAGGCTTGCTTTAGGAATTGATGAGAAAGATTTGGCTGAGCAAGGAGGGGAAGTTGACCGAATGAAGAAGTTGCTTTCTACAATGGAAGTCAGGATTTGGACGCCTCTGCGTTCGAAGGGGTTGCCGTTGTGTATAGACCCATTTCGCTCGCCCCCCGCTGATCTAGACCCCGAAGAAGCGATTACTGCATGGGACATGGTTGCTGCTGGTTTCAGTAACTTAGCTGGGTTTGATGTTGAGAAAACGCAAGGCAAAGTTGTGAAGCCTTTCTTGTATGAAATTCTAGTTAATGGAACAAGATTGGGGCTTGATGTAGGTGACTTTAGAGGGTTGGCTAAAGTCGTCAGAGAGCCACAAGAAAACTTCACTCGTGCACTTTATCCCGAGGCTTTCATCGATGTTGAAGATGATGAAGATAAGCCCGAAATTCCACCATGGGAAGAAATCATGTTCGAACATGGTCTTCGTGACTATGACGACATGTTGCCAAAATCAACACGTAATGATCTGGCAAGGCGTCTATCCGCTTTCAGTAGTGGTGTAAATCAACTATTATTCTCCAATGGAGTTCCGATAGATATCGATTCCTTCTGTGAACCTGCAATGCCCGGAAAGGTTCCTTTGAATATCGTGTATCTAAACACGATTCAAGATGAGGCCCAAAAGCAATATTTCGTTCAAGAATTGGCGCGTGAACTCTACGACTGGATGTTGACTCAACAACCTGCAGAGGGTGAATTGAAACTGCTGTTCTTCATGGATGAAGTAGCACCTTATCTGCCACCACACCCAAGGAATCCTCCTGCTAAGGACCTAATCAAATTGATATTCAAGCAGGCTAGGAAATATGGGGTTGCTTGTGTATTAGCAACGCAAAATGTATCGGATGTAGATTACAAAATTCTAGCCCAAGCAAATACTACTTTCATCGGCAGATTCACTCAGCCTCAAGATGTAGAAAAGGTCCGACACCTGCTCAAAGAAAGTGGAGGTGACCAGGATCTGGTCAAGCAATTACCTACCCTTGGACCGGGGCAATTTCAAATGGTTGCACCCGATGTCGACCCCGCCCCTATTCCAATTCAATGTCGATGGTTATACACCGATCACGGAGCGCCACTAAATGAGGATCAAGTAGAGGATGTTACAACTCCAGAAATCAGAGCTTGGGCCAAAGCGAGAAGTGCTGGTAAAGGGCGTAGTAGAGGGCGAGGTGCTGCTGCCGCTGCTGCTCGTGGCTCTAAATGGACTGGTGGTGCAGATAGTGATGCAGAAGGACTGGTAGAGTCGGCCCGGCTAAAATCGATTGGTGGAATGACTGCTGCTGCCCAAGGCGTTGTCGATGATTCAGCATTCGAAGTTCGATTGATGGGCGGTTTAGCGGTCCTCAAAGATGGGCGTGACCCGTTGTACGTAATGCAGGCAACAGTGAATGCGAGTACATCTTTGGTAATGGCTTGGACTCTTGTTGCCCTATTATTGGCATGGAGAGATTCCTCTCTAGAATGGTGGTGGCTTGCTGGCAGTTTCATCCTTACATTCAGTGTGGGATTGGTCATATCATTGGAAATGCTATTATCGCATGATGCAGAGTTACTAAGAAAATTGAGTAAGTTCGCAAAAACCTCTCAAATTTTGATAATAGCATGGCTTTGGGGCTTGTTATATTGGTCATTCAACGGCTTAGATTTGTATGGAGCAGAACCCTTGTTGGAAGTAGTCGTAGTTTGGGTATCTCTATTCTTAGTAATCGATGGCTGGAATAGATTCAAGTTAGGAAAAATCAGATGGAATGGCGGTAATGCTCTATCCAAATTAAAGGGGATTACCGCAGTATTAACTGACACTCAGTTAACTGAAATGCAATCGAATTCAAAACAAATTCTAGCAGGGGTTAGGTGGATTCTAGACCTAGTTACGCTAACGTGGTTGTGTATTTTATTGATTGATGACCCCGCCGGATATTGGGCTCGACCAACTTTGTGGTTAGCCTCGCTTTACGCACTAACTTTCGGTGCTGAAACTTGGTTAAGGTTGCGAGGAAGGATGCCTGAGGTGGTAAATTGATTGGATGGTTATGGGGGCCTGTGATACATCCGTTAATCGATATTCCAGTTTTTTTGATATTGGGCATTTACCTATTTTTTAATGGCTACGAGATAGAGGGTTTCAGTTTTGCAGTCATTGGAATTATTGACTTGCTTGTTTTCCTTGCAAGAAATGGAAGGTCTTAACGGCTTGAATAATCAAAGAGCTGTGATGTCGTCTCTGTCACGAGATATTCCCAAATCTTTCATCGCCTTGTCGAAAACTTCAGAGTCGATTTCCTTGCTTCTAACTAGTGAAGATAGTGCTGCGATTGTGATGTTTTGAGAATCTATTTCGAAGAATTTACGCAGGTTAGGTCTAGTATCAGATCTTCCAAATCCGTCTGTTCCTAGAACCGAATAATCGCCGCCAACCCATTGCCTAATCATATCTGGTACAGCGATTTGGTTATCGCTTACAGCAATTGTTGGATATGTTCCCTCGCCGAGAAGTTGCTCAACATATGGTATCTGTCGTGCATCGCTTGGATTCAAGCGATTATTTCGTTCGCATTCAAGGCCTTCTCTCCTCAGTTCACCATATGATGTTGCAGAATAAATCTCCGAGCGTACACCATATGTCTCCAAGATTTCTACCGCTGCCAATAGTTGCAACATAATTGGCCCAGAGCCAACCAATCTTACGATTGGTCCTTCACCCTTAGGTGCGCTTCTAAGTTTGTACATTCCCTTGACAATTCCTTCCTCTGAACCTGCTGGCTTAGGAGGCATTGGATGGTTTTCATTGTATACTGCGATGTAGTACATTACATCCCTTTCATCAACATACATTTCGTTGATTCCTGCACGAATAATTGTTGCTAATTCATAGGCGAAGGCGGGGTCATAGGCTCTTACTGCAGGGTTAGTATGTGCCATCAAAAGGCTATGACCATCTTGGTGCTGAAGTCCTTCTCCATTTAGAGTGGTTCTTCCACTAGTTGCGCCAATCATGAACCCTCTTGCTCTCTGGTCGGCTGCAGACCAGACCAAATCTGCTACCCTTTGGAATCCAAACATACTGTAGAAGATGTAGAATGGTATTGTCGGGCAACCTTGTGTAGAATATGAAGTTGCACTAGCGATAAAAGTCGACATCGCTCCTGCTTCTGAAATCCCTTCTTCGAAGAGTTGCCCAGTCTCGCTTTCTTTGTATTTCATCAACATCTTATGGTCGACAGGGGTATACAATTGGCCTTCGGGGTGGTAAATTCCGAACTGGGCGAATAATGGGTCCATACCGAAAGTCCTAGCTTCATCAGGGACGATTGGAACAATCCTTTTTCCAATTGATTTGTCTTTCATCAGCCCGCTTAACAATCTAACAAAAGCCATAGTTGTAGAAACTTGCATTTCTCCTTTTGTGCCTTCATCAAATGAAGAATATCCTTCTGGCCCTGGAGGCTCAAGTTCGCTAGGAGGGGTTCTCCTCTCAGGACAGAACCCGCCCATTGCATCCCTTCTTTCCTTGAGATAAGCAACTGCCTCGGGCTCACTATCAGGTGTGATGAATGGGTAATCTTCCAATTCTTCATCTGTGAATGAAAGTCCTAGGTCGTCACGCATCCATTTGATGCTGTCAACATCTGCCTTCTTCTTACCATGAGTAGAGTTTCTTCCTGCAAATGCTGGGCCTAATCCATATCCTTTGATTGTGCGTGCAAGAATGATTGTCGGTTTGTCATTAGATGCTTCTGCAGCAGCATATGCTGCATTGATTTTCACCATATCGTGCCCTCCAAGATTAGATGCTAGTGCTTCCAAATCTTCGTCGCTTAGGTGTGCGACCATGGCCTTCAGTTGAGGGGTGTTGAATAATTCGTTTCTGAACGTTGAAGCGTCGCTTGTGAAGATTCTTTGTTCGTCTCCATCGACCAACTCTTGTAGCCTATTTGCCAACGCGCCTTCTGAATCTCGGGCGAACAAATCATCCCACATTGAGCCCCACAGAATCTTGATCACATTCCATCCGGAGCCTCTGAACCGTCCTTCTAATTCCTGAACGATTTTTGAGTTACCTCGGACTGGCCCATCCAATCTTTGCAGATTACAATTCATTATCATAATCACATTATTGAGATTCTCCCTAGATGCAAGAGTTAGTTGAGAAAGCGACTCGGGTTCATCCGATTCACCGTCACCCATTGTGTACCAAACTCTGGAATTGGAAGTATCCGCAAGTCCGCGGCTAGAGAGATACCTGTTGAAGCGTGCAGTGTGTATCGCTGTCATACCTCCAAGGCCCATCGAAACACTAGGGTATTCCCAAAAATCAGGCATTAACCTTGGGTGAGGATATGATGAAAGCCCATTTCCATCACATTCGATTCTGAAATTGTCAATGTTTTCTCTCGTCAATCTACCCTCTAACCAGGCTCGAGAATATACGCCGGGGCTTGCATGGCCTTGCCAGTAAACATGGTCTCCCCAACCATCCAAATCCTTGCCACGATAGTAGTGATTTTGACCTACTTCCCAAAGGTGAGAGTTTGATGCGAAAGTCGAGATGTGTCCGCCAATTCCATCATTTGCTTTGTTGGCTCTAGTGACCATCATCATTGCATTCCAAGAAATAATCCCGTGAATACGCTTTTCCATCTCCAAGTCGCCAGGATATGCTGGTTGTTGTGATGGGTGAATTGTATTGAGATATGGAGTGTTTACAACATCAATATCGATGCCCTCTTCTCTAGCCGCCCCAATTGTCTGCATCAACAATCGGTGTGCCCTTTCTGGGCCCAAAGCATCGCTTACAGCACGTATTGCTTCTTGCCATTCTAGAGTCTGTTCCGGGTCCGGGTCGGGCAGCGCGTCTCGGAAATTGTCGTCGCCCATGGACCTCTCTCCGGTTTAATGGGGCCATAGGCCCCCTTTCAAAGAATCGCTTTATCCGTTTACTACTTGATTATGCCAAATTGAGAGGGTTTTCGAGCACTCGGCTTCAGATTTGACTAAGGCAAGATGCCCCGGAATCCCTCCTGACATTGCCCCATCTGCAAGAGTAATTCCGTCATGAACAGGGATGGATTCTATTGTTTTAGTATGGTCTTTGTAAACACCTATTTCGAAAATTATCCAGGGCTCTCCTTCGCCGACTAAATCCCTAAACATCTCTGTGAACAGGAAGCTGGCCAAATCTTCGCAAGTGTGAAATGAGCAGAGCCCAGAAAGTGTTTCCAGAAGTGCTTGTGATTCTTGTGATAAATTTGGTTGAACACCAACTATACGAGATTTCGTCATGGTTAACAAAGGCAGCTCTTCCATAACTTCACCCATCCATTGGTTGTAATATGCACCTAAAACATCTGCTCACAAATCTTCGATATAATTCTGTGAAAGTGATGTACTCCTTGTTCACGAGTGGGGGAATATCTACCTCTATCATATACCTTTGAGTGCATAGATTTGTGCACTTCCTCGATAATGTTCTGGTCTTGAATCTCAACTGTATCAAGAATAGATCCTGCGCCTTTTTCAGCAAGGGCTGCGTCTTTGACATAACCCCGATACAACACCCGGGTTTCTTCAGATGAAACCGGTATCACGATGTTCAGTGAAAGCCCCCAGGGGTAGAAATTGAACATCATATTTGGAAACATCCACAGATAATATGCAGCGATTTCTTGTCCAAAATCCGGATGAATTTCGGGCAAATCGAATTTGACATCGCCTTCTGACGCTTTGCCAATTTGCAATACTCCTCCTTCGAAAACTTCTGTTGAATAACCTGAATAATCCAATGTTTGATTCAATTCTGGGTGAACAAATGGAATGTGAAATCCTTCAAGATAATTGTCGACATATAGCATCCAATTTGCTGCGATTGAATGGTCTCTATCGCGACTTGGGTCGTGAACATATGATTCGATATCAAGAAATCCAAACCGTTCGTTTAGTTCATCCCATGGTAATTGTTGAGTATCTTCCTGTGAAATGAAATGCAGGCCTTTCCAGGCATCCATGGCAAACTTGTGCAGGTTATCTGATTCGCTAGGAAACCCTATCGCTTGCTCAAATTCAGGCATGTGCTTCATGTTACCTTCCAAATCAAAGGTACGGCCGTGATA
This sequence comes from uncultured Candidatus Poseidoniales archaeon, assembly GCA_902563095.1. Lineage (GTDB taxonomy): Archaea > Thermoplasmatota > Poseidoniia > Poseidoniales > Poseidoniaceae > MGIIa-K1. Next base: position 75,481 of record CACEWA010000005.1, on the reverse strand, counting down.
TTCGCATTGCAAAGTAGATTTGTTACAAGGCTGTGATATCAGACGCATCCCTCTGTGAGTACAAATATTCGATAAGCACTCTACTTTATCGCCCCTCACAATTATTGCAGGTTCGCCAGTAATAGATTCAATGTGACTTAGTGGTACGATGGTGTTGGTCTCTAATTCAGAATCATGAGCCGCGTATTGCCAACCGTTGAATACTGAAAGAAGTGAATCGAAGAGAGATTTATCATGATAAAATTTCGAAGGTAAAGTCTTCGCGACCCGAATATCGGCTGCAACCAAATCCTCCGGCATCGATTTTGTTAGGGGCTGGTGATTCTTGATAGTTCGGTAGTGTCAAATGTTGAATGTTACAGCAGAAGACATGGAGGGGCGCTTTTGGTTTGCAAACTCCTATGCAGAAGCTGCTGGGAGGTTCCTAATCGCTTGTGGTGACTTGCGTAATGCAGGCCACAAAGTCGAAAATGAGAGATTGGAAATTGGAATGACTGGCCCGGATGGCGAACCTTTGTGTATTGACGTAGCAGTTGTTGGGTCTCTTCAATCAGGCAAGGTGTTACTTTCTAGCAGCGGAGTCCATGGAGTAGAAGGATATCCTGGTAGTGCAATTCAATTGGCTGTCATGGATGATTTATCCAAACAAGAGCCGTTCAAAGACCATGCAATTATTTTCGTACATATCATCAACCCTTACGGGATGGCGTGGTGGAGAAGATTCAATGAAAATAATGTGGACCTCAATCGTAATTTCCTAAAGCGTGGCCAAAAATATGAGGGCGTTGCAGAAGGATACGAAAAGGTCCGTGAATTCATTAATCCTGAAAGCCCCCCTCCGCAAAAAGAAAGGTGGTTCAAATTAAAATCTCTAAATTTGATTCGTAAATACGGATTCAATAATCTAAAGCAATGGATTGCTGAAGGTCAATATGAATATCCTAAAGCGATTCAATATGGTGGTAATTGTTTGCAACCAGGGCCTGATTTACTGCTTAATTGGCTGGACAAAAAACTGGAATCTGTCAGTCATATTTGGGCTATTGATCTTCACACAGGGCTAGGTCCCAGTGGACACGACACTTTGCTAGTCTCTGCTGGAATGGGCCCAGATGATTTCACACATTTGGATGCTTTATTCCCCGGACATGTCGAGAGTTTGGACCCTAATGCTGGAGTTGGTTATGAGATTCTTGGCGACCTTCACCAAGGCTTAGAAGATAGGTACAGCAATATCAAATGGACTTCAATTACTCAAGAGTTTGGAACTTTCAAACCGATTAAAGTTCTACAGGCCTCGCGTGCAGAAAATCGCTGGACTCAATGGGGTTTACACATGAATGAGATGGATGCTAGAAGACATTGGAGTAGAGAGCAAATGCTGAGAGCTTTCAATCCAAAGGATTCAGTTTGGCAACACAAAATAACCTCACGAGGTCGTGCTGTATTCAACACGGCTAGGGCCGATCTTCTTTCCTAATCAAAAGATAATGTCAATATTATTCCAGGCAGTCAAAAGTCCGAGGATTAATGCAAGAATCAACAATCCATTTGTGAACATGCCTCCTTCTGCTGGCTCTCCCATGAATGTCATTTCATCTTCCATGCCCTCTTTCTTAAGTCGATAATAACTGATTAAAACCAATAACATAATCACCGGTATCGTCAAAATATCCGCTCGGTTGTTGTCGCTTGCTAAACGAGCGGTGCCGGCAACAAGTCCGACATATGTTGTGACTGTTGCTGCAACAAATGCCATTGCTGAAGGGTGCATAATTGTCCACTTTCCAGAGGCCCCTTCCATTAGCACTAATGCAGACCAAAGTGTGTATATTAGGAGCATTGCTCCAGTTACTGAAACCGTAGTAGGTAATGGCGCCCCCAGTCCTAATTTGTCTAAATCATCAGACAAATCTGAAGGGAAGCCTTGAGAGATTACTTCATCTGGCGTGAAAATCATGCGTAGAGAATAGTATAATCCTGCTATTACGAGCAAAATAAGCGCTGACATTGCGATCTTATCTTTTACTTTCAACCCTGGTTTGAAATCTGATAATCCGTCATTAACTCCTTCCTCCCGAAGGAACATGTAGGCTGCAAAGTAAACTAACGTAACCAAAATTGAAACGTATTTTGGCGTGTCGCTAGCTGCGCTATCTGGGTTCCAATATGCCCAAATGCAGGCGGACATTGTTGCCATACCTATTGTAACAGGTAGCATAATTCTCCACTTACCCTTTGCGCCTTCGAATAGAATAAGCATTGTTGATATGAAAATACCAAAGAACAATACCCCGTTGAATGCGGATTCTGGGCCTCCGTGGCCATATGCTTCATCGCTTTCAACTCCTGCTAGACCATTATTGATTAAAGAAAATCCAGTGTCTCCACCAGTTACATATTCTGTAGCGAAAAACATGAAACTCATTGAATATATTAACAAAAGGAATGCTGAAATTCCAAGGCATATTTTAGCGGGCATAGATTCGATTTTAAACATCTTCATCGCCCAGGGGGGGACAGTCTAACTCAATAATCATGACCCTGAATTATCGACCATTAGAATAATTCAGAATTCAACATCGTGTCCTTCGAGCCAGTGTTTTCGACAGTAATCTGTCCCACTTCTTTTTCCTTTCTGGCACCCTTCGAAAATGCAAAGGTGAGATAGTTTCTCATTACCAGAAGGTGGTTGTGAATCTAATTGCGGTGCATCAGGTGTGTCTTTTTCAGATTCTTCAACTTTGAAATTTCCTTTGATCTCTTTGAATTTCTCTGGACTTTGTACTTTGAGAAAGTTAAGATAATCCTCAACGTTATCGAACTCGATTGGCATAACTAGTATCTCATCGCATTCTTGGCATTGATATTTCTCTCCTGTCATGAACCCCATGTACGGATAAACTTGGGTTCCGTAGCAGTTCGAGCATATTCTAAAAGAGGCCATCATTACACCTATTCTCCCGTTGTAATACGATGTATATCATCCATTGCGTCAAAAAAATTGGTGCAGAGGGCAGGATTTGAACCTGCGAACTCATAGAGACTGGGACCTCATCCCAGCGCCGTTGACCAAGCTTGGCAACCCCTGCAGCATCTTTGCCACCTAGCGCGCGTATATCAAAACGCTTGGTAGATTTTAGTAGAATATTGAACAGCAAGTCAGTGAGCCGTCTGCGGCCCTAATTTGGCCCATGTCTAACACTATGCATTCGAAGCCTTTCTCTTCGAGTGTTTTTCTAACAGTTGGATACCCGTCTGCAATGATTACCTTATTGCCAGGAAGTCCGATTGTGTTACAGCCATACACCTCTTCTTCTGGCATCATAATTACTTCACATCCTTCAGGCATTTCGCCAAATGATTCTGGAGTAATGTAACCTTCGGGTGCTAGAATAATCTGATCTGAGGGGGTTGAACAGATACTTGTCAAGTGTAATGCTTGTGAAGGAATGTCAACCACTCTTAACTCATGTCCAAGGTGTTTGAGTAAGTCTCTTAGCTCATCGATACCAGCATCGTTTGTTCTAGTTGAACGCCCTACAAAGAACAGGTTACCCAAGCGGAGAATATCTCCTCCATCCATCATTGCAGGAGGTTCCATTTTGCAGATTTGATGACCTTCTAATTCATCAGAGAGAAATTCTGTAATTGGTGGCTGTTCTCCCCTTCTAGATTCGTGCCCAGGGACTGGAAGAAGGACATGTCCGTCAATAACTACTGCTTGATCTTCAACGAAAATGCAGTCCGGATGATTGTCGTCTGCTTCCAGTACTGTAACTTCAACTCCGTTAGAAGTCAATGCCTCCACATATGCAGCGTGGTGTGTTTTCGCTAACTCGATGTCTGTTGGACCGGTTCCGAAAAAATTAGCCAATGCCCGTGAATAGGAGTTGGGTATTGCCCGGACTAGTGCCCGGGATTTTTGGTCCAACCGAACAGTCGCCATCGATTAATCGGGCCGATGGTCTGTGTATAACCCTTATCCTGTAAGCGGAAAGTGTATTCCATACACCGGAAATGAGAATGTAACCATATCATTCAACAATAGGGTAGTTCTCGGAGTGTGCATGGATGTGATGCGCGCTTTGCTGATGGTGGCCGTGATGTGCCTTGCGCCCCTCTCCGGTTGTTTCGGAGAAGATAGCCCTCCTGAGGAAATTTCTGAAAGTGATTTGAAGGTATCTCCATCTATTATTCCTGGTGGAGAATGGTCTGTGATTACACTAAAAGCAGATGCTGCAATGAGTGTGTTTGTTCCGTATTTTGTTCAAGACCCAGGATCGATGAGAGCTCAAAACGGAACCGTCTTTGACCTCAAAGACGGGGAATCTGTATCGCTGAACGTCTTGTTCCCACCAAGAAACTCGGATGTCATATTCCTAATTGGGGACCATGGACGAGAAAATTGGCCAATTCGTGCACCTGATGTTTCGTGGGCGGCTTGGGCTGGTGGTCAAACTGAAGGTTCAGCAGCAATAATGGCGACTGACAACGAAGATGCTGGTGGAGAATGGAAATGGATTGTTCCTGCCAACCAAAGCGGAGGAGATGTTGTCATCAAATCGCTTGAAACTATTCGTGACCAGAGATCCGACCTAACAGAGGCCGATGGTGTTGGCGCAAGCGGGGGCTGGGTGAATGGCCGAGATGTATACGAATGGGTTGATTTCATTGCAGACGACACCCCTTGTGCAACTTGTGGACCTGATGGTGCTGTAGGATATCTAGACCGTTGGATTGGTAATGCAAATCCCTCCTATGAACATGCAATAACTTACTTTGAAGGGGTAATGCAAGGATATGGGTTAGACCGAGTAGAAGTACACCGGTTCCAATGGAATACTGCGTGGGCAGTCAATATTTGTGGATACAAGGACGGTTCAGTCTATCCAGACGAGTGGCTTATTTTCGGCGCTCACTTTGACATCGCCCCTCCTGTAGCTTACACTCCGGGTGCAGAAATTGGTGTTCCCGGCTACGGCACCAGACATGGTGCTTACGATAACGCGGCTGGTTCAAGTATGGTTTTGAGTACTGCAAAGGTCCTTGCTGAATTTGATGCAAGGAGAACCATGGTGTTCTGTTTATGGTCTTCTGAAGAAGAAGGTTTGTGGGGGTCGCGTTCTTTCGCTAACGACCTGCCTGATGGAATTACAGTAAGCAACTATCTCAATTTGGATATGGCTGGAGTCAATTACCCTGGCGATTATGCTCTGTCTGTTTATTTAGGGCCGGATGGAACTGGGGATGTGATAGACCAACCCGGAATGTACTATCTAGCAGAATGGATTGGCGCTGATGCACTAGATCTTGGATATGAAATTGAGCGTGGAAGAGAGGCCTGGGCCGCAGATGGAGAAAGTCCACTTTGGGGAGATATCTATGAAGATACTGTGGCGATTTACGAATCACCAACGGCCCGAAGTGACCATGATTCGTTCCAAAACATCGGCGTGGCCACTCTGGGGTGGAACGGGTTGGTAGATGGATACCCTTGCTATCACCGTGAATGCGATACGATGGAGACTATGATTGAATACATGGGCACAGATGATTCTACAGGAATTAACAATCTTGTTCATTCATGGGACATCGTTACATGGTGGGCAGTCTATGCTTTCCTTCATATGGACCAAACGCCAGTTCCTAATGAGTTGTGATTCGTAACCGATTTCAAAAACGGGCCAATGTTCTTTACATACCTCTCATGGTTTGTTGTATGGTAGAAATTCTTTGTCCCCATTGTGACGCGGAAATCGAACTTGATGACGATGCTTATGGAGAATTTTCTTGTCCTGTCTGTGACGGAGAATTCGAGTGGGGTGAAACCCCAAAAGCCGTAGCAAAATCTGCTACAGAACCGATGAGTGGAATTGTTGCGTTATCCCACGCCCTACATGGCACAGGTGCTTTGATGTTGATTATCGGGCTATTCGCAAGTTGGATTACACTAGGTGGATTTTTCGAGATTACTCCTTTCGGAATTCGGGCTTCTGGATTCGGATTCACAGAGTTTTTTAGTTGGTTCTCTATGTTCGGTGAACCAGAGGGAGGAATTATTGCAATCACTGGAATTATTTTCATGATTCTAACACTGGTTGCGGTTATTTCTCAAATTGCTCATGTAGCGTTTAGGCTGATGCTTCACATGATGGATTCGGGTAGCCTCGAAATAAGTATGGAAATGGCTTATCGCGCATATCACTATCGTTGGCATACATCGTTAATCCCACTAATTTGTGCTATTGCTGGATACGTGTTTATTCTAATTGGAATTTTAGTTATGCTTGGACTAGAAGGGGGCTTTCCATGGCCGAGTTTCTTCACTATCGCCTTAATTGGGATATTAGGAAGTCAATTTTTCATGATTAATCAAGAATTGATGAATGAGTGATTACCCTTCGATTACCGGAGTTTTATCTTCTTGTTCAGACCTTACCATTTTTGCCCATAGATAACTTGTTCTTGTTGGGCGGCAAACGCCTTTAGCGCATCTCTTCTTTCTTAGCAATTCATGAATAAGTGGGGCTGTGATTACCATTATTCTCATGATATAATTGGACTTAGAAGATTATCAAACCTTTGCTCCCTTGATTTCGCAATTAATAGTAGCATTGAGAAGGGGTCGCATCTACGGGGTAATATGCAGCGGCCAATAACAGCGGGTTTTCTCGCTCTGTTATTCTGTCTTGCACCACTAAGTGGTTGCTTCGGTGAAGAAGTTGATTCTACTGTTTCTGAAGGAGACGTAGTTGTCACTCCAGCCACGTGGATTGGTGGAGAATTTCAAGCAATAACGATCGCTGCTGATTCTGATTTGTCTGCCTTTGTCCCTTACTTGATACTAAATCCTGAAGATGGTTTTGTGCAAAATTCCACCGTTGTTGACATAGAAGCTGGAGAATCGGTACAACTTACTGTCCTAGCCCCTCCTAGGACCGATACTGCAGTAGTAATGGTTGGAGAATACGGAAGAGAAGATTGGCCAATCCGCGACCTCACAGAATCTTGGAGAACTTGGTATGCGCGAGACGGTTTTGACAAGTCTGACAACCAGGGCATTTCGAGGACTTCGTCCAATACCTCGCTTGATTCTGTTCAACCTTCAGATAATAATGGAGGAAAGGTTGTAGCAATTAGACTAGGAATAGATAGGCCATTTGCTGCCGCTTACAGTGAACCAGAAGGCGGCAGGCACTCGATGGGGATGGTAGATGGAAGGACCGTCTTGAATTACATTAACATCATGTCAGATGAAACCCCATGTACAGACCTTACAGTGGTAGGTTGCGGACAAGATAATGCTGTGGGTTACTTGGATAGATGGGCAGGACAAGGTAATGCTGCTTACGAGGACGGGGCACAATATCTGATAAAAGAGCTCGAAGGTTTCGGTCTCGAAGTTATCAATCAAAGATTCGTTTACGATTCAATTAATACTGGACAACAAAATCCTGAAGCGTACAACATATGTGGTTACAGATTCGGTGAAGTTAACCCCGATAAATGGATGGTTTTTGGTGCCCATTTCGACATTGCTCCACCGATTAATGGTGGATTGATTTCCCCCCACGTTCTCGGTGAAAGAACCTACGGGACAAGAGTTGGTGCTTACGATAACACTGCTGGAACCAGTATGGTTTTGACTGTTGCAGAAGCAATGGCTAGTTACAGTACAAGAAATACCATGGTTTTCTGCCTTTGGTCTGGTGAAGAAGGTGGCAAGAGAGGTAGCGATTACTGGACCGAGGAATGGGTCAAAGAAGACAACCCTGACGTCGAAGTTACCAACTACGTGAACCTAGATATGGCTGGAGTTAACTGGCCTGGTGGCGGTGGAGCGCCTTGTGGCGGCAACCATGGAGGCGGAGAGCCTAACTGTGACCCGGACCCGGAAATCGACCCTGATGGTTATCCAAAAGACGAGGAAGTTTGGCCGATGAGAGTTTACATTGGACCAAGTCTTGATCATGATGTTATGAACCAGCCAGGAATGGTTAATTTGGCACTGTGGATCGGTTCTGATGCCATTGGTGTTGAAGAACAAACATCTACATTGATTGGAACCGGTTATGACTCAAGTACTTGGAAAGTAGACGATTGGTTGGCAAAAGATAGGCCTGAAATTATTGTCTATGAAGATACGACCGCCCGCTCAGACCATGCAAGTTTCCAAGATAATCTCGGAACTGTAACAATGGGATTCGGAGGACTTGTTGATGGATATTGGTGTTACCACCAAACCTGTGATACTGTTGACGAGATGATTGATTGGATGGACACAACAGGCAAGGATTACGGAGAAGAAAGAAGTGGCACTAGTAACCTAGTAGATGCCCTTGACACAATTACTTGGTGGGCAACTTACTCCTTCTTCCACTTGGATGAGAATCCAGTAAGAAGTGCTTATCTTGAAGGTTGATTAGAACCATCCAGCAATTCGTAACGCAACGTCATCGATTGGACTGAATACTCCAGTCCACCACATGTAGATGATTACAATAAATGTCATGAAACTAAAGAACCAAACCGGTTCGCTCCAATCCTTGATTTTAGCACCATCGAGTGGTCCGAATGGAATCATATTGAAGAATCCCAATCCGAGATTGGCTGCAACCCACCAAAATACAACATCATAGACCATTGCTTTCAAATTAATTGCACCGGCTTCTAAGTAAGCTGCTGATTCTGTTGCACCAGTGAGTCCAAGGATTATTCCACCAAGCGGTATGCCGATTAGAAATAGACCAAAATTAACAGCAGGTCCGGCGATCGCAATATGTCCGTTTTGCCTTCTTGTAACTAAACCTGCAACCATTACTGCACCAGGTGCCATGAACAAAAATCCGGTTAATGCAACAAAGGCTATTCCAAATTTTAAACCACTAGGGTCTACTCTAAATTCAGCCCAGCAACCATATTTCTTAGCGACAATTTTGTGACCTATTTCGTGTAACAAAAACGCAGGGCCAACTGCAATTAACATAACAGGCATGGATAATAGAACAATGGCAATCCATTGCTCAAGACCACCTTGAGCATTTATTCGCAAAATGCCTCCTGCCATCAATAGTCCAAGAGCAAATGTAAATGCTGCAGTAGCAAGTGTAAGATGGCGTTTTTCTTCATCGCTAAAGTGCCATATTTTCCCCTTGTGGAGTTGGACTGGTTGGCGATTGTTAATTCCCATGAAGCCTCCTCCTGTATTGAAATGAATCGTCCCATCGCCAGCCCTATGAGCGTGTACACGATGTATTCGCGGACTCTGTTTTGGGAAGAGGTCGTCCTCTAGGATGTCGGCCCGTGGGTCTCTCGCCATACCCGGTTCTCACCACGGTGGGTTTTGAAGCCTCGCGCGAAAGCATTCTTTGCTGACCGGGATTAGGAGAATACATGGCGATGCCGAGAAGAGCGATGAAGGACTTGGGTTTCCAAGCCTGTTGCCTTCGCTGCGACGCCCCAGATATTGCGGGCTCGAGTAGGTGCCGGAAATGTATAACCCACCACACTAAGGTGAGGGAATTAATTGCTAAAGCGCCTCAATCCGATGAATTATTCCAATTTGCTAGAGACCTATTAGCCATGGCGGCCAATCCCAATCGATACGACCACGATGAGGTCCATGGGCCTGTATTACGTGAGCAGCAATTTCTAGCGAATGAAATGGCTGAAACAAAACCACTCCCTACTAGTGAAGATATTGGAGAATTATTTGCTAACCAAGCTAAACGAGAAAAGAAGAACGTAGTTCAATCGGTTGCAAATCAAAACCCATGGAAAGACGAGTTGCCCCCAGAAGAGGTCTTAGACATCATGGCAGATTCTCTACAAGCAGAAGATATTGATCATGGAGCCCGTACAATTCCAAGTCGCCCCATAGCCGCAGTAGACCGTTCTGACCGTGTTGGTGAAGACCGAGGGATGGCTGATAAGGTTGTGGCAGAACGCGTGGCTTCTAAAGCTCCAGATTCACTAAAAGAGGTCGTTGAAGCCGCTACTATAGCAGAAAGAGAGCGTGGCCGTGCTGAGTGGGAAGATGCTCAATCTGAAGTCTCGGAATTACTAGATGATGATTTAGACTTATAATCTTCTAGAGAAGGGTTTGGTGAAAACTCTTCTCAATTATTTGTTATTGATTTTGATGGTTTTTCAACTCTCACAGCCCTCAAGAGTATAACTAACTCTTGTCGTACCTTTGCCCTTGTTTTTCTTGCCAAGGAATTCCATCTTTCCTATCTCACTAAGAGCCCTTACATGAGTGCCTGCACAGGGGCACAAATCGACGTTGTCTCCAATTTTTATCACTCTTAATTGCTTGACTGAAATGGGTAATAGGTCCATGTTCGTTCTTTCTGGAGGCATTATGGCATTGATTTCTTCTCTAGTCATTACACAATCTGTAACTTCCAAATTAGATTCGACCATTTCGTTGGCTTTACTGAATAATTCATCGATCATTGTTTCATTAAACTTGACTGGGTTGAAATCAATTCTTGAGCGGTCTGCATGAATTTGGTTTCCTACGGTTCTTGCCCCATCATACATTTCGTAAACTAGTCCACTGACTAAATGCTGTGCTGTATGCATTCGCATGTGCGCATGGCGCCTATCCCAATCGATTTCTCCTTCAACGGAATCTCCAATTTCAAGACCGTGGTCTTCTCCAACGAAATGCTGTACTTCGCCTCTGCCCCTCACTTCGGTAACAGATACTTGCCCTCCGTCCCAGGTTAATTTCCCAGTATCCCAATTCTGCCCGCCACCAAGTGGATAGAATAGTGTTTGGTCAAGGGTTACTGTGTTTTCATCTACTGCAGTAACTTCAGCTGTGAAGTCCTTGAGGTAGCACGCATCTATGCTATCCATGTAGATTTTCCTCGACGGCATGTTACCAAGGAAGAGGGGTTGTTTCTCAAAGGTTTGCTTGAGCGTATTCTACAGCGTTACGGAAGATTTGCATCCCCTCGGCTAGGATTTCTTCACTAACTTCTCCCCTTGTATGGTGCGGGTGTAAGAATGTTGCATAGGCTGCTTCTGGATGTGGCATTAGACCGAATACTAACCCTGTGGGGTCGCATATTCCAGCTATGTTTCTGATGCTGCCGTTAGGGCAAATCGGGAATGGTAATGTCTCATCTGTTATTCCTTTACCGGGCTCTGATGTAGGGTCAACATAACGAGTTACAATCTGGTTGTTCTCATTTAACTCATCCAAATCTGTTGTTGATGGCATTACGAATCTTCCTTCTCCGTGCCTTACCGGGCATTCGATTCTGGTGATTCCTTTCGTCCAAATACACGGACTATCCGGATCAAATTCCAAGGTGACCCATCTGTCTTCGTATCGCCCACTGTTGTTCAGCGTCAGGCTTGCTCTCTGCTCGAAGTCTGGCACTTCTCTTCCCGGAAGTAATCCCGTCTTTACCAAAACTTGGAAGCCATTACAAATCCCGATAATTGGTTTGCCGGCGGCTACGAAGGACGACAATTGTTCTCTCATTGCGAATCTCATTCGATTGCCTAGTAGGCGCCCTGAGCCCAGATGGTCTCCGAAAGAAAAGCCGCCTGGAACTGCCAAAATATGGAATTCTGAAAGGTCTCTTTCTCCATTAACAAAGTGATTTACGTGCACTCTCTCACTTTCAGCTCCTGCTAACTCGAAAACAGCCGCTGTTTCTCTATCGCAATTTATTCCAAATCCAAACAATATTGCTACTTTGGGGACATCGCCCATCACTGAACACCTCCGGTCATGTCAAGACTGCCTTTCCAAGCAGATACCATCTCATCGACATTTGATTCGATGATTAAATCGTCACCATCCCACACACTGAGTGTGTTTCCTTCAGTAACCTCCCCCATGTAAGTTAGGGGCTGTCCTTTCATTGTAGCCAAAAATTCTGCTCGATGTTCTTGCTTAACTCCTACGAGAATTCTGCCGAGAGATTCTCCCCAAAGTCGGCCCCAAAGGTCGGCTTCGCCTGGGCCGTCAACATCGATTGCTGCACCACATCTGCCTCCTATGCACATCTCGGCTATTGCTACTGCAATACCGCCTTCACTACAATCGTGAGCGGTACGGACTATGCCGGATTGAATGGCTTTAGTCAGGGCCTTGTAAGATTCTAGGTTCTTTTCAGGATTCGGCAGACGTGGAACTTCTCCTCCGATACCATTGGATTCACCAGACTCGCTAAGCATGTAAGAAATCTCGCTAGCGCCTAATTCCTGCTTTGATTCGCCCACTAAGTAGAGGCTTTCTCCGGGTTTGAGATCTGAAGTCGTGGTGTAGCGTACATCATGGTGATTTCCAAATAAAGAGAATAGGAGAGTTGGAGGGATTGAAATTTTATTTTCTCCGGTTCCGTAATCGTTCTTCATAGAATCTTTACCAGAAATACATGGCACGAAATATGCTCGACATATTCTTTCTAATTCTCTATTTGCTCTAACTAACTGTGCAAGTTTGAATTTACCATCAGGAGTTTTCTTGCTCTCAATTGGGTCTGGCCAACAGAAGTTGTCTAGGCCTGCAATCTTTGACAAGTCGACTCCTGTGCAAACCGCGTTCCTTACCGCTTCGTCGACTGCTGCTGCTGCCATCGCGCCTGCATCAATATCGCTGTATCTTGGAGAAATACCATTCGAAACTACTAGGCCATGAGTGGAGCCGTGGATTGGTGCTAGTAACCCAGCGTCTCCCGGTCCATCTCTTTCAACTCCGACAAATGGTTTGACTGCTGTTTGAGCTATAACTTCATGATCATATTGACGGACCCATGTTTCCTTACTAGCGATGTTTGGACGAGTAAGCATACGCATTAGTAGACTGGAATGATTTGCCTTGGATGGTGGATTAAATTCAGGGTTGTTTGGTGGAGCCCATTCGCTTTCTAAGCGAAGTTGTGGCACCCCATCATGTAAGAATTCGATTGGTAAAGATGCTACTGTATCTTCGCCATGCACAACATGAAATTGTCCTGTGTCGGTAAAGTCGGCGACCCATGTTGCCTCCACCTCATGTAAGTCTGCTAAGGCCTCAAAGGCAGGTACGTCGCTTTCACGAACTGCTACTGTCATTCTTTCTTGAGATTCTGAAACTAGAATTTCCCATGATGAAAGTCCCTCTTGTTTCAACGGCACTTTACCTAGGTCTATTCGACAACCATTAGTGTATTCAGCCATCTCTCCAATACTAGAAGAAAGGCCTCCTGCGCCATTATCAGTAATACATGTAATCAGACCTGCGTCTCTTGCCTCTAGAATCATGTCTAGCATCTTCTTCTGAGTGATTGGGTCTCCGATTTGTACAGCGCTAGAAGGGGATTCCTCGGTCAATTCTAGTGAAGAAAAGGTTGCCCCGTGGATTCCATCATAGCCAACTCTTCCTCCGACCATGTATACTCTATCGCCCGCATCGGGGTTTTTCACATGAGACTCCCTTCCATCAGGGAGTTTGCGCGGCATTATGCCGATTGTTCCACAATAAACGAGTGGTTTTCCGATATATCGGTCATCGAAAACGATGGCTCCGTTTACAGTTGGAATCCCACTTTCGTTTCCTCCAACTCTTACTCCTGCATGCACTCCTCGAAGAACCCGTGAGGGGTGGAATAGGTTCTCTGGAAGGTCGCCCTTCCAATCAGGAGGTCCAAAACAGAATACATCTGTATTTGCAATCGGTCTAGCACCAAGACCTGTTCCAAGAATGTCCCTGTTAACGCCGACTATACCAGTCATTGCGCCACCATATGGGTCTAGTGCACTAGGAGAATTATGAGTCTCTGCCTTCATACACATTGACCATTCATCATCCCAAGCGATTACTCCTGAGTTGTCATGGAATACTGATAGAAGCCAGTCTACCTCGTCTTTCATCTCAAGGGTTGGTTTCATTATGTGTGTCTTGAATAGTGAGTCGATTTCCGTATCTTCGCCGGTCTCAGTATCGATATGGTGGATATGTGCGGCGAAAATCTTGTGCTTACAGTGTTCTGACCATGTTTGTGCTAAGCATTCCAGTTCAACATCCGTGGGTGCATTTTCTGGTAGCCCCAAAGCTGCTCTAGCAGACCTAACTTCGGGATTCATATAGTGGGCTTGAATGGTTTGCATTTCCTCTAAATTTAGAGCCAGTAGTCCTTCAACAGAGAGTTTCATCAATTCTTCATCAGTGACTTCTAGATCAACAACTGCAGGTGGGGCGTAATCACTTGGAGTAATTGGAGCGTATTCAATAACTGGATATTCTTCTCCCTTCAATGAGTACAAAGCCCTCTCAATCAGGCCATTGTGAAGTTGTTTTGCTAGCCATTCTACTTCTACGCCGTCGGGCACTCCTTCGAATGCGTATGTTAGATATGTAGAAACTCTAGCATCATCGCCAGCATTTGGGAAAATAGTTCTGAATCCGTCTAGTGCTGCTTTACCCGGATTATCTGTTACTCCTGGCTTGAATCCTATTGTAACAACCATGTCTGGTTCTTGTGGAAATAATTCCTTGTCGCTCAAATGTAGTGAATCTGTTGCACTTTCTTCGATGATTGGGTCTGCGAATACATCGTCGGCCCTGCTTGCAACTTCTGCAGCTGAGATTTCGCTAGAAATCAAGAATCCTACGATTGATCTGACCTTGTCGATTTCAATACCGTGGTCAGCGGTCAGTTGGCGCTTTACAGAATCTCCTCGGACGTCTCTCATACCGTCTCCAAGTTTGGGAGTTGCCTCTACTCTGACAATATTCGATGACACCGTGTACACCTGCCCCCTATGGGGGCAGACACACCGCAGCGACTACCGTCCATGAATACTACGCTTGGAATAATTCCTAGAATCAAAGGATTTCTTTGAGGAATTGTCCAGTAAAACTACCCTTGACTTTGGCCACATCTTCAGGAGTTCCTTGTGCTACAATTTTCCCTCCTCTATCGCCGCCTTCTGGGCCTAAATCGATTACCCAGTCGGCTGATTTGATTACATCCATGTGGTGTTCAATTACAATAATTGAGTGCCCGGTTTTTCTCAATCTCAATAACACATCAATCAGTTGTTGCACATCTGAAAATGAAAGGCCTGTTGTCGGCTCATCTAGAATATACAACGTATGCCGGTGAGGAGGTCTTCTCAGTTCACTTGCTAATTTAACACGCTGGGCTTCTCCTCCAGAAAGTGTAGTAGCGGGTTGGCCCAATCGAATGTAGCCCAATCCTACATCATTGATTGTTGAGAGGGTGCGGTGTAGTTTGCGATGATTAGCAAAGAATTCTACAGCTTCGCTCACTGGCATTTGTAAAATATCATGGATATTCTTGCCCTTCCAAGTAACTTCGAGTGTCTCTCTGGAGTATCTCTTGCCTTCACATACATCACAGGTTATCCAAACATCTGGTAAGAAATTCATTTCCAGTTTGATTGATCCTCCTCCTCTGCAGGCTTCGCATCGACCACCTTTGACGTTGAAGGAAAAATGTCCCGGAGTATATCCTCTTTCTTTAGACAGCGTAGTCTCTGAAAACAACTTGCGAATCTCATCAAAGGCTTTGGTATAAGTTGCCGGATTTGAACGAGGCGTCCTTCCGATTGGAGATTGGTCGATTACAATGACTTTGTCCACATTGTCGACTCCTTCAATATCGTCATGCGCGCCTGGTAATGCATCTGTACCACTCAATTGGCGTTGCAAAGATGGTGCCAAAATACTTGACACAAGAGAGGATTTGCCTGAGCCTGAAACCCCAGTAACTGCAGTTAAACACCCTAATGGGAATTCAACATCGATGTTAGCAAGGTTGTTTTGTCTTGCACCGATTACTTTGAGGTAACCTTTCGTTGGGATAGTTCTTTCTTCCGGTACTGGAATAGAACGCTTACCAGAAAGGTATGCTCCTGTAATCGATTCTTTGGCCCTCATAACCTGTTTTGGCGTACCGTTTGCTACGATTTGGCCTCCTTCCAATCCTGCTCCAGGGCCGAGGTCGCAAAGCCAATCGGCCTGCCTCAGTGTATCTTCATCGTGTTCTACTACCAAGAGAGTGTTACCAAGATCTGATAATTCTCTAAGGGTGGCTAATAGCCTCGCATTATCTCTTTGATGAAGCCCGATTGAAGGTTCATCAAGAACATACATTACACCAGTTAGGCGACTGCCGATTTGTGTAGCTAAACGGATTCTTTGGCTCTCCCCTCCAGATAATGTATTTGCTCTTCTATCGAGTGTTAGGTAGTCAAGGCCAACGTCATTCAAGAAGTCTAATCGCCCCTCGATTTCTTTCAAAATTTCTCGCCCGATAAATGCGCTCCTCTCATCCAATTCTTCCGCGCTCTTGCCATCACCCCTCATGGAACGAATTATGTCGAGTGCTTCGTGTACACTAGCAGCACCGAGTTCTGGAAGACGTTTGCCTCCAACAGTAACCATTCTTGCCGCTGGGTTGAGTTTCTCACCATTACAATCAGGACAGGGTTCGTCATTCATACAGGCGATCAGGCGGCTTCTGGTGCGTTCGGAAGTTGTTTCTGTGTATGTTTTCTGTAACCGCCCATACACCCCTTCCCATGGTTTGCTATACTTGTACTGAGAGCCTGTTTCTGATGTGAATTCAAAGTGTATAATCGTGGAACCTGACCCATTCATCAAAATATCTTGAGCGTCATCGTCTAATTCTGAATATGGAACATCTGTCGGTATTCCATAATGTAATGCTGTTTGTTCCATCAGTTTACGATACCAATGTGGAGACATAGATTGACGCCAAGGAATGATGCATCCTTCGGAAATTGTAGCCTTTCTATTGACTAATAATTCTTCACTAAATCTCCTTTGAACTCCTAGCCCTTGACATGATTTGCATGCACCAAGTGGTGAATTGAAAGAGAAAACTCTTGGGCTCATCTCTGGCATAAACGCGCCGTGTTCTGGACAAGCAAACTCTTCGGACCAAACCATTGTTTGCCCAACTTCGGTCTCATTAGATTTCGAACCTTTACTAAATTCAAAATTGGCTTCGGGTGCTTTAATGCTCTCTATTGCAACAGTGCCCCCGCCAATTCGTAAAGCGGATTCTACAGCTTCGGTTAGTCGCTGTCTGCGATCTTTTGTACAGCGCAATCTATCGATTCTAACATCGATATCGTGGCGTAAATTCTTGTCTAGATTGTGTTCATCTTCAAAAGATGCAATTCTACCATTAATTCGCCCCTCAGTCCAGCCTTGTTCGACTAAATGACGGAATAAATCTGCGTGTGTCCCTTTCCGGTTTCTAATAGCTGGGCTCCAAACTGCGATTGCGTGCCCTTCGATTTGCCAAATAATGTCATCAACAATTTCTTGGACAGTTCTTCTCGCAACTTCAACGCCACATGTTGGACAGTGCGGTTTGCCGATTCTGGCCCACATTAATCTTAGATAATCCATTATTTCTGTAACGGTAGCAACGGTTGAACGTGGATTGTGGCTACCTTGTTTTTGATCGATTGAAATTGCTGGAGATAGCCCCTCAATGCCATCACAATCGGACTTTTTCATCTGTCCGATGAATTGACGAGCATAGGAAGAAAGGCTCTCGACATACCTCCTCTGTCCTTCTGCGTATAATGTGTCGAATGCCAAAGAAGATTTTCCAGAACCAGAAACTCCAGAAATTACTACGAATTTACCCCTGGGAAGTTTGACGTCGATGTTCTGAAGATTATGAGTCCGTGCTCCACGGACTTCAATCCAGCCATCGCTTCCAACCTTTGGCATGATTTGTACGGTTAGTCAAGAGTTCTTGAGTCCTTGCTTTTCATTCTGGCCCGAAGGGTATTGGTGCTTCGAACCTTACTGGGTCGTCGGTTTCAGGATGTAAAAACTCCAATGAGCTTGCGTGAAGAGCAATTCTGCCTATGGGATTTCCTTCGGCTCCATGTGCTTCATCACCAATTACTGGACATCCTAAATTTGCTAGACCTACTCTGATTTGGTGGCGCCTTCCGGTTTCGATTGTTAATTGAATTAGGCTTGCAAAATCATCATTATCTTCTACGCTATAATGAGTGATTGCTTCTCTGGCTCGTGGGTGATTTTTCTTTACTGCTTTAACCTTGAGAAATTTATCCTCCAATAACCATTCATGAATTGTTCCAATTGATTTTTCGGGTTTTCCTTCAGCCAATGCGTGGTATATCCTGTGAACATCTCGGTTTGCAAATTGTTCCTGCAAGTATTCTTTGTGCCACTTGTGCTTTGCCAAAACCATAACTCCGGATGTTTCCCGATCTAAACGATGGACAATAAACGCCCAAGACTTTTCATTCTCTGATTTTAGATACTCGACAACCCTTGAATGTAAAGTGTCAGGCTCCATCTTGTCTGTAGCAACAGAAAGAAGGCCTGCTTGTTTGTTTACTACAATTATGTGTTCGTCTTCAAAAATAATTTTGATTCGAGAATGTTTCTTTTTTGGCGCCGGAGGGGGTGAATTCTGAGCTGCAATGTCTTTGTTTGAAACTGCAACTGTACTACCGGCAGTAACCAAATGTTTTGCTTTGTGGATGATGTTTCCATCTACTGTTACCCGGCCTGTAGTAAGCATCTTTCGGAGCGTGTTTCGTTTGGAGCCGGGATAAATTGAAGCCAGCGCTTCAATCAAATCGATATCTTGTTCGAATTTCATTTTAGTCCCTCACAAAAACATCACTTCGACTGTGTCGCCGATAGAATATTCACAACCTGGTTGTAAAATTACCATCCCTTCGCTTAGAGCCATGCTTGCAATGTTGCCTGAGCCTTGGTGGATTTTTTGATGGGCTACTAAGCCATCGTCTGTAACTTCAATACTAACTCTGCGAAGAGTAAGACAATCTTTGGTCGGTTTTACTTTAGTTGCCAATTTAGCAAAAGCCCTATTCTCAATTGGGCCATTTGCTTGAGTAATATGTCGAATCCATGGAGCGACTAAAATTCTGAACACAACATGTGAACTTACTGGGTTTCCAGGTAAACCAAAGATTGGGGTGTTATTCCAAGTACCAAATAAAGGAGGTGAGCCTGGTCGTAATTTAACTCTCCAGAAATGTATGTCTCCTTCTTCTTCCATAATTTTGCGAACTAAATCCCATTCTCCCATTGATACGCCCCCGCTAGTCAATATCAAATCGTGATCAAGTGATGCTTGATTCAGGGTTTGACGTAAATCATCAATTGTATCTCCAATACAATTCAGACGTGTCGATTCATGTCCTAACCATTTGATTAGTCCGGATAATCCAAATGAGTTCGATTCGTAAATTTCCCCGCGTTCTATTTCCTCACCGGGTTGTTTTAATTCATCACCAGTAGCGATTATTGCTACCTTTAGTTTCTTGATTACAGGAATTGATGAATACCCCATTGTTGCACAAAGTCCCACTCTTGAAGGAGTGAGATAAGTGCCAGCCGACAAAGCGATTTCGCCTTTAGATAGGTTCTCGCCTTTTCTCCTAATGAAGTGTTTCATAGATTCTTGTTGGAGTGTTACCTTGTTGTCTTCAGTTGAGGTCAATTCTACTTGCAAAATTGAATCTGCTCCGTTGGGAATTGGTGCACCTGTCATTATTTTGACTGCTTGGCCTTTTCCTACAGTGATGTTGTCTTCTTGGCCTGCTGCTTGGATTGTTCCGATTATTTCCAATGTTGCAGGCACATCGATTGTGTCTTCAAATCTCATTGCAAAGCCGTCCATTGCTGAATTGTCAAACGGGGGGTCGTCGACTAAAGAAGGTAGATCAACAGCTAAAATTCGGCAATGGGAGTCATCGAGATTTACTCTTTCGGTGACGGTCTGCAATGTTGTCTTATTGCAAATTTCCAATGCCTGGGCGACTTCGATGAAATATGGTAATTCGCCCATGTCATTACCAAGAAGTGGTTGCCCTTGGTTTTCTCGGTCTCAAATTAGTGATGCAAAATCAATAATGTATCTCAATAAACTAACTGATACTACAAACAAGAATACTCCTGTAACTACTTGCTTTGGAAGATATTTTATTGCATATTTGGCCCCAAAAAACGCAGATGCAAATACCATTACTGGGACTAAAATCATGGCTAAGATTCCAGAATTTTCAACAATTTTTTCTAAATTTTGACTGATGAGTAAATGACTCAATAAAGCAACTGGGACGATGGTTGCTGTAACAAGATAACTGGTGCCGGCCGATTTTTTTGAATCCATTTTCAATAATGAGCGATTGAGGGTAACTAAAATCGCACCACCGCCTATTCCTAATATTCCTGCAGCCATTCCTGCGAATGATGAACCTGCAAAATATTGGTTTCTTTTTTCAGATAGGTATGTTTCTGTAAATTCTGCTGAATTAATAGTTTGAGGTGTACGGATCGTTCGCTCCAAAACGAATGTGATAACTATTGCAGCGATAATTTTGATTCCTATATCGCCCACCCAAGACAATAAAATTCCTGATAATAATACACCAATTATAGCTGAAGGTACGGCTGCAATCCTTCCCCATTTTGCAACCTGGTGGTTTGCAAATCCTGATTTTGAATGTGCTAGGCTACTCCCTAAACTAACCATCAAAACTAAAGTCAAAGAGGCAACTAATGCTTCTTTAATCTCCCAATCAAGCATATAGTGCATTATTGGAACGTATAAGATCCCGCCTCCAAGGCCAAGTGGGCTAAAGGCGACCGCTACTAGAAGTAGACAAATTATCGCGAGTATAACCATCAAATCCATCAGTGAACACCTTATGTTGTGTTGTCGTGTTTAGTTCTGCGTAAAGCATCTTTGGAAGTTGAATTGAGTGTCAATTACTTTGAATCCGGGATTTTTTTTATTAGTGAAAATAAGTAGAACAATTTGAGAAGGGGGTTTGTTAGTATGGCATATGGTGATGTAGGTGGGCCCAATCTTGATTTTTCAAATATGGGTTGTTTTGGTTTTTGCCCTCAAGAGTTTACATTTTTAGATTGGTTACTTCTTTACTCATTTTTCTTTACAATTGTATATATTTCATATTGGATTATAAAAGTGGCTATAAGACTTATCAAATATACAATAAAAACATACAAATCAAAAAATCAAAATAAATCAAAAAATGAAAATATTAGTGAAGGGTTTTCAGTTACTGAAAAAGAATTTGAAGAACATCAGAAAGAAGAAAATAAATCGTTTAATCTAAAGAAAGAATTAGCGGCATTGTGTTGTTGTAGTATTGTTGCATGGGTAATACTCGTATTACTGGCCGCTGCTTTTTGGTGAGAAAATAATCTTAAAAACAGCAACACAATATTCGTCTAGTTTCACCTCGATTAGTATATGGAAGTGGTGTTAGGAGAGTTAATTCTCTTGGTTGCGCTTTCATTGGTTGCAGCAATGTATGCTAGCGTAGGCCACGGCGGGGCTTCTGGATATCTGGCAGTATTATCTCTAACTGTATATGCTTCTAACGATCCTGCATGGTTGAAACAACATGCTTGGAGTTTGAATTTGTTAGTTGCAGGTATGGCTTTTTTCGCATATTGGAAAAATGATTTTTTTGATTCAAAATTGGCAATTCCTTTCATAGTTGCAAGTATCCCTGCAGCATTAATTGGCGGATATTTACGAGTAAATGATGATGTTTATGACACTTTGTTATCGATAACTCTGGTGTTTGCTGCTTGGAAATTGTATACTACAAAATCTGGAGAATCTGAAGAGTTGTTTTCGAGCCCTCCTAAAGTTCACATCGCTCTGATTGTGGGTGCTGCTATCGGATTGTTAAGTGGAATAATTGGGGTGGGGGGTGGAATTTTCTTATCGCCACTTATTCTCATATTTGGATGGGGTGATCCAAAAACAACCGCAGGTGTTGCAGCTTTATTCATCTGGGTAAACTCGGCTGCTGGTTTGATTGGAAGTTCTATTTCTGGACAATTAGTGATTGATTTTGTTGTTTTGGCACCGTTTGCAATCGCAGTTTTAATCGGTGGTTATCTGGGTTCCAGGTTTGGTTCTGAAAAATTCTCTCAGAACACTGTTAGAATGACTCTAGTATCTGTAATGTTGATTGCTGCAATCAGGCAAATCCTAGAACTTGCCGGAATTTGGTTCTGATTAATTGAATGCGTCTTCGTGTCCGCAGTGTGGACATGAAATTGTATAGCGGGCCTTTTTCGGTTTTGGAACTTTCATAATTGCTCCACAGAGTGAACATTGATGTTTTATTGTATCAGGTTCTTTTGATTTTGGAGCTTCTCCTAAGGTCCTTCCAACGTCTGTAGACCACCCAACTTGGTCGCTATAAGAATCTGTTTTCTTCATCTTTGAACTCTTTAGAGATAGACGAATCTTACGCTTCTTCTTTCGGCGCTTACCAGGAGGGGGTGTTTTCTTGGTTGCCATGGGTGACGGTGAATGTCACCATATTCAATCGCTTCGGCTAAATTATCATTCCAATATTTTTGATTCACCGTTTATTGGAGTGTGAACTATATGGCCTTTAGATTCTAATTCTTCTACTAATGGAGGTCTTGCGTAATTTGGGTCTGTGTGGTAAATAACTACAGTTTCTGCTTGACATTTTTCTGCAAATTCGACAATATCTGAATGGCCAGCGTGTGTTGAGAATGAAAATTGGCTTACTTCAAGATCGATTGGAGTCCTCTTGTCCCAAATAGGGACGTGCCCTTCATCCAAGAGCATCCTGCCGCCTGAGCCTGATGCTTGATAACCCGTGAGGAGGATTGCGTTTCTTGGATCCATTCTCAACCTATTTAGATACCAAATCGATGGTCCTCCATCCATCATTCCAGATGTTGAAACTATACAATCTGCATCTAATGCTTTCTTTTTGTCAGATTTAGAAGAAACTCTTCTACACCATTTCCACGCATCTTCCAATGCTTGTGGGTCTCGAAGTGATTCCGGGTGTTCCATCTGCAGCCTTGCTACGCTTTTACCCATACCATCAACATGGACATCCAATTCTGGTAAGTGTTTGTGAAGAGTCATTACAATATCTTGAGTTCTACCATTTGCAAATGCTGGAATAAGTGCTGTTCCTCCTCTTTGAGTAACTTCTAAGATTCTGTCAATAAATGCTTGAATTGTTTCTTCTTTACTCGGATGATCCCTACCACCATAGGTCCCTTCAACAAACAATACGTCACATTTTTCTGGTTTAGCTCCAGAAACTAATGGAGAATCTCTAGTGTCAAAATCTCCAGTGAAGAGTAATTTGTGGGTATCGGTTTCAACGTTCAACATTGCTGCTCCTGGTATATGTCCCGCTTTTGTTAGTTTGAGTTTCCAGGAATCCTTTTCCCATTTTTCACCGAATTGATGAGTGTGCCAAGATGATGTTGCAATATCTATGTCTCTTTTATCCCATGCTAAAGGATATCCTTCTAGTCGACTAACTTTGTAACAATCATTCCACATCATATGGCTGATCTTTGAAGTTAATGGAGTCCCATGTAATCTAGTTCTATGATTAGAACACAACCAAGGGGCCATACCTAAATGGTCAATATGAGAATGAGTAATTACTGCATCTTTGATGTCTGGAGCTTCTCTTGGATATTTTGGAGGATCTGTTGGTGCTAACCCATAATCAAGTAGCATTCTTGTACCGTTTTTATCTTCGAATACGCATCCAACATTACCAACTTCATCCCCTCCTCCGAGGTAATGATATCGAATTCCATTAGATGGTGGAATTTCAGGATATGATGTTGTTCTACCTGGAGAATAAAACACCATGATTAGTCGGTATTGATTATCATGAATGAATATGTCGGACCCCTGTGTTTCCATTGGAGATATTTTGAGGGTGTTATGATCAAATCAAATCTCGTTATACTTATGGACTAGACGCGTTAAACATCAATGGGTCTTACTTCGTTCACGTTGAAATTCCATCATTCCTTACTTAGTCACATATCTAATTTTACTACTCCAATGGAAACGTAGGGGTAATCATACATCTTCCTTTTACCAAGTAAAATTCTAAAATTCAATTTCCTTTGAAAAAATATTTTTATTCGAATTAATACATTCACTAACAAATCATTATTTTCCAACGGTCATATCGCCGATGAAACAATGAATGCATATCCACTGGAAGTAATATGGCCGAGACATCAACAGCAACCTTCGTTGTTGATGAAGACTTATGTTATGGCTGTGGTGCATGTATAGCTCTATGTCCTACAAACGCTTTAGATCTACAAAATAGATTAGCAATAGTAGAACAAGAAAAATGCACATTATGTGAACACTGTATTCCCTCTTGTCCAGTTTTCGCTCTAAGTATTGAAGGTGCAGTTGATGATTAACGTTGCAGGAGCCGGTGTTCGTGGACTATCTTGTGCTCTTTATCTTCTAAAAAATAATTATCAAGTTACTCTATATGAAGCAAGACAAGAAATTGGAAATCCAGTTAGGTCACCTGGGATAATCAAAAATCTACCAGAAGATTTTATCGAAAAGACTTCGGCTAAAAAAATAGAGTTTGGTTGGGCGTTTAGAAGAGAATGGTATGAAAAAGAACTAGCAAAAAAAGTCGCAGATTCAGGAGGAATTATCAAATTAAAATCAACAGCTCCTGACGGTTCAATCAATTGTACAGGAGGAAAATCAGTTGCTCCGGGTTGGCCGCAATCCGGAACTCAATATGTTTTAGAAAACTGGACTGGTGGAATTACAATAGAGAAAAATATCCCATCAGAATTTATTCTGAATGATATGAAGGATGACAGATTTTGTTTTCAAAGAGCGGATAATTTAGTTGAATGTTGGATTAGAGGAGATTTACCTAGGCCTGTACAGGGTTGGTTAGAGATAATGCAAGGGGAACATCCACTTTCTTCGAATTATATTTGGGCTGATGAAGCAATAGTGGAAGGAGAAGAAATCGCCAAAAACATCATTCATTCCCTTCAGGAGTTGAGTTGACATGATACCGGATGAAGGCTTGTTAAATTACGTTCTTGACCAAAGTCGCGGTTGTAGGCACATCACACTTATCGATCCAGGAAAACAGAGTGCAGAAATTGCTACTAGAAGGGCAATTGCAGCAATTGAAGCAGGCTCCAAGATGATATTCGTTGGGGGATCAACAGATACGCCAGACGAAGTAGTCCATCAAACATGTAAATCAATCCAAGAAGCCCTTGAACTGCAAATTTTTGCTGCAAGTCAAGACCCAAATTCAGATGAAGAGATGTGGAAAATACCAGTAGTTCTATTCCCTGGAGGCGCTCATGCACTTTCACCAGCTGCAGACGGAATAACATTCATGATGCTGATGAATTCACAAATTAGGAAATTTTTAGTTGGTGAACAACTACGTGGAGCGCCATATCTTCAGAAATTTGGTGTCGAAGCACTACCAACAGGATATCTTGTATTTTCTCCAGGGGGTAAAGTTGGAGAAGTTGGTCAAGCCGAATTGATCGAAGCAAACCAACACGAATTAGTTCATTCATATGCGATTACAGCGAAAATGTTCGGATTTAAAATCCTCTATCTCGAAGCAGGTAGTGGAGCATCAAAACAAGTAGAACCAAAATGCATTGAAGCCGCAAATCAAGTCGAAGATTTGTGTTTAATCGTAGGTGGCGGAATTAGGACAGGGGAGCAAGCAGCTAAAGCTGCAAATGCAGGAGCAAACTGGATTGTTACTGGAACTCTCACAGAAGACGCTGCGAATATGGATGAAATTCGGCAAAGAATTAACGAAATAGTTGAAGGAATTCAATCCTCGTCTTCGTAGATTACAGGGTCTCCTGTTCCACCAGGGGAATTTGGACGTGCCTCTTTCGGAACATCCATTCCTTTCTCAATAACTTCTAATGCAGTATCAAGGTCGACAGTTCCACCATCTGCTAAAGTTTGCATATCATCAGCATTTGGCGCTGAAATAGTTCTCTCTACATCAGGCGAATTGGAATAAATCTCCTTGCGTAATTCCCTTTCATCATGACTACGTACAAGAGATAAGGAATCAGCAAACACACGTCCTACAACTTCACGAGTTCTTTCAGAGCGCTTTACTCCATCGAGTTGGTTTACCGCAGTATCTCTTTGAGATTCTAATTCACGAACCTCTGAGGTTCTGTCTGTTAGTGCAGATTCCAAATCACCAATAGTTAGGGACATTTGCTGGATTCTCTCATCCCTTTCGAATACATCATTGTGCAATCTTCTCTCTCTTCTTCTTAGAGATTCATATTCGCGATTTCTTTCAAGCAATCTACGCTTTAATTCTTCAATTTGCTCAACCAGATAATCATGTTCTGCAGAAACCGATCTTGGGCCTTGCATCACTCGTTCTAATTGTTCTTCTAATTCCGCAAGACGGGTGTCGCGAGCATCTAACAATCCACGCAATCTATCAGCAATATCTCTCAATCTTTGACGTTCTTCTTCAAGTGCATTATTGGCGGCCTTCTCAGCCTCCAAGTCGCTAGACAGTGAATCTGATTGGGCTTTCAAAGCGCGGACCTCATCTGCAGTAACACTGGTTAGACCAGCATCAGCCGCCCGCTCCAAAGCTTCGACCATTTGTCCCATACGGCCTTCCATTTCAGCGATAACATCGTCTTGTTGAGTAGTTAATTCTCTTAATTGAGAGGCTTCGTTTTCAAGAGCCTCCCTTTCTTCTACAGAAATACTGGAACTATTTTCTGCCAACTCTTTTCGTGTATCTTCGAGCAATCTTTCCAAGTGAACAATTCTTGCTCCTGATTCTTCAAGGTCATTCTCTGCAGCCTTCAATTGAGCCACTTCTGGAGCAACCTCGTCTTTACGCTCCGCAAGGTCGAGTTCTAAAACTCTCAATCTCTGTTTTGAAGTAACCAAATCTTCGTTTCTATCAGCCAATTCTTGCCATGCGACAAGGACCTCTTCAACGAGTTGGTCAACGGGATATGCGCGTAACATTCCTTCGAGCGCTGCTCGCTCATCACCAGTCGTTTCAGTCATACGACGGATGCCACCTGGGGTATCTGCGCCTAACGTCATTAACTCCAATCGCACAACTACCATTATTCAACCTTTCATTGGTTGGAGGGCCCTATGGGCCCATTGTGAGACCCTTAGTTGATGGCGGTATATTGCTCATCAGGCATGTCTTGGGCCAGTGCCATAGCACCAGTTGCAACCTTTTCGATAGGGTCGTCAACACAAGTTACGGTCACATCTCCAATATCTGCGATATCATTTGCAATAGCGTCAGCAATTCCATCGATTAGAGAGCCGCCACCAGATAGGATGATGTTATTCCGCAAAATTGGTTGATATTCAGGGTCAGCCGTTGCTACAATTGCTTTGATTGCAGACCCAACCTTTCCAACAACCATTGAACAAGCAGACTTGATCAAGTCGCCAACATCGACAACTTGCTTCTTACCTTCAACAGATAATTCGACCATCTGTTCTCGGTCATCACCATTAACATAGGAAAACTCTTCCTTCCACTTGCGAACCATATCCTTTGTTACTTGAGCACCTGTGTACTTCTTCTGAACTAATTCCATAAGTTGCAAATCGATCCAATCTCCAGCTTCCTGGATTGTTAATTGGTCTTCTTCAGTTGGGAAGATTCCGTAAAGGCGAGCA
Source organism: uncultured Candidatus Poseidoniales archaeon (assembly GCA_902563095.1). GTDB lineage: Archaea > Thermoplasmatota > Poseidoniia > Poseidoniales > Poseidoniaceae > MGIIa-K1. The sequence continues at coordinate 47,891 of CACEWA010000005.1, read as the reverse complement.
ATATCGGTTGTACCTGCTCCAATGTCAACACAGATTGAACCAGAAATCTCTCCAATTCCGTATGCTGTAGCGAAAGGCTCGGTTACCACCATAATCGCATTGACTTGACCACGAAGTGTAGCAACTAAATTGCTCTTGTCTGTGAATGAAACGTGTGATGGAGAACAAATTACTCCGAAAACCTCGTCGTAATCTTCAGGTCCAACAGTCTCGATAAGGTGAGTTACAAACGCCTTAGCAGCAGCGAGGTTTGCTTCATCATCTTGCGCAACACCAGCAGCCATTGGGCGGTATAGGTTACAAGCCAATTTATTCTTCAGAGCATCATTACCGAATAGAACATCTCGGCCTAGGAAATTTCTAGCAACCGGGTCTTTTGGACGTCCTACAACCGTCTCAATAGTTTCTAATGATCCTGCACTACTTGCAATAGTTGATTGGTATGTTCCCAAATCAATTCCAACATAGAGTCTTTCTCCCATTTTGTCTCACCTTTGTCCTTCGGACATCACGCCCACGGTGTTACTAGTCTTAATGTTCACTCGCGCTTTGATGAATCACTCTTCCTCTCTGAATGGCGGTGGAACCCCATCCAAAACCCGCCTCTCAAAACCTCTAAACATAACACCTGCGGCCACAATAACACCTAACACAACGCCAATAATTCCCCATAATAATGCGCGGTTTTGCTCGACTCCCTCATCCTGATCGACGGAAGGCGAATCTTCAGGATTATCAATCAAAGGAGAAGTCCAAAAAATTGAGAAATTATTGCTAAGATATACAGACATTTCAGACCCCGTCCAAATTGAAGAATTATCATCAACAACTATTACTTCGAATTTCCAATCTTCTCTATTTACTGGTCTAGGAATCAAATCTCTAACAATATCTACTTCACATGAAACATTAGATGAATATTCTAACATAATAGCACAATCACTTAATTCAACCGAGTAGTTTGAATTGTTTAGACGAATAGCGACCACATAACCATCACTTTCTTCATCTGAAATATTCAATAAGAGTGAAAAATTTTCAGAATAATTTTCTCCACCCATTGGGCTATCGATAACTGTAATTTTTGGAGCTGTATTTTGAGTTAAATTTTGCAGACCAGTTCCAATCACTCCGAACCCAATTTTCGTCCCCTCGACACCCAAATAACCAACATTCAATCCTTCATACAAGTCATTAGCAACAACTTCGATACTTACCCATTCAACACCTTCTAGTTGGGATGCAGGTAGCCGTATCATTACTGTGGTTTCATTACTAGAATTCATTTGCAAAGGCTCTCTAAAAGACCCATAGTATAGTTGACTATATCCTGAATTACTCATTTGGTCGTCTATTGCAAATCTGCCATCTGAAGTTGTTACAATTAATCTCAAATCATCAATTTCATACCCACCAGGTCTAGCATTGTAAGACATTACAACTTCCACATCTTCACCAGGTATCGGCTGATACAATTTACTCCATGATTCATTTTCAGAGAGGAATGGGCCAGCAGCACCACTTCCATTCCAAGGGTTGGCAATCATTTGTTCAAGAACACCCCCGCGCGATTGAATTAACTCTACCCAATCATTTACTGCATACGAATCATGAACGATAAATCCATTTTCAAAACTTTCCAAAGATGGCCGACCATAACCTTGCATGGAATCAGGATCGCCTCCAGTCAAAGCCTCGCCAGATGAAGCCAACATTGCTCGTAGTAATGGTGCAGAAGGGGTGTAACCGTATTCTGTTTGTATCAATTCTTGTAATAGTGCGGTAAACGATGCCGCCATAGGTGCCGCCATCGAAGTCCCAGTCATTGCATAAGATTCGTTATTCATTCCTAATTTTGTTCCATCAGCCTTTGCTGAAACTATACTCATACCAGGCGCTGCAATAAACGTTCCACGCCTTTCGTTGACATCAGGGCCGTGCGAATTTCCAGACCACAAACTTCCGTTTTGATTTGAATCACTAGCGACTACAGAAACTACGTTGTATGCATTTGATGGCTCTAACATTATATTCCCTGTATTTCCCGGGGCGACAAAAACCAGAGACCACGGATTTTCAATAGTCCATTTATCTACCATACTACTCCTTTCCGTGTAATTTATAGTATTGTCTCCCCAAGACCAAGAATTGATTACTGCTCCATAGCGGCTAGATTCTGCCAATAGGGAAGTGACATCTTCAGGTACCACCCATCCGCTAGAATTCACTATATCTTGAACCACTAATTTTGCTCCATGAGAAAGAGAGCGCATACTACTATCACCATCTAATTGGTCACAAGCTAAAATCCCAGCAATATGGGTGCCGTGACGAAATTGTTGATGCCCTTGAGTGTCCCAATCATCCACTGTATCATTCAAGTGGACGATTTTCCTATGCTCTAATCCAGGCCCTCCTACCTCAAAAGTAGAATTTCTAAAACAAGAATGGTCCATATCTATGCCTGTATCTGCAACTGCAATTACCACACCACTTCCATCAAGGGCTTTCAAGGGCGAATCTTCGCCGACATCCATGATGCTTGCAGTGGCTAAAACAGGAGATGCAACGCACATCAACAATGAAAATACCAGTAACGCCGCTACCCGCACAAAACACGTGAAATCCCCTTTACGGTTGAAGATTTAGACTCAAAGGGTCGCGCCAGCGCGTTTAAGACGCATTCACAGGTCGGCGGAAACATGCAAGCCTTCCGCGTATCCGGCACAGCACCATTTGGTAGCCAACGACAGAAGTTCAACATGGACCTTGTAGCAAGTTCTGCAGACGATGCTGAACATCGTTGCTATTCTATAATTGGTTCCCGACATAAGGTAAACCGCAGAGCCATCAATATCGATTCTGTATCTGAAATAGATCCAAGAACATCTTCAGAGCCAATGGTTCTCAATGCGTTTAGAGAACAAATTGCAGCAGCAGGCGGGCCAATCGCTCCAGTTGGCGAAGAAGAGTGAAACTAATCGTCGGGTTCATCATAGATGGGCTTCTCCCAAGGGCTGAGCGCCATGATTGATTCTAGTGAACTTCAGAGAATGGCGCGCCTTGTCGATATGAATCGTCAACGTCTTGAGGAAATAAATCAACAAATTGAGAGGATAGAAACCGTTCAATTAGAACACGACGACACACGTAGGGCCCTCAACTCATTGTCCCAGGGTAAAAACGGACACATACCTCTGGGCGCAGGTGTGATGGTCCCTATTCCAAAGGGCGCCACTACAATAGTAGACTTAGGCAGTGGTGTTTTCGGAGAAAGAAGCGCAGAAAGCGCTGAAGAATTGGTAAGTAAAAGACTCGAGGATTTAACCGAACTAAAATCTCAATTCGAAGCCGAAGCGGCCATGTTAACACAACGAATCGAAGAACTTGCTACCGCTTTTGAATCAGCAGCAAAAGAGATGACACAATCACAACCAGTAGAAGAAGAAGTGGCCGAAAAGCCCGAAGAAAAATCTACACGTCGCCGTAGGAGAGGAGTTGGCGGAGAATTAACTTTGGATGATTAGGTGATATCATGGGATTATTCGATAAATTCCGCAAAAAGGTCCGAGAGGCTGCATCTGAAGTCGACACAGATTCGTTATCTGCCGACGAAGGCAGCGAGGAAGCATTAGATGCAATATCTCAACACGAAGAATTTTCAAAAATTAGGACCCATGTTCCTGCTTACAATACAAAACCAGATTTTGGGGACGATGATGATGACTGGGAAGAATTGGATGAAGAGGAGGAATTAGAACTCCCTTCAAACAACGATGATGAGTGGGATGATTGGGAAGAAGATGAAGAATATACTCTCCCAACCAAATTAACTCGTAAGGAAAAGAAAATCCTTGCCAAAGAGGCAAAAAAAGAAGCTTCAAGAAAGAAAGCCAGTGAAAAAGAAATGAAAAAACGCGGCGCAAAAGCAGTCGAAAGGCTAGCTGGCTCAAAGGTTGATTTACACATGATGCGCACCACAACCGGCCGCCAATTAGTCGAAGTAAAAGCCGCACCTATAGGCGGAATAGGATCTGTTGAAGACGAGGGAATAACAATCGATTTAGGTGGCGGGGTTGTTGAATCTGGCGGTAGAGTAATCAAAGAAAGCGAAGCACTCAACAATCTAATGGAAGAACTTGAATGGATTATGCTTGAATCAGACATTTCTTCAGACGCAGTTACTGCTGTTATGGAGGCTCTCAAACGAAATTTAATCGGACAAAGATTACGCAAAGGTGCAGATTTGGCTAAAGTACTCGAAGCCAGCCTAAAACGCGCTTTGAGGGGGATTTTGAAAGCCGGCTATTGGGATTTTTATGCTTCAATTCGAAGTTTTATCGACAAAAAGGACACCCCTGTTGTAATCATGTTTGTTGGGGTAAATGGTACTGGGAAAACCACAACCGTAGCCAAAGTTGCCCACAATTTACAGCAACGCGGTATATCGGTTATCGCAGCAGCAGGAGACACCTTCAGAGCAGGGGCAATCGAACAATTAGAAACTCATTGTGGCCGACTCAATATCCGTTGTATTTCATCGCAGCGCGGAGGAGATTCCGCCGCTATTACCAGAGATGCAGTAGAATCGGCTAGGGCCAAAGACATAGACGTAGTCTTGGTCGATACAGCAGGAAGAATGCAAAACAAATCCAATCTAATGGCAGAATTGGAAAAGGTTAGGCGTGTAGCGAACCCACATCTCACATTATTCGTTGGCGATGCATTGGCTGGAAATGATGCTGTAGATCAAGCTAGGAATTTCCAAGAGATGCTGAAATTCGATGGCGCTGTTTTAACAAAATTAGACACTGATGCCAAAGGAGGAGCGGGTCTTTCAATCGCCCATGCTACAGGTCAACCAATTGTGTTGTGCGGCGTTGGCCAAGAGTATGACGATTTGATGCAATTCGACCCAGACTGGCTTCTAGAACAATTATTCGAGTGAGGTGATATTTTGGCACAAGAATTCTTCGATGATGAGAATAGCGCACATCTATTTCAATTAGTGCACATGTTGCAAAGAAGCGCCATGATGCACATGGGATTAATGCAGGATAGTGAAGGAAGAGTCCACTACAATTTGAGCGAAACTAAAGCAGCCATAGACACCCTATCAATGCTTAAAACAAAGATGGACGGCAATCTTACTACTAAAGAAAGCACTATGCTAAATGGGATAATTTCTGAATTACAACTTCAGTTTGTCAAAGCGCCTGCAAGACAGAGGGCTCTAGAAGATCAGGTGGCAGAATCTGAAGCAATCCGCGAAACATTCACAAATCCTCAGGACGCACCCTCGGAAATCATTACTGATGAAGAAGAATGACTTCTTTCGACTAATTTGAGCGGTTGATTCATCAGTGTGAAGTTAATCACATACCTGTTAGCCATGGTTAGAGTCACCGATGTCGAAGACGAAGAAGCGCCTACCGTGCTTCTTGTTGACAACAACCAAATGTCATTACATAGATTAACCAACATTTTCCGCCAGAGAGAATTTAATGTTGTAACATGTGATGATGGTGATAAAGCAGTGGACGAGTATATTCGCCTAGATCCAGAATTAGTTGTTTTAGCACTAGATATTCCTTCTATGGATGGCCATTTAGCGGCACTTGAAATGAGAGAGCATGGTAAAGATTGCCGAATATTATTCTCCGCTCCTAAAAGGCAGGCTGAACTAGCCCAAGACGCAACTCATTCTGCTGGAGCTATAGGCTGGGTTGAGAAACCAATAACAGCATCTGCAATAGATTCGATTTGGGATTTAGTATTAGGTCCAATTCCTGAAGCCCCAGGTTTAGAAGATTTAGATATAATTCATCCAGTTGAAGAGATGATTGAGGTTGAGGAGGATGAAGGGCCAATGCCTATTCCTGCACCACTACCTTTGCCAATTAATCCCCTTCCAATAGAAGAAACAGTGCAACCAAAGAAGAAATCTAGTAAAGCAAAACGCCTACTATTCGTTCTTGTGATTTTCACTGGCTTGGGGGCTGCTGGTTGGTATGCATGGACGAATGGACTGATTTGATTTCTTGATTTACAGCAATCGGGACTAATGCAATTCTTCCATCAGGCAATGCTTTTCGAACATAACCCGACATATCTACAGCCATTGGTTGAAGTGCGATTTTTTCTACTCTACTTCCAGCGGGAGCGCGAATCACTTCGGTAACTTTGTAACTAGTTGAATCTAGTAATTCTAAATCACCACTAGCCAATTTTTTATCCAAAAGCCGGTTATTATTCCAGACATACCATACTAGCCACCCAATACCAATCATAATTGGTATTCCAACAATAGCGGCTACTACAGAACTCATGACTCTCTCTCAACCAATGCATTCCATGAGGAAGAAGCGTATTCTTTAGCAGCACCAGCAGGATTGTTCGCCCGGTGTATTCCACTGCCCACGATTATACAATCCGACCCTGCCAAAACAGCTTCTCTAGGGTCGCCATATCTTTGTCCCATTTCACCATCACCAACTGAAAGATTTACACCGGGCGTCCAAATCATTTTTTCGACACCAACCTTTTTGCGCAACTGCTTCAATTCTTCAGGCCTTGAACCGTTACCAATGAATCCGAAGACACCGGGGTGTTCACGACCTTTAGCTACTACTTCATCAGTATATTCTGGGCCCAATAAGTTTCCACGACTGGACATTTGCGCTAATAGTAAAACCCCTCCTTTACGGCCAACATCGCCCCATCCAGATTGTAATCCATCAACAACATCGGGGCCACTAATCAGGTGTGAAGTTACTAGATCTGCCCATGAACGAATGTCGTAAATTCCAGCCATTTGCGAACGGCTAATTTTACCAATATCTGCAAATTTCCTATCCTCGAATATTAGCAAATCAGCATCTTCTGCGGCTTTACAAAATTCAGACCAAGAATCTGAAGTCCAATCGTCAACCAAGTCAACATGAGTTTTCAATGCAGCAATATAAGGGCCAACCTCTTCAATCAAGTCAAACAAACCAGCCATTGTATTACGGTCTGCTGCCAAACACACAAGGGACTGTTTGCGGGTTGCAACCTCCATATATTTACGAGCAATATCGGATGTTGAATTTGACCAACGCTCGCCCCACACTCCGCTCGCCATTACATAGGGCATCGTGAGGATGCGTGTCAATCTTGCGCCTTGATGGAGTTTACAGAATCGACTAAGGTTGCTTCGATATCATAATTTGGCAATTGGAGTACCTCGAAAGAATCTCCTACCTCATAACCAACATGGGTTCCTAGGGCTTTCTTTAACTGATTAACAGATAATTTTGGATGGAATACTGCCAATAAATAAGCAAATAATTTCGGTAATTTTCGGGTTGCAAATTTTCCTTCTAAGGAGGAATTCAAAATTTCTCCAATTTCTTTCATCCACAACCCTTTCTTGTGAATGATATATCTGTGGCCATTTTCACCTCTATCTAAAGCATTCACATGGGCAATGGCAACATCTCTAACATCTACAAAATTGATGTGAACATCAAGAACAAACGGCGGACCCCTTACAAAATGCTTCAGATATGACATAGAACCTTCAATGTGTCTTTCATGTAAAACTGGGCCGAAAACTATTGAAGGATGTATAGTTACTAAACGAACATCTCTGTCTTTTGCCCACGCACGCATGATACGCTCACCCTCTGCTTTGGCAAAACCATAAGCATTAGACGCCTCAGAAGCATCTTCACACCAATCTTTGTTCGAGAAAATCTTGCCATTTTCGAATTTAGTTGCACGGATTGCAGCAACCGATGAAGTGTGAATAATTCTCTTGACGCCTCCCATTACACTACATAGATTTCTAACCCCAACAACAGAAGGATCAACAACGTCTCTTTTGACATCCTTCGCGCCCACATATAGTGACGCAGCACAATGAATAACATCATCACACCCTTCTATGGCTTTTCTTAGCGACTCAACATCGAAAAGATCTGCTTGAACTATCTCTAATTTTTCATTTTCTGGCAGCATTTTAGCCAGAGATGGGTTGCGTAACATTACTCTAACCGAATAACCCCTCGACAATAATTCACATACTACGTGGGCTCCGATGAATCCACTAGCTCCAGTAACTAGGACGGGCATAAACGACCCATACATTACAGGGTCATCTTCTTGCCGCATGGGTGCTACGCACCCAATGATGCGAATCGCCATATTGCTATGCGCTTTGGTCTTAATCGGGCCACTTGCAGGCTGTTTTGGCGATGAAGAAATCATCGAAAAACAGGAAACTGAGTCGTATTACCCCGATATTTCTGAGAGGCAATATCTCGATTGGGAGTGGAATGGGACTTATGCAATGGTCCTCGAACAAGGGCCGCATACAGCACTCGATGTTCAAGAGGCCATGATTGAAGTAGATACTTCAGACATTTGGGAAACCGGCCCGCCGACCTCCAACGTACACCTTTCTTATTGGCTACCTTCGAATACATTGGAAGGCGAAAAAGTTCCAGTAATCGCAATCGTTAGCCCGTATTACTCATATGGCCAGCCCGGTTCTGAATCAGGAGCAACAAACGTTGTTGCTGCTGGGCGTGGTGAATTTATCTTCGATAATTTCGTTCCACACGGATATGCATTAGCTCAAGTTTCAGTATTCGGAACAGAGGAATCTAGCGGCTGTTTTGATTATCGCGGAGCAGGAGAAGGCCTAGGTATTCATCATGCAGTTGAATGGCTAGGTCAACAAAACTGGTCGAATGGAAATGTAGGGCTGTATGGCAAATCATACGAGGGGGCAACTCAATGGGAAGCAGCAGCACTTGCCAGCGATCATCTGAAAACAATAGTGCCAATTTCAGGAACTACTGCATTGCACCCCTTGCTGTACAAGAACGGTAGTGCAGAGGCTAGAAGCCAAGTAATGCATATGAATTATTTTGGCAGCACTGTAGATTACAACGGTGATGATTTGGATAACATATGCCCTGACATCATTGAAGGGATTTTTGCTGGACCGGTGACTTATGGTTTGGGAGAGCTGGATCCTTACATGGAAAACTACTACGAAGAAAGAAGCCATATCGACAAAGCATTCCAAAACTGGAATGGGTCAATCTATTGGATTCAAGGCATGCAAGATTGGAATGTTGACCCCCACCAAGTATTCGGTGGACCTAGTGGAGTAAATTGGTATCTCGATTATTCAGCAGCAGGATATGATGTTAGAGGGATGCTTGGCCAATGGGAGCATAATTACCCAGACCAGTGGACAAAACACAACAACCAGGATTCAGGATATGGGGGCGAAGCAATTCACAACATGACCCGGTGGGATTGGGGACAAGATTTGTTTGAATGGTTCGAATATTATCTCAAAGGAGTAGGTCCAAAACCGGACAACCACGCTCAAATCCAGAGGAACGATGGCCAGTGGAGAATAGAAGAATTATGGCCGCCGCAAGATGCTGTATGGGAATCAATCGATCTCTCTACTTGTGACCAGCAAGGAAGCAATGTTGGAGGCACATCAGTTATTGGGGGAGGAACTCAATCGGTAACAATCACGTGTGCTGGATTTGAACAAGAGATGCACATCGCCGGTTTGCCAACTCTACATTTAGATGTAACAGCATCGTTTGATGGCGGGCAAATTTTCGCAGAATTGCAGGATGCTGAAACCGGCCTAAGGCTGGGCCATGCTACAATGGATATTCGCTACCACGCGGGAGGATACGACCCTCAAACAGTCTTCCCTGGCCAAAACTTGGTTATGCTGATGGAATTCCAAGCGCTGGACGTAATATTACCTGCAGGCCACGGAATAAAGCTAGTACTTACAGAAACAGGTGAAGACTACCTTGCTCCAGCATGTGGTAACTCATGCCCGGTCTCAGTTAATGGAGGAACATTCTCCGTCCCTCATATCGATCGTGACGGGACCACAGTTTTCGTAACTCCGCAGAGTGAAGAAGCCGCTAACAACTGAAAATTTCACAGTTGTTCAAATTTCCAATCACGCGCGATTAGCGCGCGCATTTGAATAATCAACCGCGGCACTCACAACCACTTAATTGCCCAAATACACAAAATTCTAGTAAAAGGATGGAAATTTGATACGAAAAACATAGTAAAATATGAGCGATTGTATAATATACCGTACTCATAACGGGCGTTTTGATACCCATGTGGGCAAAACTAGAGTATATCTGGCTTGATGGAAAAGAGCCAACACAGAGCATGAGAAGTAAGACAATGGTAAGGAGAGATTTTGGAGGCACCTTAGACGAGTGTCCACTATGGAATTTCGACGGGTCCTCAACAAACCAGGCAGACGGAAGTTCTTCTGACTGTGTACTAAAACCTGTAGCTATTTATCCCGACCCCGACCGAAACTCGGGTTACTTGGTAATGTGTGAAGTATTGAATGCTGATGGAACTCCGCACCCGACTAATGGACGGGCAACTATTGAAGAAGACGATGATGATTTTTGGTTTGGTTTTGAGCAAGAATATTTCTTATGGGATCCTGAAACCAACTTGCCTTTTGGCTTCCCTAGAGACCAGACCCCACAAGGTCAATTTTATTGCTCCGTAGGTGCAAAGAACGCATACGGTAGAGATTGTATTGAAGACCACTTAGACCAATGTCTTGAAGCAGGACTTAACGTTGAAGGAATCAACGCTGAAGTTGCTTGCGGCCAATGGGAATACCAGATTTTCGCAAAAGGAGCAAAGGACGCAGGAGACCAAATTTGGGTCTCCCGTTACATAGCCGAGCGCAATGCAGAGAAGTATGGATTGCATATCGAATGGCACCCTAAACCACTCGGGGCAACCGATTGGAACGGTAGTGGAATGCATGCTAACTTCTCCGATACAAGAATGCGAGAAGAAGGCGGTGAAGAATTGATGACAAAAATCTGTGAGGCGTTCGGAAGGAACATCAAGAAACACATCGATGTCTATGGTGCACACAACGATCAACGCTTAACAGGCCTTCACGAAACCCAATCTATCCATGAATTCTCATTCGGAGTTTCTGACAGAGGGGCATCGATAAGAATCCCTGTTACAACCAAAGATGACGGCTGGGTTGGAAGACTGGAAGATCGTAGGCCAGCATCAAACGGAGACCCGTACAAGATTGCTGCAGCGATTATTACTACAACCAAGTCCGCTTATTGATTCGCTTCGGCCTTTCGCAGGCGCACAACGCCAATTATTACAGCGAAAATGACACTGAGCGTCATGATGTTAGCAATTATCATTGACACCGATTCAATAAGGATGCCATAGAGCAACCATAGCCCTAGAGCTATTGTTACTACACTAAAGGTAGCAAGAGAAATCCCATCGTGGCGTTTGTTAACCCAAACCTCTCGAATTTGAGGAATCCAGGCAATTATACCCAGTATGCCGGCAAAGAGCCCGATAGCCTCGATCCACAACTCTGCCATATAGCGGCCTGCCATACTATCCGGTTTCAAACCTTTCAAATCCAAACCCTCAGATTGTAGGAAACCGTTTTGTCCTAGCCCGAGATGCAACAGTCATGGCAAGCAATGAAGCGCTAGAGAAACTGAAAGACGCAATGAGCGACGCAGGAAAGTCAGTAGAAGACCTATTCAAAGAGATCGATACAGATGGAGATGGAACCATAAATGGTCCAGAACTATACAACGGCATAAAGAAAATAGCAGGAGAAGCGCTAACTCCGGGCCAGGTTTCTATGATTATCACAGCATTCGATACCAATGGGGACAACCGAATCGACGCAATGGAATTGCGAAATGCATTATGTTGAACCCGATATGCATAGAAGTTAACTTAGGGCAACAACGCCGCAGTACAACGAAAACCCTCAACCCCACTCAGCCCGAGGGTTGCTAAATTCTATTTTTGATATATGCGCGAAGGGAATTATTCTAGAACCATCTTCTCCGACAACCGCTACCAACGGTCCAGATTGATCAACTACAACCTGGCCTGTTGACAAATTACTCTTGGGACCAGTAATTAATCCAAAAATACCTGTGTGCCCGATAGAACAATCAACTCTTTCAAAAGGATATTCGAGAATATCGCCATGTAGGGTTTTTCCTCCATTCAGGTGAATGGTATCCCATGTCCCAAAACCTAGCAACGTCTCCTTTAGTGAATCCTCGGGAACACTCTTATCCATTTTTTCAACCATGTTGATGAAGCCCATTTCATCATAAGCTTCAGCAGGAACTTCTTCTGGTAAAGGATCCCATTCCAGATTCTTGTTGGAGAACACCAAAACCACTCTGCTTGGTGGAGGGGAATTGTCTGTGCGAGATTCATGCAAATCGCATAATATGTCACCCTTTCTGCATGTCCATGCAACAATATCCTTGTGCATCAGGGTTCCACCGTTCTTTCTACGTTGGAAAAATCTACCTTCACTAGTTATGGTAAAAGAGCCCGACCAGTGCTTCTGTTCAACGAATAGGATCTCATTCTTTGTTGCTATGACCATATCGATCTCTCTTCGGCCACCTTCCTCTGGGTCTGGTATTCTAATTCCTTCTAGAACCAAAGCCTTGCCAGCCACGGCCCTTGTCAATTTCATTAATCTAAACTCAGCAAGCCTGCCGGAAACCACATGTCCCTCAGGTTCGAACTTTACCCTTCTTGCGAAAAACTCTGCAAGCCTGCCCAATTTCTCACCTCAGTAGTGCATCAACAGAATCGACCACTACACTAACTGCTTTTTCAGACTCTTGTAAATCTTTCATTGTAGCTTCTCCAGATAGAACAAGTACAGAAACACACCCAGCCTGTATTGCCATCTCCATATCCGTATACAACCGGTCTCCTACCATTGCACATTCCGAAGGGGCAAGGCCCAACTCCTCTATTTTGTGCATTATCATTCCCGGGTTTGGCTTTCCAGTAATGTGAACAGGGTCTTTCCCAGTTGTTACTTTTAGCATTGCAAGATAAGCACCAACATCGGGCAGACCTCCGTCTGGTGAAGGACAAACCATGTCGGGATGACTTGCAACCAAAGGTACGCCTTTGTGCATGTGTATGGAAGCAGTAGAGATTTTCTCATAATCAATTTCAGTATCATAACCCAGGACCACATACTCTGGATCTTTATCTCTCGTAGAGATTCCAACATCTTCCATCATTTTACACATACCTTCGGTCGCAATAGCCCATGTTTTGCTAACACCTTCTTTTTGTAACCAAGAAAGCAGGTCATGAGTAGAAAGCAAGACATCATCTGCCTCACAAGGAATGTTCATTTTGTGTAGTTTAGCAACATATTGTTCGACAGACCTAGATGAATTATTTGACAAGAAATAACGTTGCACACCCTGTTCTTTACAACGCGAAAGGAATTCTAGAGCGCCAGGAATTAGGTTTCCTCCGAGATAAATTGTGCCATCAAGATCTAAAAACACCGCTTTGACACCGTCTAATTTCGTATCCATTATATCACATCAGAATAGTAGAGTTTTCACCAAGAACCACTTTGAGTGTAGGTTTTCTTGCGCTTCTTTACTCGCAATCATCTCCGTCATCATCTCCTGAATAACAGGCTTTCTGCTCGCTTTACCTACGAACCAATTTAGCAACCATTTTCGGCGGCTCATTTTTTGCATTTTGAAGGAGTTTGTTAACTCAGGACCTAATGCAGCCCACAACTCTTCTTGATACTCGGGCCCACCCTTATTTTCTATCACGTGTCTTGCAGCCATCTCTCCACTAACCAATGCGTTGCCAACTCCTTCTCCAGAAAACGGGTCAACCAAACTCGCAGCATCTCCTATTAGCAAGGCACCAGGTGCATAAGCACGGCGGGGCTGATTTTTTTCACCCTTTCTCGGGCTACCAAACGGTAGTTGCCACCCCTTCCCAGTGCCTTTAATCAGCTCAGCCTCAGCGAACCTATCCTTGAATGATGGATGATTAGCAATAACATCTGCTTGCATAGTTTTGAGTTTCTTCTTTTGTTTATCTAGAAGCCCCATTACCATGCCGATTCCAACATTTACTTTCCCCCCTCCGAGAGGGAATAGCCAGAAATATCCAGGAATAACCGTATCAACAAAGTGGATTTCGATGTTACCAGCATCTCCTTCACAGCCTTTGACACCAGACCAATATTCGCGGTATCCTCCACAATAATGCATCCTGTCGACCAACTCTTCCTTTGCCATCTCTTTGACAATCTTTCTAGCAACAGGGCATTGATATCCGCCAGCGCCGATAGTCCAAGGCGCGGAGTATTCTCTCTTCTCACCTCTTTTGCCACCGATCCCAACTTCAACACCAGTTATCTTACCGTCATCATCAAATACCTCGGTAACCATGGTGCCTTGAATTACAGACCCACCGTTTTCTAAAACCAACTCAGTGGCTCTTTTGAATAGTAACCAATCGAATTGTTGTCTAGGAAGAGAATAGCCAGCCTCCATCTTTTCAACATCTTCCTCAGGTAAAGGTACAGTAACATCACTTCCATTAGGAGATGAAAAAACAATACCGGTGACTCTGAAGTGAGGCGTCGACTCTAACGTGGCCTTGACCCCAAGAGCATTAACATGGCCTAGCGATTTTCCACCGACCGCATCGCCACAAATTTTGTCGCGCGGCCAAACCCCCTTTTCGATAAGCAACACATTTTTTCCTTCCATAGCGAGGTAAGATGCAGCCGCAGCTCCACCAGGCCCCCCGCCAACAACGATGCAATCGAAATCAGTACCAGTATCAGGAACCGCCCCGGTTTCAATAGGTTCGTCCCAGAACCTTTCGCTCGCCATATCAACTACACAACACACCAAGCACAAGAGGGTAGTGCTAAATCAGCAAGAATCCACCGTGAAATACTAACTGTACCGCCATCATCAAAAGCAACTAACACGGCCACCAAATATGGCCACAAAGCGACAACAAGCCGCGCTTGGCCTGTTTTTTGTTACTCTGCTATGGGGGGGAACCTTCGTATGGATGAAACAAGCGATGAATTCACTGGACGGCGAGATTACACAATACTCTACAGCAGGAGTCGTAGGAGTAATCGTTTGTGCGCGCTTTTTCATAGCGTTCGTGGCATTACTTCCATTCTCAAGTACTGCAAGGTCGGCCTTAACCTCCAAAGAGGATTGGATCGGGGGATTGATTCTCGGCGGACTAATGCTTGCTGGATTCGTGTTACAAATGATTGGAATAGATTCTGTAAGCCCTTCAGTTTCAGCATTTTTGACATCGCTCTATGTTGTGTTTACTGCAATTTTATCAGTAAAAATCAGCGATAGAAAACCAACTAGGATGATGGTCTTGGGAGTTGCACTTGCAACACTTGGAGCAGGTTTTATCGATGGGCCACCACACATTGTATGGGGAACTGGAGAACTTCTAACTGTGGCATGCGCACTCTTCTTTGCACTACACATCATTTACACAGACCGTATTACTAAACAACTCAACCCAATAGCAGTTACATCAACTTCGTTTTTGGTTTTGGTAATAGGGGCAGGCATCATTGCACTAGTCTCATCGAGAGATGTAATGGTATTCGAATCTGCCTGGCAAGATGGCGTTATTGTGCCACTGTTGTGTTTGGGATTATTTGGCTCACTAGCTTGTATTCTAATGCTAAATGCATTCCAGAAATATCTCAACCCAACCCACGCTGCAATCATATATTCTTTCGAACCTGTTTGGGCAACATTGTATGGTTGGCAACAAGGGCTAGTTGATATCTCTATTTGGTTAGCAATGGGGTTGCTTCTACTCTTAGGCAATATCATTGTGGAAATGGATGAATCTGGTAGCGACGATCATCTTAGCGATGATGCTGGACCAGAATAATCGTAGAACGACACCATCGTTTGCGTACTTGCAATCCCTCCAACCTTCGACAACCCATCGAGAATTGCATCACCCAAGGAGTCCATAGACGGACTTACTACTTCGATTAGCAAGTCCCAATCCCCCGCAACCACATTGCATCTAACAACATAGGGAAACTTGCAAATTTTCTGCGCAACATCACGCCTATCTACATCACCTCTTTCACAACGTGCAAAAATAAATGCACGCAATTCATACCCCCAAGCTTTAGCATCAATATCTACTGTGTATCTACGAATTATTCCTTCGCGCTTTAGACGAACCATCCTGTCGTGAGTGGTTACTCTTGCCACGCCCATCGAATCTGCTAACGAAGTAACAGAAGCACGCGCATCCTGTTTTAGTAATTCAATCAATTTCAAATCGTTAGAATCTAGTTTCATGAACAAACGAATAGGCACTACATTTTCAATGATTCCGTCATTTTGACGGAATTTACAGTGGAAATGAAGGTATTTTCCGACATTCGGCCGACAATTATTGCGAATTGTTGATGTGCATTAGACCCAAACAATAGTTTGGAGATGCACATGGCCGACAAAAGGAAATTTTCCACTAACGCAGTTCATGCAGGCACGCAGCACATCGAAGGCGCAGTAAATACGCCAATTTTTCAATCATCGACTTACCAATTAACCGATGAACGATATGCCGGATGGGCTGCAGGAGCGCAACATACGCTACTCTATGCGCGATTATCCAGCGTTAATTCAGAAGCAGTAGTTGAGAAAATCTGTGCTTTGGAAGGAGCGGAAGATGGAGAATTGTTTGCAAGTGGAATGGCAGCAATTTCTACAACCCTCATGGGTTTACTTTCCCAGGGAGACCATATTGTAGCAAGCTCAGATGTTTATGGAGGAACATATGGATTGATGACTGAGGAATTACCCCGTTTTGGAATATCAACCACAATGGCCGACATGCAAGACCCTTCCTCATATGAAGCGGCAATCCAAGATAACACCAAGATGCTGTACATTGAAACCATCACCAACCCAGTAATCAAAATCTGCGATATCGAAGCGATGTCTGCAATAGCAAAAAAGCACAATCTGTTACTAGTTATCGACAATACATTCGCCTCACCTTGGGGCTGTCAACCGATTTCAATGGGTGCAGATCTAATCATACATTCTACGACCAAATACTTGGGCGGCCATTCTGATATTGTTGGAGGAGCAGTTGTTGGCAGAGCGGACTTGATCGCTGCTATGTTCATCAAGAAAGCTCACTTTGGAGGGTCGCCAGATCCACACAATTGCTATTTGTTGGAACGAGGAATTAGAACTCTAGCGGCCCGTATGCCTATTCACTGCTCAAATGCTGCAGAGATAGCAAAGCGCCTAGAGGCACATGATTTGATAGAAGTAGTTCATCACCCATCTTTATCATCTCACAGAGATTATGATTTGGCAAAAAGAATCATTCCCAAAGGTACAGGCATGATTGCATTCACCGTGAAAGGAGGCGATGACGCGGCTCTCAAATTCATGCGAGGACTGGATATAATTTTCGAAGCAACTAGCCTTGGAGGCGTTGAAAGCCTGGTCGAATGCCCGTTCAATTCATCTCACATGTTCATCCCCGAAGACGTGAGAATTGCAGCAGGTCTAGGAAGAGGATTCGTTAGAATGTCAATCGGAATCGAAGACGTCGAAGACCTATGGGATGATATTTCTAATTCTCTAGACAAGTTGTGATTAAGGCAACTCTTCGATTTGCCCACAAGACTTCCTAAGAACTTCTAAACAGGCCTTGTAGTCCACTTCTTCTCCATCGACCAATGCTTTCCCAGCAGACCAAACGTCAATAGCAGCGGGACTCCATGCACTTCCCTTGTCTCGGGAATTAGATGAGAACTGCCATTCCTGGCCGCCAGATTTCCCAGCAGCCATTAGCCAAGCCCAAGAAGCAGCCTCTTCTTCGATATCAGATTTTTTCGACAAAGCCATTTTCTCAGCTTTGCCCATCCCTTCAACCAACCCAGTTAGAGTTAGGTCGTGAATCATACCAACCGGCCCTGGAATCTTTCCTTTACGGTAAGGGAATTTTTGGGTAATGTCCGCTTTGGCTCTTTGCGATTCGATATCTTTCAGGAATTTGCCAAAAGCTCGCTTTTTGTTACATTGAGCAGCCCACAGATCTTCTGCCTCGTCTTCATCGATTCCGATACCAATTAGTCCCGCAAGACCATGGTCTTCCCACAAGCCAGAAAGAACATCATTACAGGAAGTTGCAGCAATTTCTAGAGCATCACCGCCTCTTTCGTTAACCTCTCCTCCTTTGGAAATTCTAATTCCGGAGCCTGAGGCTTCTTTCATTAACATCAGTGCTAATTCCTTTTCAGAAGTAGAACCATTCAATTCTTTTACCGCCTCATCTGCAGATTCAAACCACCTTTCTCCAACAATAAATCCATCATTTAGGTGATGTAGAACTGCTAATTTTACTCTCTTGGAAATCGAACCTTCATTCAGAGTCAAACCCATCCAGCCGTCTAGAACTCGATCTAAGGCATCTCTTGCTCCATCACGAGAAGCGCCTTCTGGAAACCATACTGCATCAGGAGTCATTACAGTCGAAAGATTAGGGGGGAGCATGGAAAGTGCCAAATCGTGAATGAACGAAGTTTTGCCCTTTACAACTTCCAATTTATCGAACCCGATTGCGACCTTACTTCCGTCGATGAAATTCATTACTAGATACCCGTCGCCCGACATTTCATCTTCTGCGACGTTCTTTACCTCCAAACCTTCAGTAGCCCAGATATTCCCTTCATTAGTGAAATCGAATCTCGACCTCTTCAGAACATCATCTAACCAACCTGTGGGAATTTCCGGCCTAGGACCAGTGCACACAAATCCTCCTTTCCATGAGAAAAAGAAGTATCCTTTTCGCGCATGGTCTTCCCAGGGCAGCATTCGCAAGGTCTGCATATGGTGGTTTTGAATTCCAGCTTGGTATGCGACTTTACCATCTCCTTTTCGAACAAATGAAGCCTTTCCAAATGATTGATGACTATAATTTCCAACTAGAGAAATATCTTCCTCATGGGCTGCCAAAAGCGATCCAGCCATCGCTTTACCAACATCATCGCCACGCTTAGCCATCATTCGTTTTGCCAACCATTTCTTATCATGGCGTCTATCAAGAATTTTTCTTAAATCACGTAGAGTTTTAGTTACAGGGTCCGTTCTGCCCCATTTCAACTTCCCAGTCCAAGTCATTGCAGGGAGAAGAGTTTCGCCTTCTTCTAGCAAAGTATCGAGGTTTTTTCGAAGACGCTTTTGAGTATCCAAATTGGCCTGCTTCGTGCCACGCATACGCATGCGCTGACGTTTTTGGCCTGGAAATTCAACTTGCGCTGGTCTCGCCATTGAACACGCGGAGATGCCGCTCCCTGTTCACTCCTTCGCCCAGCGATGCAGAGCAGAATTCTCAACATCACTGAGGTTTGCAGGGATAACTAAACTATGCAATCTACCACTTTTCACATTTGATAATTCACTCAATTTTGCGTAGGTAATGGCTTGTTCTTTTGTGCCCATGTCACTACATAAAACAACCATCAAATTGGCCGTATCTAGACAAATTTGTTTACACGCATCGACTCGTATTTGCTCTAATGGCGTCTCTTGCTGTATCTCTTGGATTGTTTCTGACAACTTCTCAGACATCGCCATCATTGCATTAACAGCATCTTGTGGTTGCATTGGAACTTGACCGCCCACCCCTTCTCCAGTTGGGTCTAAATCCAACAACACAAGAGTGTGTAACCCCTGGTATCTATTCATTGCAATTACTTCCAAAGGGGAAGTAGCAACCCATCCGCCGTAAGGATAAGTTAGCGTAGTTTGCCTTCCAAATCGGTAATTGGATAGCCCAACAGCCCCAGTTACTAGACTAGTAATCGAAATACCATGAATTACAGAGCAGGCAACTCCGGCTTCAATCGCTTGTAATTGCAAGTCAACATGTGTTGTTGCTTGCAAAGGGTCTCCCACGATCAGTAAAGCGACTGTGGAATTTTTTGCAAGTTCGAGTAATTCAACAGGGTCTTCCACTTCCGGGCGCATAACTTTCTGAATATGGCCGATTTCACTTTCAAGCACCTCTAGGCTTTGTGAATCCCACAAAGCAGTATACGCTTCATACCTGCGATGGTCAGCACTTTTAGCAGCATCAATAGCAGCGCGCGTCATTCCAGCAATTCCGCCGAGACCCATTCCAATTAGAATTAATCCAGCCGCCATGCTCAAACCTCATGCTCCTGTGGGTGTGGCGAAGGACATGCGCCATTTGAGAGTGCCGAGGAGAGAAACTTCTCTCTGGAGAGACAAATTAGCCGGTAATGGCTGGTTGGCTGAAGGGCACGGGATTCACAAATTAGGGGAGTATACAGGCATCCCACTCAACGATTCAGCACCACTCGAAATCGATGATTTGGAGATTCTAGAATTGGACCCACTAACCCCGGGCCCAAAACATTGGACAGAGAGGATAGACTCAGAAATTTTAGCCGGACATCATGACATATTGCCAATGAGCCATGACCAAATCGGCGATGTCATAATTGTAAAAATTCCTGAACCTCTGATGCCCCATTCACAAATGATTGGCGAAGCAATGCTCGCTCAACATCCTAGCGCCAGAATAGCATGCGCGGATAATGGAGTAAAAGGCGATTTCCGCGTTAGAGATCTTACAGTATTGGCAACCAAATCAGACACTTCCACTAAGACGAGAGTGAAAGAACACGGCAATACATTTTGGATAGATCCAAGCCTGGTATACTACTCTCCTAGGTTGGCCAATGAAAGACTTGGGAACGTTGATTGCGCCACAAAACTATCACAGACCTTGGGCCGTAAAATTTCTGTCTGTGACCCCTATGCTGGAGTTGGCCCTGCACTAGTTCCGCTAACAAAGATACCAGAAATTGTCGATGAGATATATGGTAGCGATCTAAATCCTCATGCAGCAGAGTTCTTACAACTAAATTTACCTGATCACAATACTAGGTGCGCTGATGCACTCAATCTATCTAGAGAATTACCAGAATGTTGCGACCTGCTTTTGGTTAACCTCCCCCATGAAAGCATCGAACACCTACCTCATCTACTAGGGCTCTTGAAAAAAGGACACGAGGTTGTAATTAGAGGATGGGCCATCATTTCTATTGATTTATTGGAAGATGCAGAAATGGAAATTAGGAAACACCTAGTTGATACGGAATTAATCTCTTTGAACCTAGAATCGAAAAAATCCTACGCCTCCAATATTACCTATGCTAGTATTGAAGCGCACATTATCAGAAACTAGTAGCCGTTGATTTCATCAATAGGCAGCACCTGCGAGGAATCATGCAGACCAAAGTCAAGTGTGAATGCGGAGCAGAAATTGATATTTCTGGAGTTACTCCTCGCCTCAACGGTATCGATGTATATTGCACGGTTTGCGGCACTGTGACGAATCATAAGATAGTTTGAAACCCCGTTTTTTAACTAATTCGCCGGTACAACACTCATATACTCATGGGCTCGGATACCCTCTGAGGTTAAGGCCTCGGGAATGTGAAAACAATGATGGATGCAAAAATGAAAGGAATGGTCATGGCGGCTATGTCGGCCCTATGTCTAGTACTCGGAATCATGGGCGCTATGGGTAACACCTGGCTAGTCCCTGAGGAGGAAATGGATGATGGAATGGACGCAGGCACAAGTCTGACTGCTTCATGGTCGGAAATGGATTTAGCCGAGATGGGCGCAAGCTCAGAATCAGACTGCGAAGATTTCGCTGATAATATGGCACCTGGTGGCGCAGAATCAGAATGTGATGGCACTGTCATAACGATGACAATGGCATTTAGCGATGTATGCGATGATACTGATGACGAAGAAGCATGTGATATGGCTACTGGCGGAATGATCGGAACAATTGGCATGTGGGCAGGAATTGTCTGTGCACTACTAATTACTCTGACAATGGTTCTACCAATGGCTGGCGTTGACGCAATGGACGCTGTTCCAGAAAATGTAACGCAACTCGCGACATGGGCAGCAGGCGCTTTGATGCTAGTTGGTATGCTAGGATGGTACTTCATGCTACCAGACGGTGGCGACATGAGCCTAGGAATGAGCGGCTGGATGGCAGGCGCAGCAATGTCCATGGGACTTGGTTCTGCACTAATCGGCCAGTTCATTGAAGCTGACGAGTGAAACAATCAGTAAATTTGATTGATACACCTTAACAGGAATTCGCCCTCACCGGGAGTTTGCTCCCGGTGGGGGCTTTTTTTTATTTCAAAAATTAGAATTGGAATAACAAAAAACATCTCGAAATCGATTGATTGCGCCGGTTAGGCGCCCGCGCCGGGATTTGAACCCGGGTCGAAGCATCGACAACGCTTCATGATAGACCACTACACCACGCGGGCAGCAAGTCGCCGAGTGACAACGGCTATTTAAGCCGCGCTCTGTGGGTGGTACGAGGCGAGAACGTGGCCGGCCGAAAAACATCATCAAAGAAGGCTAAAGACGATGCAGAAAACGCTGCAGCAGACGACATGTTTGGGGGCGCGTTCGGAGGCCTTGAAGACATGGATGTCCCTGATGCACCGCCTGTTGAAGAAACGGCTGTTGAAGAGGAAACAACAGAACCAGAAACAGAAGAAACTCCTGCTAAAGAAGAATCACAAGAATCCGATGAGGAAGAATCCACCGAGGATGAACCCAGCGATTCACCTTCAGGCCCGCCAAGCGGCCCGCCAAAAGGGCCACCCTCTGGTCCTCCTTCGGGCCCACCAGGCGGTCCACCAAAAGGGCCACCTTCAGGACCTCCATCAGGTCCACCAGGCGGTCCACCAAAAGGGCCACCTTCAGGGCCTCCATCCGGTCCGCCAAGCGGACCGCCTACTGCTGAGGATGAATCTCCGGCAGAAGAAGACCCTGCAGTAGAAGAGGAGTCCGCAGAGGAAACTACTGAAGAATCAACCGAAGAGGCCGAAGCCGAAGCCGAAGAAGCCCCTGCTGAAGAAGAATCTGAAGCAGAAGAGGAGTCCGCAGAGGAAACTACTGAAGAATCAACCGAAGAGGCTGAAGCCGAAGCCGAAGAAGCCCCTGCTGAAGAAGAATCTGAAGCAGAAGAAACCGACTCAGAACCGGTTTCAGAAACAACAGGTCCTGATGTTTCTAACAGAGCAAAAGCGGCAGAACAAGAAGTTCTCAAACTATCTGGTGAAGTACATAGTCTACGCAAATCACTAGCCGGAGCTGCCGACATTATCGAGGAATTGGAAACAGAACCAATGCCTCCAGCAGTTCTTGCAGCAGATATTGTAGTTCAAGATCACTTAGTTGCAGATATTGCACGTTTGGCAAGGCAACTGGATAGAGAGCAATTAGTCAGAGCAAACATGGGAACAATTTCTCTACTACACCCAGGGATGCCGGGAGTCATGATTTCAACCAAAGCAGGAACCACTCTATCTCGATTAAATGAGAGGGGACTTGTTGGCGGAAGGCTAGGGCAAGGCGCACCTCCAACTGCACCAAGCGATTGGAGAGTTCTTGAGGTTCTGTTAGCCGCAACATCCCTCGAAACCGGCGGCTCTGCTGCTTGTATTCACATGATGGGGCCATACACTACAGCAGTAAGTTGTGAAAAAGACCTCATTCTTTGCTCACCTATTGATGAGATTGGAAAAAGCATGCTCGGGAAAATAGTAATCGTAGATCCAGATGAAGAAAACCCTGACGATTTCTTGCGCCAAACAGCAGAAGCTCTGAAGCAAGGCGGAAGTAAGTGCGTGGTAATTAGGGGCCATGGGGCATACTGTGTCGGCGCTGATTTAGACGATGCCTGGGCCAATGCAGCAATGCTAGAGCACAGCATGAAAATCGTCCTTCTAGCAAGACAGGCCAACCTCAAAGTCTGAAGTAACTATTCTTTTTCTTGAATAGTTTCAGATTCTATTTTTGATATTAGAAACGCTATCGCCACCAGTGAGACCGCCGCTATTACTCCAGCAATCGCTTCTTTAGAAATCTCCTTACTTTCTGCAATTTCATCCAAATCTTCCTCGAGGTGAACATCTTCTTGGATGTAAACTGAGCCTGTACTAGTTTTGTTCAGACTATCGTTGACGTATGTCATGAAAGTGAAGTTCCATTCCCCTGCAGATGTATGTTGATTGAAGACAAAATCGTATCGAGTCATACAGTTCTCATCGATTCTCGTACCGTTGTCATCTAGTTCACACGCGAATTGTAGAACAGGTGACCTTACCTTAGCCCCATCTTTCTCTAATTCTATCACTAAGGTGGCATTTTCAGTGGTATCTTTCATCCAAAACCAAGCGGAATCTCCTTCCTTCAGTGCACCGGTGGGAATGTCCGCTGGCTGCGCGCCTTCCGAGTTTACAATTACAGTATAAATCAATAATTCATGACCTACAACCGGCGATGCGAGCATCACAACACCAAGGATAGCAGCAAGTATGCGCATTGATTTTGCCACTCAAGCCAAGAATAAATACAATACGGAAGAAGTTAGCCGCAGCAACATGGACAGCAAGATTGGCGTAGCGCTGGGAATTTTCATAATTCTGTTTGCATCTTCTTTAGTTGTCCTAGTCCTTGGCGAAGAAGATGTGGAGACCAATGAGGCAAAACCTCACTTTCATGCAGGAGACCCATTATTCCAAGGCGAAGGCCATGATCACATGAATGCGAGCCAGCATACCGTCGGCACAGATAATATCGAACAACTTGCATTCAATCCTCTAACATCGCCAGGAAATGCAGAAGTTTCGGTTGCACGTTCTCCAGACGGCAGAGTGTACACTTACCAAGCAGGATGGAATGATATGCACATTGTTGATGTTACTAATGCATCAGACCCCCAAGTCGTAGGAGTTTACCATGACCCAAACACTCAGGTTTTGGATGTTAAGTATCTAGAGTACAACGGCGACGAATATGTAATTTTACAAAACCAACTCATCGATTCCGGATATGCAGACCCTAACATTGGCCAGTGGAGCGATCCAATTCAAGTATCAGTGACTTTGATTGATGTTACAGATAAGGCAAACCCGACTTATGTCGACTCATGGTATGATTCAGACCACCCAAGCGGGCCTCACAACCTGTACCCGTACATGATAGATGGAGAGTGGTACATTTTCGTTGCAAATCCAGATTACGAACAATGCGATTCTGCAATTGGTGAAGCTTGTGGTGGAGTAACCATTGCTCACTTGAACCTCAAAGGAAGCGCAGCCCAGGTCGCTCCGGGCACACCGGGCTCGGGATTCGGCCATACAATCATCAAAGTTGGTGAGTACGAGGTAGCATGGGAAACAACCAGAGGCGGCTGGATTTACATTCATGACATGACCGTTCAGAAGTGGCCGGGAGAGGATACTGAAGACCCAAGATACGGCCGCACCTTTGTTTATGGTTCATATTGGGAAGCAGGATTGAGAATCGGCGATGTTACTGACGTACCTCATCCAGTTAATACTCCAGAATTGTATTCTTTGATGGCATCAACCTGCAAAGCCGGACAAGGAAACCCAGTGCTATGTCGCTGGAGGGCGCCTGAAGTCGGCTCATGGATGGACTTCTTAGATTTGGATAATGATGGACAGCCAGACAGCGGTACTACTGGCAACGAAAACGGTGGCCGAGTATCTTACATTCATTATGCCGAACCAGTTCCTGAGATGCTTGATGTATCTCATCTAGGACTTGGAGACGAACCTCGACATTACGTAACAGCAGCAGTAGAATGCCTTGACTTGTACCAAGGGACCGGTATTGTTTACCTATTGGATACTACAGAATATTCTGAAGAAAATGGCAATTTCAGGTTTGAAATTACAATGACTAGAGATTGGGAAATTCCGTACGCTCAAGACCACTGCTTTGGAGCAAGTTGTGAACTGGATCCTAATAATGATGAATGGCTATTATTTAGTCCGCATAATCTGGATACAGGATACTTTGAGACTACTGAGGAAACCGATCAATCACATGGCGGAAACTGGGATGTAAGACTGTACATTTCTCATTACCATGCGGGCCTTTGGATTGTGGATCTTGAAACGCTAATTGCTCCTGAGGCAACGGACAGAATCGACATTCACTTTGAATCAACTATTGGCTATTATCTACCTTCAGGGCATCTCGACGGTACACCGCTTGACAGCGCATACTACGATTTTGGCTGGGTCCCTTTCCTGTGGGCAGTTGAATTCCACGAAGGCAGAATTTACGCTTCGTGTATTTCTACAGGCTTGTATATCCTACAGTTAGATATCGACGAAATTTACCTTGGGACTCCAGTTTAATGGAGCCTTCAGGAATTTTTCGCAGCCCTGCAAACTTCGACGAAGTTTTCGAACATTTCTTTTCCGAATTCTGAGTCATTTACCTCTGGGTGAAATTGCAATCCAAAACGAGTCCCCTCTTCATTTTCCATTCCTTGAACATGACATGAATCAGAAGAAGCTGTGATGAAGAAACCATTTGGTACGACATGAACTTCGTCGTTGTGACTTTCCCAAACTGTTTGGGAATCAGCAGTATTGGCGAAAATCGTCCCGCCGCCGTTTACTAATTCGATATTCATCGCTCCAAATTCTGGCTTAGGAGATTCTCTTGCATCTCCTCCATAGTGCCTAGCCATGAATTGGTGCCCAGCACAAATCCCTAAAATTGGAATATCCAATTCAAGGAATGCTGCACAATTTCCTAATTCTCCTGACAGGCCAATTCTTGCAGCGCCCCCTGACAAAATCAATCCATCAAGATCTCTAAGGTCTTCAATCGGGGTAGTATTTTCGATGATTTGGGTATCTACGCCTAGGTATCTGAGCATCCTCCATTCTCGGTGCGTCCACTGGCCGCCATTATCGACAACATCGATGACCAGTTTACCCTCTGCCATGTAATTATGGTGCCGTGTTACGCCCTTGAACATTGCTTGTGGCAAAGGACACCTTCAAAGAGGAGAGGCCGGTCGCGCAGATGAGCGTGAACTACATGGCTGACCTTACTGTAGACTACAAGTGCGCAAATTGCGGTATGATTCAGAGTTTCACTCGTGACCGCGAAGGAAAGTGGCAACCAGCAATGACATGCAAGCATTGCGGGACTCGTATCTTCATCAAATTACGAAGAACGGGGCACAAAATCCTAGACGCAGAGTGATTACATTCTACCGAGGGGTTGAAAGACCCATTCGCTAACATTCTTGTTGATGGCATCTTGGCTTGAGTCATACGCGCCTCGTCGTTTTGACGAATTAGCTATGAATGAATCAATCCGAGAGAACCTTGAGAGAGTTTCAGTTCAAGCAAATCCCCCTCATTTGATTTTAGCCGGGCCGGCTGGAGTTGGCAAAACTGCTGCATGGAGGTTAGTCGCCAGGCAAATTTTAGGCCCGTCCTGGCAATCTACAACTCACGTCTTACAAGCTAGGGATTTAGCAAAAACCGCAGGTGCGATGAAGAAGTTCGAGGAATTTTTACGCCCAGCAGGAACATCCTCAGGAGACACTCTTGCAGGGCGTTCATCTCTAGACTCTTTTGATGCCAATCTTACACAAGCAGCAGAGGGTGACACGCCCCCCGCTGGAAAAGAAAATAGAGAAATAAACACTAGCGGAGAAAGTTATGTTTCGCGACTAATCATCATAGAGGATGCAGACCACCTCGGGCCAACAAGGCAACCATATCTGCGAAGAATGATGGAATCGACATCGTCCACCTCTCGATTCATATTTACCGCTAGATCCCCCTCTAGAATTATTGACGCATTACGTTCCAGGTCAAAACAAATCAGAATTCCTGCAACTCCAAACAATATAATCACTCAAAGACTCGAATCGATTGTAGAAAAAGAAGATTTAGCACCAGTCAGAGGCATTCTTGGCGACATAGCCCACGTCTCTACAGGCAACCTTCGCCGAGCAGTCTTCCTGTTGGAATTGTTAGCACGAAGAAAGAATCTTCACGACCGTAAAAACCTGCAAAACGTGGTTGCAGCAACAACTATTGTTGGGGTTCAGCAAGTATTCGAAGAAGCCCTGAGAGGAAGGGTCCATGATTGGCGATGGGAAAAACAAGGTGGGCGAAATAAGCGTATTTTGAAAGGGGCATTGGGGGCACTTGACCAATTGATGAATGAACATGCATTGGAAGCGGAGGATGTGGTAATGCATCTGCATAGATTACTGACCACTGGCAGATTATTATTGGAAGAGGCTATGCTATGTGATCTACTAGATGCATTGGCAGATTGTGATGTCAAGTTACAAACTTCAATGCATGGAAGAGTACAGTTAGAAGAGTTCCTTCATAGAGTAAAAGAAATTGCTGCAACACAAACGGTTTAGGCGGACACGGCAGGATTCGAACCCGCGATCTGTGGCTTAGGAGGCCACCGCCTTATCCAGCTGGGCCACGTGTCCATGCCGAGGGGCGAGGAACCCTTTCAACAACCTATCGCTGTATTATTTCCTCCAAAAATGACATACCATTGAGTATTGTGCCTAGTAACATGCCTGAGGACACTTCACTGAAAAAAGTGATTCCTGGCAAAGAATCCACTCTTCCGAACCCTTACAGTAAGGACTTCGACCGTAGCGAGGATTCTCTTTCAATATCATTATCAGATTACAACTTAGCTGAGAAGCACCGACTCAAATATGGGAGATTAGCCTGCAGCCCATCTCTATTGATGGCTAGAAGAGTAGTTGGATTATTGATGGCATTAACTGCACTTGCAGGGGTTGTAGCCCCATATCACCCACTTGCTAAACCAACATTGATGATTTTACTTTGGATACCTTTGCTTGCAATTTCAATTGCGCCTTCATTCATAGCCGCAGAGAGAGGAATGACTGCTTTGATGCTACGTTCTTCTTTATGGAAAGAGGAAGCGATCGAAAAAGGCGTTCGTAGAGATATGATGGCCGAACCCGGAATGGATAGAATCAAAGCCGGTTTAAACGATGTACGGTTGCATAATGCTACTGCAGCAATTCTAGCCGCAGTATCGATATTATTGTTAATTCTTGCAGCGGGGTTAGAACCAAATGGATTGGCTTACAATCTAGTTTTACTAATTACATTAACATCGAGCCTTGCTCTCTCGTTTCATGCTATTTTTACTACAGACTCAATTAGGAAATTGGGCGATGAGTTGCCGTATTTAGTAATGCATTCTCCAACCCATCACCCGATGAAATTAGATACGATTTTAGGGGATTTAATTTATGCACATCTTGATCCAGACCACTCTTTACTTTGGAATACATGGGAAAGTAAACTACCCAAATCGTTACTACCTGGTGTAGACAAAAAACAAGCTAGAGAGAGGCTACTCTATTTGCTACACCTCAATAGTAGAGGCGATTTGAACGATGAAGAAACGATGAGTGAATTAAAGGAATTCATCAAGCCCATGGCAATAGAAGAATTACTATTTGATGATAAAGCGCCATTCAATTGGGTTAAGATTCAGAGGTTGATAGCCCATGCAAGGGCTTGGCAAGTCGAGGTATTTGATTTACTAGATAGGTTACAGAACGATTTACTAGCAGGAACCGCTTCTATCACCCAAAATCCATGGCGTATGGATATGGCATTAGCCGACCGTTGTAGTAACCGCACTGGGCACCTTTTCATCGCGTTAAACAATCAAACACTACACGATCGCCATTTGCGTGTGGAAGTAATTGTTCCAGGAGGTATGCCAGAAAACCAAGAACATCGTTTCGAGTTGCGCTCATGCCCTGGTCCCGAAGGAGCGGTAAAAATCACAGATCCTCTTGTCGAAGACGCACTAGATTGGATGCCAAAATATCTCGAGAAAGGAGTCATTTTGTGGATTGGCGTTGCATGGAATGAAAATGTGAGAGGGCGCAGAAATGTCCAAGTTATTCTTCGTGATGACGATGGTAATATTTTAGGTTCAAGAATAATCAAAACAAACGTACTAGTCGGCGAAAGCAATCTCTCACGACAACGTTTGAAGCGTATGTTGAAGGCACGCTCAAAGGGTGAAAGCCCTCTACCTCTTGTCGAATTTACAACCCCTACATCATGATAATTTAGGCGCGTTGCTTATGACATACCCACTCTTGGCTCACTCCACCGGAGGTGGAGTACGTGGAAGCATGGGACATCATCGTAATCGGAGACGGTCCAGCCGCTCTCAGAGCATCAGCAAGCGCAGCAAAGGCAGGAGCATCCACTTTGATGATGTCTGCTGATAGTCTCGGCGTCGGAAATAATTCAGCCATTGACGGTATAGCTGCGCCTTTGAAAGAGAGCACAACCAAATCACACAGAGATGACACAATCCGCGCAGGGGGCTTCCTCTGCGACCAAGATATCGTTTCAAACAGAGTTTCACAAGCAATTCGCCAGGTAGATCTATTGGAGCGTTGGGGGGTAATTTTCCGCAGAGATGCAGATGGAATTCCAATGGTTCGTAAAGCATCAGGGCATTCTTTGCCTCGTTTAGCAGGCGCAGGAGATTCGATGATACGCAACACACAACAAGTACTCGAAGAACAGTGCATGAAGCACGGCGTCGTCCGCAGAGGAGAGCAAGTCCCACTACAACTGGTTCATTCTGGTGAGCAAGTACACGGAGTAATCGCATTGGACATGTCTACTGGTTCACTAAATTCTCTTCAATCAAAATCAGTAATAATTGCAGATGGAGGATACGAAGGAATCTGGACTGGCAGCAATGTAGGCCTTGGCTTAGACTTAGCAATGAATGCAGGTTTAGCGGCTAGAGATCTTGAATTCATTGCATGGGCGCCCCTAGCAGTTAGTGGAACGAATGTCGTTTTACCAATTGGCCTTCTGGCCGATGGCGCTACATTACACCATTCTAACGGAACTCCAATCGATGTAGATTTGACTTCTGATACAACCGCCCTAGCCGAGGCAATTGGGGCTAATTCTGATGCAGTATTGGATGCTCGAAATATGGGCGAATCATCGGTTTGGTGGGCACAAACTTTCGAATTAGTCAGCCAAAGATTGGGCATCGATATGAAAAAGCAAACAATTTCTATTCACCCAAGGGTTGCAACTACAATTGGTGGAATAGCCACAGATGAACATGGCCGCGCCATTACTGGACGCTGGTCGCGCTGGTTTACTGGATTATATGCAGCAGGAGACTCTGCGTGCTCAGGATTACATGGTGCAGGATTGATTGCAGGCAACAGGCTACTTGACGCTATGGCAGGAGGAGCAGCAGCGGGAGAACATGCAGCAGCACATGCTGCTAAAGCCTCACATACCGGAAGGGCGGCTCTTGAAACAGCACTCGGGGCAGCTGAAGCTGATCTCGATTTCGACATGGCTGCTGCTGAAGAAGGGCCTGTTCAGAGAACAGGACCATTATTTGCAAAACTTGGAGATATTATGCAATCGAGCATGGGACTCACTCGAGGAGCAGAAGGACTAGAATCCGCATTGGATTCACTAGAATCGCTTGCTGATTCAGCAGGAAAGTTGCACCTTGATGATTCTAGTAGATTATTCAATACCAATTTACTGGAGGCATTACGCCTGAAGGCTGGAGTCAGATTGGCTATAGCGTCGGTAAGAAGCGCGCTGTCTAGAACCGAAAGCCGCGGAACACACCAAAGAACAGATTTCTCTGAACAAGACGATGAACAATTACACCACACTCTAGTGGATGTAGAAGGAAATCTTTCCACACTAGCAATCCGTAAAGGCGTTTCAGGGACTTGGGTCTTAACGCCTGATGCTTGAAACACCCTCAAAACTTTGAGGGGCGTGCGCTTCGAATGCTCATGGCAGAGACCACTCTTTTCGAGAAAATCCTCTTTGGAGAGGTCCCTGGCAACTTTATTTGTCGAGGCGAAGGATGGTCATCTTTCCTCGATGTTTTTCCTCGTTCAGAAGGACATACCTTGGTTGTTTTAGAAAACCCCTCTCAGCGATTAGCAGATTTATCAGACGAGGATTTGATGAAACTATTCTCTGGAGTTAAGCAAACACAGTCGATTTTATCCACATATTTCCAAACATCAGATTTCACAATTGTAATCCACGACGGGCCATTGGCTGGTCAGGAAATTCCTCACGTGCATGTGCATGTAATTCCACGCAAACAAGGAGATGGCGGCAGAGCTCTACCTTCGATGTTCCCAAATGCCAATCCTTCGAACCCCCCGGATTTTTCTGCTCTTGCGAATCTTTGTAGCGCAATAAAGGAGGCATCTGAATGAAGAAGGGTTTTGATGGGGCAAGAGATAGCCATGGTGACTTACTTCCCGAACTTTCAGCATCAGCAACTCGGATGAAATACGACAAATTGGTAAACACTCCCCTGCCTAAATTTGACAAAGATTATCCTGGCTCACCCTTTTTCACCGAGTTAGGATATTTCATGCTTAGGCGAACAATGTTTTCACAATTCAGAACCTTTGAATCATCGGGCGAGGAGAAAATACCAACCGATAGAGGGAGCATGTGTTCAGCATGGCACACAAATGGTTTGATCGACCCAATTGCAATTTTCTTAACACATCCAAAAAAATTCGTTGTGGGGGGAAGGCACGACCTAGTTACTAGACCAATTCTTGGATTCTGGGCAAGAAAATTTGCAGTTCAACCAGTGGTTCGCAAAGCCGAGTTATTACGTGGAGGCTGCTCAGAAGAAGAGGCGAGCTACCTCAACGGGCGCTCCTTGCTAAATTTGGCGACCGGGATCTCACATGGTTTTGGTTGTGCGCTTTTCCCAGAAGGAACTAGCCATTCAGAGAGCCATTTGATACGCCTCAAAACCGGGCCATTCCGAACGGTATTAGCCGCTGCTGCTCATGCTAAGGCAAATGGAGGCAAGGTACCTGTTCTGATTCCAATAGGTCTGCACTTCAGAACTAGACATCTTTTCAGAACAGACTGTTGGGTAGAATATGGAGATCCAATCGAATTACCTCATAATGAATTAACTTCCGAATTGATTGAAACCGTTGGTGCTGGAGATTGGATGGAACCTCCTGCTGAAATAGTAACTGGTTTGAGAGACCACCTGCAAGAAAAGCTGGCACCATTGACTCCAAATCGAGAAACATATAGCGAGGTTCACAGAGATTCAGTCATCGCACATGTTCAAAGGCGCATTCAGAAAAAACCAGAACTGACATGGCGAGAAGAAGTGTTAGAAATCCGCAGGCTCAAAAACGAACCTGCTTCTGAGGAAGTCCAAGAAGTCGCAACAAGAATCGGCGACAAACTAGACTCATCTGGATTAGATGGCCGAGACATAAATTCCAATAGCGATGGGCTCAGGAGTTTCTCTCCTTCGGGAGCAATTATCGACTTGATTAAATTCATTCCATTCGTACTGTTTTTGCCTACACTGATTATTGGAATGGGTTGGCAAATCGCCCTTGGTAGGATTTTGGGCGATCGTACAGACGAGGGACTAGATGCAAGAACATCCTATCACATGCTCTTTGGAATGTTTGGCTCTATGTTGTGGTGGCCAATAGTAACTACAATAATCACAATCTTAGCTGTAATTTATAATTCAGAAATTGGCTATGATATTGTAGGCATTTTCGGTAGTGAATTATGGCAAGAGGGGCTAGCAATTATTGCAATCTGGACATCAATAATTGTGTTGTTGTGGATTTCAGCGATTTCATTTGCCAATGGTTGGGACGCTGTTTCCGATTTCTCAAAGTGGATACGCAGAATGAAAACCAATTCTGCAGTAAGTGCAGATCTTGTAAAATTGCGTGACTTACTAAAGTGAACGGTTCAAGTTGGTGGAGTGTTTCGGAATGAATATGTCGCCCGAAGAAGCAGAGAGGTTGGTCCGCTCATGGCTGACTAGCGAGAGGATCGAAATTCGGGAGCAAGAAGACCCCAGGGCGCTGATGCATTTACTTGTCAAATACCCTCAAGGAAAGAACGGCCATATGTTTGCAGTCGTTATACCAAAAGGCAGAGATTTACTTGCAATTTCATCTATGACAAGGGTCGACGAAGGGCAGCAAGAGTCGATGAAAGGCCTGATGAAAACCGATGAAGAAGAGTGGAAAACTTGGATGCATGAATGCAGGATGCAATTAATCGCATCAGGAGTTGACTGGGGGATCCACCTAGGCCATTCTGGAAAAGAAAGGAAAGGACCTTTACAGGCATTCAATGTTAGTGAACCGCTTTGGTTCGACGGATTAACCAAGAATGAAATGATGCAAAACCTACGTAGTTTATGGCTAGCAAAATTGGGAGTAATTCATGAGATCAAATACACATTCGGAGCAGGCTCGGGCAAGCCAGGCCCTGTTGATGATTGGAAAAACAAGAAAGATTCCAAACAAAGAGTAGGGAGGCCTTCTCCACCTCACCCCACCGAAATCCAAGCAGACGAATCCATGTCATTTGGCGATGATTTCGACCCTACAGATTGGCTTTGAACAACGCCTATTGCAAACCTATGGCGTATGACCTGAGAGGGGCGCGGTTAAGTACCAGTAGTGATACCAAAAATTATCTTTAGGAAGGTTTCCGCATGGGACAAAAAATGAAGTCAATCAGCCTTGCAGCAATAATGCTGCTTTCAACACTATCTGGAATTATGATGGCAGCTCCCGCTGCAGCAACGCAAGTTGTGATTACTGAAGCGATTCAAGTCGTGGATGGCGGAGGCTCATCCGACCGCATGTCAGCGGTTGCATCAGACTCTGAAGGCAACGTTCACGTTGTCTGGAGTCGGTCCAATCAGCACTTGTATTACTCAATGATTTCACCACGCGGAGACACATTGATTGATGCCACACAAGTCACTGGAGCCGGCCTTCACAAGATATACCATCCAGATATGGTAATCGATGACGAAGACCGTGTTCACATCGTGTGGGCTGATCATTCAGGACAGCACAAGATCATGTATACGGCATTACATCCATTCAATACCGCAATGGATGGCACGGTTTCTGACGACGGAACAATCACAGCAATCGACGATTATATCGTTGCACAGCACATCAATAACCGTGACTGGCCAGCAATCGATGTCGATTCTAAAGGAAACATACACATCGTTTGGCAAGACAATTATGATTCTCTAGACATGTTCTTCCAGCAGCCACAGATTTACTACAAGATGCTACAACCAGATTACAGTGTCCAAAACGCAATCATCCTATTCGACGACACTCTACTAACTCCAATCATTGGACACAAGGGGCACCCAGACATCGTAGTCGATGCTAATGACTACGTTCAAATCGCTTGGGACGACACCCGTGGAGGAAAGGTAGAACTGGTATTCGTTGTAGATACATCAGGTTCTATGTATTCTGAGTGGGCTGATGTGTGCACAGTAATTTACGGTGGAAATTTCGCATCTGGTGGGTTCTTCAAGGGAATTAAGCCAATGCTAGAAGAAGGAAACATGACAGTTTACGAAACAATCTATGGATTAGGAAACACTTTGCCGGGCGCTGCAAGTTCTGGCAACTGTGCTCAGCACAACAAGAATTCTGGTCCGCGAAATACACCACTTGGATTAATTGCCAACGATGACTCTGGTGGATTGAGAACTCTACCGGGAACTGTATACAACGGTGCAACCTATTCCGGATACTCTGGTGAAGACTGGGGCCCAGGTTCTAACTGGGCTTGCCTATCTTGGAAAGACACAGTTGGAAATGTTCCAGGCAACCCTCCAACATCTTCCGACCACCGCTGGAACCCGAACGCAACAAAGATCGTTCTACCAGTGTCTGATGAAGGACCAAAGGACGGAGACCCATCTCAACAAGCAGACGATACAACTTCGATTAACGAAGCACACGACAATTGTGTAAATGCTGGTGTAGTGCCTGTAGGATTGTACGGACAATCCTATGGCGGTGCTAACAACATTGAATCCCACATGCGCGATTTGGCTCAGTGTCCAAATGGAGTAGTATCAACCGCTACACGCAACTGCCCAGGAAATTCAGTACGTTCTACTGATGCTGGTGGACAAACCTACGAATTCCCATCCGGAACCGGCGGTGCAAGCCAAATGCAACTTCTTGTAGAAGCAATGGTTTACATCTCAACAAACAATTCTCGTGAAATCTTCATGACTGTATTAGATCCATATGGAAAGATGGAAAACGATCAATCATGGGTTCCTGGAAACCCAGGTCACGCCACCCTAGGTAACGGGTATGCGGAAGACATGGGACGAGGAAGTGAGGGCCACTTAGTCGTAGTAAACGACACAAGAGTAACCATTGATGACGCATTCTCTTTCCACCCTTCAATCGGCGTTGATATGCAAGGCAATACACACATTGCTTGGATGGACGGACGTGACTATGGATTCGAAAAGAACGTACCATACGAAATCTACTACACCAAGTTGAGGCTACAAGGTGCTGGAGAATGGGATGGCGTTCCAAACGGATTGTCAACTTATGCAATCAAGAGAATCGAAGACACCCCGATTTCTGAAGTTGAGGGATGGCAACAAATGCCACAGGGCAGCAGTCAAAATTCAGCTTACCCTGCAATTCTGACCGACCCGCAAAACAATATTCACATCGCTTGGTTAGACTTTGGAAATGCTAGCGCTGGAGAAGAAATTCGCTACACTCGCTTGAATTCTACAGAGAATACAGGACCCGGCGAGACAGCGCTAGACCCTTGGAATTCGACAGCAGTAACATCTTGGTCATCGTTCAAACTTGGACCAAATCAGTTATCGAAACCATCGCTAGGCCAGCCGCCTGCATTTGCAAACGATCTCGGTAGCGGAGCGCATATTGCTTGGTCTGATACCAATAAGTGTTCAAGCGAGAGCAATGGTGGACCATGGACAATCTGTTATTCACACGTACTAACAGGGCAAGTCGATGTTGAATTTGATGAAGGCGAGACTTACTATCACGTTATTGAGCCGGGAGAGCAGACGCTCTACAATCTGACAATCAACAATACAACTCCGGGGCCAA
This sequence comes from uncultured Candidatus Poseidoniales archaeon, assembly GCA_902563095.1. Taxonomy (GTDB): domain Archaea; phylum Thermoplasmatota; class Poseidoniia; order Poseidoniales; family Poseidoniaceae; genus MGIIa-K1. The sequence continues at coordinate 11,000 of CACEWA010000005.1, read as the reverse complement.
AGGATCTAGTTGCAGATACTTACAACCTGAACCTATCAGGAATGCCGGAGAATTGGACTGCAAATCTATACTTCTCTAACAACCATACAGCGATTTTCCCAGACACTCCAATCTTCCTCGAAGGCGGAGAAATGTCTCGTATGTACCTGCGTGTAAGAGCACCATCGATTTATCAAGCACAGGAAGACCAGGTAGCCGAAATCATGGTCACCGCGATTTCAATGAAAGACCCAGCAATTAGGTCGGAACGTCTTACATTAACTCTGATGGATGTAGTTCATGGAATCGACTTGGATACAAGTCACCGCATGGCAGACGTAGAGCAAGGACAAACAGCAATCTTTTCGATTACAATTACCAATACTGGAAACGTACAAGATACATTTGCCTTCTATGACCCGAATAGCCTCGAAGGCCAACAAGAATGGCTGTTACCGTTCGGATGGCAAGTGGCATTCCCAATGCAAGTTGCTTTGGACCCAGGGCAGTCTGTGACCAAGAATTTGGAAATTTCAGTACCTACTAGCCAAGACCCAGGAACATTCGTTGTTTATGTGAAAGGTTGGTCTGAAGGCGAACCGATTAAATCGCTAGAAAAGGGAACCTTTGACGTCCTTGAATTATGGATAAATGTTTCAATTCGTTCGATTGGAAATATCGTATTCGAGATATATGATACAAGTGAAATTATCCTGCCAGGAACATGCGCAGAGTACGACTTGAACATAATCAAGAATTACGAAGCAGGATACCTCGTATTTTCAACCCCGGGCGCTCCTGAAGCTAAGCCTGATGAAGTTGACATGAATACATGGAGGCAAGATCACTGGACGGTTACATTGGACTTCTCCAATGCCCCGGGCCCAAGAGATCCTTCAGATCCACATAGTCCGAGGTTATGGCCAATCGGCACGACATATACTGTCGGCGTAGCCGTTTGTGCACCGTATAATGCAAATGCAGGACTAGGACCAGCAGTAACGGTCAAGGCACACTTGGAAGGATACCCAAGAGTTGCAGACTCTGTTATTCTGTCAACCAATGTAATCCACGTATTCGAGTTAGTAGCCGATGCCGAAACTACAGATTTCGCTGCTAATCCGGGAGATACATGGATTATCCCAACAACTGTTACCAATGCAGGTAACGGACCTGACAGGTATGATCTGAGACTAGGACGTGTCTATGAAACAGGTAGCGGAATCGATGTGCTATGGGATATCGATATCCCTCGCTCTTTATTGACAGAACTTACTCGTGATACTTCACAAACTGTAGACATTACAATCAATGTCCCTACACAAGTTCCAGCAGGAGACTACACAGTAGTTATCCAAGCATTCAGTGAAGAAGACTATCCTGATGATACTGGGCACAGAACAAGACTTCGTGATGAGATTATGTTCCAGATTACTGTAAATGAGTTCTATGACATGCAAATCAGTATGGACCCATCAGTCGATAATGCAGTCAAGACTAGTGCACCAGGAAGAATTGTTGAATTCGTAGTAAACATCACTAACGCTGGTAACGTCCCAGATACACCATCTCTACACAACCATACTTCATCCAAGGATGGTTCAACAGGTAGTGTGATTTGGAATACCTTGCCGGGAATGGGGGCACTATCTGATTGGAGTGTTGATTGGAAGATGGTAAACTATGTTGGAAGCGATTTGATTGTTGAAACAGAGTGTGTTGAAACCACTTCAACAGCAGATGAATTCCCTGATGATGTCTGTGTCTACATGACCGACATCAATGAATGGAGACTTCCAGAAATGGAGCCTTATAGCACCCATACAATGATTGCAACAGTTCACATTGCTACCGGAGCAAAACTAGACACCCGTTACATCGGATTGAAGGTTACAAGCGCTGCTGGAGATATGGAAAACGATGGCGATCATGACGACAGCCCAGAGTGGGCAGGAGACTTATTGGATACCAACGAACTGATCCTAACTCTAAGATTACGAGCACCAAACTTGGTAATCTCTGAAGTATCTGTTTCTGAGACAAGCAATGAAGTCGACAAGACAATCCCTGTGCGTGTTGTACTCCAGAATACTGGAAACGTTCATGCTACAAATATCGAGGTTGTTTTGTGTGAGTTCAGTGAAGCGGACGATGAAGTCTTGAAGGAAATTAGAAAGAACGGTTGCCCTGAAGATTCTATTGTAATGCGCCAGACTGTTGGTGCATTGCTTGCACCGGATGCTAGCGAAGAAGCACAAGAGATTGAATTGTACTTGCTTTACCCAGTATCTGCAGGTTCTCATGATGTAGTAGTAGTAGTAGACCCAACAAACTCTATTGTTGAAGTAAGCGAATCTGATAACATCAGAGTAGTCAGCGATGAACTATCTAGCGATTCTCCGTTCCTTGACGTAGCTGGTGAAATCATTAGTGATTGGGCGCTACCATTTGGTGTTCTATTGCTAACATTCTCCTTGTTCGGTGTACTATACTTAGTAGGTAAAGGTCGACGTGCAGATGTCAAGAACCGTCTAGCAGAACAGAGCAGCCTAATCTCCGTTCTAAACGAAGACGAGAATTGAGGCAATTGACGGCATTGGCCTCACTGGTTCTCAGTGGGGTCAATGCCCAGTGCAGCCCACCAGGGCAACTCGATAGTTTGAGGCCCGGCTATGAATTGGCCACTTCTTTCAGCCAATTGCCTGACCATTCGCGCTCTAACTTCATCCATCAATTTTTCACTTGCTTCTGCGCCTAGTTTTAATTCACGTGCAAATTCTTTGAAATTAAATTTAGAGCCAGGAGATTCCAAGATATTGTGAACCATTAACCGTTGCTCATAGGATTCAAAGTCTGTATCTACGGTAGTGGAAACCCTTTGTTTGATTTGTTGGTGTAGGGCAATCAAAGCATCCCTTTCTCGGTCTAGATTTTCAATTGCTTCAGAAATTGCAGATAGATGATGGGCACCTTCCCCTACTCCGATCATCTTCCGACCACTAACAACTTCAGCGATGTTAATCATTTCACCTTGTAATTTATTAGAAAGTTTAAGCGGCCCGCCCGCCGGCAAAACCCGCTTACTGCATTGAAAAAGGTCAGGTCCCAAATCTATTCTGATTGAAATCGCCTGTTGTACTGAATAGATGTTTTTTGGAGGCCCCCCCTTGCTACTAGCGGCCTTCATTTTCACTACAAAACCAACATTTTCTAGCAGTTTAAGGTGCTTCATTACAGCTTGTTGTGAAATTCCGATTTGCTTGGCTAGTTGCAAAGGGTAGTGTGGCTCGCGAACCAACCGCTCAAGAATGGCTCTACGTGCTTTGTTTTGTAGAATTCCAAGGGCCTCGTCGAGGTCTGTCATGACTTCACAACCAATGGTTACCTAGCATCGGTTGCCTAAGAACCCGTCGCAATTGTGCTAAGCCTCATCCTAGTTCTTCTAACAACCAATCATTAGTCGCATCATCTAAAGGAGTATTTTGATTAAAATTTTGTTCCTGTAAATCTTCATTTTCTTCGACAACTTCATCGGTTTCTGGAGATTTATCTTTGTCTCTAATCAATTTGTATGCTTCGAATTCTAAATCCGAAATCTCACCATCGCCGTCTAAGTCAAACTTCTCCCACTCGGTTTTCGACTCTACGGTCTCATCCAATTTATGCTTAAGCTTCTTAATTTTCCATGAAGAGAAAGCCATCCTTATTGCCATCAACACAACAAGTACACCCACACTTTTCAAGAGTAAAGATGAATCAATTCCCTTCTCTTCCAAGAATTCGCTCCATGTCATGGACTCGGAATTTGAATTATCTTCGTTGACTTGGTTTTCATTCTGATTATTGTTAGATTCTTCAGCTTGACTCCTTTCTGGGTCTGCAGGGAATGCATCAGCATTGTTTCCTACCCCGTCTCCATCCGAATCTATCCATTCAGTTACATCATTCGGGAATACATCTATGGCATCATCATAACCATCGCCATCTGAATCAACCAATTGGTCACAGTAATCTGGAACGCCGTCATTATCGGCATCGGTTAAATCGTCACCACCAGGGCATATATCGGCATTATTTCCGATACCGTCTCCATCTGAGTCAACGCTTTCGTTTGCATCATTCGGGAATGCATCAGAATTGTCACCAACTCCGTCCATGTCAGAGTCAACGCTTTCGTTCGCATCATTCGGGAATTGGTCGGTATTGTCTCCTACTCCATCACCATCGGAGTCAACAGTTTCATTGACATCGTAAGGGAATGCATCGGAATTGTCACCTAATCCATCACCATCTGCGTCATTCCATTCTCTAGGGTCTTCTGGAAACGCATCTTCAGAATCAGAGACATTGTCTCCATCATAATCTCCGTCGGTATTATCACCAATACCATCGCCATCGAAATCTGAGCTTTCGTTTGCATCATTCGGGAATGCATCAGAATTGTCTCCAACTCCGTCACCATCGGAGTCAACAGTTTCGTTGGAGTTGTTCGGAAAAGCATCGGCATTATCGCCCATTCCGTCACCGTCTGAATCTAGTGTTTCATTGGCATCATTCGGGAATGCGTCTGAATTATCTCCTGTACCATCTCCATCCGAGTCTACAGTTTCATTTGCATCATTCGGGAATTGGTCAGTATTGTCGCCGACTCCGTCCCCATCGGAATCCGTATCTTCAGTTGGATCATTATCGAAATCATCATTCTCATTTGTCACACCATCACCATCGATATCCGAGTCTTCAGCATCCTGGCATCCATCGGAATCCAAGTCATTTCCAATACCTGTCATTCCTTGGGGGCAATCGTCAACTTCGTCAGCGAAGCCGTCATTATCATCGTCATCGTCTTCAGAATCTTTACACCCGTCGCCATCAAAGTCAGCGCCTGGGCCAATTATTCCAAACTGGCAATCGTCCAATAAATCGATTATTCCATCATTGTCATCATCATTATCGGCGTTGTCACCAGAGCCATCGCCGTCGTAGTCAGTGGTTTCTGATGGGTTAGATGGAAAACTGTCTTCATAATCTGGAATACCGTCTCCGTCAGAATCGAATGTAGGATAATAATTGTCTGTGTAATACATTATGCTTCCAAAATTTGTATTTTTCTTATCGAAAAATGCCATGTGAACACTATCGTTAGAGTCTAATTTCATGCTGAGGTATCTCCCCCAATTGGTGGGAGAGAAATAATGGTCTGTATGCATCATACCCGAGTCTCTTAGAACGATTTCACCGGAATCAGTATCTAGACAACCAAAGTTAACATCACGCCTATTTGTAACAACTTTGTGGTTATCAGCGTATGAAAAACAGGGATTCTCTGAACTGTCAAGCTCTAGTTGGGTATATCCAACGAAGCTATTTTCATGAGTAACCGATAGATTCCAGCCATCCCATGATGTGCCGTTTTTCTTTAGATATCCTATTTCTTTTTGAATATTGTAATCGAATGTGATATGCGGCTCTCCGTATTGGTCAACTTCAATGTCACAATATCGTCCTCTGTTTAGAGAGGTGTTTATGTCTAAATCATCGCTCAAAACGTTGGTTTCCTTTACCCAAGATGATCCGCTATATGTTGCATAACCTAACTGATTTAGATTTTGGTCATAGTAACAAAGATGGGGTACATCTGCGGCACTCAAGGCCAATTGTAGGCCTTTTTTATCTCCTCCAACCTGCGCGCCTACATTCTCAGTGTGCCAACTGGAACCATCGTACATAGCGTATCTTAGTGTATTCCCGTTTACTTTAGAGTATGCGATTTGCGGATTGTCCGTGGAATCAATCTTTATTGCAGAAAACCATCCTAACTTTGATCCAGAGTCGATTGTGTAGTTATGCCAACCTGTACTGTTCTTGAATGCATACTTGATGCTATTAACTCCATCTCCTGAATAGTAGGAGATATGAGGTCGGTCTTGGCTATCCAAATCGATTGACAACCAACTACCTGCGGTATCGCCAAGATTAGTATCTACAGTTTCGATTATCCAGACATTGTAGCCGGAAATTTGAGTAGCTGATACATCTAGAGTAGCGTATGAAATTTTCTTAACATTATTACTTAGATTCTGGTAAGCCACATGAGGCACATCTTGGCTATCTAGGGCCAATCCTATGCCTCCCCATGCTTGATTAAATGTGATGCTTTGAGTAATTTGATCTACATTAGCACCTGAGTGTGAAAGGTACCTTAAATCCTGATCTGATAAATCGTAATAAGAGAAATGAGCTCTATTTTGCGTATCAATATCTACTGAGATATATTCTCCCTCTTCATCGATTTCTGAAAGATCCCATGATTGATTTTTGTGGGCGTATTTGATTACTCCTCCATTATCTCTGTCGACATAAGCGATATGTGGTAAATCATTGGAATCAATTGCAATCACGCAATGTTCTCCTACCCTGCCTGCCGAATCTGCGGCCTCAGTTGTCCAGTTTCCTCCGTCAAACTTAGTGTACATCAAATTTTGAAATTGCATATTATAGTGAGCAATATGGGGATAGTCGTTTGAATCTAGGGCTAAACTAGCATGTACGCCGACGTTGTTAGTTGAATAAGCAGCTAACTTATACCACGCCGAACCATCATTGTACATGTACATCAGGTCTCCTGCAGTCGCATTGTAGTAAGCGACGTGGGGCCAATTTCCAGAATCCAATTCGAGTGAAACATACTCGCCAACGTTATCGGCTCCTCCCCAATTTCCATCCAGAGTCATGTTAATCCAAGAACTACCATTGTAGTAAGCATATTTCAGATTGGTATTGGTTTCATCTCTGTAAGCAATGTGTGGGTTCACGTTAGTACTAACGTCAATTGAAGCAAATTTCCCAACATCACCGTCTGAATCAATAGTGAAGTTAGTCCAGTTTGTCCCGTCATAATGAGCGTACTTCAAATCCCCATTCGTGGTATCGTAATATGCAATATGTGGATTATCGAATCTATCTAGGACAAGAGAGGTATGTTCTCCAACATCACCAGTCGAATCTACAGTTGTGTTATTCCAATTCCAACCATCATATTTTGTGTAGATCAAATCTCCATTATCACTATCATAATATGCGATGTGAGGATTGTTCAAACCGTCTAATTTCATAGAAGAATAAAGGCCTACATCACCATTTTCGGCGATGTTTTTTGGCATATTTCCAATCGACGTTGGAATCTTATCTGCTTCATTGTTCAACTCAGAATCAAAAATAGTAAAATTTGTTGAGATAAGCAAAATCCCAACCAAAAAAATCACTATTGTCTTGCGGCTCATCGTTCTTTCCGAAGATTTGCATGGATATAATACTCCATGTCTGAAAAAATCAGGATTCATCCCAGTTCTTCCAAGATTCGTCAGTTGGTGGATTTTCGTGAGTGTAAGAACTGGCACGATTAATCGAGCCACCAGTTTTGGCCTTAGTCGGAGTTTTGACTCTTGTATCAGCGTCACTAAACGGGCTAGGGACATTAGACTGTTGAGGTTCGTTTTCTGGTAATTCGCCACGAACTAATCTATACAGTTGGTCAGTGGTTAAAATCTCTTGATTAGGGTCCATTTGCTGCTCGTACGGGTTCATCGCCTCAACGATTTGTTGTTGAGTCATCTGAACTTTAGTGTCCTTTCCTTTATTGATCGACACAAGAATCCAGCCCAACGGAAGCAGGATTGCTCCAGAACAGCAAGCCGAAAATACCAACCACAAACCGGCATCACCCATCATTTCGAAGAGCACATCTTCGGAATTAGTGAATAGTAATGGATTTTTACAACCATTGGCATCCTCGCAACTAATAGTAACTAATACTTCAGAGGTCTCTTCAATGTTTAATTTACTAACAACTGAAAAATCAACATCTGTGCCAGTCGCTTGAAAGTCACTTCTACACTCATCAGAAACCGTATCGGATACAGCCCCGTTTTCCACATATTGGAATTTGACATCGTAGTCGTCATCAGCCCCTTCAACATTAACAACCCAGCACCCTGGGCTGAGTGTTAGTACAGAATTGGTTCCAGAATTGTATTCAATAGAATGTTCTGAAACTTCTCTAGGGTCATAATAATCTGCCAAATCACCAGCAACTAGAGTGAACGCAATCACTCCAATAAAGCCCACAACAGCCCCTGCAATCATCAGCCGCTTGGGCCAAGGGGAGTGCTCCTGTGCGGGTTGCATGTACAGTCCTAAAGGGTTAGAGGCCTTCAACCAAACGCCTTCACGCTAATCCCATCTCGCCTAATTTTTCAGGCAGATAAGTATCGGTTACGAAATCTAAACCATACTTTGCTAGAGACTGTTGTTCAGCCTTCTTCCCGATTTCAAGCATCATGTTGATTTGATCTTGCCACCAACCATCAGCAAATCTAGGGTCTGATAATTCAGCGTTCAAAGCTTCAATATCCTTCTTTGACAAATCATCAGAAGGCAGGTCATAAGCGAGAATATCATCTGCGGTTATGCCTAGATAAGACGCCGAAGGCGTTGCCAAGTATTCGGAAATATGTGCGGTCTTAATCGCACCATATGCAATAGACGCGAAAATTCTGAAAGACCACGGGTCGCCGTCCAGGAAGACAATTACTGGGAGATCCCATTCTTCATTCATGCGTTTCATAATCCTCCTAGTAGAGCGAGCAGGCTGGCCCTTTAGGTGAATTAACCCACAATCGTATTCTTCATCAAATCCATTTTCGACCAACCTGTCAAACATACCACCGGTCTCTATCGCCATCAAGAATTTCACATCATGTTCTTTCAATCGAATCTTTTCTATTTCGACATTGTACGGAACGCCATAACCAGAATCTCCCACGTCATCACGCGCATTAATTGTCATCCATTGTCCACGTCGATTTAATTCTTCGATAGTAACATTTCCAATCATTCGAGCACCGTCTTCTTCAGGCCTTAGTTTGAAATCTTCTCTCAAACATGTAGTGACAACCTCGAGATCTTCAGCAAGATTGTTTGATTCATTTTGGCTCCCGAATTTACCTAAGCCCCAACTTTCCGAAATGTAGTACATTTCTCTCAGCGTTGATGATTTACCCGCTTCGATCATCTCTTCAATGAATTCTACAACGTGCAGTGCCCGGAGTAGATTCTTTGCGGAGCCTAGGCTTGTTGCATCTCTAGTGGACCTTTTCTTACCGTATTTGTAAACACCAAGTTTTTTGTCGAAACCGATGTTGTTCTTGGTACGAACAGGAAGAGTCATTGTAGGAGGCTCACCTTTTACAATCCTGTCATACATCTCTTCGACAACAAGATGAAGTCGCGCTTTGGTTAATTCTGGGTCATTTACTCGGGCCATCAATTCTCACCTCCAAACAAAGTGGTTTGACCAGAGTCGCCGTCAACCACACCTGGTTCGTATCCAATATTGTCTTCAATTTCTTCAACAGCATTTTCGCTTTGATTGAGAATTTCTTCTTGATTGCGAATTTCTACAAGCATCTTTTCATCTAATTTGGTAGCCCCAATCACGTCTTGACTACCTCTGAAAAACACATCGGTTTCAGTCCAATCACCCTTTTCTAAATTGGAAAGAGAGTATTCAACAACGGCCTTTTCACCAGGCTCTAGGGTTTCTATCTTCCATCCCCAAATCCCCATAGCTTCCTTCCTTCCTCCGCGCTCATTTCCAACCATCTCTCCACCAGATTTCTCCGGCCAATTAACCAACAGAGAATAACTTCTGGAACGCGCAGTATAATTGAACAGCGTAATCGAGACATCAACCTGCTTTGTTTCCTTATTCCATACGGTTTCCTCATTACAGATTACTGCGCTCATAATTTTAGTAATCGAACCAGCAAGGTCTGGCACAGGGCGCTCCAAGATAGCTGCAGATTTCTCAGCAATAGCAGGTAAAATATCGTTGATAAGTTCGAATTTTTCGCGTGTTTTCGCCATCTTCTTTTTCTTTTCAAGATGCTTCCTCAAACCTCGCCCCATCTCAAGCATGGCCTTACGGGTTTCCTCGTATACGAACTCATTGCCCGACAGAGCTTCTTTTGCTTCAGATGTGAATTGAACATTGGTGCTGGCCAAGTGAACTAGAATTGCTGCAGGCCCTTTAGGAACCCCTTTCCCGCCAGCCTGCTCCAATCCATATTGTCTCCAATCGACACTTTCGATCGCCTTGGTTAGAAGGCAACCACCTTGTTGGTACATTAGAGGAACACGATTTGCGAATCTCAAAACCTCAACGTGTTTGTCAGCAACCATTCCTTCTCCGAAAATCAATCCTACTTCCACTTGGAACGGGTTACCATGGCTCACGGTAGGCGCTCTAGTCATGGTTGAAACGAACTTGGAATCGATAGTTTTTGAAAGTCCCTTTTTGATTAACATTTCTTCGATTGGCGATAAACAATTAGTTGGAGGGCTTAGCAATTTTATCGCTTTACCATTTACTTCTCTTTCTCCTTGGAACGCTTCCAATAACGCCCTCACATTATCAGGCTTCAATGATTTAGGTTTGGTTGTAATCTCCAATTCCGCAGCTTCGCACAATTCTTTGGCAGCGCGCATTGAGACGCCTGAGAAATTTTGGCGTAAGAAAACAGTCATTCTCGAGTCACTAGATTCCCTACACATACGCTGTAATTGGCCCAGCTCAATCCCGTGAGGATGAGGCTTAATTGCATCGACCTTTGAAGGCAGTCTTTCGGTCACCCGGGGCCAGTGGAAGGTTTCGCCGTCAGGGTCAGTGAATGTAATATCTGCATGAGGATTAACTATGCTTGTCATCCTTAGATATTGGAAAACCGATTGCCTTCCTCTCTGATATTTCGCTTTCATCCTAGTAGTAACTCTGAGCCCGTGCTCTTTCTTTGAAAGATCATCATTTTCCCAAATTATTCGGGTTTGATCGCTTTTTACAGCCTTGTTTTTCCTAGTATCAAGGCCGATATTCACACTTACTGCAGTATCGTCACTAGATATCTTTGAGAGTACATGAGTGGGCTTTCCGGTAGTAAGTTGCGAGTACATCACAACCCCGG
>CACEWA010000004.1 GCA_902563095.1 uncultured Candidatus Poseidoniales archaeon | reverse complement strand
ACTACTTTCGTAGTGGTAACCGAGCCAGGCGAACACGGCGTTGAAGTTATTGGAGATGTTCAAGAAAAGGTTAGCGAATGGGCGGAAGATCTTGCTTCTCAAGCTAAATCTGAAACTGAGGATTCAGAAATTTCAGTATTCTCATTTTCACAACTTGCAACAGGACAAAACGCAAACTTAGGCAAAGAATTGGGGATACTAAACTCCCTATGTTTGCTACTTCTAGGATTCATATTGTGGACAAAATTCCGAAGCAAGCGAGATACTGCAAATGTATTGGTGTTGACTGTTTTCGCAATATTAGCGACTTATGGGATGGCAGGTTTACTCACACTCATCGGTGTCAAGATGGTATTTAATGCAGCGATGAATTCTATCCCAATTCTATTATTGGCAATTGGTGTAGATTATGGTTTACATGTAGTTGCTAGGATCAGGGAAGAATTACAGAATCAAGAGAAAGCAGACCCGCAGGGAAGGGAAACTCTGAGAGATTTCTCTATTGAAGCAAGAAGAATTGCCATCCGTAAAGGAACTATACTTACCTCTGCAGCATTGATGGTTGCTATCTTTACAGACATGGTTGGATTCCTTTCATTCCGCTTCTCCTCACAGCAATTCTTAGTTTCATTCGGTACAGTTATCGCAATAGGTTTGTTTTTCATCTATCTCTTGAGCATCACTGCATTACCTGCATTGATGATGATTATACCACCAAAGAAATTACCTTTGGAAAAATCAGGAAAGAACGAAATCGGTCCAATTTCATCATGGATAGGTTCACTTGTGCATGCTCCTCAAAAAGTGATATTGGTGGCGATATTGATTTCAGTTCCAATGTTCCTTGGATTCCAACAATTGGAAGTTGGATTCGATACTAGAGAAAATTTCGATGAATCGGTTCCTGTTGTCCAAGATTTCTTCTTAATTTCTGATGAATTCCAAAGCAGCCCCTCTCCTTTGTATGCCGTGGTTGAAGGTAACGTTATTTCTCAGGATGGAAGAGAACTCTATGACAGTACCATTTCTGAATTGTTACAAAATTCAAGGACAGCAGGTCTACCAGTTGGAATATGGGGGATATTAGAGGAATCCCGAGGAACAAATAGCGAACTAGATTCACTGATGAATGATTTGGGCGATGATGAATCGACTTGGTTTGCTCTAGAAACTTGGCTGCTCAGCGAAGCAGGAAGAAATATTTCCTCTGGCAATCTTAATTCAGACGCTTCGCAAACCGTAATTTCGTTCCAAGCAGCAACTTTGAATTGGCAAGCTACTGTAGATTTTGAATCTGATTTGTCAAAGAATCTTACAGATTTAGCGAAGGAAAGCGATGGAGAATTCACGGTTCAATTGTCGGGTAGATCTCTAATTGTAGCACAAGTCACTGCTGATGTAGCAGATTCTGCAGTCGTTTCTACAGGTACTGTTGCAGCTGTGATTTTGCTAATGCTCGTTGGAATAAATACAGTGAGGCAAAAAAATGTAATTCGAGGCGTAGCGAGAGGTTTCGTAACTTGGGTTCCATTGATGGTAGTAGTTGTATGGGTCTATGGAATAATGGGTCTTACTGGTTATCAATTAAACTCTCAAACAGTGACAATTGGAGCATTAACTCTTGGTTTGGGTGTTGACTATGCCGTACACTTGACCACGAGGCTAGAAGAAGAAGTCGAGCATGCCCCAAGTGCTGACCCTGCCGTTTGGTCATCCAAAACTACCGCAACTACTGGCCGAGCAATGTTTGGTGCAGCATTAACAACAGCAGGTGGTTTTTCAGTTCTGAATTTCTCCTCTCTAGTGCCTTTGCAATTATTCGGACAGGTATTCGTGGTAGCCATCATTCTTGCATTAGTTTCTAGCTTGTTCGTATTACCGGCACTGTACACTCCATTCCTAAAGCAAGATGCAAAGAAGTATCTTGCGAATACTGAGAGTGAGTAATCAAACTGCTCGATCTTCAAGTAATTCTAGAGGAATAATTTCCAGCGCCTTGACATTGGTTGCTTCTAAGTCGATAGGACATGCTTGTCCATGATTCAAAGCGTCCAACCATGTACGTGCACATACGCACCATGAATCACCAGGCTTCAGACCAGGGAAGTTGAAATGCGGCGCTGGTGTAATCAAATCATTGCCTTTAGATTTAGCAAATTGCAGAAATTCTTCGGTAACGATAGCGCATACCGTGTGGGAGCCCCTGTCCGAATCATCTGTGTTACAATGTCCATCACGGTACCAGCCGGTTAGAGGCTTGCATGAGCACTCTCCGATATCATTGCCTATCACATTCTTCTGAGCGCCCATGGGGTGTTGTCAAGAAAATTATACTTGAAATTATGTATGGTTTCATTCATCTTGGCATGAAGAAAGTATTGGCCCATATTCCAATTGCCATAACTATGTACAAAATCATGCAAAACCAGAATGTTTTGGGGGCAACTTCTCTTGTTACCCATCCTTTTCCCTTGGCATGAACGCCTTGATTTACCCAGCAATAACCGGCATATAGGAGAATCATTATTGAGACTACTAAATTGATTATCAGTCGAATTTCCATCTAATCACCTACAGTCCGCCTTGAGGAGGTCTACCGAAGTCAGGCTGGGACATGTGAGTCTGATTTGGCGTAACCGCTGGTGTTTGGGCGCTGAGCATTTGATTGCCTGCAGGTGGCATGTACATCATTTCCTGGTTTTTGTTATCCTTCATGGTTAATGCCATGATTCCACCAATTATCAAGAATAAAACTCCACAGCAAATGCTGCCGAAACCGCCAACGAATCCGAGAATCATTATTCCTATGTCGTCACCCAATTTTTCACCAACCTTCTCATCATAGGTTACCCAGACACTTTGATTTGATTCAAATGAAACATTTCCTTCATAACATCCCCAGCAAGCACGGCCAATTTTGACTAGACCCTTGCCGTCTCGATCGTAATTCGTGTTTTTGTCATTAGCATCACATTGCTGATTTGCTTGAACTTCGTAGTAGAAATTACCATCCAATAATCCAGCCCACTCCCAAGAATTGTTTACATCAGGACTTTCTGTGATAGTAACCTCGGTGTTTTGGCAGACATCCCAGGTGTCATCTCCATCTTTGTCTTCATAAACACCTTTGACCCAAAAAGTAAGCCCGGCATCTCCCTTTCCATCTACATCTTCGATCATGATTGTCCCATTAGTGGCATCTTCAAATTCAAATGTGTTCCAACTGTCTTCCAAGTCATCTACTTGGCCTGCTCCTAATGCAAAACCTACAATGCCGATAACGGTTGCAATCGTTCCTATAATGAGTAATACTTTGGCTGCTGTATGCATATCTTCACCTCACTAGTTTAGAGATCCAGTGTTGACTACAGGAGTAGTGTCCGTCTCTGAACAAAGTACTACCAGCAGGTTGCTAACCATGGTTGCTTTCTTATCTTCATCTAGTTCGATGATTCCCTTTGTACTCAATTGTTGTAGAGCAAGTTCGACCATTCCGACTGCACCGTCAACGATCTCTCGTCGTGCCGCAACCACTGCACTTGCCTGTTGGCGGCGTAGCATTGCTTGTGCAATTTCTGTAGAATATGCAAGGTAAGAGATTCTAGCCTCCAATACTTGGATACCAGCTCTTGCTAGGCGGGCCTCAACAGATTGTTGCAATTGTTTTGCAATCTCATCTTGGTGACTGGATAGAGTAATTCCTCCGATGTCTTTCTCTTCAATAGCATCGTAAGGATACTTAGTTGCCATTTCACGAAGTGCGGCTTCACTTTGGATTTGCACATAATGTCCGTAATTTTCCACTTCGAACATAGCCTCTGCAGCATCATAAACCTTCCAAACAACTACTGCCGCAATATCGATTGGGTTTGCGTTAACATCGTTAACTTTCAACTTGCTAGATTCGAAGTTGTTGATCTTGAATGATATCTTTGACTTACTGTAAAGTGGGTTGAGGAAGAATCTGAAACCTTCGGTCTTTAATGTTGAAACGTATTTCCCAAAGAACTGATTTACAACTGCTTCATTTGGATTTACAATCACGTATGAATTCCACATCACTAGCCAAATAGGGCCAGTGATAATCAATAGAAGAGCGCCTGGTCCGGTGGCCGTTAATCCTAAATTGAATCCACTCAGTATCAAATGGAGCAATATTCCGAGGAATCCATTGATGGATTTCGCATCTTTGTCTTTAAATTGGGGCTCTGTTTGTGGAACCACTACTTGATTCGGTATGCTAACGGCTGCGGGCTGCATAATTTCGACTGGTATAGCCGACTATTTTATGCCATCCTATTGACAACATAGTTTTCGATTCAGTCTCAATCATTTGATTGAGGCTCATCGCTAGAATCTTCAAGACTATCTTCGACATCACCTGTGAGTTCAGTAGCCTCTGGTTCATCTCCCCATTTTGATTCACCAACAGAATCTTGTTCTCCCTTGAAAATTAATGCAGCACCAATCAACAGTGATGACAAACCTACAATCCACAGGCTAAGTGCAATATAGTCAGCCCAATGGTCGAAGTTAGTAAAGAATGCAAAGAAATCTTGGTTGGTTACAATCTGAGATTCCATTGTTTCAGCAGTTTCATCATCGAGTTCAGCAGATGTTTTGATGACGAAAACTTCCTGCAAATCGGATTGTTCAGGAGCAGTCTTTTGGTCAGTGATATTTCTGGTATCTAGCCAGAAAGTGGATTCCGATTGTCCACCGATAATGGCGCCACTCAATTGCTCTACTTTGACTTCGACATCACTGCCAAAGAAAACCGGTAATGCCCCAGGAATAGCGTCGAGAAGTCCACCACTGTTGATGAGTTTGGCTTGAATCGGCCTGTTTAGCGGGTCCATACTTGCAGTACAAACGTCTACAGGAATCCCTTTCAGTGTACTCTCTTTTTCACAATCAACATCAGCAGTGCCGTAACCTGATAAGTCAATCAAATCACCTTCTCCAGTGATGAATCCACCAGTGGTCTCACCTTGTAATTCTGCTGTAATCAAACCGTAAGTCTTCTGTTGCTTAGACATGTTTCGCCAACTGACATACTCACTATCACCGACTTGGACGGTCTCACCCTTATCACAAGAATCAACTTCACCGGTACAAATCGTGATTGTAGATGGATCTCCTGTGGATATACCTCCTTCAACATAGGCGGCAGAACCGAAGAATGTCTCATTTGCTTCAAGACTTGTCCAACCTGAGGTCATATTTTCTGAATCTCCAGTGTCGAGATATGCATTTACTGGGTCATGCCATCCTAGCAACCAGTTGTTGACCGATTGAGTGAGATACTTGCTGGTTCCAAAGGAATCGATTAGGAAATCAGGTACGAAATTTTTGAACACTACTTCCATCATCAGTAACTTTGCTGCGCCTGCTGCTTCCACATCAATTCCGTAAATTTCTGCAACTGTTTCATTTGTCCACTCTCTGGCATCTGCATATTCTTCAGTTGTGTAATTGATAGGCAGGGTTTTGCCGCTTAATTCACCGTAAAGGAACATACTAGCTCCCTTGGCTGTAGTTAGTCCCCAATCACCGTACAGCATTTCTGCACTTTGTTCTTGAGTTAGGTCGATTGGATCTGATTCGGGAAATCCATATGTTCCAGTACCCCACATTCCACCAATATTGAGAGAGTATTCCATGTAACTATCATCGATGGGATTGATTGAACCAAATGTTTGGTTTACGAATTGTGATGCCGAAATATATCCCTCTCCACCAACTAAAATTAGTGGTAAAGTGGCGATATTATCCATCCAATCGCTGCAAAAATCCTTCAAAATTTGATGTTGGTTCCCGGTTATTCCGTATGTAGAAATTGCAGTATCCTTGTCCATTTCAAGGAATTCAGATAGTCCAAACGAGGTCCCGGATTCACTAACTGCTAGAATTCCCATTGGGTCATCAGTTCCATCCCCCATAGTTAGTACATCGGCTGCAACTTCATCATCCAAATCAATTCCAAACAAGCGCTCTACTCTTACTGATAGATTTACATCATCTTCAGAGTAATCGGTCAAGTAGTCATCATTACCTGCTCCATATTCGAGCATCAATGCACCCATTCCTCCATACAGAGTCCAATCTCTTGCGAGAGTAACATTTAGATCTGTAGGGTGTGCGAAATCCCATAATTCTGCACGCTCGAGTGTCACGGAATCTTCAGGATTTTCTTGGATATATTCCAAGGAATCAGGCTCCCCCATAGCTGCATAAACCAAGGGGCCCATGTAATTGACAAGAGATAGGTTCTCGCCATCTGGCCCGACTGCATCATAAAATGCGTAATCTAGATTTAAGGTAGAAACGAAACTGCTCGTTTCGTTATCTATTATTCCGTTTTCATTCAAATCTCCGACTCTAACTCCAGTTTCATTGTAGTACCATTCTTCATCCGGTTCAAGAATGCCATCACCATCATCGTTCCATACTCCATCTACCCATCGAGGGTCAACTCCACCTTCGCCGAGGTAAGTCTTGGTGTCATCATCGAGGAAGGCATCTCCATAAGCATCGTTGAACGCTTCGAACATACCTTCTAAGAAATAAGATTCAGCAGAATTATACATATCTGTGTCAATGATGTACATACTTCCTGGACCTTCAACTAAGACTAGATTTTCCATGTGCTCATACATGATTTCATCTGCAACCGCTTGAGCAGCAGTGACTTGCTTCAAGTGAATATCTAATACTCCTGAAACGAATCCAGTTTTTGTAATGTCCATTACTGCATTAATCGCAGTTCCTGTGGCTCCCACTACCTGTGGAGTAAATGCGATATTGAGTTGACTAACTTCTGTGGAACATGGAACAAGGGTGTCTTCAGAACACGAATAGGATGTCAACTGTTTGTATGATAGAAGTCCATTCTTAATGTCGTAATTATCTACTTCTTTCTTCAGAGTTACATCGTAGGTTACTGGTCCAATTCTTTCGTATTGAGGATCTGAATTATTCAAAATTACATCGTCAACATTTGTAATATGCCATGCATAAAAATCCCTTTGCGAGGTAGACTCAGTCCAATCATCACTTACTTCGGTACAAAGTGTATTTTCACAGATGTCGTCCTTCACTTTCATCGCAACAGCTTCTTCAACTACCGCTGGCACTTGTCCTGTGGCATAAGAAGCCAAAGCCAAATTCAGAGAAACCAAAACTAAGCCCGTAGCGACAAGGATTGCATTCAGAGGTTTAAGACCCATACCCCTCGACACGACCATTCAGCATTGAACCTTGCGCAGGAAATCATGCGCTAAAGTCACTCTGTGCCAGAAATACTGCCATCGGCTTCCATACGATACAATCTGACGGTACTAGTCGCTCCGCGCATTGCTAATGGAGAGCCAGAAATCGCAACGATTCTGTCGCCTGCCTTGATAGAACCTTCTTCTGCAATCATTCGTATAGCATTCTGCATCGTTTGTGACCCCCTTTCATGTTCCTCGACAATCACTGATTGTACCCCTGGTAACAAGTTCATCCTACGTGCAGCACGAATACGGTCTGTAACTGCAGTAACAACCACATCGGGTCTGTAACCTGTAACAAGTCTAGGTGCGTTACCATGCTGAGTTGCTACGATGATATGTTTAGCACCAGATGCTCTGGCCAATTCAACACCTGCATGAGCAACTGCTCTAGTGGAACGGAATTTGGAAAGAACGCCCGGAGTTCCACCAGATGAATCCAAGCCTTCTTCTGTGGCTGTAGCGATTCTAGTCATGGTTTCTACAGCAGCAACCGGATGGTTACCAGATGCGGTTTCACCTGAAAGCATCACAGCAGTACTACCCTGTCTAATCGCAGTTGAAACATCACTTACTTCAGCACGAGTTGGCCTAGGATTGAGTGTCATAGATTCAAGCATCTGTGTAGCAACTATGACTACCATCCCGCGCATCAATCCGGCATCGATAATCATCTGCTGCGCTAATGGAACTCTTTCCAGAGGAATTTCAACCCCTAAATCACCTCGAGCAACCATCACCGCATCTGCTGTATCTAAAATTGAATGAAGATTTTTTAGAGCAGCAGGGTGTTCTATTTTTGCAATTATTGGAGTATGCAAGCCTGCGGCCTTGACAGCATCTTTTGCAGGTCGCAAGTCTTCAGCACTACGAACATAAGATACTGCTATCCAATCTGCTCCCGTCTTTAGCGCATGGTCAAGAGCCAATTTGTCTTTCTCGCCAATGGCAGGTAAATCGATTGTTGTCCCTGGCAAATTGATCCCTTTTCTGCTAGTTACGGGACCTCCGTCTTCTACTAGGCAATCAACAAATGAACCTCTCTCGCCACCGGTCTTGACTACCGATAATCGGATTAAACCATCAGCGATTAAAACCGAGTCTCCAGGGCTGAGTTCCGAAGATAAACCATCGTATTCGACTGGGAGTTCATCACCATCATGCACCTTTTTACCACATAGAAATCTGATATTGTCACCATTGTTCAGAAGTCTAACTCCACTAAATTCACCAAGGCGTAATTTAGGCCCGGGTAAATCTGCTAAAATGCATGTCTTGCGGGTTTCGGTTTCCATTGAACGAATTCTCTCGTACAACTCAGTTTTCTGTTCTGGCTCTCCGTGAGAATAATTTAGCCTAAATACATCTGCTCCAGCATCGAAAACCGACTGCAGTGTAACAGGGTCCCAAGAAGCTGGGCCGATTGTGGCCACTACCCTTGTCCTTCTCATGATTGATTCTCAAGGCTTCAGACCTAAAGAACTCCCTATGTATTATACAGAATTCACCGGATTCCGGTTCCATAAGCAACGAATTCGAGGGTTCCGAGTTTGTTTTGTTGTCCGCCTTTTACTTTATTCATGACCATAGAAGTTTCAACTCGAACATTGATAACTTCGCTCCAGCCTTCACCTAGGGCTTGTTCTCTCAAACGTTGCATAACCTCTGCTCTTCCATAAGTTAGGACTTTGTCGTAGGATTGAATCTGTCCACCAAAAATAGATTTAATTTGACCGATGAACAATTGCCACCAAGAAGGTGCTACGGTAATGTTCGTCATTACCAATCCACACTGTGAAATTTTTTCTAGATTGATTGGCCGAGATAAAGTGTGAACATTATCTCCTCCGACAAGTTGTGCGACTCTTTTCTCTCTAACAAGCAATTTTTTCTGATGACTCGATTGATGAAGCCCTCCAAAAAGCATTGAGTAAATGAATGCAAGCGGGAAAAACAACGCAAAAATACTCACAAGTACGATCAAGAACAATACAAGTAATGCTCCCGTTCCATCAACTTCGTACATGCTATCACTCTTGTTCTACAATAACTGCAGTTCCATATGCGAATAATTCAGCAGCACCGCCAGCCACGCTACTGGTTGCGAATCTAACATTCACTACTGCATTTGCACCACGCTGGGCTCCATCCATCATCATACGTCCTAGTGCTTCTGTACGTGCTTCCATCAATAATTCAGTGTATGCTTTCAGCTCTCCACCGACAATATTCTTCAAACCAGCTAGGATATCTTTTCCAATATGCTTGGCTCTAACTGTTGAGCCGGTTGCAACTCCTAGCGACTTAGTAATTTTGAAACCGGGGATGGTCTCAGTGTTGGATGTCATTATCTCCATGATTCAATCCTTCAGTTGGAGGCGTATCAACATTTAGATGGAATCCGCTTTCTGGTATCTCGTTTAGTGAATGGTACATGTTGTGTAAAACAATAGCCAAGGCAATGTAGAAGATTCCACACATACCGGATGTAAAAATAGAAGTTTTGGCTATCCACGCATAGTCTCCACCACCCGCAGATTCCATGAATTTTGCAACAATTTCAGAAGAAATGTAGGCTTTCCAAACTTCTCCAATAACCGATATCGCTCC
Source organism: uncultured Candidatus Poseidoniales archaeon (assembly GCA_902563095.1). Lineage (GTDB taxonomy): Archaea > Thermoplasmatota > Poseidoniia > Poseidoniales > Poseidoniaceae > MGIIa-K1. Next base: position 83,160 of record CACEWA010000004.1, on the reverse strand, counting down.
AAATGCTAGTCCAAAGTGCAACATTTTTTCGTTTTGCGTCCAAAACATAGCGATTGTTGGGACACCGATTAGGATTGTTAATACTGCAAAAATCTGTGAAATCTCAGTTACGTATGAATCCTCTAATTCATCCATCATTTCCATGTAACTCTGGTAATCATCCCATTCTCTCAAAGAATTGTTGTAATTTCTTTGCTCTTCTTCAGTTCCATTTGCAGGATACTCTCCAGGGTCTTTCGGTTTATCTTCAAAAGTGTAATGATTGATTCCATTGATTCCAAAAATTTCGAGATAGAAGAAGTTGGCTACAGTTGCTAGTAGCATGAATCCCAAAAATATTGCAAACGCTCTTGCCCACCAAGGGCTATGGTCATTGATTGAATTAATGTCCATTTGAATCACAATATCGGTTGATTTCTCAGCCACTCCAAATCAGAAATGTACAGTTGTCTAATATCATCTAATCCCAACACCAGCATTGCTAATCTCTCTAATCCCATACCCCATGCACATACTGGATCTTTGATTCCTAAAGGCTCTGTAACTTCCGGCCTGAATATTCCAGCACCGCCAAGTTCCAGCCATTTTCCTCGCCACTTGACTTCGACTTCTAGTGAAGGCTCAGTGTAAGGGAAGTATGCTGGACGAACTCGAACTTCGGGATAACCCATTTTTTCGTAGAATGTTTTCAGGGTTGTAACCAACATTCCTAGATTGGCACCAGGCTCCATTATTATTCCTTCAATTTGGTGAAATTCTGGTAGGTGAGTTTTGTCTATACTTTCCTTTCTAAATACGCGGTCAATAGCGAATACTCTACACGATTTTTCAGGATTATTGGCTAGATATTGGATTGTGTTCACCGTGGTGTGAGTTCGTAGCAATCCCTTTTGTGAGATTTCAGGGTCGAATTCACCTCCCCAGCCGGTTGATTCAGTATCCCCTCCATGTTCATGGATTGCTTTCCAATCTGCTAACAATTTCGAATCCAGATCAATCTGTTTAGGATTGTCGAGATAGAATGTATCTTGCATCTCTCTGGCAGGATGGTCTTGGGGGATGAATAGCGCATCCATATTCCACCCTGCAGTTTGAACATAATCATCTACCAATTCTGAAAAACCCATCTCCAAGAAAATCGAGCGGATTCTTTCGATTAATGCTTGCATCGGGTGGCTTCTACCAGATCTTGGCATCGATGCTTCCAGAGATACATCATATGGTCTAAATTCAGCATTTTTCCAGTTATCACTTTGCAGTAACTCAGGAGTAATCTCTGCTATTTTTACAACTTCTTCTAATTCGGAAGAAGGAACTTGCATTCCAGTTGAGGTAATCTTCCATGTACGAGTAACCGCTTCAACAATCTCAATTAGATTCTTACGTCCCTTGAAGTGTTCGATTAGAGGGCTATCGATTGTTGGTGATTGGATAAATGACTCCCTATCAGCAATTTGTTTTGACACATTGTCAGGGTTTTCACAAGAAAATTTACCAGAATCAAGTGTAACGCCAAGGCCCTTCAACAATCCTACACCAGGGCCGGCTTCATGCCTTTCGAAATTTGCAGACAAATCTTTCATGCTTGCATCTTTATTTGAAGATATGAACTCCCAGAGCCTTGCTTCAAGCAAACCAAATTCCTTGGCCTTCTGCCCTTCAACACCTAGTATTACGCCAGTTTCACTAGTTTCACTAATCTTAACATGACCCTGATTTGAAAGTCCATGCCCAGCTGCTACAGCAACCGCTTGATCATCCCAGTCACACGCCTCTAGAATTTCTTCCAGAGTCCAGTTTCCTTCTCTCTGACGCATGGCGCGAAGCATCCTCCTCTCGGGGTTAGTTAACTCCGCCATGTTACTCCCTGTAGCGAATAGGTCTTGAATGCCTTGGCGGATTAGATATAAATCTAGAATTTTCCACATTTTTTAGATTGGTTGGATACAGAAATAGCATTACTGCGGTCTATGGTTAAGGAGCCAACGGAGGGACTCGAACCCCCGACCGTCGGATTACAAATCCGAAGCACTACCAGCTATGCTACGTTGGCGATGTATCGGCCGAGCGGAATTCCCTTGATGAATGCGTCGGCAGTACAATAGCCTCTAACTGGTTGGGGGAAGCATGGCTGGAGATAATTTCCTCAATGCTGCCGGCATTGAAAAACATGGAAATGACACAATCTTCAGTTGGTGGGCTAAGTTCCAAGAAGCTAAGGCAGCAGGTATGCCTGCTGTAAACGGTACAATCGGTGCCCTGCTCGAAGATAATGGTGACCTTGCAATTAACAAAGTTGTAGATTCTGCTGTTAGAAAAGCCCCAGAGCAGGAAATTTCGGCCTATGCTCCACTCGCAGGTCTTCCTTCATTCTTGGATTTGACCAAGACATTGGCATTTGGTGATGCTCGTGAACAACTTGAGAATTTAGGATTTAACTTCGCATCAACAGCCAGTCCAGGGGGCAGTGGTGCACTGTATCTTGCTGCGAATAATTTCCTTAGCAAAGGTCAATCAGCACTTCTAAGAGACAGACACTGGGGACCATACAAAGGATTTTTGCAAAACAATGGTCTTGAGTTTGAAACCTGGCCCTTAATTCCCCCAAGTGGAAATGAAGTCCACCCTTACTTTGCTAGGGGAGAGTTTGAAGAAAAATTGGAGCAACTATGCTCCTCGCAAGACAAGGTAATGGTATGGTTGAACGATCCCGCACACAATCCTACCGGTTTGTCAATGACTCCTGAAGGACGCTTTGCATGTCTCGAGTCATTTGTAGATTCAGCCTTGAAGAATCCCGATGTTGGACATACTCTACTTCTGGATTCTGCTTACAGTTTGTATGCTGATGAGACTCACGCATGGGCTGACACAATCCTCGAATCAATTGAGAATGGGATGCTTTGGCCGGAAAACTTGCTGATTTGTGTTGCGATTTCTCTTTCGAAATCTCATACAATCTACGGTTTGAGGACAGGTGCCTTAGTTAGTATGCATCCTGAGAAAGAAGTTACCGACAGACTGGATACTGTCATGTGCGTAACCGCTAGACAAACATGGAGTGCCACTCCTAGAGTTTCGCAATATTGTGTGAGTGAAATGCACTCATCAGAAGAGGGTGGCCAAGCATGGGCTAAAGAAAGAGATCGCTTGAAGAAGTTGCTTGATGATAGAAGAAATACACTGATTTCTGAATGCGAAAAACTGGGTGTACCTCTAAACCCGACCATGGACGGATTTTTTGCTTGGCTAGAGGCTGATGATCCTAGCGATATTGCTCACAAATGCGCAGAGAATGGCGTGTTCCTAGTACCGCTAACTGGAGGAGTTAGAATCGGGCTGTGTGCTTTACCTTTGGATGAAGTTCCCAAAGTCGCTGAAGCATTGAGTAAGGCTTTGAGTTGATCTTATGAAAAACCGCCGAGAAAATTTCCTTATTTCGGGAATAGTCTTGATTGTTTTTGGAGCATTATTTTCACTAGGCGTGAATATTGCAATGGGTGGAGTAGTTGGAATCAGTGGAATTGTTTGCTTCATAATTGGAATGTCTGTTCCAAGCCAGATGGGTATGAGCCCCGAAGCAGTGGCTGAGTGGAAGCCATCGATGGAAAGATTGCCAGATGCTGGAAGATTCATGTATCGAGTTGATGTCACTATTGATGAACCAATAAAATCTACAATTCTATGTGGGCCCTGTGGTAATTTAGAGACTGTTGATGGGCCTAGGCCATCAGAATATACTTGTCAAGAATGTGGGAAATTGTTGTGGTCTAGTGAAGAAGAATGATTCCTTGAATACACAAGCCTCATCACCATCATTCATCTGGATTAAATCATGCCTGCGGTTAGACTGGATGGAAAATCCTGTGCAGCCGACCTCGAAGAGAGGCTGAAAATCCGTATTTCTAATTGCAAAGTTCAACCACATTTGGCGGTATTAATCGTGGGGGATGATCCTGCGTCGCACGTATATGTGAGAAACAAAATTCGTTCATGTGAAAGATTAGGAATCAAATCTACCCATATTGAAATGCCTGCTGACACTTCACAAGAAGAAGTTGAAAAAGCAATCATTTCTTTGAATGAAGACAAATCTCTTCACGGGATACTGATTCAATCTCCTCTGCCTTCACACATGGATGAAGAATCACTTACAGATTTGATTGACCCAAGCAAAGATGTTGATGGTTTCCACCCTCAAAATCTTGGAAGAATTGTACAAGGGCGCCTCGATGGAATGATTCCTTGCACCCCTGCTGGCGTCATGGAAATGTTACGTTGGGCCAAGGTAGATATGACCGGCAAAAAGGCTGTAGTGATTGGGCGTTCTTTCAATGTTGGAATGCCTCAAGCCTTGTTATTAGCTTCAAAAGGTGCTGATGCTACTGTTACAATTGTTCATTCGAGAACTGTCGACGCTCAGGCTGAATGTTTGTCTGCTGACATTGTTATTGCAGCAGTAGGTAGGCCTGAAATGGTCAAGAAAGATTGGGTTAAGCCAGGCGCTATTGTCGTCGATGTTGGAATAAATCGAGTTGATGATTCTAGCCGAGAAAGAGGCTGGAGATTGGCTGGAGATGTGCACCCAGAAGTAGCGGAAGTGGCATCTCTGCTTTCCCCGGTTCCCGGCGGTGTAGGTCCGATGACTGTTGCAATGCTCATGGCAAATACAGTCACTTCCGCGGAAGCCCAACATTCTTGAGTTACACCCTCTAGACATTGTCATGGACCCGAGGCACCCGAACATCGCCTTTGCTGCGAATACCGGTGCATTACTATCATTCATCGCTTTGCTATTCTCTTTGTTTCTTCCTTTTGGTACTCCAAGGGGTTGGGGTAATGTCGAAACAGTATTGCTCGTAATTATTCCACTTTGTTTAGCCCTTTCTTGGTGGGCTCGAAGAGAACACGAAATTCCTGTTGTACATGAACACGGTTCTTCTTCAGCACAGTATGAAGCGATGGAAGATTTGCCCACAATGGTAAGTTTAGATGGTGTTGAAGATTCAGTTAATCCGAATACTGCAGCGGTAATCGAGTCGATTATCGGTGCTCAAGTAACACAAAATGAATCTGCTGTCACTAGCGCCATTAGCGCTCTATCTCAAGGTGAAATTGGTAAATCTTCTGCTGCTGCTGTTTCCAATAATGATGTTGACCAGACTGAAGTAAATGCCAGCCAGTTTGACTCTAGAGGATTCCAAACCGAAGGGGTGGCTTCTATTCCTTTGCCAGAAATAGCCCCGCTCGAATTACCAGATGTACCGCCAATGGCAGACTTACCAGCAATGCCGGACTTAGATGATTTACTGGATGAAGACGAATCTTCTGCCGCCCCTCCGCCCTTAGACTTACCAGAATTGCCGGATTTCTGAGTTGTTAGTATGTGGACAGAATCTGTGGATTTGCATTGCCATTCGTGGCACAGTGATGGATTATTTTCTCCAACTGAAATGGCTGAAAGAGCGTTTAATTCTGGAGTAAAGGTCTGGTCCTTAACGGATCATGATACTAACACAGGTTGGCAAGAAGCTAGTGAGGCTTGTGAAAAGTTGGGGATGCGTTTCATCCCTGGGGTAGAGATTACTTGTGAAGTTGAACTTGAAAGTAATACCCAAAATCCTTCATCTTGGCACCTACTTGCCTACTTCCCAGAAGGAGCATCACAAGAGTTCAGTGATTGGTTATTGAGTTTGAAAGAAGCACGAGTTCCACGAATGAAATTGATGTTGAAAGCACTCGCAGAAATGGGACATGAAATTCCATTAACAGATGTTGAAAAATTTGCAGAAGGTGCTCTTGGTAGACCCCATTTAGCCAGAGCAATGATGGAACATGGCATAGTTGAGTCTTTTTCAGAGGCGTTCGATAATTGGATTGGAAATGGCGGTCCAGCATTCAGAGAAAGACCACTTCCTACGATTTCTGAAGCGGTTGAAATGGTTCATCAGTCAGGAGGTTTTACATCATTGGCTCATCCATATTACTATGGAATTGAAATTGATGTTCTAGTCCCTACTCTTTTACGATTAGGCGTAGATTGTATTGAAGCAGTTCATAATTCACACCCTGATTCTTATCGTTGGGAATTGATGCAACAAGGATTACCGATTTCGATTGGAGGCGACTCTCATGGGACAGAAAATCGTCCTTCTCCGGGGAAAATTTGTGCTCCAATTAAGCATTTACATCCTTGCTTCCGCCCATGAGATTGTCCCATATCAAAGCGGCTTCAAAAAGCAGAATTATTGGTAGAGATACCAAAAATAAAGACAATGGGTCAGGTGGAGAGAATGCCGCTCCTAAAACAAAAGTTGTGAACCAAATATGTCGGCGATATGCCAGCAATGTCGCACGGTCTACTGCTCCTGATTGGAGAGATAGCATAGTGATTAATGGAGCCTGGAATCCAATCACGCATGCTAAGCAAAGACTGATTATGAAACCAATAAATGATGATAATCGCCACTCCGTGGATAAGCCTGCAGATTGTGCATCTGTTGCTAAATAATCCAATAGCATTGGAGTTAGAAGATACCATGAGTAAATCAGGCCAGCCGTAGCTAGGATTATGGCAAAGACCACTGCAACAATGACACTAAATGCAGGTCTAGGGCTCTTCTTCGCTAGTCCGCTTTTCCAGGCTCCATCAACAATTAATGCCAAAACTGCTAATCCTGCACCTAACCACGCTCCAACTCGCACTTGTAGCATGATGAATTCAACAGGAGTTAGGATGATGATATTCACACCTTCTGGAACTAATCCTACCTCTAGCAGCCAATCAACAACTCTGTGAGAGATTGGTATTCCGATTGCTATTCCTATTATGAATAAGGCAACAATAAGTTTCATTCGACTACGGATATGATTTGAAATCTGCTTGAACAGATTCCTTATTTCAGGATCTATCGTGAAGTCTTCATCCATTCACTCTTCCTCCCACAAATGGGATGGAGTAGAATCAATCAATGAACGGCCAGCTTGCTTCAACCTCTTTAATCTATGAATGACGAAGCCAGTCATCCACATAGATGGTAATGATAGTGCTATGGCTTTCCACATTTGATCTTCACCGTAATCATTCAATATTCTAACTTCTATTACATCATCAAGTTCATCTGCGCTATTGTGTAGAATGACTAGGTGCCATAATTTAGCATCGGTTACAGTGACATTGACGGTATTTCCAGGTTCTACTTGGTACACTGTCTGATTCTTTACAATCTCAGACCAATTGATTACTCCTTGGTCCATTGCGGTTACAGATTCCTCCACCCAAAGTATAGAAAATTGAAGGGTAAGTGATTCATCTAGATTAGTAATTGAAGTCGTAACCTCGTCACCATATGAAAGAGGTGTAAGGATTTCGTAGGTTGAATCTCCTCCTCCCAATCTCATCGAAACTCTGTCATCGACGTTACTCTCCTGATAAGAAACAGCGGATAAGACAAGGAAGAGAATAAACAAGGTTGCAGCACCTTCCCAGAACGTGTGATTTACTACTTTCTTTTTGGTTACTCCTTCGAACATTCCGCCGTGGTCATTACGCATTCTGGGTTGAAGATGGTGGATGAATAATGCACCTATTCCTCCTACAATCATTCCTAGCGGTATGTCTACAAGCCAGTGTATTCCAAGGTAGGCGATAGTGAATACGAATAGAATCGTATTGATCACTATGAATAGGTGATAAGGCCAATGTGTCCATTCGCGTATTTTGATTCCTTTTTCCTTGCAGTGCAACCAATTTAGAAGAATAATTCCGAATGGAATTGCTACGTGCAATGAAGGAACCGCATTGTCCAATGGGTCATGCGTTGCATAGAATACCGTGTACCATCCATCGTGATACAGTAGTGCTTTCATGCCGGGAATCCATGATGATGTAACCTCTACATTCAGGAAAAGGTAGTATGGAACCGCAAGGGCATAGATTAGTAGATAATTTAGAGTGACTTTGTCAGTCATGTCTCTCTCACCAACATATGCGAAATAGACTGTAGTGATGTAAATCAGGAAGAGGTATATGAATAGGTAATGAAAGTTCAAGAATTCAGTCAACCATGCGTTTTCGAATGTTTGTTGAACCCACAGAGTAATATCTCCTTCAAAGGAATAAATCCAATCAGTCCAATTGCCGGTTTTGATTTTAATCGGTTCATTTAGATCATCTGTAAGAGCTTTCCATCTGATTATGAAAAGGTAACCAAGTGCGTGGAGGTAGTACCTTTTGTCGTGAATTACTTGGAATGCCGTATTCAGCGGAGTCCTAGTGTGTTCACGGCCTAGAGTAAACAGCCAACAGATAATTGGGGTTAGGATTAGGATTAATCCCATCATTACCCAGTACGGACTCATTGTTTAACCGCCCATAGCCTACGGCTATGAGTATTTTCACTCCGCAGCACTTAATCGGTTTCTTTCATCCTCTGCTTTGGCAACTTCGATACCATCTTCGACATCGACTCGTCGTAGAATAATCGCTCCAGCTACAATTAGTAGGGAGATGGCGAAAATACCAACTCTAGAATCAAACATTACTGTCATTACTGCATAGATTAGCGGCCCTAGTAATGCAGCAACTTTACCAAAGAATCCAAAGAATCCGAAGAATTCTGCAGATCTTGTTTCTGGAACCATCTGCCCAAACATGGAGCGCGCTAATCCTTGAGAACCACCTAGCAGAGCACCAGCGAACACTCCGAGTAGTAAGAATTGGAAGAATACACTAATTCCTAAAGGTGCCCAAACTAATGAGCGAGCGGTTTCTGGGATGAAGTCTAGAACTCCATCACCAAGACTGGTAGGATGATTTTCTCCAAGGCCAACCCCTCCATCAAATTCTCCGCCAATAATACTGTAGGAGAATCTAGATTCATCCATGGATGCAGATAAATTAGCAATAGTAGATTCACTCAATATGACATTCACTGGGATAGGTGCGCCATTATCGTCAAATGCCCATTCGACAGCATATCCCTGCCTCTTGACATCTTCATTTTGCTGAACTGGTAGAATCTCTTCATATTCTAGAGCCCACTTTTGCTCGTCGTCATCCGGAAGTGCTGCAATATTGTTGACGCCTTCTCTTGCTTCGACAACGTAAGTCTCTCCATCTGCATCCCAAGAATATTGGATGTCGTATTCCTCGTGTTTTTCTAGTTCGAGAGGTGCAAATGATAGTGCACCAATAATTACTACACACCAGCAAACTAATGAGAATTGTAGCGCTTTCTTAGTGCCCCACTTGTCCGCTAGTTTGGTAAATCCGATGGCTGCTGGAGCAGCAACGAATTGTATAATTAGAATTGTTAGAATCAATCCAGTTGTTGTTAGTCCGAGTACTACAATACCAAACACACCTGCAAGAGCGGTTACTGAATTGATTCCATCGATGAAACAGAAGTAAGCCAACATGTAGATGAATAGTGTTTTGAAACTCTTGATGTCTTTCAGAGTGGAGATAACTTCTCCAAGAGCCATCTTTGTTGATGCAATCAGCCCCATAGGCTCCATTTCATCTTCTATGTGAGGTTCTGGAACCATTCTGAATGTCATTTGAGCGAATCCAAGCCACCATAATCCAGATGATGCCATGACGAATGGAATTACCCAACTCCCCTCTAGGTTTAGTACCATGACTAGGTGGACTACTAGCAACAACCCTCCTCCGAGATAACCTGCAGCGAAAGCCTTGTTTGAGATTGCATCCATCTCGGATTCATCTCCCATGTGTGGTAGAAGTGCATTGTAAAATACGCCAGCTCCATTTAATCCAACATTGGCAATCATGAACATAATAGTGGCCCATATCCAACCAATAGATACTCCTAGGTAAGGAGATAAAGCAAGTAGTATACAAGATATGGAACCGACCCAGGTTAGAGTTCGGAGCCACCAAATTTTGATCATTCTTCTATCAGCAATTACTCCTAGTGATGGCGCACATATCGCTACTAGTAATGCTCCAACCATTACTGCGGCAGAAAACATCGCATCTGCAGTCCATTCAGAACCGAGAATTTTCGTAGATATTCCATTAGCTTCAGCGAATAGATATGCGAACCATGCAGGGAATACTGCAGTAGTTACAGATGTCTCAAAAGCACTCTTACCCCAATCATATGCACAATATCCTCGTACGCGTTGGTCTTCTGCCATACCTCGCACTGAGTTTCACCGCTTATGATAGTTGGGCCGGTTTCAAATTCCGGCACATGGTTCAATAACGAAATCGTTTCATCCCGAATCGATGGAGATGGTTCAGCGTCCCGAAAATACGCATGCTTCCTTGGTTGAAGCAATGCGTAGTATGGATGGCGTTGAATTTGATTTACGATTAACTGCAGATGACCAATTAGTTGTACATCATGACCATGTAGTATCTATTCCAAAAGATAAACTCGAGGGAAGGCCAAAAATTGTGGAGGAGTGGGATTTAGCCGAATTAGAAAAGGTTGGATTTTGCTCTTTTGAAAAGTTGATGGCAGATAAGGAATGGTTGGTGCCATGGCAAGAGCATTCCAAAGTCGCTTGTTTGGAAATAAAGCGATGTTTGCCTAGCATCGAAAAGGAGCCTACAAAGCGGATGGCTAGGGTTATGCAACTTGCTAGTGAGATGGTTGATGAAGCCGGAATACATGATGAAGCCGCTGTGTTTTATGCATTTCACAAACCGATGGGTAAGGTTGCTAAGTTATCTGGTTCTAAGCGCCCCTGGTCGAGATTGTTGCCAGTGGTTCCTAGAACAGGTTCGCACAATAGCAAGCGTCTTCGTGCCCTCCCTCAATTCGTATTGCATTCTTTCAATAGGTTGATGAAAAAACAAAAAAATTCTGGTGCCCCAATGATGCCTTGTGCAGTAGATTATTTTGAAGGATTCAAGCGTTATCTACATCTTGGAAGACCAGTAGGTCTCAAAGGCAGACAATTGAACAGATTGAGGAGTATATTGGGTGATTATCCGGTTTATGTTTGGCCTGGCCATCCTTACATGGAAAGAGACCTTTTGAGTGCAGGATTATCAATCCTTACAGATTATCCAGATCCTTCTATGGTGCTGCCATGTGGTAGCAAAAGGTGGTTGAGGCCTGCTACAATGCCATTGACAGATGAACAATGGAAGGGCTTGGCTGATGGAATCATTCCTGAAGATGTCGCTCCGTGGCATGAGATAAGTGATGAAAAACTTGGTTGGAAAGCAGTTAGAATGATTGGACACAGAGGATGTGGAAAAACACCACGACCTGTAATTCAATCTATATGACGTAGACTCTGCTCTTCAGCAATGTATTTTGGACGATAAATCGGAATTCCCTTTCCATTTCGCATTACTGTTCTCTCATCAACAATTTGCGCGCCAATTCCTGCAACTCTTGCCCACCCAAAGAATGTAGTGTAATATTCAGGGTCTTGTAATCCTACATAATTCAACAAGGTGCCACTTGCAATGTCAACATTGGCATTTGGGTTGCTGATTTTTGGGTTCTCGGATAGAACCATTGGAGCAATTTGGCGTAGCACTCTGATGATTCTGAAATATTCGTCGTCCGGACAGATTTCTTCACCTAGAGCGAATTGTGCTGAAGCTCGAGGGTCTTCGGCTCTGAGTACAGCGTGACCAAAGCCAAAGACTGGGCGCTTCGCTTCAAGTTCCCCTCGAACGAATCTTTCTACCTCGGCAGGGTCTGATGTCCCAATGCGCTTGACGAATTCAAAACAGGATTGGTTTGCCCTGCCATGCAATGGTCCGGAAAGAGCGTTCATTGCTCCAGCCATCGAGGAATATACTGTAGCATGTCCACTCGCCACGGCTTTACCCGTGAATGTAGACAAATTTCCTCCGCCATGGTCCATGTGTAAAACGAGGTAGGTTGACAATACTCTGTTCATTACAGCCTTGTCAACATCAGCTAAATCTAGGGTACTGGTGAATCTTCCAACTAGAGGAAGTGAAAGGTCATCACCTGGGATGTTTTCAGTTCGACCTTCTCGGTATCGGAAAATTAGCCCCATCAATCTAGGCATCTTAGCAATCAGATTTAGTGCGTCTTCTTTCCAATCGTCTACTCCATCTAGCATTCCCAATGTGTGGATCCCAATAGACAGCCAGTCCATTGGGTGACCATCTCGGGGCAGGGTTGCAAGAATTTCCTCCACTCCATTTGGTAATTCTCCTCTCGCCTGTAGGTTCTCTCTGAATTCTACTGATTGTTCCAGACTTGGAAGTTCTTTGTTGAATAGTAGGTAAATGATATCTTCAGGAGACATCATTGCCAGTTCACTAATTGGATAACCACAGTAATGAACGCCTTCGGTAGGAGTGACGAAAGATGTTCTGCAAGTTCCCACTGGGACTCCTCTCATACCGATATTAAGGTGAGCAGTAGTTAATTCCAACAAAGACTCTTCATCAGCCAAGAATTCACCACCGAACCACGGGAAAAGCCACCACGGTATAAGGACGACGCTAATTTTTGTAGGAATCTTCGATTAGGTGTGTTTTCAAACACCTAGTGTATTTCACTGAAAACACGATGGAATCAAAATGTATCATCTTTGATTAGGCGGCCACTCTCTGAATCCTCTGGTTGCATCCCTGTCATCGATAATTTTCTTGCGAATAGTATTACCATCAATGATGAAAGCCTCCTCGGATTCTAGGCCAGGGCAACTATTCACGGTTTTTTCCCATGAGCGATCTGAACGAACATTTTCTGCCCAGAAGGGAAATGAACTACATTGCGCAGGTCTAGATTGATAGACAGTGCATTTCTTTTCCTCATCAAGATAGATACAGATGTCAGTATATGTGTCTGAGTTCAAAATCCACCTGCCATCAAGGGTTTGACGACAATCTCTCTCAAGCCATTCCTCAACTTCCATTTCATGGTGCAAAGCTAATTTTTCTGCATCGGCAGGCCGGAGATAAACGATACCTCCCGGTTCATCACAGCACTTGCCGCAATTTGGTTGGCATGCGAAAGGAACACCTGACATCCACCATGGGCGATTCATCCCTCTTCACCTATCGGTGTCAAGACAGTGAGTGGGGTTAACATTGCATATTGAGGTGGCTGAGGAACATTTCCAAGGACCATCTCAATTTCTCCAATTCTATCAGCTATTTCGATTAACTCGTCTACCGAAGCATCTCTACTTCTTTCAGCGAGATTATACATTTCATCTTCTAATTCTGCTAATTGCTTTGATTGCTCAATATGATCATTGCTAATTCGCTCAAACATTTGGTCAGTAATCGAATCAATACTTGTGGTGGTTTCCGCAACTCTTACTTGGTCGAGACTATCCAGTCTTTCACCCCTTTGTACTAAGAATTCATCACTTTCATCGACAGACAGTGTTGTTGTAACATGAGGGGTAAGATTCGTGCTAGTCAACACTTCATGCAACTCATCTTTTTCTTCAATAGTGAGTTCAGGAATTTCCCAGTCATCACTTAGTTCAGGAATTGGAGTATTCAATTCAACTCCGCCGATATCTGCTCCGGTGTATACGTGGTCGAGTGTTTCACTGATGACACGGGATGCGATTTCTTCTAGGTCCTCTCTTTCAGTGAACAATTCAACCTCGGTCTTTTCCAGAGGTTTTTCTTCAAGAATTTTTGTAATGTCATCGCCAGAAATTATTCTTTCTCCCGATTCTACTGCAAGTGCGACTTTCTCAAATGCAGCATCAGTGCTTCGCCAATCTCCTCCTCCATGCTTCACGATTCTAGCAATCATTGCATCATCTAGGAGTAGCGATCGGCCACTAGTATTACGACGAAGATGAGTGATGAGTGAAGTTGAACTTGGCTTTCTTATCCAGATGCTGGTGGCTGATCTCATTACTTCCCAAAGCCTTCTAGCCGGCCATTCATTGGAATCGACTCTAGATGTAGCAATAATCTGAACTCCTAAATTAAGGGCATAATCAATCATTAATCCAAGTTCAGTAGCAATTTTTCCATCTGCTAGGTGCAAGTCGTCGATTGCAATTAAATTAGCATGTGCTACTGCATCTTGCCATCCTTCAGGTAGTGATTCCCAGCCTCTCATTGCTGATGTTGATAACAAGTGTACATTGCCATCTTGTCTTCTAATCATTGCTTGAACAGAAGCACTCAGAATGTGGGACTTTCCACATCCTGTGTCCCCAAGGATTAGTAATGGATTCATTGTAATTCCAGGTTTTTCAATGACCTTTTCACAAGCTAGCGAAGCCCTTGAATTTTCTTCGACAACATGCCAACTTTTCCAGGTATTGTGGTCTGAAAGTTTCTGAACTGGGGGCCACAAAGGTCTGAATGAAAGGTCCTTCATTCCATAATCGGTGAAATTTGTAGAATAGCCTCGTTGAGTGTCGAGAACTTCTGCCCAGATTGGCCTTCCATCTTTTAGTAAGCCTAATGATTCGCCAAGCAATTCTTCTTCTCCTTCCTCTATTTCCTGCCTTTCTCTCATCTCGCCGATTCGTTTTGCAGCGATTTGTGAAAGCGATGTTTCTCCTTCATCCAAATTTATGCTTGGCTTCCACGAAGTTGTTTCACCAAGGATATCGTCAGCCACGATGTCGAATGTAGGTCGAGTTTTCACTCCAGTTCTAGAAAGGAGATTTCCCTCTCGTGTGTCGATTACTTCTTTCACTCCTCGTAGTGTGTTTAGTTTAGACAATGAGGATTGGCCAGTTGTGGCTTCTCTGCCAAGGCTTTCTCTAGCATTTGCCAAAGCGAGTTGAAGTTTTTCGCGATGCGAAAGTCTCATTCTATTTCCTCCTCATCAAATTTCCAAGATTCTAATTCTTTGTCAATATTAATCTCTTTCTGAGGGACACTTGAGGCTTGAGATCGCTTTGCAATGTTACGTTTGATTTCGATTCCTCTAGCAGCTAAAGGACTAATCACTTTTCCTTGAGATTTAGGTTTCTTCTTACCGATCGCCTTTGGGCCAAGTTTCGTTTTGGGCAAACTTCTAGATTTTTTGGCCGAATCTTGGCGCGCAGCATCATTCAATCGAGTAGGAATCGTATTGGGAATCGAAGGCATATTACCCTCCTTTCCAACTCCAATGGCTGTCTTAGGCAGGGGCTCTGTAGAAGGTATTTCTCCAATTTCTCTATCTCCCTTAACCGCCGCAAGTCCAGCAACCTTGGCGTCTCTATTGCTCATCACTTGGACACGCTTAGCCTTACGTCGCTTAACACGCTGTGGCTTTCGCGGTCCCTTAGAAATAACAGGCTCAGGAACTTCTTCCACAACCTCTTCTTGTACAGTCTCAGTGATGATTATTTCCTCTTCAACAACCTCTATTGGTATCTCTTCAATAATTTCGATCGTTTCAGAGACTTCCTCAATAATCTCTTCAGGAGTGAATGATTCTGGAGTATTTGCTTCCAAGTATTCGGCTAAACGAAGCAATTCTTCCTCGGTTGGAGGAGCCATAAGCGGGTGATCTAATAGTGAATCAGGGTCGGTATTCCAAGCAGAAATTACGGATGATTCCAAATGTGGAGCAGCCCGCATTAATTGCGCTGATTCTGATTTACTCCATGCGGATTTGTCACATGAAATCAACAAACAGTCATCCTCGAATCTCATTCGGTCACCTAGTTCTCGAACCATTTCAATCACTGGTTTGACTCCACAAATATTTGCCAGATATTCAAGCCCGTCCAGCAATAGAACTGCCCGCAAATTTCCTTCTAAGAATCCATAGACAGTGCCCTTAATGGCATCTATGTTGACAAACTGAATCCCTTCCCCTTCTCTTTGAGAGAGCCAAAGGCTGTTATCTGCTGGGATGTTATAATTCACAAGTAACTCTTCCCTTGTTTTTCTACTGATGACTAACAATGGCTTGCCGTGATTCTTTAGATTAGATGCCAGGTGGAAAATCATATCACTTTCATTGGAATGAACACTTCCCGGCCTTAATGAAATTCCTTGCTCAACATGCCTGTGAACCATTGCTGCAGCCTTCGCTTTGACAAACTCTGGAGCCTCAATCGTTGCTTCAATTGTCGGCAATTTGCTGGATTTAGTCCATGCATTTTTACGGTTACTGACGTCTTGCCACCATTGTGAAGATTTACTTTCCTCTGGTGCTTCTACCGAAAGTATAGCAGTGTGGTGCAAATCCAGGATTCTTTGAACATCTACATCTTCAATCAGTTGAATTACACAGTCAAGTTCGAGGCAGTCCGCTTCGATCTCAACCAAAGCTTCGACGCCTTCTAAAATCGCCTTGTCTTCATGTATAGCAGCGGATACTTCGCCTCTGGTCACGATTAGTTGTCCAACCCTTGGCATTCTCTCAGGAGGTGTTCTTTCAGTGCGAATGTAACCGCTGGAATTGAGTTTTATCATCTCATTGACAAGGGTAGAGAGAATGCCTGCGCCTCCGCGCCTTTCCTCAATGATATTACCTCTTGGTAACTCGACCATGGGCACCCCTACGGGGTGGTTCGTAATTCCACCCTTCTTGAATGATGGGGGTGAAACTAGCATTATGACGAGGGTTTCATGTCCTAAATGCTCGTGGCGAGAGTATGGACGCACCAAAGGGTCTGATTCTTTTTTCGAATACACCTATTGGTAAAGAGTTCAACGAGTCGGTAAAGAAATTGAAAATTGGGATTGTAGTATTCAATTTGATATTCTTGTTTTCAATATTTTATTCGACCGCAAATGTGTCTCTAATTATCGCCCTAGCATTAGTCATAAATGCGTTACTGATTCTTAGATTGATTTCTGCCAGTGCTGCAATCCCCTTGGCGGTAAATTTGAATCACCCGTTCATGGAATCTGAATCAGTATCTAAGTCCGAAATTATGGTAAAATTTTCGCAAGATTGGATCAACCCGGGGATTCACAGATTGAAATTGGCCAAAGATTCACTTTCATGCTGGGTAATTCACCGTCAAGATGATGATTTGTCGGTCCTATCTTTATGGGATACTAAACTAAAGGAATCCGTACTAAACAGGCACCTTGCGATAATCAATCAAGCAATCTCATTGAACAATGCAGTAAATGGTTCAAACAATGAATTCGAAGATGCACGAGAGAGGGAATCTCAAGAATCGACATTACTCGAAAGGGAATGGTTACCTGAAAAAGAAATTGATGTCCAAGGACCGATTTCTCGAATATTCTCAAATGAATAAAACCATACTTGATTTAAGAACATCACACCGTACCTTCAAATGGTGTATTCTACGCACACACACTATGGCCGCAGACTCAGTCTGGGATGGAAACGTCTCCTCCTTGGATGAATCACAGCGAGAATTACTTACTGGCGGCGGCCTATCTAAGCGATTTGCAACATTGCCTCTTTGGATTTCTCACCCTTCCAATATTGGTGCATTTTACGGATTATTGATTTCAATGGCTTTGCTTCTTCCATATGCGATGACGGAAGAATTTTGGTTCGCTCTATGGTTACTTCATGCTAGTCTACTGATTTTTGCTACTGCTTTCCTAGGAATATTCAGCCGTATTGTTAATGCTGTTACTGGAAGGATGCCAATTGCAGTCAACCGTAAAGTCCTCTATCCAATGCCATTCATTGGATTTGCATTGTTTACCTTGATTCACACAGACTTGTTAGTCAACAATACCTATACGCAATACCTCTCATGGGGATTGCTAATGATTCCGGGTCCACTTTACATACATCTTTCATGGGCGCCAAGATGGAGATTGCTTTGCATGATTGAAGATGGCTATAATCCATTCAAGGACATGCCCGCTAAGCAGTATTTAGACGAACAGGACTCCGAAGAAGTAGAATCTAGTGATACAGAATTAATAGAAGTTGTAGAAGAGTTTGAATCTGAAGAAGAATAATCAGATCAAATTTACAGCCTTGCCAGCCTTCTCGAAAATTCGAAGAACTTCGTCTAAATCCTCACGTGTAAGGCCTGCAGACATTTGCGTACGAACACGGGCTTTGTCCCTTGCAACCATCGGGAAAACAATTGCTCCAGCCATGACGCCCTGCTTCAGCATCTCATTTGAGAGGCCTTTAGCAACGGATGATTCGCCACACATTACTGGAATAATTGGAGTTGTTGAAACGCCGGTATCGAAGCCAAGAGATTGCATTTCACTACGGAAATATTCGGTATTTTCCCACAGCCTTGCGTGATGTTCAGGCTCATCCATCAATACCTCAACAGCAGCCTTCTGAGCTGCGGCCACTCCAGGCGGCTGGGAGCCAGATAGTAGCCAAGAGCGAGAATGGTTTAGTGCGTGCTTACGGACGATTTCCTTGCCAGCTAGAATTCCACCTTGTACACCGAGTGCCTTTGAAAATGAACCTACCTCGAAATCAACTCTTCCTTGAAGTTTGAAATGGTCAACAATTCCTCTTCCACCGTCTCCTAGAACACCTTCGCCATGACAATCATCGACCATAACCATAGCATTGTATTCTTCAGCCAAAGCAGTTAACTCATCAAGAGGGCAAATGTCGCCATCCATAGAAAACACTCCGTCTACAATTACTAATTTCCTTTCAGCATCTTGATTTTCCTTGAGAACTTGTTCGAATGCACCCATGTCGTTGTGGGGGAATACTGCTCTCTGTGCCTTTGTTAGCCTGACCCCGTCAATAATTGAGCCGTGATTTAATTCGTCTGAGATAATTATGTCTTGCTTACCTTGTACCAAGGAAGGTATCAGTCCGACATTAGCAGTATATCCCGCTGAATAGATTAGTGAAGATTCAACTCCCTTGAATTCTGCAACTTTATCTTCTGCTTCAAGGTGAATATCCATAGTTCCAGCAATCGCTCTTACAGAACCACTTCCTGCACCATACTTCCTAGTAGCGGCTATTGAAGCCTCGACAACCTTTGGATGGGTTGTAAGGTTCAGATAATTATTAGCAGATAGCATAATGGTCGGTTTTCCGTCCATCGTACAACGAGGACTGTTAGCGCTTTCTAGAGTTGGAGGTTGCCAAAGAAGCGATTGCTCTTCTAGATGTGCATATCTTTCTTCCATCCATGATAAATCCCCTGCCATGTCAATCCCAAGTGGTTGTTCTACATGTTGTTTTGCTCCGTTGCAAACAGTCATGAGTGAGAGGCTTCTCGGCCGGTCAATGCGAATCCATGGAATTGTATCATCTGGTCTCGGACGAGCTCATATTTTCATGTCCCAGGAACATTACCAAAACCAATTCAAAACCATCATTGGTAAAGGAGCATGGCCAGGTACTCTGAACATTAAGGTCGAAGGTGAATCTTTGATTCAGTACAAGAAGTTGAGAGTAAGTGCAGGATTGGAAGAAGGCGAAGGGAGCGATATCGAGTTGCACCGTGTCAAAGGATTCGACAGGGATGGAGTTTCATTCGGAGGAGCGACAGCATTTCTTGCTACAATTGAATATAAAGAATCAATTCATGATTGTGCAGTCCTAATTCCAGATCTAACCAGACACGAAGATGTGGTTGAGGTCATCGCAGACGTTTTCCTGCGAGAATCATGTTCTCTAGTCGATGGAGATATGGTCAGTATCGTCCTTGAATGAAGTCGAATTGACGAATTAGAATCTCTTTTTGTTGCTGCCTGCAAAGGTCTTGCCATCTTGAACTAGAATGATCTGGCGCAGGTATTGCTGGGTCTGGTGTTTCAATATCTGGTATTCCTTCCCATGTGACAGACCACAAGATTAGCCAATCAGGGTCAGCCAATCCTAAATCGATTTCAGTCTGCGGATTATCTCTGGCTTCGATAACTCTCTCTATGGTTCGAGAATCAGTAATCACGGCCAGCATGGCATTTGCAATTCTTCTAACCTGGTTCCAGACAAATGCTTCACCTACAATTTCGAATCCAATGATGCGACCATCGTTTACCCATGGTTTGCAATCTTCTACCACTCGAGTAGTTGTTCGGCCAGGCTCTCTTCTACAGAAATTGGACCAATCGTGCTCCCCTTTGAACAATGAACACAGCTGAGTAAAGTCTTCCAATTCAGGCTCAACCCAACCTTCCATACATTCCATTCTGTATCTGTAAGTTCGATATAATGCTCTTCGGGGGCTCCAATCATCAGCGACCTGTCTAGCATCTACCAATGAGATACTTTCCGGAATTTGATGGCCTACAGCCTTGATGAATCCTGCTTCACCCATCGCCTCCCAACGGTCTTGGTCGAGATCAATGAATCCTCCATTCAGTCTCACATGGACTCCTGAGTCTGTACGGCTTGAGAATGCTACAGGCATCCTTTCTTGAGTCCACTTCAATTTCTTCTTGAAAATGTGCATGAATGTCCCCTGCACTGTAGGAACATCTGGTTGGACTTGACTGCCGTGAAAGCAATCGCCATAATGTCCGAAACGGAAGGCGATACGCGCCTTCCGCATTTGATGCACCTCACTCATCAGAAGAAAGCATCTTTACTGCATCTTCAGCAGAATATCCTAGGCCACCAACTGCCCAGACCAATGCCTGTCTTAGCCAAGGCTGAATCATTGGATTGTCCATAGGTTGCCCAACTCGCTCGATAGCATCTACAATCAGTCTACTAGCATCAAAAAGAGTATCCTCAACAGGAATCTCGTTTAGGTCTGCCATTTTTTCAAGGCGTTGATATTCTTTGATAGCCATTGGAATTCTGCCGCAGTCTAGACAAAAATTAGCGAAAGAAGCAACATATTCTAGATTCTCTTCATCAAGTTGCATAGCTTTCTTGTAAACCTGCATGATTTTACCCGCTGGAACATCTTCTTCCATGTCCATTGAAAGGCGCATGAATGCCGATTCAGCCCAACCATAATGCGCTACTGCATTGTCAGGTTCTGCTTCTCTAGCTTTGTCAAATAATTCCATAGCATCAGTAAATTGTCCACTTGAAAGGGCCATGCCAGCCTGCTGGATTAGGTCGCTCATGACAGCGCCTTAGAGAACAGGTTTTTGAAACCTATGTGTCAATCTTGAGATTCTGCGATTTGGTCTTTCAAATCGTTTAGAATTCCAGATTGGCTATGTCTTTGATGCATTTCATTCAAAAGTTGCTCGATAGACTTCCAGTTTGTGATGCAGAAGAAAGAGAATCTTGGGTCGGGAAGATCGATCTTTCTGGACCTCTGATAAGTTATGAATGCGAACATTTTCTTGAACAAACTCTTAGTGACTTGACCTTCAGCATTAGTGCTCTCCCCTGAATTACCTCCGGCAGTACCTACTGAGACAGACATTGCGTCTTCGCCAATTCCCAATTGGCTTCCAGTATCGCAAATGATTGTGTTGTATCCAAACATCGCACCTAGCATGGTTCTTTGAGTTCTAATCTCGTTGATATTATCGAAAAGAATCCTTCTTCCATCTCCTGGGATGATTAAGTGCTGAGTAAAAATCACTCTGTGGTTTGTGATTGCATAGTGGAAACTTCTTTGGTAGAACACCGTGAACAAAGTGAAGAGTGCAGCCCAGAATATTCCGAATAATGAGTAACTGAATTCATCTAGTGGAATAAATCCAGAATCTTTATTCATGATCCATGCGATGAAATCATCCAGCCTCAACACAGGTGGAGTTAAAGCAACTATCAACAAGAAAATAGTGGTCCACTTGCCGCTAGTAGTTCCATTCAACATTCTGTTAAACCAAGCAACACCCAACATTACTAGAACGAAGCCGATCTCGCCAATATCCGATAACTCAATCAAGAAAACCATAGTTTTGACAAGGAAATTATCATCACTGCTGGCATCCCAATCTATTGCAAACAACATATGCGCTCCGAGAATAATTAGTGAAACAATATACATTGGTACAAAGGCGAAAATTGATGGTTTAACATCTTTCAAAATCTCTTCGTCACCAGTAAGTCGGAACTTCTCAATCAGTGAATTACTGTTTGAAACAGGTTCTGTAGGTTCTTCGGTTTCTAGTGTTGAATTACTTTCTTCAGCGGTCTCAGATGATAGTTCCTCGTCGGACATCAATACCTCTCCTAAATAGTAACGGAACCTAGTCGATGATGAACCTTACGGCGATTTTCTCAATGTAGTAGGCCCCAAGAGTGTTCTGCATTCCCTCGGATAGTACCCCAATCCTTGCGAGTACGTATCCCTTGTTCGTCATCAATTTCTAATTTAGTGACCTCCAATGGATATTCGTTGTAAGTTAGGTGTGATTTCATTCCACCCCTTGTTGGTTGGTCAAATGTCCAATGAGCTCTAGTTACTGCTTTGGCTTCAATCCGGATTTCAGTTACGCCATTCCACATGTGCACATGAAAAGTTGGAAGCCCATGTTCATTGCAAGTTCTTTCAACTCTTACTTCACTAAATCTTTCACTTCTTTGACGATTTACATCATGGAACAATCCGCCCATAGACAATGGATAATGCGTAATGTCCCTTTTTTTCCAATGGCGCGAATCTTTGGCTGTAAGTGTTGGAGAAAGATGTGGCAAAAACCAGTCGATATATGAGCCATCGTCCAAATGCAACATGCCCCAAAACCATGGAGGTGAAGGTGCTTGAACGCACACTTTCTGAAAATATGCTGAACCTTCAACCTCTTTCCCATCGATTTCTCCGGTACATAATGCTCCATGTAATCTTGAGATCCCATATCCCATTCCAAGTCCATATTCAGCTTGTGCGACCTTCATGCTAGACATTGCGTCATTCCAAGGTTGCATTTTCAAATTAAAGTCGCCGTGTTCAGTTTCCAATTTGAGCCAAAATTCATTTTCTTCAGGATTAAGCCCCATCGAATATTCATTTTCGGTGTGCGATGCTACGATTCCGCCTTTTTGATACGGCCAATCAGAATGCTCTTCAGAGACGACAATAATCCTACTTTCTTCCAAAATTAATGGCTCAATCAACTTGTGTCCATCATACCACCATGCTGCAACCATACCATCCATTGCTATGCCTCCATCCTCATCAAAACCTGGTCTTCCAACCGGTTTCCATGGATGGCCATTGACTTCAACCAATGGGTTATCCTTGGTAGACCATAGCACCATCAATTGCTTCCCAGCAGGATTCCCTCCCTCATCGTCCAACATAACGAGCCACCACCACCAATCCCAAGTCAAATGATGGATAGGTGGTAGGTTTTGCAGTTTCCACAGGCTTGACAAATCGCCTGTGAATTTCTGCGATTCTGACATTAATCCACTTCCTTGCCTTTGAAAATGGACTGTCCAATAAACCAAGACATGGCACCTTGGAACACCAATACTAATGTTGAGATAAGGAAGGATAGCCAATTGCTAACTCCGAGATTTGGACTTCCACTGAATCCAGCCAATGGCTCTGCTGCAGGAAGTGCGACATATGCAATTTCTCCTAGCCAGTTTTCTTCTCCGTGTCCTCCGCCCCATAAACCGATCTCGATTAATTGCCAATTATCGGGCCAACTAATCGCTACACCTGCGTCTACAATGATCATTCCCCACCCAATTACCGACATGTACCGTATTGACGAATCTCCTCCAGAAAAGATTGCAACGAATGCCATACCTAACTCCCATGCAGCAAAAATTATCGCAAGTATAACGCCATTTTTCCAAATTATTCCAAACCCGCAAAATATGGTACCGTAAACTAAGGAAACCAACATCGTAGCCCATGCTATCGACATCCAAACTCCAATGTCAGACCAACGGAAGAATCCATCGCCTGGGCCAGTGAAACCTGTGATTAAACATAAAATGACGCAGATTGAAATTATGAATGGCCAAGTGATTCCGATGTATCCTAGCATTCTGTAGAGCAACAGTTCACCCCTTGCTATTGGTTTAGCAAGCATATAGTGAATTGTACCTTCAGACATCTCTTCTCTAATCAATCCGGTAGCTAAGAAAAGGGGGAGGAAAATACCCAGGAGGTATACAATTCCAAATTTACCGATGCCTAAAATGAACGACCTGTGTCCTGCTTCTTTGCCGTATTTTTCTTCATCTGGGTCCTCATCAACATTCGAATCAGCATCTACTGTTATTGATGAATTGAGTGAATCTACAGTCACTATAATGTCGCATTCCATGTCGTTGTCATTACTGTCCCTTTGACTAGAAGTATCGAGATTTGTGCAATCGCCATCATCATCCTCTCCAACATAATTCTCCCCTTCGCCTAATACATCCCAATTAATGTCATCTTCATTTATCCATTTTTCAGGAGGATCGGGTTCGACCCAATCAGGGAATGAAGCGTCTGAATCCGGATTAGTACCTTCTAATCTCTCTTGGCCATCCGGGTAACCATCGCCATCAGAATCGAATGAATCACCGTCATTATCAATCGCTTCGATTTCAGTGTTCATGGCTTCGATGTAGAATAATAGCATCAAGAATAATGCGAGAGTGGATGCAATCATTACAACCCATGTAGAAATCCGAGTGCGGTATTGCCGCATAGTGAATTCTGCTATGGCAGTGGATTTACGGTCAAGTTTAGACCAGATAGTATCCATTCTATTGCTCATAATGAACCCCCTGTAAGGTACATCAAGATCGATTGAAGGTCATCATCAGGGTTGTCTATTGCTGTGACATTACTGCCGCTATCAATGATTGTTTGTGGCAGTTTTTTGTGAACTTCACCCAAGTGTCGAGTCTCGATTAGCAATTTGTCAGAGCTTGCGAATGACATTCCTGTCACTTCACCGATATTGATCATACTCTTGGCTAGTTCTCGAGGATTGTCACATTCCAATTCAATCTTGTGTGGGTGCTGGTCCAGCATTTCTCTAATTGCATGAGAGTTACCTAGAGCAAGGATTCGTCCCCGATGAAGAATTACAATTTGTTCTGTGATTCTCTCAATCTCATGAAGAATATGGCTAGAAACCAAAACCGTTCTACCCATCGCCCCGAGTTCCTTAATCACGTTCATGATAGTGGTTCGTGCAAGTGGGTCACAACCTTGTAATGGTTCATCAAGAATAATCAATTCAGGGTCATTTACCAATGCATGCGCAATTTTCACCCTCTGCCTCATACCTTTGGAAAACTGACCGATTCTTTTGTGCATAACATCTGCTAATGAAACGAATGACAGTACTCTTGTTGCTTCTTTACTCGCCTCTTCTCTTGTCATTCCGTGAAGTCTAGCGAAAGTTACAATGAAGTCGAATGCAGTCATCCAATCATACATTTTTTCGTGCTCAGGAACAAATCCTACGCGTGAGTAAGGTGCAGGATTTTTCCACGGGTCCGTGCCGAATAACCTAATTGCTCCTGAACTTGGTTTGATTTTACCCATCATTAATTTGAAAAGAGTAGATTTACCTGCACCATTCATTCCCAAAATCCCTGTTACTCCACCTGAAATTCCAAGTGAAACACTATTCATTGCATTGATTCTACCATATGATTTTGAAACACGGTCGAACATGACTACGGGAGTGTTCTCTACAGGCTTCCATTCTGTAGTTTCTGCAGTTCCATGCTGTGTTACATCGGGCATCATTCCCTAGTCACCTCCAGCGAAGAAACTCGATTTGCAAGTAAGTATAGTGCCAAACCATTCATGATGACAACTGAAATTAAACTCCAAACCCATGGGTGCTCATATGTCATTTCTGTGCCGATTAGTGCTTGGCAAACATGCGCAACTGCATCGTAAGGTGATATGATGTACAACAATGATTTATCGAATAGTGCATCGATAATTGCTGCCATGGAACGTGTACCCATCAGAATCGCGATTAGGCCTATTGCGGGGAAGAATCTACCTCGAGAAATACTGGATAGTGCAAGCCCAATCGATGTGTAGGTAAAAGCCAGAATCATCCCGCAAACAAATGTAGCCATGAACATTGGAAATGTGTCGATAATCCATGCCCAACCTTTGCCCATTACCAAGATATCAACGAAATAGTATATCATCAAAGTTCCATTGATAATAAACAGTAGAATCAATGCTACAGAGAGGAATTTCATGGCGGCATAGTCGAACCTATTTATTGGTCTAGAAAAGTATAGTGCGCTGGTGCCATGCGATCTATCTTCAGAAATCATACCTCCAACTAATAACGCAGCTACGATTGGATAATACAGAATATTTCGTGGGAAAAATCCCATGACATGTCCGTACAAGTTATCTCGATTGACCCCCCAAATATCATACAGGGTAGGTTCCCCAATCATGCCAAACAATAAGGCAAGTGCCACATCGGTCATCGATGCAATAATTACGAAGAAAATGAAAAGTTTGGTTGGTAAATTCCAAGGCCGGTGACCTTTGGCGAAAATTCCTAAAATGTGATGGCGCAAAATTGCCCAATTTCGCATCCAGCGCGGGTTCAAAGTGCCTTCCCATGGCTTGTATATCTGCTCAAAAATTTGTCCTTGTGGCACAGAAGCAACTTGAGCCGAGTTAGCGTCGTCATCACTTGCAGACCAAGCTGCCTGCATCTTGGTTTGTCCAGTTACTGGTGTTTCTGCTCCGAATGTTTCTTCCTTAGATTCAACAGGCTCGAAAGGCGTATTTGCATCGGTATCCGATTCAGACATTCACGCACCCCCTAACAAGTCATCACTGGTCTTGACGTCATGTCCAAGTCGTTCCATTATGACCAAGAATAAATCTTCTAGACTAGCCTCGTGGTCGTGCATTCTGCGAACTTGAGTTCCTATGTCCGCAGCTGCTTGTAGGATCTCATTATAGCTGCCTTCTCCATTATGCCCTACTCTCATTACTCGGCCTTCACGCCTGACCTTCATTCCTCTGTCAGTAAGTGTTTCTTCCATTTTTCCAGGAGAGCCCCAAACGTGAATTTCGATTTCTTTGTCAATCGCTTTGAGGTCGTCAATTTTTCCTTGAGCAGCAAGTTTGCCTTTGTGTAGCAAGACAATATTTTCACAAACCCTTTCTACATCATCCATCAAGTGAGATGCCATCAAAACAGACCTCTGTCCTTGGTTTACGGTGGTTTCAAGAGTATTCAGCATGAATTCTCTTGCTTGTGCATCTAATCCGTTACTTGGCTCATCGGCAATAATCAGAGCAGGGTCGTGGATTAATGCACAGGCCAATTTTGTGGCTTGCTTCATACCGGTCGAGAAAGAAGAAACTTCGCGATATCTCTGTTCGCCCAATCCCACATACTCCAGTGCTTGATGCGCTCTTTGTAGCGCGATATTGGGGTTCATTCCAATCAATTCTCCGCTATACCTCACTTGATGAATCGCATCCATATTCGGATTCAATGCATCATATTCTGGCATGTAACCAATACGCTGTCTAATTTGATCGCCTTGGGTTCGGATGTCGAACCCGAGTACCTTTCCTTCTCCTGAAGTAAGTTGGATTAATCCTAGCATTGTTTTCAGGAATGTGGATTTTCCGGCACCATTTGGGCCAAGCAAACCGGTTGAGCCTCTTTCGATTCTGATGTCCAGAGAATCAAGTGCGACATGTGGTCCGTAAGATTTGGTAAGAGCAGTTGATTCGATAATCAACTCCTCTACCATGAAACAGACAGATGAAGGTGGGCCTTTGAACATGCCCCTTTCAGGGGCAACCTTCTCTGACCTTTACTGCAATTCCTTTTGTAAAGGTCGCAAATTCTTGCGGAGTAGATTGGGAGCGTCCAATTGCTAGAAGTTCTCCAGATGAATTTACCACTAGTACAGTTTCACCCGGTCTTGTCCATTCGTCACATGCAATGACGAAACCATGCATTACATTCCTACCATCTTTGACGAAAGGCGCCGCATCATCATCGACAACAATCCACGCAGGCCCCTTGCCTACATGATTAATCAATTTACCAGATGAGAATCCTTGAGGTATTTTCTCATTTCGTAATTGGTGTAATTTCCGAGCGCCATTTACTGTAAGTGAAATCCCACCTTCTGCTAATCTAGGGGAAAACAAATGCTCGCCTTCTGAATCAAACATATTTCTAATTCTTCCAGTTCTGCTCATAACAAATGTAGCATCTTTACACATCGAAATCGCTTCACTTTGTTTGACATTACACAACACGCATAACTTGTCAACAATTTGGGAACGCTTCTTATCATCTGGGTTACGCTCAGTAGGTTCGATTTCCAATAATTCGAAAACTCGCTTGTGCAAATCTTCTGTGTCTGAGATATCTACAGGGATGACTTTCCTATTATGAATGCCATATTGTTCCAGTTCGTTTTGTACCTTGTTGAAATCTGGCTTACTATTCCACAACCAGCTTGGGCCTTCGATATGTGCCCATGGATTGAGATCTTCAAGACCCCAAGGGACAATTCCAATCGGTGTCTGGATAAATAACTCGTAATCAAGCCAACAAATCCGTTCAACTAAATCTCCAATTTTGTCTCGCCAAGGGGCACTTGTTCCGTGAAACAGAATCACATCACCTGATTTTCTTGATAACCATCTTGAGAGTATTTTTCTCTTTGCCATGTCTATGTGCGGTCTGTTTAGAGTATCGTTCCCTCCCCATGATTCCCCTCCTCCTCTAGGTGTAAGTTGCGAATTAACTAGCCAGTCCCAATTCTCTTCCCAGCGTCCTTTCTCTTTTCCGGTTTCTTTGGATGCTGAAATTTCGTCTAGAATTAATGGTTGCATTTTCATCTTCGAGGGATTAGTTGTCAGCCAAAGAAACGCTTCACGAAGTGCGGGATGTTCGTGACTTCTCCTTTCCGCCAACCTCCAGATTGTTCCATCCCGGACAGCTTGTCGACATCTCGACATTTCTTGGAGTGTTACTTCTAAGTTGTATTTTGACAATAAAATCGTTCTTTCTTCTTTGTTCATTTTACGAACATCAGACGGAGAAAAATGGGTAATTGAAGGCATAAGAATTGGCCATTCTTCGATATCGGCTATCTTTTCTGTTCCCCATGGTGTCAATAATCTCCCATCTCTAGCAAATAGAACATATGCTGCTGAGTCAAACAAGTCGGCGCCCATGGCGATTAGCATAGGAAATAGCATCGGATGGCCGCATCCAAACATGTGTACTGGTCGATTTGGTGCTAGATTAGATTTACATGCTAGCATGATTTTTGCCAAATCTTTGTATTTTTGTTGCTCCATTATTGGAACAATTCCTCCAATAGGGTGGACACTGAAATCAAGTTTACTCATTTCTTTAGCACTTAGTGCTCTCAAATCGGAAAACAATCCACCTTGAATCGGACCGTTAAGCATTACATCCTTTGATGTATCAACTGAAATCCGCCCTCTGTCTAGCGTTTCCATAACAGCACTTTCTACTTCAGAGAATTTCATATCGGGTCTTGTGAATACATCGAGCATGGTGGCAACATCAACGCCTATGTCTTTTTGAAATTGTACAATTTCTTCAACACCGACTTCTACATCACCATATACATATGATTGGAATGTGCCGGAGTCCGTCATAATCATGCCGGGGTAATCCAATAATGAGTGCACGCCATTTTTGATGGCTTCATCTTTCAATTTGTCATGTTTCCAAATTACATATGAGTTGGTAATTAGAGCTTGAATGCCATATTTATCCCACATTTCTCGTGGTTCTATTGTTCGAATATTGGGATTGATCACAGGTAGTAAGCAAGGCGTATCTACGATTCCGTGTGTTGTATGTAATCGGCCAAGTCTAGCCTGGCCATCACGGGCAGTGATCTCAAATTTCCCCCTATCTTTTTCCCGACAGGAGACGGGGTTCTCTCGGGTGCTATTTTGCCATTTCATATTCTCACCCTACTCATACAAAATCTACTTGTCCATGGGCTAGAATAAACTCTCGGCCCAAGTCATCAAAAGTGTCTAACAAACTGGAACAGAAACTGACTTTTGCGATTTCATCATCATTTTCTAAATCAGTCTTGACTCCTTGCAGTGTTCCTGGAGCAGCACCACAAGATAGGCACGCACCGGTCAAATCAAGAACTAGATTGAATCCATCATCTTCAACTTCAGATGATGTGACCTTAATCCCGCCTCCATGGCCGTCGAGAGCGGCCCTAACTTGACCAAGTCGTGCCAGCAATGCAGGCACTAAATCCTCAACATCTGATAGGGATGTATTTCGTAGAATTTCATCGTTTTCAACGTCTGTCGACTCTGCAATTCTTCGTTTGGCTTCGACTTCCATTGCAGCCGCCGCTTCAAGGCGATACTGTTCTAGAATGTCGTCATCCATGGTAACGCGTCCAGTTTTCCGTTCAAGAACCCTCGCTTTGAATACCCTAAAGTCCGTACAGTCATTGATAAAGGGGTGACTCTAGGGTTAGACATGGGAGACGAGATGTTGAGCATCGAGAACCTCCATGTTAGCGTGGATGACACCGAGATTCTCAGGGGCGTTTCCTTGAGAATTAATCTGGGCGAAGTACATGCTGTCATGGGACGAAATGGTTCAGGGAAATCAACATTAGCTAATGTCATAATGGGGCACCCTGCCTATGAAATCACATCTGGCGATATCAAATTTAAAGGTACACCTCTGAAAGAAATGGAAGTTTTCGAAAGAGCAAGAGCCGGAATGTTCCTCTCATTCCAATACCCTTCATCGATTCCAGGCGTTCAAGTTGGAACCTTTTTGAGAAAGTCTGTTTCAGCGGTTAGAGGCGATGAAGCACCTACTGCTAGAGAATTCAGAAAGGAATTGAAATCGCACATGGATGCGTTAGAGATGGACAAATCATTCCTAGCACGCTATGTCAATGATGGATTTAGCGGAGGAGAAAAGAAGCGTCTGGAAATACTTCAGATGCTGTTGCTAAACCCTACTCTTGCCCTGTTAGATGAAACTGATTCGGGACTTGATATCGATGCTTTGCGAGTAGTTGCAGAAGGTATCAACAGTATCACTCCAAGAGCAGGTTGCCTTTTGATTACTCATTACCAGAGATTACTGGACCATGTGAAACCAGATTATGTGCATGTTATGATCGATGGAAAAATCGTTAAAACAGGTGGCGCTGATTTGGCAGTAAAACTCGAAGCGCAAGGTTACGATTGGATTGAAGCATAGAGGTGATGATATGTCTGGAGATATAGCAAGGGATGCGGTAGGGGACTATCGCTATGGATTCCATGATCCTGAGAATGCAACGATTCGTTTCGATAAGGGTCTTTCCGAACAAGTAGTCAGAGATATTTCGGAATTGAAGAACGAACCTGAATGGATGACTGAGATTCGTGTAAAGGCTTACCACCGTTTCATGGAAATGCCAATGCCATCATGGGGTAACTGTGACATGCTAAACCAAATCGACTTCGATGCGGTGACATACTTTTTGCGCTCTTCCGAAGGTACAGAGAAAGATTGGGACGATGTTCCCGATGATATCAAGAATACATTTGACAGACTTGGAATTCCCGAAGCAGAGCAAAAATGGCTTGGTGGAGTAACTGCTCAGTATGAATCCGAGGCTGTTTACCATTCCATTAGAGAAGATCTAGAGGAACAAGGAGTTTTGTTCTTTGACATGGATTCTGGATTGAAGGAGCATCCGGATATCGTGAAGAAATATTTCTGTTCAGTAGTCCCTGCAAGCGACAACAAGTTCTCTGCACTTAATACAGCAGTTTGGTCAGGTGGTTCATTCATCTATGTACCAAAAGGTGTTCATGTAGAAATGCCAGTTCAGGCGTATTTCAGAATCAATGCAAAAAACATGGGTCAGTTTGAACGAACACTAATCATCGCTGATGAAGGTTCTTCAATCCACTATGTTGAAGGCTGCACAGCACCTACTTATTCTACCGAATCTCTGCATTCTGCAGTAGTAGAATTGATTGCCATGGAGGGAGCAAAAATCCGCTATTCTACAGTTCAAAACTGGTCCGCAAATGTGTATAACTTGGTAACCAAGAGAGGGATCGCACATTCCAATGCTACCATCGAATGGGTAGACGGCAACATTGGTTCCAAGTTGACTATGAAATATCCAGCAGTAATTCTCAAAGGTGAAGGCGCTCATGCTGAGGTAATCTCAGTTGCTTATGCTGGTAAAGGTCAACACCAAGATGCAGGTGCAAAGGTACACCATCTTGCTCCGAATACTACTTCCAATATTTTATCCAAGTCGATTTCCAAAAATGGAGGACGTTCATCTTATCGCGGTATGTTACAGGTAACACCGAAAGCAAAGGGATGCCGTTCAAAGGTTATTTGTGATGCTTTGATGCTCGATGCAGATAGTCAATCTGATACATATCCTACAATGGAAGTAGGAAATTCGAGTGCTGATTTAGAACATGAAGCAAGTGTCTCGAAAGTTAGCAATGACCAGCTATTCTACCTGATGTCTAGAGGACACAGTGAAGAAGAAGCGATGGGTATGATTGTGAATGGTTTCTTTGAGCCGTTTACACGAGAATTGCCTATGGAATATGCAGTTGAACTCAATCGTCTTCTTGAATTGGAGATGGAGGGTGCAATTGGATGATGCAGTATCCGCAAATTAGTATCCCTCCTCGTTCACAACATCTCTGGCGTTACACCCCTTGGAAGAGAATACATCCTACCAATGTCACTGAAATGCCAGCCTCAGATCCGATTAAATTTTCATCTGGCCAAGATTCAAAGATGGATGACAGCGATGAGATTGCCCGTTCATTCATTCACTCAATTTCTAAAAGTTGCAAGAAAATTATACTCAAAGACGAAACATTGGAACTAGACCTACGCTGCTCAGGCCACATTTGTTCAGGGGAATTGAACATTGAATCATCGGGCAAGTCCACGCTAATCATTAGACTTTCAGGTGATGCCGGTTGGACCGGATTGCGCATACATGGGGCTGTAGAGGGGCAACTTTCCGTGGCTACAATAAATGATTTGTCGAAAGATGGACATTTTTTGCGCTGCGAGGATTGGGATGTTGGTAGAGATTCAGAACTTGAATTTGCTACATTATCCGCAGGAGGATTCCTCAACAAATCCGATATTCGAGTAGATCTTACCAACAAAGGGGCGCAAATCCGCGCAGGTATTGCATCGAATGGTTATGCTTCAAGACATGATGACCACCATATCGAAATTAGGCATAGTATAGGGCATACAGATTCCTCATTAGTCATGCATGCATCTTGCGGTGACTCATCACATTCCGTTGGTACAGGACTGCTGACTATCTGCGAGGGGGCGGATGGAAGCGATGCTGGACAAGTTTTCCGCAATTTATTGCTTTCCGAGAAGTCACGTGCGGAAGCAATTCCTGAATTAGAGGTTCTAGCAGATGATGTAAAAGCAGCACATGGCGCTGCTAGCGCACCAATTGATGCTGACCAAATTCACTATTTGTCATCTAGAGGACTTTCTCCTGATGAATCATCTGCATTAATCGTTGAAGGGTTTTTGATGGATGCGTTTAGAGATATTAAGAGTGAAGAAGTTGTATCTGTGATGAGGACTAGGCTGCTAGTACATCTAGAATGTTTGATGAATGGGTGATTCTATGAAGCAGGATTTCCCAATATTTTCTAGACAAGTAAATGGCCGTCCTTTGGTCTATCTTGACAACGCAGCTACAACACAAAAGCCAGCATGTGTTATCGATGCAATGACTCAGTACTATTCCTTATCAAATGCGAATGTCCATCGTGCAGTTCATACTCTAGCAGGAGAAGCAACTGAGGGATATGAAGCATGCAGGAAGTTGCTAAAGCAGAGGTATAACTCAGATTATGTTGTTATTACTAGTGGTACTACTGAGGCGATCAATCTCGCTGCCCATGCTTGGGGAGAACACAATTTACAACCAGGAGATGTTGTTGTATTAACTGAAATGGAACATCACAGCGATATTGTGCCATGGCAAATGCTTGCAGAAAGAATCGCAATTGAATTGAGATTCGTACCTGTTGAAGATGGAGAACTTGATTTAGATGCTCTAGAAGTTGCTTTAGATGGTGCAAAATTAGTTTGCGTAGTTCACACCTCGAATGTTCTAGGGGTAAGGAACCCTGTAGAACAGATTATCTCAATGTCGAAATCAGCCGGTGCTAGAGTACTGATCGATGCGGCCCAAGCAGTGCCACATGAATTGATTGACTTCAAAGAGACTGGAGCCGATTTCATGGCGTTCAGTGCTCACAAGATGTGTGGGCCAACAGGCATTGGTGCTTTGTTGATTAGTGATTCTGCATTCAGTGAAATGCACCCTTTCATGGGTGGCGGTGACATGATTCAAACAGTAACTCTTGAAGGTTCAACATATCAGACAAATGAACACAAATTTGAGGCTGGAACTCCTAGAATTGCTGAAGGAGTTGGTTGGGCTGCCGCTTTAGAATGGATGTCACAAATCGATTTAGAAAGTCATCACAAACGCCTTCTCAAGATAGCTAAGAATGTTGCAGGCCAACTTGAGGAAAAAGGAATGAAGGTTTATTCTACGCTCAATCCCGGTGATGCAGCAGTAGTGTCATTCACCCACCCTACAATTCACCCAGAAGATTTTGCTAGACTTCTCGACGCTCAAGGTATAGCGGTTAGAACAGGACATCATTGTGCTCAACCTTTGATGGAAAAGTTGGGAGTCAACGGCACAATTAGGGCATCTTTCTACATCTACAATGATGATTCAGATGCAGAGATTTTCTTAACTGGAATCGATCGAGTCTTGGAGGCAATGGCATGAATTGGCCGGATTCAATACAAGAGATAATCGAAGAATTCCAAGAAATCGAAGACCAATTTGAAAGATTGGAAGTCCTGATGGATTTCGCCGAAGAAGTGGATGAACTACCTGTTGAAGAATGGAATGATTCTAATTTGGTAAGAGGATGTCAATCTGTAGCCCATCTCGAAGTAAGTATCCGTGACGAATTGGTATGGTTGCGCGCTGCAGCAGATGCAAAAATGGTCCAAGGACTACAGGGTATTCTTTCGATTGCTGTCAACGGCGCATCGCCTGAAATTGTGCTGCAACTAACCCCGGATTTTGCTGAAGAAGCAGGTATTTTGGTAAGTCTAACTCCATCACGTTCGAATGGATTCAGAACTATGTTTGATATGGTTCAAAATAGAGTAAAGGAGGCAATATTGTGAGTACTAAAGAAGAGGTAATGACTGCACTGGACGAGGTTGAAGACCCAGAATTAAGTCTGTCAATAGTTGAGTTAGGTTTAGTTTATGATGTTCGTTTTGAAGATAAGGACGGGGTTCAGCATGCCGAAGTGGACATGACTTTAACCAGTCCTGGCTGCCCTGCTGCTGCTGAAATTATGGCTGCAGCTCATCGTGCTGCATTAAACGCTGTCGAGAGTGTGCACATCAATCTTGTTTGGTCTCCAAGATGGGATCCCAAAGTCCACGCATCCGAGGATGCTAGGATGGATATGGGTATTTGGGATTGATTTGTAGAATTTATCTCTTGATAATAATGGAAAGTAAATCGCCATCTTTCAGTTGGTGATCTAGGCCAACTCGCTGCCAATCGAATTTCGCTGATGGCCCTTTTACACGTGCGAATCTAAATTTCCTAACGAAATCTCGGTGAAGGTTGTTACATACATTTTCCACGGTTGAATCGTCCTTTACAATCAACGGTTCTTCAAGGTCGGCTTCTTGTCCCTGGGGCTTCAAGAATACACGCATGAAACCAAGGTTGTCGTAAATGAAATCTTTCAGTTCATCTAACCCAGTTCCCTTGAATGCTGAGATTCTCATGATAGGCCAATCTTGAGGTAGAGCCTTTTCAGCAGCAACTATTTCTTTTTCTGTTGCGATATCTATCTTGTTAACTGCAATTACAGACTTAGAGTAGACTCGACTCCCCACCATTGTATCTACTAACATTTCAGCCGTGGTATCAACTCTAAGTGTAACGATGGCTGAAGTGTATCCGAATGAGCGGATAATATCCCCCATTTCGTCAGGTGTTAAGTGCGTCTGTTCTACAGTTGTACGCACATCTATTCCGCCCTTGTCAACCCTTTTGACGAAAACAGGAGGTTTAGTTTGGTTAAGTCTAATTCCTGCATTTTCCAACTCTCTATGGAGTACTCTGAAATGAGAATCTTGGAAGGGATCCACGATGTAAAGAACCATGTCGCATGAACGAATAACTCCAAGGATTTCCTTACCGCGTCCCTTTCCTTCAGCAGCACCTTTGATTAGACCGGGTAAATCTAAAATTTGGATTTTAGCACCACGATGTTCCATCAGACCCGGGATACATGTTAGAGTTGTGAATGCGAAATTTCCCGCTTCAGACTTTGCATCAGTTACCTGTGTGATAAGAGTAGACTTTCCTACAGACGGAAAGCCGACCAATGCAACCGATGCATCACCGGATTTCTTGACTTCGAAACCCTTTGCAGGTCCTGCGGCTTTGGCAGATGCGGCTGCTTTTTCTTCCTTGAGTTTGAGTTGCGCAATTTTTGCTTTTAATTTACCAATATGTGCATTTGTTGCTTTATTCTTTTGAGTCTTGTTAATCTCATCATAGAGGGCTTGGATTTGCTCTTTGATTGTAGCCATATCACACCCTCCTAGTCACAACGGACGGATGGGCATTCTTGAATGCTATCTATTCCTTAGTACAAATCTATGCAAACTTAGTCCCGATGGAATGATGTGCATTGCCTTGCACGCCACATCCATGGGGATTGAGATGCGCCTCCATCTGGTCGATGGAGAATGCCTGAATGAAATCCTCGAAATGGATTGGGAGCAATTCATTTCGCAGATGGAGAAGAGTTCTCTTCGCTCTTTACGTCCTTCTCCAGATTCAAAGTTGAGCAGAGATTTCGATATTGATTGTGAAGCGGAATTCCTAGACCTTGCAGATGAAATTTCAGGACAGGGCACCGTTCGTCACGTGTTATCCACAAATGGTGCATATGAGGCTTTGTTGAAGCTTGTTGAATGGGCAAGCATCGGCCATTGGGAAGCCTGGGAAGGTCGATGCTTCATTTACATTGAGAATGCGATTGGAAGAGAGTTAGAACATGTAGATGACATGTATTCGCATGATGTGTGGGACGAGGTTAGAGAATCTTTGTCCCAATTGGGTGAATCTGAATATTCAGAGAGAGTATGTGCTGATTGGATGCAACGTAGAAAGGATATGGGAGAAACTTTAGATGAATCTAAAGATCCAAGAATTATTCCAACCTTTGAAGCACATGATAGGAATTCAAGAACACTTCATCATGCAGTTAATCAAAATGGGTTTGTCCAAATTTTGGGCCGAGAACACTTGGATGCAAAACTATGGGGACACGGAGATTGGAATCTAGGGCGGCTCCTAGATTCGTGAAATTGAAAAATGACCGATGGTTGGAGATAACATGGACGAGGAAGAGGTAGTTGTAGAGGAAACAAGTACTGATGTTCCGGTTGAAGAGGAAGCACTACCGGAAGTTGTCGAGGAAGTCGACCCCTTAGTCGAAGCACTCCAACGCGCAGAAGCCGCAGAAAAAGAAATTTCATATCGGGATGCTGAAATCCAAAATGTACGAAAGAGGCTGATGAGTGAAAAGGCTGTAGCAATCCAGTATGGTGGAATGGGAATAGCCAGAAAGATGCTCACAGTTTTGGGAGATATTGACCGCGCATTAGCGGTAAATGAGGATGAAGGATTGACACTTATTCGCACAAAGATGTGGTCTGAATTAACCAGTGATGGAGTGTCAAAGATCGAGACTAAAGGCGGTAAATTCGATCCTACAAAAATGGAAGCGATTACCACACTTCCGCCTTCAGATGATTATCCTGCAAACACAGTAATCGACGAGCTAGAGGCCGGTTATATGTACAAAGATAGAGTTTTAACTCCTGCAAGAGTTGTTGTGGCGTCAGACCAGTAATTGCTTACTAATCAACGAACCTCGTTCAAATAAACCGAACCCACTTCGAGTCTTTCATGTGTGGGATGGACTTCAATCATCAGCACTGGGACATTGAGTTGTTCCGCAATCTCTTCGGCGGCAGATAGGGGGATTTCGATTCTCTGTGTTGAGGCATCATACCTTATCCATGCATCAATCAACCCCAAGTTTTCAGACAACTCCTTCACATCGTCTGCAGCATCTTCGAGAGAGCAAGGAATTGCTCCGAACAGAATGGTATCATCATTAGACAAAATCTCATATGGTCGTAAAGTTGCTTTTGCTCGGCGTCTAAATCTGTTTCTTAATTGCCCGGCATCCTTGAATGTGGCTGTGCAGAATTTAACATGGAAATCCATGTTCTTGGCAACTTGCTTCAATCTAATCGCCAATTCTGCTGAACCTGCAGCAGCAGCGGTTATTCCCCCTGCAAGATTGAATCCTCTGACGTCCATATTTTCTTGATTTCCAACAGTTATTTCTAACTCATTAAGATTCAAGAATTGTACAGGCGAATCGTTTAATTCATCTAATAATGCAAGCAATTTTTCTTCTTTGTCTGGTTCAGCAGGCAATTCAACTCCAACGCATATTCCTGCTTGGTGTGCAGCCATAACAGATTCTTGATATCTATCCAAACTAAGGTCAAGTAAATGGAATCTCAGTTCATCAAGTCCAGCATTTCCAAGGGCTTGGGCTTGTTCTGGTTTTATTGGAATTGAGGTGTAGCAGTGTATGTGGTGTTCACTTCCGAATGCTGCTTTGAGTGCCTTTACCGCCTCAACAGTTTTTTCGAAATCTAGCATTGGGTCGCCGCCAGTGATGCCAGTACCAGTAGCTCTCATCGCCTTACCTTCCTCTATCACTTCATCGAAATTTGTACAACGTCTTTCATTTGCAAACATGTCGGGAGACTCTCTGCGATTATCTGAAAGCGGGCAATAGTCGCAACCCCAATGACATTTTCCTGTGACGAATAACACTAATTTGCTACCTCGTTGGCATTGTATGCAACCTTCGGCCTCACCCTCTTCCGGGGGGGCAATCTCGCTAGCCATTTGCAGTTGCACATGAATTCGGTCTTACATCTATGGTTTCAATTCAACGGTGCGATTCATTCAATCAAGTTGCTTTACACGGTTTAGTAACCAAATGTGGAATCTGTAATCTTCAGTCAATTCTGGATGAAATGTCAATGCCATTATGTTTCCTTCAAGAACTCCAACGACCTCTTCATCAAGCCAAGCAACGGGGTGATTGCTACCCTGCAAAAACCGTGGTGCTCTGATGAACACACCTGGGAAATTACTTTCACCATCCATGTCGATTTTTATTTCAGCCTGAAAACTTTCTTTCTGTCTTCCAAAGGCATTTCTTTCAATCGATGTTTCAATTAATCCTTGTTGGGACAAGAGTATGGCTCCCGCACATGTCCCCAAAACAGGTGTGCCGTTTACTTTGATCATTTCCCAAATTTTCGAATAGAGGTTTTCAGACCGACTAGCGATTTTCATAGCGGTAGATTCTCCCCCTGGGAGAATTATAGCATCGACACCTTCGACGTCGCTTGCTTTACGTAACTCACGAATCTCAATATCTGTGCCAATATTTTCAGCGGCTTTCAGTATTGAATGCATATGCTCATGGCGAGCACCTTGCAACATTGCAACGCCCACTGTCAGCATGTGTTGTCCTAAGGGCATAGGGTTCTTCACAGCGACGGTTTGTAGTTCACTTATTGAACCGAGCGCGCTTCGCAGTACCATGGCTCATGATGGTGACTGTTTTTTGGTCCCGGGTCCAGTTCGAATGAGTCAAGCATGTTTAGATGCTTTAGCCAGCCCAACAATTACGGCCAGAGGCACTGAGTTTCGAGACGTAATGGCACGATTAAACAGTGGATTGCGCTATGCTTTCAATTTATCACCTTCATCTGATGAAAGGAAAAACCAGTCTTGGATTGGTGAAGATGGATACAGAGTAATTGTTGTTTCAGGTTCGGGCACAGCTGCTATGGAGATGGTGATGGCTAATCGTTTCAGACCGAATGACCGTGTCTTAGTTCCTACAAATGGAAAGTTCGGAGAACGCGTAGCTGAAATGGGTTCAAGATTTTGTAATGTTAAGCATTTGAAATATGAATGGGGCCGTTCTTTTGATTTGGGTGAAATAGAAGAACAATTGGCTAGAGGAAACTGGGAAGCTTTAGCGGTTTGTCACAACGAAACATCATCTGGAATTACCCAGGACGCTTTAGAGTTGGCTGAGATGTGCCAAAGGCACGGAGTTGCTTTCATCATCGATGGCATAACCAGTGTTGGAGGCCTGCCCGTCCATCCCGAAGAATGGGGTGCAGAAGCAGTAGTAGTTGGTGCACAAAAATGTACTGCGGGTCCAAGCGGCATCGCTGCAATCGCAGTCAACCAACATTTCATCGATAGGTGTAATGCAATAAGAAATCAAGACGATTCTAATCCTACATATTACCTAGATATTTTGTCAGCAATGAAAAAAGGAGATGATGATCAAACTCCTTGGACTCCTGCAATAAATCCTGCAATGGGTTGGGCAGCTGCTCTGGAAACTCTCAAGTCGGAAGGGTTGCAAGAAAGATGGTCAAGATGTGCTTTGATGGCTAAAGGTGTTAGAGCCTTATTCACAGATTTAGGCTTTGAGTTATTAGCGGACGAATTTTTCCGTTCTGCTACAGTTACTGCAATAATGTACCCTGAGGGAATAAATGACGAATGGCGCACTAGACTAAAGAATGAATATGAAACTCAAGTTATTGGTGCGCAGGACCATCTCAAAGGTAAGATGTTTAGAATTGGCAGTATGGGAGAAACACCGGTTTCTGAAATGGTAGAGGGATGCAAGCGAATGATTGCTTGTTTCAATGACTTTGGCTTAGGATTACCAGAACTTGATGTTGAATCGTATTTTGAGTGATATGCATGAACATTGTTTTAGGTAGATTTCAACCATTTCATAGAGGCCATGAACACTTGGTCGAAGTTGCACTGGGTAAAGGTCCAACAATAATCGCAATTGGCTCAAGTGAAGCAGAACTGAGTATGAGCAATCCTTGGAATGCCGATGAGCGCGAAGCAATGATTCGAGCTTGGTTAGATGGCCGTGAAGCAAAAATCGTTCAAATCCCTGACATTAATGACCCTCCAAACTGGGTCGAGCACGCCACCAAGTTTCATGGAGAAGGGGTCTTGGTAACTAGTGATGAATCTACTAAGGAATTGTACGAGGAAAGTGGATTTACAGTTGACTGGGTAGATCTCTCAAATAGAGAATCATTTGAAGGATGGAGAGTCAGAGCCACTTTGAAAATGCTCTCTACAGTTTACGAAACCGATGCACAGAAAACAGTGATGTTGGCCTCAATACCATCTTGTGTAGTAGATTGGTTAATTGAAAATGATGCATTATATCGATTGTATTCTATGTCCAGAGACTTAGAACACGTAGGTTAAAATTTCCCCTCAAGACTTATCACTGACTTAGTATACGTAGGGTTGTGAACTTGCTCAAGAAAATGGGGGTCATCGCTGCCGGTCTAGGCATAAGTGGTGCAATTGGCGCTATTTCCGCCGTTCTCCTTCTTTATGTCTTGATAGATGCAGCCATTGCTGGAGCAGATGAAGTGATTTGGATGTATTTGTCCGGCGCAATTGGGGTTATTATTGGCGGGATTTGTTTCAGAATTGTTCTTTGGGCAGGAAAAGGCAAGAAGGTTTTGCGATAACCCTGAACACAAACCTTGCGAGAGTTTCTTAACTCGCATTCTCTAGCGCTTTGTATGGGTCTAAAGGAAAAGTTCGGAATTGACCTCGGAGTTTTCAAAGATTCAACTACCTGGAAAGCATTGGGAATCGGTATTGTTCTATTTTCAATAATCGGATATGCTGGTCTGTCGATGTTTGATTTAGCATCATCCGGTTATGGAGTCGACAGAGATAACATTCGCCTCGCACCAGATTTTGAGGTAGAATCCGTAAATCGTTCAATTGAAGAAAGTGGCTATGTTAATGAAACTGGATGGTTCCAATTATCCGAACATAGAGGAAAGGTTGTCATCCTAGATTTCATGGCAATCGATTGCGCTAATTGTCATTTAGTACAAGCACATTTGGAGAAACAATTTGATGATTGGCGTGAATATGATGGCGATTATGAGATAGTCATTATTTCAGTAGGAATGTGGTACTCAGTCGAATCATTGAATATGTTGAACAACACATTTGGCGACCCTGATTCAGACTCGCACATGCCTTGGATTGTAGCGACTGGAGACACAGATTCAGTACTGAAATCAGAAGTTATACATTCAGGTTTTAATTCATCAGAAGTAGACTTGGATGACGGCACTTATTGTCTTGAAGCACAAGTGAATGAATCGCAAAAAGAAGTCTCATGCTTTGATGTTGGCCAAGGCCTAACCGATAACGACGATTTGGATGTTGATGTTGAAGGAATCGAAGTCACTATTCATGAAAACACATCGATCAATTTCACAATCGAGACCACTCTAGAAGGAAATGTCACTTGGGAAATTATCGAATTCACTCGTGGCGATATGGTGGAAGAATATCAAGCACAGGCAATTCCAGTTGTTTTAGTAATTGACCATGAAGGATATATTGTTGCTAAAGAGAGTTCGGGGACACCCACTGGTGGTTGGGATGAATTCGACTCAGCGGTATTTTCGGCTGCAGATGGTGATGCAGAAAACATGAGATTCTCTTTAGCAGAAGTCGATCGCTCAGCAGGTGCAATTTTCACTATGGGGTTACTACTCGGTGTTCTGGTCTACTTCTCACCCTGTGCGTTCCCAATTTTACCAGGTTATATCTCATATTATGTTGGCCTTGGTCAGCGTGAAGATGAACTAATGGAAGCAGGGAAACTTGAGAAAAAAATGCCTGCGCATTGGATATTGGGTGGATTAGCTGCTCTAGGACAACTAACTTTCTTCGCCATAATTGGAATTGTTATACTTGGGCTTGGTAGTATAATCAATTTGTCAGGTGTGCTGCATTATTTCGCTCTTGCAGTAGCAATTCTTCTAATCGTTCTTGGAGCATTCATGCTAACAGGAGGTACTGCGCATTTACTTGGCTTCGTCCAAAAATTAGTTGACAAATATTCCACAACTGAAATGGATGAAAAATTCACTCCAAGGCGCAATATGTATCTGTGGGGAATTGGATACTCCGCAGCATCCATTGACTGTACAGCAGCAGCGGTAATACCTTTCATTGCATATCTTGCATTGATTGGTGGGACTGCAACTTGGACTGGATTAGCAGGACTAATGTTATCTGTGAGTTTACTGATGATTACGGTGACGACAGTTGTCGGTCTAGGACAACAACGCTTCATCAACATTCTAAGAAGGTCTACAGGACTAATCAAGGCGATAGGTGCTTGGATGATGATGATGGCAGGAATTGCCCTAACATTTTACTTGACTCAGCCGGAACTAATTGCAAGTTGGATGTAAGTTCTCAGATAATCTGAGAACCTATTTCTCGGCCGTTTGATAATGTCAATATTTGATGTGTTGAAGGTCCATTCGGAATGTGCAGCCAAAGGTTTGCAGAAATCCCCTCTCTATCAAGATGTACTGGTCCGCATTGATCGCCTCCCGGTGCAGCTTGTGTACCCCCATCTAAGGTGAAGAAATATCTTCCACCAGGTTCGAAATTGTCGACATTATCAGCCTCAGTTGTAGGCCTTTCAGTTCCCACTTCCCAAACGAAAATTGCAGAGCCGCCGTTGGAGAATCCTAACATTGCTGAACGGTAAAAGAAATCCCCATCATCTTCAGTACAGGTTAGAACATAATGTACGTCTTGACGAGTTAATGGGTCACCGGTTGCACCGAATTCCATCATGAATAGCATATCGTCATAGTTGTCATAGACCCAAGCGCCAGTAATAATTACCGAATTGGCAACATCTCTTCTGACATCTTCTGCAGTGTTCTGACTGTTTTGGGTAAGTTCTTCAGTAATATGTATGATAGTAAATGAGACTATTGAAGTGAATAAAATAATCCCGACGAAAATAATCATTGCACCTATTCCCATAGCGCACTCTTCATCGGAAATAATTCGATTTCTTCGCAAAATATCACCTAATTCAAATCTTGTCCTTGATATGGAGCGCTTCCGATATGCATTTGCCACTCTTGAGTTCTACCTCTGTCGACCATTAGGATTAATGTTGCTTCATCGATATCATTCAAATCGCAGTCTTCAAGGGGAATAATCATTCTGTAAGTAACGGCTGGTTCAAATTGTTCTAATGGTAGGTCAGTTCTACCATCACCGTCAAGGTCGGTA
The DNA here is from genome assembly GCA_902563095.1 of uncultured Candidatus Poseidoniales archaeon. Taxonomy (GTDB): domain Archaea; phylum Thermoplasmatota; class Poseidoniia; order Poseidoniales; family Poseidoniaceae; genus MGIIa-K1. Next base: position 39,028 of record CACEWA010000004.1, on the reverse strand, counting down.
GCAAGTACGAAGTCTCCTTCATCGAAATTCACATTGTTGGAACCAGATGGATTACACATCACGACCCATGCTAAATCATCGTCGGCAACAGCACTTTCGATGTAGGGTAATTCAAAGACAATATGGATTTCATCATTTGCTCCAAGTGAGAAGATTTCCAAGACAACAATGTTGACAATACCTTTCACGCTAGGGACATTTTCTTTTGCATCAGTCTTGGTTTCGGTGAATACTTTTTCAGCGAATCCAATAACTACGCCTGATATTATTGAACTCACTAGGATGATTGAAATGAATACGATCATCGCGCTGATGCCTTGGCTGGCATCATCCGAATCCATAGACCTACGCATCTTCCTCACAGTTACTAGAAATCCGACGCAATTTAATCTATCGAGAGAATGACTACTTTTTTTCGAGTATGTTTGTTATTGTACATTTGGGAATTGCAATTTTATATCTTGAAGTACACGTTTAGTTTATGAGAGGTATTAGGGCCGTAGTGGTTCTGATTTTTTGCTCAGGTTTATGCTTACCTGGATGCCTTTCTTTTGGTGAAGATTCCAATACAATAGAATTACAAGTCAATTATAACACCCTTAACGGAACAGTGATTGAATCTTACTTGGATGGTGAATTGACTTCTCTTGAGTCATTTGAATTCATAGTTGATTTCTCAGAAACCAAATCTGAAACTAAGCTGAAAAAGATCGGAATAGAATTTGATGATGATAGAGAACCAATTGAAGTCGAATTTCAAGATGAGACATCAATAATTGTATCTTTTAGTGAACATGGAATGTACAATTTAACGGCTTACGCAATCAATGAGCAAAATAATCGAGCATCAACTACCGAAAAAATCCGTGTAGATTTACGCATTAATTGGATTGAAGACGATACTAATGAGCCAGAAAAAATGCCCTTCAATCCTATTCCAAGCAATAGTGGTGAGCATCCAATTTACATAGAAATCGTATCGACAGTAGAGAATCCAAGTATCATAGAAGATTTTGGTGGAGGTCGGTCAGTTGATTTTACTTGGAAAATTACTGATGAACTTGGTGACACATGTCAAAGTTACAGCGAACAGGTAGGCGATGGAGAGTCAGTCACTTGGAACACAATTCATTTCAACACATATCTTCTTCATGATTTGAGTATTGAATATGATGAAGGTCAGGATTACATTTCAGTATCTCATACTGTATCGATAATTTACGATTCGGAATGAGAGTCATTAGATGAGAACGCTTCACTCCATTCTTGGTTCGAGGATTCTTTCATTGCCGGTATGCACATCCAGTACCAACATGCTATTCCAGTGACTATTCCAGTTGCTAAATCGAAGAAAAAATGCTGCTTAGTAGTCATTACAGAAATACAGAGTGCAACCCATGCAATCCACAAAAAGACCTCTTTCCAACCGGTGACGATTTTCCAATGTCTTAGCAGCATTACAATCATTAGAGATTGAACAACATGCAAACTCGGCCATGCGTTGTATGGCATGTCGGTCTTATGCATCAAATCTCCAAACCAGAATCCCCAGAACCCTTCTCCTGCTCTAACATCCGCAGGAATTTGGTCACGGATGTATACCTCTGTAGGAAATAAAATGAAAATTAGGTTAACCGCCCAAGTCATTACAAATAATGCTTGATAGAAAGCAAACATTTCTCGAATTCTCTCATCACTATCTCTGCCGAACCATGCTGCTGCAGGGTAATACAAGTACAGGCTCAAATAAATCACGAACGACCATCCAATGTATGGCACCATTGAATCGATTGGCATTATTGGGTCTAACACAGATCTGTCAAAATATCCCATAATCTGATTGATTACAGAATATGGCAGAGCCATCGCTAAAATTAGAGTTAGAATTGTGTACCAAAATAATCTAGGATTTTCCTTTTGACGCCAGTGTGGTTGCCAAAGCTTCCACGGACGTTTGAACATGCACCGGCGACAAGTTGTATCTTTTCATGCAATCGGTAACAATAACGGCCTAGAGCCGAATTAATTTTCAAACAAATTATGCAGAATCTTCGTCGTTTCCGTCGATTGCTTTCTGTGCAGTTTGCTGGCGAAGCATTTCTTGAATGACTTCAGGTGTTAGCGCTCCGTGTTCTGCTGCCAATTCCATGATCTCTTTTTGCAATTGGTTTTGCGAATCCATTCTCTGTTTTTGGAATTCTTGCTGGTTTGCAATCCTTTCCGCCTTTCTTGCCTGAACCTCGGCAAACATATCCATTGCTCGCTTGTTTTTGGCATCGGATTCATCAATTCTAATTTGCATTTTCCCGCGTTCAAAATCTAGTTCTGCAGACCATTTTGCCTCTTGAGCACGTAGTTCTTTCAATTCACTTTCTAGTTCTACAGTTACTTTACCTCGAGCATTTGCTCTTGCAACTTTATTCTCGAGTTCGATTCTTGCCAATGTCAATGCTTCAGTTTGAGCATATTGTGCAAGTTGTGCTTCAACATCTGCTTCATCACCAGACATTTTTGCCTGAACAGCGGCTCGATGTCTTTGAACCAACTCCATATCCGTAGGGTTGGTAATCGGGAATGCCTTCAATAGGGTGAAGCCAAGATTAGACAATAGATTTCTCATTCCACTTTCAGCAGACATATCGAACATCTCAAGGAATGAGGCACTTCTTAGCCCTGCGGCACTTTCACACGAGGATAGTGCTGGAGTGACTACTCTCGCTTTTACTTCATCAGCAATGATTTTGATTACACCATCTCTGGTTAAAACCGGGTCATTATTTGCAAAATAGTTCAGAAGTTTTGGTACATCTTCCAAATCCAAACGCATCCTTAAGTTAGCAAACCCAGTGACCTTTTCCCCATCTGCGATTTGACCTTCGAATGGGATCCAATAATCCATCGGTCCAGTCATTGCAAAGAGTAAACGTCTATCATTAGCGGTGACTCCAAGTTTGTCTCCTATCCATCTTGTAAATCCGCCTGCCATGCTTTTCAGCAGAGTTTCAGTAATTACATCTCCAATTCTACCGTCGACAATAAGGGCGCAGGCTTCGTTTGGCTTGAGCAAAACTTGCTGAGTGGCAAAGCTTTGTATCTTGTCTGCATTAACCAATCTAGCGACAATATCGGGGCTATCTCTCCATTTGTAGTTCGTCATTTAATCACTTCTTCACTTTCTTTTGTTTCAATCCTGCGAGAATATTTTTTCTCGCACCAAAAAATCCTTTGCAACTGGTAAGAACCTGTGTTGTTTGCATAGTAAGTTGCTTGGCATTGCCATCTGATGTAGATGTAGATAGTTCTGCACTGTTTGCAATATTGACGGCTTTAGTAACCATGTCAATGACATCGTGGTCGTGTTTGATTAGTTTTTTCAAATCACGATTAGAAGGAGACCTCTGTCCTGAAAGGAATGCATGTTCCATTCCTGATGCAGATTTTTGAACATCTTCAATCAAGTAATCGCATTCTTCCATACACTGTTTCGCAGCACGTGCAATTTCCAGGTTTTCATCCTTAAATTGACTATCGAAAATATTCTGCATATGACTTCGAACTCTACCAACGGCACGGACAATTTCATCTCGCACCATTTTGTCGTTTTCGAATCGAGAACCCTTTGTGTAACCATTGTATCCTATGAGAACTAATTGCACCCCGCGAATGTATGGTACAACATCAAGTGGAGTTCCGACCATAGGTTTCCCTAACTATACTATGAACAGACTCACATATGATAGTGCCGCTATTCAGATTCAGAACTGCCTTCTTGATTTGCCACTTCTTCATTTGGAATATTTGGTAATTCTTGCATTCCAATTAATTCAGAACCAATGATTGTGACTAAACCTGAACCGCACAGTGCAGATACGAAAACCTCTAGATTAGCCATGCCAAATTCATTGGTTGGAGAGGTTAGGTATCCAATACCTGTACTCAAATCTGCAGTATACATTCCATAAATTACAACAGAAAGCAATCCACAAACTGCACCCGCTAGAGCCGCCCTAGATTTGATTCGATCAGAGAGTGTGAGCAGAACAGGTAGTACCGTGGCCGCAGCCAATAAATCAGCGAATAGGAATATGCCAAATACGCTCGCAGCATCGAAAGTAAAGTTTCCAATTGTAGGCCCTGTCGCCAAGTAAATGGCCAATGGAATCATCGCCACGGTTGCAATTCTTGCCTGATCCAGATTCATTTTATTGTCTGAAAGGTCTCTTGTAATAGAAGCAGAAACAGCGTTTTGCAGTGTATCAACACTTGAACAAACTAAGGCTATTCCTAGGACTACAAATCCAGCGATAATCAAAATGTGTGCATCTTCCAGTAGAGTAAAGAATGCTGCTGAAGGGTCATCGACTGCGCCTTGACCAGCGGCAACAGTTCCCAATACACCCATGATGAAGACTAGAGGTAGGACAAGGCCGGCTGCAAGAAGAGCTCCTTTCTTGAGCGCTTCATTATTCTCAGATGCCCAAGCTCTCTGCCAATTACCTTGAGAAAACATTTCTGCTGCAGTAATCGCAATTACAAGGGCCAATCCAGATTTGAATGAATCCATATAAGACATACTCCCAATACTCCAATCGTCTTCTGGGTTGTATGCCTTTGCATCTGAAATCAAATTGCTGAGGTCTCCAGCGAACACGAAAAGCAATAGCGCAATGACAAGCCACAGTACAACCCATGCCTGGATTCTATCGGTTCGCAATGAAGCAGGCAACCCTCCATATGCAGTATAACCCACGGTGACTGCACCAACTGCAATCATCGGAATCAATGGGTCCATGTCCGATAGCACACTCATAGCCTTTCCAATTGCAGTAAATTCGGCAAACAAGAAAGTAAACATGTAGATTACAGAAATCACACCGACATAGATTTGCATAGGTCTGCCGATTCTCATCCTAACATAGTCTGCCAATGTCACACCATCGGGTAATTTATCACGAACCATAGGGCCCACGTAAGCGAGTAACAGGAAGGGGGTTGCTGCTGATACGGCGTATCCGACAACATCCCAAAATCCACCATAATATCCAACTTCACTGGGGCCAAAGAGAATCCAAATACCCATACCTGAAGCAAATAGGCTAAGTCCAATTCTCAACCAATCTTGTGAACCTCTGGCCGAGAGATATTCATCGGCTTCCAGTTTTCTTTCGGTCGCTGCTTGGTATCCAATGTAGCCAAAGAAACCAAGCGTTACAAGCATCAATCCATATGCAATATTTGTGTCCATATTTCTCCCTCCGCCGGCATTACCCGAATCAGGTCAGTGGGTCGTCGTCCGAAGACGACCTCTCAGCAATAAGCTCCCCAAATCGTCGTCGAGTACCTAGTTATTGAATATATCATGCTCTAGAATGAATAAGTGAAACGATTTGGTGCATTCTATCAACTAATTCGAGTGGGTTGTGAGCGAGTATGTATAGTGAAGGAACCCATCCAAATGCTCCTTCATCCAGAATAATATCTATGCCTTGGTGGGGAGTCAATTCACCCTTTGTTGCAAAAGTTAAGTTCAAGTCTAACTCTTCACAAATAATTTCAATATTTTCTAATTTATCTCCAGGGTGGATATTTAGAATTGCGGTTTTAGAACTATCATGCACCCTTGCATCTATCAACATGTTTGCAAGATAATTAGATGCACCGAAAGCAGGAGTTTCGTGGTGGCGTAATTTATTTCCCACGATTGATAGTTTACCTGGAAATGCGGCAACTTCTGCAATTGAACGTGAATTATCTAGGCAACAAGCGATGTTCATTCCCACAGTAGGCATAAACGGCTTCAGACGATTTACATCTATTCTAGACACAGCCCACTCAAGCCTCTTTAGCAGCGCCGTTTGCTCTTGATCTGAATCTAAATCTGTACCTGTTAGCGATTTGTCAAATCTCAGGACTTGGCCTGGGGCAAAAGCGATTTCCATTACAAAACGTGTTCTACTAGGCCTTGCACCTGGGCCCAACTGCCTGAGTGCTAGAGAAATTTCATGAGCCCAGTCATCAATTGTAGATTCATCAGATGTCCCAGCCATTTGTGGTAAATCGCGGTGTGCCATACGAGATATCGTTGACTGTGTTGAGCCCAAAATTTCTGCGATTTCAGCCTGAGACCAATCGGATGCTTTCAAATTTCTAGCAATTTGCATATGCATCCTTTCGAGCCATGCAGAGCCATCATTGCCTAACATACATCCTCGTCTAACCTCTTGCTATTCAATGTTACTAGGTAAAAATGCATAGTGCATATCGTTTTGCCATCATTTAATTTGAGTCAGCATGCGGACAAATATCGATATTTTGTCTAAACAAAGCACTGCATTGAATCATAAAAGAGAGCGATCTCCATTAGCTCATTTTCCCCAGTTTAGTTCGCATTAGCAATTTAGATTAAACTGATTTTTCCGTCTTCATTTTCCTTATTTTTGTTATTTTGATGCAATGTTATTCAATCCGCATATCATATTATGCACATTGTAAGAAAATGGCACTAAGTAGTAATTTTGGTAGAAAATCTATTGCATTTACTCATTTACTCTGAACTTTATAGCGCAGGGTTCTAAACCCGCCTTCTAGTGGGCCTAAAGGAGATAACCATGGATTCAGAGACAAGTGAATTCTTAGATGAAGTTCTAAGAAGGATACGTAATCACTTGGATGGCTCTCAAAAAATAATTGAACACATACCACAATCGAGTCTTCGCAAAATAGCAGACTTGAACATTCCTTTGGAGGGAATGGGTTTGGAAAATGCACTCCAAGATATTGATCAGTTCCTAAAGTATAGCGTGAGAACAGATTCACCTGGATTCATGAATCCCCTTTGGGGGGGTTTCAATCTATCTGCTTTCGCTGGAGAAGTGATTGCAACTTTAACAAATAATTCAATGTACACTTACGAGTTATCACCTCTTGCAACATTGATTGAGCAAGCTTTGATACGAAGAATGTGTGACATTGTAGGATTCACTGATGGTAATGGGACTTTGACTACCGGTGGTTCTAATGGAAATATGATTGGAATGATGTGTGCAAGACATCAAGTTGACCCACTGGGACAGCAAAGGGGCTTCAGAGGAGATAGCCTAGTCTGTTTCGTATCAGAGGAATCTCATTACTCAGTATTGATGGCAGCAAATGTCCTGGGACTTGGATTCGATAATGTGATTAAAGTTCCATGTGATTCAGATGGTAGAATGCGATGTGACAAGTTGATAGAAGAGATTGAACGTTCAAGATTGAACAATCAGATTCCATTCTGTGTGGTTGCAACTTCAGGTACTACGGTTAGAGGCGCTTTTGATCCTGTGAAAGAAATTGCACAGATTTGCGCAGACCAAGAATTGTGGCTTCATGTAGATGCTGCTTGGGGTGGGTCGTGCCTTTTCAGTGCCAAACATCGTCAATTGATTGATGGCATCGATCTTGCGGATTCGGTTTGTTGGGATTCTCACAAAATGATGGGTATTCCACTCGTTTGTTCAGCTTTCTTGATTAAGCGTCCAGAAATTTTACGAAAAATATGTTCGCACGGAAATGTCGCTCACTATCTTTTCTTGGGAGATGCAGAAGATGTAGATCTTGGAAGAATTAGTCTCCAATGCGGGCGACGTAATGATGCGTTGAAACTATTCCTTGCTTGGAGAGAGAAAGGAGATGCAGGTTGGGCACGACTCGTGGAAAATTATGTTGATCTGGCTGATTACTTACAGTCGCTAGTAGAAACAAATCAGAATTTAGAGATGATGTCATCGAGAGTTTGGTCCAATGTTTGCATCAGATTTACAGCAAAAGGAATAGACCATAATTCGGTAAATAAGCAATTGAGAGAGCGATTGGTTAAATCAGGTAATTTCATGATTTCACAATCAAACATTGGTGATGATATCATTTTACGTCCAGTTATTGCTAACCCTGCTGTAACACGGGAAACAATCGAAAATCTAGTTGATGAAATCACCAGCATTGGTAACGACATTATTCGAAACATTCCCTTTTCTAGTTAATCATTTGAGGTTGCGATATGCAGAAGGGTAAGCCTCATTGGTGGGATGAAGCCAATAAATTTCTTCTTCAAGACGACCTCCTAGGGCCTATTGTGAAGCAGCATCAGGGCGAATCTTTGGTTGGCAAAGGAGACTTATTTGCAACGTTTGTCAACTCAATAGTTGGCCAGCAAATTTCTGTTATCGCAGCGGATTCGATTTGGAATCGCCTGAAAGATATGGTAGGGGAAATTACTCCAAAGCAGGTAAGCAGTTTCACACATGCCGAAATTGCCGCATGTGGACTTACAAAATCTAAGGCAACATACATACTTGGTGTTGCAGAAAATCCAGATGGTTTTCTATCTCCAAACTGGGATAAATTGACCGACTCTGAAATTCACAAACATTTTGTTAGTTTCAAGGGGATAGGCCCATGGACTGCGGAAATGCTGATGATCTTCAGTTTATTGAGGCCGAACATATTCAGTATTGGAGATATTGGGCTGGTAAAAGCAGTCAAAATTTTGGTTCCCGAGGCTGAAACAAAAGAAGACGTTCTTCAAGTCGCAGAGAGATGGAGCCCTTACAAAACCGCTGCTTGCTGGTATTTGTGGCGCATGCTAGACCCGGTCCCTGTAGCTTATTGATGCGAAACTAGAATAGAACTCACCCCGCATTGCAAAATAATGGAGTTCGCTTACTATTCATTATCGATAATCGCAGCATTCGTGTTCACTAGATGGGTAACTGAGAATTTCAAATTTCATGTGCGAAACGAATCGATTTGGTTGCATCACTGGATAATTGCAGCAATTATCATGGTAGTTATGCTAGTGATGAAGTTCGAATCTGAAATCGCATGGGGTTTAGTAACAGGAATTGCCTTAGAGGGATTAGGCCGTAAAAATTGGTCAATTCTCAGGAAAAAATAGCCACCTCTTTTCAGTGACAATTTAATGCTGTATCGGATGTCATCTGCATATGGCATCACAGGCCCCAGTTCGAACCGCACTTTACGAAGAGCATCTTGCCTTAGATGCAAACATTGTGGATTTCCATGGTTTTGAATTGCCAATTTGGTACACAAACATCTCTGAAGAGCATCTTGCTTGTAGGGCTAATGCAGGTTTATTCGATGTTTCTCACATGGGTTCATTCAGATTTTCCGGTAGCGGAGTCAGGAATTGGCTTGAATCAATAGCAACTCAGAAATGCTCCTCAATAGAACCGGGTAGGTGTGCATATACCCATTTCCTAGACCATGACGGATATCTCATTGATGACATGATTTTTGCAGTTGTTTCAGAAGAAGAGATTTTGGGAGTTCCCAATGCAAGTATGGTCCCAATGATGTGGAAATGGTTCAACTCACTATTACCTGAAGATGGCTCAGTAACAATTGAAGATTTATCTCCGCAAACTAGTATTATTGCTCTACAGGGCCCAAATGCAAGGAAATATTGTGAGGCGGTTCTAGGCAATCAGAATCATGTCGGTAGATTCAGATGGGCAAAAATCCAAGAAAACTCACTTGGGGTAAATGGATGGATCCAAGGCACAGGATACACTGGGGAGCCAGGTTATGAAATATTCATCTCAAATAGTGATGCTCCACTTCTTTGGCGCAACCTAATCGGGGCGGGAGCAACTCCAGTTGGTTTAGGAGCAAGGGATACGCTTCGCTTAGAGAAGGGATATCTTTTGTCAGGTGTCGATTTTGCATCACCGAATCTGGATGATAACACTCTCTTGCACAGGGATTCTTGGGAAACCAATGTTCCATTTGGGCTGGATATTGAACACGAATTTATCGGGCGCCATCGAGTCATTTCTCATTCACCAGATAATGCAAAGTGGTGGGGGATAAAGCAACTCGAAAGAGGACCTCTGCCTCGTGGCGGCAAGATAGTTGAAGATTTGAATGGAAATTCAATTGGTACACTTACTAGCGGGGCACCGGCTCCTTCGCTAGATAGAACCGGAATTGGAATGGGTTACATTGCTGGTGTTTCACCAGGTGACGAGGTCATGATTGTCGCCTCACCGCGGAAGAAAGTACGGGCAGTAGTAGTTCGCCCACCCTTTGTCTGATAACGCCCCTTAGGGGCGTTGCTTTGATGAGGGATTACCGCTAGGGTATGATATGCGCCGCACCTTAGCCGTCGGAATTCTTGCCTGTTTTCTACTTTCGATAGTTCCAGCAATTTCTGATTCCCCAATAATTGTGGAGAGAGATGGCGAGTCAATCGTAGACTCTAGATTAATCGATGATTCCGAGATGACACTAGAACAAATCAATGCCCTAAATGCAGCAGGTATGGCTCGTGGAACAAATACAAATTGGTCTACAGCGGGCGGTTCTCAAAGTAACGATGAGATATATGAAATGATTTTTGATTCACAGGGTGACATCATTATTTGCGGTACAATCTACCAAGCATCTCAATTCGGAGCAATTCAGGTTTACACCGAAGGTGAAGGAGATATTCTAATCGCCAAGTTATCAAAAGATGGTGTTTGGGAATGGGCAGTTTCAGCAGGTACCGCACTCTACTATGACGAATGTAGAGGAGTGACAATCGATTCTAATGATAATGTGTATGGAACGGGTTACTTCCAAGGAGAAGTTAACTTTGGAAATACTACAGTTTACACAACTGGTTTCGATGGATGGATTGCACGAGTAAATGCCACTGGTCAATGGGACTGGGCTATGAAATTCGGCGGATTCGATGTGGATGTAGGATGGGATTTAGCTGCTGACAATCATGACAACTTGTACGTTACAGGATACTACCAGAACTTTACAGAATTTGATGCAACTCAATTGAACGATGATGCTGGATCAGAGAACCCGCGATTCTTCCTTGCATACTACAATATTAGTGCAGAGCAGTGGGATTGGGCTAAAAACTCGTATGGTGATGGAGTTTCAGTTGCTTATCAAGTAGTAGTAGAAACAAGTACAAATTCAGCTTACGTCGTTGGATACAATACTGGCAATGAAGAATGGGGTGGAACATTCATTTCAAACCCACAATCGACTTATGCTGGTTTCTTGGTTAAGTACTCAGATTCAGGAAGTTTCATTTGGGGACAAAATACTGGAGGGACACAATGCTTCGGAACTAATTGTGGCGTTTATTTCAACAATGTCGTCATCCATCCTGATGGTGGAGTGGTAGTCGGTGGCAACTATCTAATGAATTACAAAAAACAGAGTGGTGCATCAGTTGGAGGCCAGGGTAGTTGGGATGTTCTATTGTTGCGCTATGATGCTAATGGTACACAGATATGGGACTACAATGCTGGTGGAAACGGTGATGACAGAATCCAATCACTCTCTGTAAACCCTAAGGGTCAAGTCCAATTTGGTGGTTGGCACGGAGATGTGATGAAGTTTGGTTCTAACACTCTTCAGAAGAATAGTTCAACCGTTTACTTCGATGGATTCATGGCACAGGTTGACAATAACTCCGACTACCAATGGTCGATGAGTATTGGTGGCGCCGGTAATGATACTGTAGGTGCTTTACTTGCAATGGATGATGGAACGATAGTCTCAGGAGGAGATTTCAGCGGGACAGTATGGTTTGGAGACACTCCTAGAAGTGCTACAGACCAAGATATATTCGTTTGGGTTTTCCAGCACGACAAGGACGATGACGGCATTACTGATTATACAGACAACTGCCTAAACACTGCGAATTCAAATCAAAGTAATTTTGACTCTGACATCAAAGGAGATGCTTGTGATACTGACGATGACAATGACGGACTCCACGATGTGCTTGATGATTGCCAATATGGATTTATGAATTGGAATCAATCAAACACCTCACTTGACCATGATGAAGATGGTTGCAAAGATATCGAAGAGGACAATGATGACGATAATGACGGTATTCTAGATGGTGATGACAACTGTCCATCTGGAGTCCTGGATTGGGTTGTCGACAATTCCAGTGACCTCGATGGCGACGGGTGCAGAGATATCGACGAAGATACTGACGACGATGGTGATTCAATATTAGATGTGGATGACAATTGTCAGTTTATTGTAAATCCATTGCAAGAAGATTACGAAGACGATGGAATCGGTGACGTTTGTGATGGTGATGACGATGGTGATGGAATCGATGACCTGATCGATGACTGCCAACAGGGAGCAAAGAATTGGACTTCAGCGGTACAGACAGACAAAGACAGCGATGGATGTGAAGATGAAAACTCCAATGAAGATCCTGACGACGATAACGATGGAATTTTCGACGAATACGATAATTGTCCAAGAGGAGAGGTAGGCTGGAATTCTTCACAATCCAATGACCGTGATGGCGATGGCTGCCGAAATGATAACGAAGACAACGATAACGACAATGATAGCGTAATCAATGAAGTTGACTTGTGTAAGAACGGAATCACAAATTGGAGAAAGAACTCAACCAATGATAACGATGGTGATGGTTGTATCGACCAGCGCGAAGATACTGATGACGATAATGATGGTTTCTCAGACATAATCGATTTCTGCCCTCTGCAAGAAGGTACTGCTACACAGGGCGGAATGAAGGGTTGCCCTGATTTCGATGATGATGGTTGGGCAGATGCTGCTGATGCATTCTTCCAAGATGAAACACAGTGGAGTGATGGTGATGCTGATGGATATGGGGATAACCCAGCAGGAAACAACCCCGACGATTGCCCATTCTTCTTTGGTAACTCCAGTGCTGATAGAACTGGTTGTATTGATTCTGATGGCGATGGATACTCTGACCCAGAACTAGCTTGGAGCGTTGCTCAAGGTGCTGATGCATTCGTTGACGAACCAAGTCAATGGGCTGATGCGGATGGAGATGGATACGGTGATAATTTCGAAGGAGTTAATGTCGACTTCTGTACTAATGATGCTGGCACTTCGACAATAGATCGATTCGGTTGCCCTGACATAGATGGGGATGGATATTCAGACCCAGATGCATTCTGGACATACGACAAGTGGGAATCACTTGGCTATGGACCTGACTTGTTCCCAATCGATCCAACGCAATGGTTTGACACAGATAACGATGGATTTGGAGATAACTGGGGCGACCCTGAGTGGAACGATTCTCGAGAAGATGAATGGCCGGGTATCTTTGTACAGGATGCAACTTCAGCAGACATGTGTCCTTTGGTCGCACCGGATGGTCGTTTCGATGACGATGTAAATTATCCTGGGTGCTTACTAACTGAGCCGAGTGATGGTGGCCAAAGTACCAGTGATGATTCATCAGCATCTGGTGAAGATGAAGGTATGGGGACTATGACGTTAGTCGGAATCATTGGAGGTGTCGTGGTTCTAGCTTTGGTTGGAGTTATTGTTGTCATGCTCAAAAAGAAACCTCAGCCGAAGAAGAAGCGTGCAGGTCCCAAATCTCTCACAGATTTGCCACCTCCTGGTGCCCCGAACTCTACCCCAATGGCGGAATCTGAAGAAACTTCAGAGGAATCCAATGAACCTCAAGATGAAGATACAGTAGAATCAGATGGTGAAATCACCGTTGGATCTTGGGAAGATTTACCCGGTGGTGATTACCTTGATCCTGATGAAGAAGGAACTGTTTGGTTCAGGGCTAACAACGGTGAAAATTGGTACCAAAATGCCGATGGTTCATGGACAAAGTGGCAAGATTAGTGCTTTGCTACTAAACCAACATTCATGTTGGTTCCGCGTTACGACACACTCGGGGGCTACCATATGGTCGACCAATTACCGAATTTGGGCCGCGAAAAAGAGATGCTAGATGCGATGGGAATGTCATCGATTGACGACTTATTTGCAGATATTCCTGAAGCCGTCAGAATGACAGAAGAACTACCCTTACCTCCTCCTCAATCCGAAGAGGAAATAATTTCTGATGCACGTCGATTGTTAGGCGCTAATGTGGCACTCGGAGACCGGGTAAATTTCCTCGGAGCAGGTCTTAACCGGAACTATGTTCCAGCGAGTGTTTTCCAGTTGGTTACGAGAGGAGAATTCCTAACTTCGTATACTCCTTACCAACCTGAAGTAAGCCAAGGTATGCTCCAGGCCATGTGGGAGTTTCAGACATTGATTAGCGAATTAGTTGGGCTTGAAGTTGCAAACCTATCGGTTTATGATGGTTCTACAGCAGCGGCTGAGGCACTTACATGTGCGGTCAGGGTACACAACAGAAAGGCTGAGCAAAAGGATACAGTCTATGTCAGTGAATTGGTTCCTCCATCAAGGAGGTCTGTTATTCACAACTATACTCAAGGTGGAGGTATTGAGGTCAAGACTCTACACCATAATTCTGATGGAACTCTAAATCTCGACTCACTCTCACAGGCTGCAGGTTCATGTGGAATATACGTTGAACAGCCTAATCCATTGGGCATATTGGATGGCGGTCTAACTCGTGTTAAGGAAATAATTGGTGAAAATACTGCATTTGTTGTTGGTGTTGCACCGGTTAGCCTTGGTGTCATCGAGGCACCTGGTAATTACAATGCAGATATTGTGGTCGGTGAGGGCCAAGCACTCGGTTCTCCAATTACATATGGAGGGCCTTTGTATGGAATCTTCGCCTGTACCAAGACATACTTGAGGCAAATGCCGGGAAGAATCGTAGGTCGCTCAATCGATGTTGACGACAAAGAGGCATTTTGCCTGACACTCTCTACAAGAGAACAGCACATTAGACGTCATAGAGCGACTTCGAACATTTGTACCAATGAAACATTGATTGCACTTATGGGAGCGATGCACATGTCATTACTCGGGCCAGAAGGACTAGAAAAATTGGCGCAAAGGAATATGGCTGCTTGTCAACTAGCTAAGCAAAAATTGTCTGAGATTTCGACGATTGCGATTCCACACCGCAATAATTCACACTTCAATGAATTTGTAGTAGAACTACCCGGTAGTGCGGCAGAATGTATTGCATATTTGGACACTCAAGGTTTGATTGGAGGTTTCGATTTATCTGCATGGTACCCTGAGAGAAAGAATTGGTTGTTGGTATCGTTCAGCGATCAAACCAAGGCAACTGAAATCGAATTACTAGCAGCACATCTTGCTGTGTGGTCAGCATCTTTGGTTCAGGGGGTGAGTGCATGAGTCATTTGTTTGAACACGAGGGCGCGGATGGAAAAGGATACTCGCAACCAGACCCGGTAGCGCCAGTTGATAATCTTCAGATTCCTTCTTCTCTAGTAAGAGCGAAATTGCCACGATGGCCGCGTCTATCGGAGCCGGAAATGGTTCGACATTACACTTGGCTATCGACAAGAAATTTTGGTATAGATACAGGGTTTTATCCACTCGGTTCTTGCACGATGAAACATAATCCAAGAATCAATGAAGTAATTGCACAACTACCCGGAATTGCAGATATACATCCACTACAACCTGAGCACCAAATTCAAGGGACATTAGCAATTTTCCACGAGATGCAAGATATGCTAGGAATATGTGCAGGAATGGATGCAGTTACCCTGCAACCTGTAGCGGGTGCTCAAGGAGAATTTACTGCGATCCGTTGTATTCAAGAGTATTTCAGAGGCCGTGGGGAATTGGGTAGAACCAAGGTTATCGTACCGGATTCTGCACACGGAACAAATCCAGCTAGTGCAGCGATGGCAGGATTCGAAATCATTGAAATTCCTAGTCGGGAAGATGGGCGTATAGACCTAGATGCATTGCGCGCAGTAGTGGGAGATGATACGGCTGCAATGATGATAACTAATCCAAGTACACTAGGTGTGTTTGAACCAGAAATTGCACAGGCTGCAGACATTGTTCATGAGGCTGGAGGACAGATGTATTACGACGGAGCCAACTTCAACGCAATTCTGGGAAGGACTTCACCAGGTTTGATGGGCTTTGATGCAGTGCATTATAATCTTCACAAAACATTCAGTCAACCACATGGAGGTGGAGGACCAGGTTCTGGTCCGATTGGTGTAAAATCGCATTTGGCAAAATTCTTGCCAGGTCCTGTGGTAAAGAGGAGGCCAATATTAGCAGGAGATCAACTTACTTCTGTAAATAAAGAATGGTGGTACCATTGGCATCAACCAGAAAATAGCATCGGTAAGGTTCAGCAATGGCACGGAAATAGTGGTGCTGTGGTTCGTTGTTGGGCGTACTACAGACGTTATGGTCGAGAACTCAAGACCATGTCCGAACACGCTGTTCTAAATGCAAACTATCTACGTCACAAAATCATTGAAGAAGCTGAGAAAATAGGAGTTAGACACCTGTTTGCCGATGGTGCACCCGTTGATGTTGTGAAGCACGAATTTACGATTTCAATGGCTCCGATGAAGGAAGAATGTGGAATAGGTGCTATGGATATTGCCAAGGGATTACTTGACATGGGATATATGGCCCCAACGGTTTACTTCCCGCTCATTGTTCCTGAATGTATGATGGTTGAACCGACTGAGACTGAATCTAAGGAAACTCTTGATGAATTTGCGAAAAAATTTGTTGAGGTTCTACAAGAAGATCCAGACGTACTACACAATGCACCAGTCACGACAAAAGTACGCCGTGTTGATGAAGTGTATGCAGCGCGGAACCTGACTCTATCATACCCTTTTGATGAGTGAAGACTTTATTTCATGAAATGTTTCAAGGCTGATGGCTATCAGCCAAATACATGGAGTGGACGGAAGTGGACATTGTCGGCCCTGGGCCTAAGATGCTCTTTCCTATGGCATGGTCACTCCTTCCACTTGTAGCAGGCTTACTCCTTTTCATCAAATCGGATAATCTTCTAGCCACCTCCCTTTTGGCAGCGGGGATCATGCTTTCTTTGTTTGCGGTATGGAGAGGTGCAACCTCTATGCCTGGCAGAGTCGATATGTTGGTATTGCTGGTTTCACCATTTGCCGCATTTTCCTTATTCTTTCAGCCTCCTGCATTTGTTCAAGCAATAATTGCATTAACTGTGTGGACAATTAATTACCGTACTGCATCATTCTTGTCAGCACTTTCAGGTAAGAGTTACCGCTGTTCATGGGACCCAAGAATACCATTGCCCGAGATATCTGGGGCGACTTACATGCACAAGAAATGGGCTGCAAGGCCACTTTTCCGTATTGGGAATAACATAGTGAGGGGTGTTAGAGTGAATAACGAAATCATGTTGGAAGCCGATGCACCTATTACTTTCACATTCAGTGAAGAGTGAGCAAAATAATTGCTTACTTAATCTAGTATATACAAAGACATGCGTGATTATCCTTTAGACATAAGAGGCCTCATACTTCGTCATATTTATCCAGATTTAGAATGCCGTTGGATTGCACCATTTCTTTGGCAAGAGCAACTTGATGTTAGAAGTCATGTTGCATGTGACCGCCTTGCGAGGAGATATGAAATTCTAGTCGAAGTAGACTGTTTGGGCCATGGCAGAATTATTCCACGTGCTGCAGGAATAGCCGCAAGACAAGGAAGAATCACTCTTGCCAACTTATTCATGACAACACATCTCTATGGTCGACAACCAGAACCCGAATTGGAAGCCCGTGCTTTGAGTTTGTTAAATGATGAAAAAAGGAAGATTAGGCGGCTGTTGAATCGTAATCGAGAATGGCCCCAAGATGTTTGGAATTTACAAGATACCCCCGCTTGGATTATCCCTTCTTTCATCAGAAGATTCCGCACATTGGTAAACAGTAGAGCAGTCTCCATTATTTCGGGAGGGCATCTTTTGGCCGAAGGCAATTGGTTATGGGAATTTGAAAGCAAATCACATATTGCTTCACAAATAAGAGCCCATGAAATCACATCTTCGGGATAATTTCTGAGGAGTTTGAAATTCGATTTAGCGCGGTACGTTGATGAACCACCGTCGATGGCGCAACTGTCATGGACGTAACTATACTACTTGGTTCCAAATCCGATATGCCTGTTGCTGAAAAGTGTACAAAGATACTCGAGCAATTCGATGTGTCCTATCAACTACGTGTTGCTAGCGCACACAGATCACCTGCCTTCGTAGAGCAAATTGTTCACGATGCTGAAGCAGATGGTTGCACTGTGTTCATCGCAATGGCAGGACTTGCTGCAGCACTTCCTGGCGCAGTTGCTGCGCTTACAACAAAGCCTGTAATTGGAGTTCCTTGCGGCGGAAGAGTGCCTTATGACAGCCTGCTTTCAATTGCACAATTACCACCAGGAGTCCCTGCTGCAACAGTGGGTGTCGACCGTGGTGATAATGCGGGATACCTTGCGACACAGATTCTTGCGCTTGGAAATGAAAAGTATGCCGCTGCTCTGAAGCAAAATAAGCTTGACCAAGTCGAGAGAGTCAAGCAGATGGATGCTGAGGTCAACGGTAGGGATGCTTGATGTTCGATTCAGCATCATTCATTGAAGAGTCCGCTCAGAAAATGAAAGATGAAATTGACGATATTGCAATCATCGCTTGTAGTGGTGGAGTTGATTCTACAGTTGCAGCGGTTATTGCAAACCAAGCAATTGGAGACCGCTTACACTGCGTATATGTCGACACTGGTCTGATGAGAAAAAATGAGACAAAAGAAATCCAAGAAATGTTGGCTGCACATGGTTTGAATTTGACAACCGTATTCGCTGAAGATCGATATTTCGAAGCACTTGGTGATGTTACTGAACCAGAACGGAAACGCAAAATCATTGGAGAACTATTCATCCGAATTTTTGAGGAAGAGCAAGAAAAAGTCGGGGCTAAGTATCTGGTTCAAGGGACTATCGCACCAGACTGGATTGAATCTGGAGGTGGAGTGCGTGATACTATCAAGAGCCATCACAATGTTGGTGGATTACCAGAAGATATGACTTTGGAAGTTGTTGAACCACTTCGTGATTTGTACAAAGACGAAGTTAGAGATTTGGCAAGAGAACTCAAGATTCGTGTCGCTGACCGACAACCTTTCCCCGGCCCTGGTTTAGCAGTTCGTTGCCTTGGTCCGTTGACTAAGGAAAGAGTACATGTTGTTAGAGAAGCATGTGCAATAGTTGAGGAAGAACTAGAGGCTGCAGCGGCTGAAGGTAAGATGGAGATTCCTTGGCAGTATTTTGCTGCATTACTTCCTGTAAGGTCTGTGGGTGTTCATGGAGATGTTCGAGCATATGGGGAAACAGTAGTTGTTAGAGCAGTACAATCCTTAGACGGAATGTCTGCAAGATATTCTACAATTCCACATGATGTTCTTGCGAAGATTAGTACCAGAATCACGAATACTGTGAAGGGTGCAGTAAACCGTGTCGTTTACGATATAACTCACAAACCACCTGGTACTATTGAGTGGGAATGAAATCATAATGGGGTTTTGAATCCCATTGCACGCACAATACACCAACCAGTTCTTGCTTCCCAGATAGAGAACAGTCCTCCAAAGGTTGCACCAGCAACGCCTAACCACCATATTGTTCCTTCAAGAAAACCAGTTAGGACGATTATGGCCAGAGTAAGAGCACCAGCTAGTGCCATAAGCCCTAATCTCAATCGTACTGCTTTACCCTTAGCTCCAATGTTGCACTCCATAATTTCACCTTAATCGACTGAGAATTTTGCTCGTAATTTCATGTAATTGATTTTCATCCACAAGGAGAATTTCGACCTCTTGGATAATTTTAGAGGAGTAGAGAACACATCTCCTGAGCGTCTGACAATCTCATTGGAAATCTTGGAATAAGCATCCAACATAATCCTTGGTTGGATGCGCGAACGTGAATCTAGATATTCGAATAGGTGGATTGCTGATGACTGGTGTCGACGAATAACCTCTAGGTATTCTCGCATGAATGAGTTCCATGAAGGATTTTGAGGAAGATTAGGGTTAGTCAAATCGTGTATTGAAATGTTATGAGATGCCAATACTTCCTTCGGCAAGTAAATTCTACCTCGTTCGTAATCTTCAGAAACATCTCTAAGGACATTAATCAATTGCATCTGGATGCCCAAATCGATTGCATGCAATCTTGCAGCTCTATCTTCATAACCATAGATTTCGATTAGAATTAACCCTACGGCAGAAGCAACTTTGTAGCAGTATGATCGCAATTCATCCCAAGTATTACACATGACCGGGAATAGGTCATCTTCCATTCCTTCGATTATTGTTTCGAAGTCTTGTAATCGGATAGTATAACGCTTGAAAACATCTTGTAGAGCAATGAATACTGGTTCATCATTTTCGTTAATTTGCCCTAGGCTGGCTCTCTGCAACTTGTTTCGAATTGCAACTAGTGCCATCAGTCTCTGAATATGTACTTCTTCTGGGTTGGAAGGTTCACTATTGGAGTGTAATTCACGCAGGAACAAATCACGTTGTGTGGTTTGCTCCAATAGTTCTTCAGTGAATTCAACTATTGGCTCTTCATCTCCGTCAACGATGTCATCTACCCAGCGGCAGAGGGCATAAACAGCATGCACAGCGCGTCTCTTTTCGTAACCAAGAGTCGAGAAGGAACTGTAAAATGTGGTCGAGGCATTTCGGCAAATTTGTTGGCACGCCAAATATGCATCCTCGATTATTTCATCACGCATACTTTCACCTCATGTTTGAGTTGGATTACTTGTAGGAATTTCGGCATTAGTAACAATATTTTTGCCGTTAGATTTACTTCTTCGCTTTCGACTTGCAAACCAAGTATCGACACCATTCCAATCGGGCCTTATTCCAAGGCTGTCAAGAATTAATTTTGAACTTATCCGTGCGGACTCGTAAATTACAGGAAGACCACTTCCTGGATGAGTCCCTCCACCTACAAGGTACAAATTATTTATCTCATCAAATTCATTTTTCGGTCTACGCCATAGCATTTGGTCTAATCCATGGGCCAAGTTGAATACTGCTCCACGATAGCAATGTTCACCCCAATCTTCAGGAGTAATCACCAATTCAGAGACGATGTTTTCGCTAAGGTTTTTGAATCCTAATTTGGTTTCGATTTGCTCAACGATTCGATTGCGGAATGGGTCTTTTTCATCATCCCAATTGATGTTTTCATGAATATGCGAAACAGGTACAAGAGCGTAGACAGTAGAGTGCCCTTCTGGGGCCATCTGCGGGTCGGTTACACATGCGTTTTGAACATACACTGATGGATCGTCCCATGTTAAGCGGTGATGATTTTCGATATCCTCAAGGTTTGAAACATAATCTTTCGAAGCGTAGATTTGGTGATGGGGAAGTTCGTCATAGGTTCCTTTAACACCGAGATAAAGCATGAATGTAGAGCAAGAATATTTCTTTTTGTCAATCTTCTTATTGGACCATTTCTTTCTAATCTTGTCAGGGAAAAGAGAAGTCATACCTTGGGCGAAATCAGCATTCATTACAACTTTGTCCGCATAGAATTCACCATTTTCGGTAACGACACCTTTGATAGTTTTCTTGTCCATGATTACTTCGGTTACAGCCTCACCCATACGGAATTCTACACCGAGGTCTTTGGCTATTTGACCCATTCTTTCAGATACACTACCAAGGCCACCCATCGGATGGAAAATTCCGTATTCATACTCAAGGAATGCAAGCATAGTGAATAGACTTGGACAATTGAAAGGGGACATTCCAAGGTACTTGGTTTGGAAAGACATAGCCAGCATCAAGCGGTCATCATCAAAGATTTTCATTAAATCTTTAGCTACTGAACGCTGAGGGCGTAGAACTGTTGCAACCCGCATTGCTCTTTTCGAAATAAGGTCAGATGCTCCAAACCAAGGCTCTTGCAAACATTGTTTTGATTTGTCAAGTTTCAATCGATTATCTTCAAGGTACTTCCTGAATCCTTGCGCATTCTTTTCGCCAGATAACTCAGCGATACGCTCACACATTTGGTCAACATCGCTGGTGCAATCCAGCATTCCTCCTTGTCCGAAAATCAATCTGTAATTGATGTCTAGTTTCTTGAGTTTGAGTTCTTGATGAGCATCAAGACCAATCGCCTGAAAAATATCTTCGATTACTTCTGGGTAATGGAAGAAGGTTGGGCCTAGGTCAAATTTGAATCCATCTCTTTCGAAAACTTTGTTTCGTCCTCCAACACGTTCAGACCTTTCGAAAACGGTTACTTTCACTCCTGATTTGGCTAGCAGTAATGCAGATGCGAGTCCTCCTGGTCCTGCTCCAATAATCGCTACTGATGGTTGTTTTACGCTAGACATAATTTTCACGCCGTTGTTTTAGTTATTAAAGGACGGTTTTTCTCCACCGTTTTCCACCCACTATCAGGCTCTCTGTCAAGTAGAGTTGATGTGTCGATTAAGGTAGAAAATTCGTCAAGATATGGACCCATAGATGAAATCAGATCTACCTCAGGGTGGCCTTTCAAAACCATGCCATCCATGTACATCAATGAACGTATAATTGGAAATGCTTCATCTCCGAATGAACAACCCGCTAAAACCGCAGCTTTGACAGTCTTCATCATTTGCTGTGTAAGCGAAACTTCGCTCACAGAAGTCCCAACGAATCCGTCATAGAGTTCATACATTGATTGGTAATATGTTTCTAGAACTTTGCCCGTAGGTTCTACTTCCGCCATAGTTAGCATGGCATCGAATGCATTTTGCAACTCACCTTTGGCTAGGAAGTAGAAAAATCCAAACAGTGCTTTTCTTACATGGTCCGGTGCTTCACATATGGCACCTGTATCTATGAAGATGAAATTTTTGTCGCTCCCCATCATGGCATTTCCAGGATGCAAATCTCCGTGAAAAACTCCCATTCCAAACATGTAGGCGCCATGGATTCTGAATAGTTGCAATAGATCGTCCCATTCCATTGAACCTGCATTGAGGTGAGATTCCAATGTAGGTTCTGTAATCTCTTCCATTACCAATACATTTTCGTTTGAGAGGTCTTTCCAAATTTTTGGAAATCGCAATTTTGGCATAGGAAATGTTTCGCTATATTGTTCGGCCAGTTTTTCCAGTCTCTCTTTACCTGAAATTTCGTTGAGTAGATTTAATTCGCGAAGAGTGTAATCTTCAATGTGATTAAGTAGGCCAATCGGATTCCCGACTTTCTTTAATTTGGGGTTAAACAGCAACCCCATTTTCATCCATCGTTTCATGCGTCGAACATCCTTTTTGAATGATTTCTTGAAATCACCTTTGATGAGTTTGATGACGACTGGAGAACCATCGTTTAATTCGGCACGATGTATCTGTCCTATGCTGGCTGCAGCAAATGGATTAGGGTCGATATGCTTGAAATTAGAACGGAAGTTTTCTTCCGTATACATGTCGAGCAACTTGTCGAAGTTTTCAGAAGGAATCGTAGGAGCTCTGCTGTATAGTTTCTGTAATTGTATACATCTATCAGGCTCTAGCAAATCAGGCCGCAATGCGCAAATTTGACCCAACTTGACAGCTAGTAGTCCCATTGATTGTATTTTATCGATATCAACGGGCTTTTTGCCCCTAAGTTCTCTTGTGAAACGTAACAAGGTCCCAAGGCGCATAGATTGGGTTTAGTGGTTCAGTATATTAATTACCGTATACACTCTATTCGGTTAATTCCATTGAACTGCCAGCATGCTTGTGGATTATGTAGTGCCACAAATCCTCAGGGTCTCCAGAACCTTCGATTCTCTGGATTGCAATTTGAGAATCCTTGGAGAACCTACTAGAAAGTGCGCCCTCAATAATTCCATCATCCATTTCCCACATAGGTAGGGCATCTGGGTCATCTACTGGAGGGTGGTGCAATCCAACTCTTACATGGAAATGAGGATCTACATCATACTCTAATCTGCCCAATCCTGCGTATTCCCACCAATCCATCATCTCATCCAGGAATTCAATGTCATGTTCAAAGCCTCGAAGTGAGAATGCAATCTCTCTTCCAATTCGATTTCCAATTTGTCGAAGCATCAATGCAATATCGATTCCCAAAACTTTGAGATTGGATAATTTGCCTTCTGTCAGTTTTTTCCTAGCTTGGTTGACTTCATTTCCAGCGGCGAAGAAAGCTTCAGGGTCGAATGGAGTGTCTTCATCTGGCAATTGTTCTCCGATTCCTAAAACTGAAGAGATATTCTTCAAGAATGAACCTTCACCGATTGTTAAGCGCAACGGGTCATTAATTTGGTTGTCCGTATATCTTGCAACTGCAGTATCGAATAGAACCGCATTTTCCCAAATTGTGTCGATTAGATTAACATGAGATTCAGCAAATGCAGGCGATTCGATAATCAATGCAGCATCGTCTTTACCTCTCCCAACAGGATTGTCTTCGATGTTAAGATACTGAATAACCTCTACGCCATCTTTGACAAATCCTAAAGATTCAAGTTCATCAGAATGCCTTACTTCAATCGATTCATGTAAGTCATTAAAGAATCGAATCGTTCTTTTATCTAAGTGAGTAATAATTTGACAAACTACACCACTCACCGCAGCGTTGTTGACTGCTTCTAGGGCTTCAGGATTACGACATAGGTGTAATATTCCATATTGTCCAAGCAACAGAATCAGCCTTTCTTCCGATTCCTCTGCCATCTTCTTGAGTCGGCTGTAGATGTTTCCTCTTTCTTTCAAGACAGCGAAACGAGGATCGTCTGTATTTCGAGTAGTAGCCTGTGATGATTTAACCTCGTTTGTGACATCTTTGGAGATCTCATCATATCCTTCAACTAAACGATTTAATTGCTGCTTCCTCATGCCAATAATATGTTCAATCGCCTGATGAACATTCATGCTGGAGAAGCGCATTGGCCTATCTGCTGTTACGGTTACAATTCCCATTTCCTGAAGACGAGATAAACTGTTGTAGGCATCTAATCTTGTGGTGTTAAGTTCCTTGGCCAGTTCTGATGCTTTCATCTTTGGATTAGAACCTAGGACTAGAATCGAGCGTACTTCACGTTCGTTTAACCCGGAGTCGATAAGGAGTTCTTCCCACATCTAATATCCCCCAGAAACCTTTGAGATATCCGCCAGAATTTTTGCAACATGCCTTCTAGGTCTAAACAACCAGTCGTAAACATAGTGCACTTTGTTGTCAGG
The DNA here is from genome assembly GCA_902563095.1 of uncultured Candidatus Poseidoniales archaeon. Taxonomy (GTDB): domain Archaea; phylum Thermoplasmatota; class Poseidoniia; order Poseidoniales; family Poseidoniaceae; genus MGIIa-K1. Next base: position 14,010 of record CACEWA010000004.1, on the reverse strand, counting down.
TCCTATCACGAATGATGATTTTGTGGGGAACTGTCCCAAGTGTAACGGTATATTGTAGGATTCTCCTACAGTACGGTCAACATCTGCAAGCAGTGGGAAAGGAAGTTCACCAATCGTAGATTTGAAATCCTTCAGTTTCTCATAAGCTCCAGGGCCAATCCCTACGATTGTACAACCTGACGATTTGAACAATTCATATTGCTCTTTGAAAGTTAGGCACCCTCTTTTGCAGGTCGGAGAGTTGTTGCGTGAATAGAAGAAAAAAACTCTCCATTGGCCGTGTAAAGTTGTACTATCAAACATGCTTCCGTCATCTGCTTGTAAGACAAAGTCTGGAGCAGTCTGGCCGATTATACTGTTTCCCATGTTAACCACTCAGACTTCTAGGATGTGACCCATTCTTGAGGCCTTAGTTCTGAGATATGAAAGGTTGTGTTCGCTAGGTACTACAATAATTGGGACCCTGTTCTTGATATCGATTCCATTTTCAGTTAATTGCAATCTTTTTTCAGGGTTGTTGGTGAGCAGATATAGTTCATCATATCCAATAGATTTCAGCATCTCAGCTGCAATCTCATATGTTCTAGCATCAGCAGGCAAACCAAGTTGTAAGTTTGCATCCAAGGTATCGAGTCCTTGATCTTGTAATGCATATGCTTGCATTTTTGCGTATAGGCCGATTCCTCTGCCTTCTTGCTTTAGGTAAACTATAGCACCACTTCCGTGTGCTTGAATTTCTTTCATCGAGGTTTCTAGTTGAGGACCACAATCGCACCTTAGACTTCCGAATGCATCTCCGGTTAGACATTCAGAATGAACTCTAACCAGCGGAGTTATTTCCGGGTTTTCGAGGTACAGCAAGGCATGTTCCTTGTTGTTTTTATGGTCATGAAACGCTCTAATTCTAAACGTTCCGTACTTGGTAGGCAATATCGCATCGGCTTCTACAATGCTAGTCTCTCGCTTCTTGCTGAGCATGATATGTTTTCACAACTCCGGTTTATAATAACCTGTTCTGAAGCCTAACGGTCGAAAACGGTGGTATATATACCATGTATCATTCAATAACAACATGTCTGGCGTAGTTTGCGATTTAGGTGTAGCAGCTAGAGCCATTCACAAGGGCAAGATATTGCTTGTGAAAGAGGCACGAGGAAACTACCAGAACCTTTGGGGTCTTCCGAAGGGAAGTGTCGATGAAGGAGAATCACCCGAATCGGCAGTTTTGCGCGAACTTTCTGAAGAAACTGGCGTCAATGGGACAATCATAGGACTTTCAGCCGTAAGGTCTACACTCTACAAAAGTAAGCCAGCAGTTTTCTTGTGCTACGATGTTAGCATCGAGTCAAATCAAACTAGATTATCCAGTGATGAAATTGATGAAATCAAATGGGTTGATCTGGAGGAATTGAAAAATTTAGATTGGGTTTCCCAAACTATGCACAATCTTGCATTGGATGGACTGAGTGGAAAGCGAATGTCTCTAAAGTCCTCAAGACCAATTACAAAATCAGATACATATCACGTATACAGCGTAAATAGACAATCAAAGAATGTAGGTTAGTGATTAAATGATTCCAGAAAACCGTTTGAGAGTATTCAACCAAGGGCAAGGCTCTGGTGAATGCGTTCTGTACTGGATGATATCAGCCAGGAGAACCAAATGGAATCATGGTCTTCAGCACGCTATTAATTTGGCTAATGAACGCAATCTTCCATTGGTAGTGGTAGAAGCACTTGCCATAGCACATGAGTGGGCTAATGACAGGTCTCACACTTTTGTGATTCAAGGTATGATGGATAACAAAAGGTCGTTGGAGGATTCTCCTATTACCTACATCCCATATGTGGAAACCAAGCCTAACGAGGCTAGGGGTTTGCTCGAGAAATGGATGGAGTTTGCAGATGTGATGGTGATTGATGATTTCCCTGTTTACATGCCTCGCAGAATCTCAGAAATCGCGGTATCGATTGGTAAGTGTGAAGTTCATTGTGTAGATTCAAATGGATTCATTGCAATGCGACAAGACCGCGATTTTACCACTGCATATTCATTGCGCAGACATTTACACAAGACAATTATTCAGCACATGTCAGAATTTCCCGTAGCTGATCCGATTGCAGGCGCAGCCGGACTACCTAGATTCAGTCAAACAAAAGTTGAGAGTATTTTTTCAGAAAGCGATACACCGATTACCCCGTATGAATTCATTTGGAGAATTTGTGAAATCGAAGATATTGGTCTTAATGCCCTTTCCATTTTAGCAATCGACCATTCTGTGCCTCCAGTACAGCAAACTAAGGGTGGTTCTATGGCTGCATCATTGCGATGGAATGAGTTCTTGGAAGAAAGGCTCAGCGACTACTCCGAGAATCGAAATCAACCTGAACTCAATGGTTCAAGTGGCCTATCTCCTTATCTTCACTTTGGTCACATTAGCCCTCATCAAATTCTATCCGAAATTTTCTCAAAATTTGATTGGGATATTTCCGATATTGTTCCTCCTGATAATGGAAGGAGGTCAGGATGGTGGGGCTTACCTAATGATGTGGAGTCTTTCTTAGACCAGATAATTGTCTGGAGAGATTTAGGTTTCATCCACTGTGTGAGAGTTCAAAATCATCACGAATTTGCATCTATTCCAGAGTGGGCACAAAAGACACTGAAAGAACATGAAAACGACCCGCGTCCTTACATTTATTCATTTGATGAATTCGAGAATGCTCAAACTCACGACGAGTTGTGGAATGCGGCTCAAAGGCAACTTCGCTCAGAAGGAATGATTCACAATTATCTCCGTATGCTGTGGGGTAAGAAGATACTCGAGTGGACTCCGACTCCTGAAATTGCAATGGAATACATGGTTGCATTGAACGATAAATGGGCTTTGGACGGTAGAGACCCCAATACATACACAGGAATAGGCTGGGTTCTAGGTAAATTCGACAGAGGTTGGACTGAGCGACCAGTTTACGGTAAGATTAGATGCATGACAACCGCATCTACGAAACGTAAATTCAGTACTAAGAAATATATTGAAACATACTCAGTTTCTCCATCAAAACAACAAACTTTGTTCTCAAATGCGGCTGCCAACTCTAGCCCCATTTCGTATGAAAGGAGGGATTAGAGTGCCACTCTTTGTACATGAAGCTAAATTTGAAGCTAGCAAAAAGCAGATTTGGGATTGGTACAACAGTGATGGAGCATTTAGGCGAATTATGCCTGAATGGGAAGGCATTCAACCAATCAATGCAGGCAGACTAGTCGATGGCGATGAAACCATATTCAAAGTAAAAATGGGGCCGCTTCGACAAAAATGGATTGCAAGGCACCACAGTGTTGTACCTGGAGAGTCCTTTGCAGACCGAATGATCAAGGGTCCATTTGGAGCCTGGAATCACCACCATGAGTTTGAATCAGATTCTAATGGAATTACCTCAGTTATAGACAATGTCGAATACAAACTTCCATTGCACATATTCACAGGATGGTCTGCAGGATTAACTGTCCTTCCTAGGATGAAGCAGATGTTCGAATTCCGTAGTGTTAGGGTTGCCAATGATTTGAAACAGATACAAGCGACTGCAGAACTACCTAGGCAGAGAATACTAGTTTCAGGTTCTACTGGAATGATTGGATTGCAATTGTGTGCTTTTCTAGAAGCAGCAGGTCATGATGTTCACCGATTATTACGTCCAACTACAAAGTTACCAACCGATGTAGATTCGTCTAAGGTGGTTCGGTGGAATGATTTGTCCGGAGAGATTCTTGAAGGCGATATGAATAGCTTTGACAGTATTATTCATCTCGCAGGTGCAGGAATCGGTGACAAGCGCTGGTCCAAGAAGCGTCTGAAATTGATTAGAGACAGTAGAATAATTCCTACTCAAAACCTTGCTAAAATTATAGCAGGACTTGAAACTCCTCCAAAGAAACTTCTCTGCTCATCAGCGATAGGGTTCTATGGAAACAGAGGAACTGAGGTCCTTGATGAAAATTCGAGTGCTGGAAATGACATGCTGGCAGACTTGTGCAAAGACTGGGAGAATTCATCGAATGCAGCAAAGGAAGCAGGTATCAATGTCATTCACTTGAGAACCGGAATTGTGATGTCTCCTTTTGGCGGCGCTCTTGCTAAATTATTGCTCCCTGCCAAAATGGGGGCGGGCGGCCCGGTCGGTGGAGGAAAGCAAATGCAATCTTGGATTTCTTTAGATGACGAGATCTACGCAATTCACCACTTGATGATGAAGGAAGATAGCACAGGTGCATACAACCTAACCGCACCAAATACAGTTTCACAAAAGCAATTTGCGAAAACCCTGGGCAAGGTTCTCAGAAGACCTGCATTCGCACCATTACCTGGATTTGTAATCAAAATCTTATTCGGTCAAATGGGTAAGAAATTAGTTCTCGAGGGCCAAGATGTAAGACCAAATCGACTTCTAGAGTCCGGTTATGAATTCACTCACGCCGAATTAGAATCTTGCTTGAGAAGTTGCCTAGGAAAGATGAAACTCAAGTGATTACGGAAAAGGCGCCGTTTATGGGGTTCGAACCCATGACCTTGGGATTAACAGTCCCACGCTCCACCAGCTAAGCTAAAACGGCACCCCTGCCGACATGCCTTCCCTATATGACGGCTTCCATCAAAATCGTCGAAATTATTCTTCGATGATTTGCAAAACCCTGCTCGGAATCTGGAATTCAGAATCCGAAAGAGTGAGGGCTTGTTGGATTTGGTGCATCGTTTCATTGGTCATTCTGGCATCGGTATCAAACCGAATCCAAGAGGTTCCCTCTTCGATAAAATCTCCTCGTCGAACGAGAAGCTCCGCTCCAACACCATGATTAATTTCAGAATTTTCTCCAGTTCTACCTGCGCCTAACTTGCACAATATTTCACCGATGGTTAGTGCGTGTATATCTGAAATCCAGCCCGAATTTGTGGCAGGTACCTCAGTTGAATGTGTCGAACGTTCTAGTTTGCTCCATGGGTCTGCAATGAGGTCATCGATATCGCTCTCTGACACCCCTTGGCGCACACACATGCTTCGGAATTCAGCAAGTGCTGAACCATCGGTGATGTGTGGACGAATATCATATCCTAAAGAATCGGCCTGAGCATATACTAGTTCCATGGTATCTTCAGGCCCATCTCCCTTTAGACATTGAATACATTCGACGATTTCATGGCTATTTCCAAACATAGATCCTATTGGGTTGTCCATTTCAGTAACCTGTGCAGTAACCTTCATTCCGAGACTATTACCGGTAGCAACCATAGATTTTGCAAGTGCAACAGCGTCTTCTTTAGTTTGCATGAATGCCGCATTTCCACACTTCACATCAAGAACCAATTTCTCAAGACCCTCAGCTGCTTTCTTTGAGATAATCGATGCAGTAATCAATCCGATTTGAGGAACAGTAGCAGTGATGTCACGAATCGAATACAGAATTCGGTCTGCAGGAGCGATATCATTTGTTTGACGAGAAATGAAACAAGGATTGTCCATCATTTCTTGCATTGAAAGTCCAGTATTGAATCCAGGAATCGCTTCGAGTTTGTCGATAGTTCCTCCAGTATGCGCCAAACCTCTTCCTGCCAGCATGGGTACTATTGCCCCAGCAGCCCGTAGTGCTGGAGCTAAAACGATGCTCATCTTATCGCCAACTCCGCCTGTAGAGTGTTTGTCAACTCGTCCTGGTGCTACCGGCATTTTTTCACCAGCATCTAACATTGCACGAGTTAGGTCACTTGTTTCTTGGGATGTCAAGCCGTTGATTTGGCAGGCCATCAAAAACGCTCCAAGTTGCTCTCTAGGAATGCGCGTAATATTGTTGCAAATGTATTGGAAATCACTTGATAAAAGTTCGTGATTGTCTCGTTTTGCAGCCAAAATATCGGGCATGAGTCTCATGAGAACACCTCATGATGCTAAGCCAATTTCAACCAACCTCTGATGGAGGTAATCTCCTGCGGTTATTGAATCATACAAGGCCTCGCCTCCAGTCATTTCTACGAACTCTGGTAGTGGAGTCAAATCAACATCGTCTCTAGGGTGGACGAACATTGGCATCGAATACCTATCAGATGTTGCATCAGGTGGATTGACTACACGGTGAGTTGTCGATTTGAATAGACCATTTGTCAAGTTCTGTAGCATATCTCCACTGTCGACAATGATGTGGTCATGATTTCCTTCAACCTCTATCCAAGTTCCATCATGGTCCATCACTTGTAGCCCATCTGCAGTTGCGCCTACAAGAAGTGTGATCAGGTTGATGTCCTCATGTTGTGCACTTCGAACTGCTCCTTCTGGAGCGTTTTCACCAAGGGCAGGGTAGTGGATAACTCGTAGAATGGTATTGCCATTGTGGGACATATTTGGTAGCCATGTTTCTGGCTTTGCTAAGTATAGTGAAGCAGCAGCAAGTAATTCAGAACTCATAGATTCCATGGCGATATACAAACCATCGATTGAACTCTCAAAGTCTGCTGGCCGTTCAGGCCAGATATTCTTGTGAAAATCAGGGTCATCAATGGTACGTCCTGTTTGCCAGAACTCTTTCAAATCTGGTGCAGGGTTATCCTTTGCATGTTCAACTCCATAGGGAGTGTAACCTCTTTGGCGGAACAATTCAGCTTGTTCATATCTGCCTTTTTCTTCTTGTGGCAATTGAAAGAAACCCTCTGCAACAGAATATGATTTTTTTATGGCTTCAACATCAATTCCATGCCCTGTCAGTGCGAAGAAACCAATGTCCTGAAGCGCAGCACCCATTTCTTGGACGAACGCGTCTTTCCTTTCGCCTCCTGCTCGCCAGTCAGCGAGATTACAAACAGCAAGTGTTCTAGCCATTTTAATCACTTTCTTGTAATCAGTTATCACGTAACTTTGCGATTAACTTCAGCATCTCAATGTATAGCCAAACTAGAGTGAGTACCAATCCAAATGCTCCATACCATTCCATATTTTTCGGGGCACCAAACTTGACGCCATTCTCAATCATTCCGAAGTCAACAATCAGCATTAATGCTGCTACTGTGATGAAAACTACGCTGATACCAATTCCGATTGGTCCACTACTGTGCATGAATGGCACTCCTGTTCCAAACAACATTAGTACGAAATTGAATACATAGATGATCATGATTGCACCAACCATTGAGGTGACTACCAAGACAAATTTCTCTGTAGGCTTGATGATTCCGAATTTGTAGACAGCCAGCATAGTCAAGAATACTGCAACGGTTCCTACTAATGCTTGGAGAACAACTCCTTCAGATCCACCTAGGTAATAATTCTCGACCATATAAGAAAATCCACCTATGAACAGACCTTCCAATAAAGCATACATGCTCATCAAAATCTGTGGATTATTAGGTCGAATGAACATGATTGCTAATGCTAGAACAAAACCGCCTATGCCTGCTCCGATAATCATCAAGAAGCCTAAACCTGAGTTTTGTGATACAATCGAGTAAGATAACATTGCAGCGATTGATACTAGACCCAACAGTGTTAGTGTCTTGTTTATTGTACCATCTAAGGTCATTCTTTCTGCTGCCATTCCACCTTGGAAGTATTGAGGGTTCAGCGCGGGGTTGCTACTACGGTACACCATGTGACTCAGGTAGCGATTATAGCACTCCCTTGTCAATCTTACGCGTTATTATTGTCTACTTGCTGCTGATACCACTCTGCAAGTTGGTCTTCACTCCATCCGGAATCAAGGTACTTTTGCACCTGTTCCGAACTCCAACCGGGGAATCGACTTAGATCTGGCCCATCAGATTCTTCTGCTGATGTGCCATCTAGCACTGGCATATCCCAAGATTTTGTTTCAGCTAATTCAGGGATATGAGATATTTCGTCTTCAGAATCTTCCTCCTTCTTTTGCTTCAGAAGGAGGGAACCAGCCCCGAATAGAACGAATATTCCGCCGATAATTAGAACCCACATGAATGTCATTCCACTTGAGAGTCCATCTTCTTCAGTGTCTTTGTAGACCTGATTCTTGTTTTGCTCATTTGAACATCCTTGGGTATCTGTGGCAGCGCCTGCTTCTGTATCTGGGCAATCATCAAATTCATTGAGGATTCCATCGTTATCAGAATCAAGATCATCGACTACGGTGTTATTATCACCGTTGTTATCTGAATCATTGTCCTGATTTGGCTGTTCATCTAGCTCAGGGATGCATCCTATGATTGTATAATCGTCTACACCATCTCCATCAGCATCTGTTAGAGTCAAAGCGCTTCCTGCAGTCACATTTGCCATGGTTGCCGCCCACAGGATTTCATCACCATCGGTGATACAATCTCCGTCAGTATCATTGGAATTTGGATCAGAACCATAGGAATATTCTCCTAAGTTGGTAAGACCATCTCCATCAGGGTCTAGAGTTGAATCTTGATTTGTTCTAGACAAATTGTTAGCAACTTCCCAGAAGTCTGGAATCCCATCGATATCGGTATCAGTGGTAGGATCTAGGCGATTCCAATCTTCCCAGAATGAATCCATGTAAGGCTGAGTGACCTGCTGTGAATGGATAATCAACCCCATCTCTCTGTTACGAAGAATCGAGTTGTCTCCCCAATTAATGCTAGAGATTAGAACACTCTCTCCGTCGATAATTACACCCTTGTTGTGCAACTTAGTGACAGTTTCATTTTCGCTCATTAAGATGGCTTCAACATCTCCTTCCCATTCATTGAATGAATTCACAGCTTCTCTAATTCCTGGGTTTTCATTTACGTAGTGTTGATTGATTACAAGACGGATTGCTACACCTCTAGCGGCAGCGTCTTCGAGTGAGTCGAGCAGTGGGTTCTCTCCCCATCCCCAATACCAATCCATCTCAAAGTACTGCAAGGATAGTAGAATTTCGGAATCTGCTGAGTCGATGAAATCTGATAATCCCTGCATACAATCATCAGGGCATGTCAATAATTCACCGCTAATTGGTCCGGAAATCGCTGCGGTTGTTTGTCCCACAGGGTATGAAACCGGAGGTGAATAGGAACCAGATTCAGGTTGTGTATATGTTGAATCTTCAACATGTAGTTCACTTGGGTCTTCATCAAATGCCATTCTCTCAAGAACAATCGAAGCAAGGTCTTCACTGTCTACAATGACTCCCCAGTCACGATTACCAACTCCATCACTTGGCAGAGATGATGACTTCCAGTTTCCTGAACTAATCCAAACTTGAGATGAATCGACTACAGCAACCTTGGAGTGTACATACTGGTAAGGAGAAGATGAAGAAGATGAAAATTGCATTACTTCAATTCCTACATTCTCTAACTCCCATGCTATTCCCAGACTCTGTCCAACATTGTAGTCACCCCACCAGCTTTCTGGCTCATGGATAACTACGGTGATGTCTACACCTCTTGCTGCTGCTTCAATGAGTGACATTGCAAGGTAAGTGTCGTGTAATTGGTATACGTGCAAATGAATAGAATCGTTTGCGTTATTCATCATTGTAACTACATCATCAAGACCTGCTGAAGGACCAATGAGTGGGGTTACGCTAGTGTCATCTGTGAATGTATTGATGCCACAGAAATGACTTGCACCTGCAACCGACCAACGCATCTCCCAATCGCTAGATGAATCGGTATCCGGCATGCTTCCGCATCCGTCACCTCTCAGGTACAGAATACGGTCGACAGTCGTTACTGGTTCGCCAATCGAAGGGCCGGACCAACCTTCTTCAGAAGTAGGTCCATTTCCATAAACGAATGTATCAGCAATGACTCCATTAGGTGCAACCAATTGGATTGTTGCTCCACTGTTAGGCATCCATACAGGGAAATTCATCACTTCATCTGCATCCAGTATCATTGTGGCGCCCATCGCCTTTACGGAATTCGCATCTGGGCTGATAATTACCGATGAACCCGCATTAATTTCACCTGCAGTAAATGTCCCATTGAAGGTGGTTCCACCAGTGGTTATCTTCCTAATAGACCAACCATTTAGGACAGCCATTAGGTCTCCAGTGTTGCTAATTTCAAAGAATTCATCATTAGTGTCTTGGCTCTTTTCTTCAAACATGAAACGGCTGAAAATCAAGTCTTCAGGTCCAGCAAAATCCGAAGTATCAGGCTCTTCTTCTCCCGGTGTTGGCCACGGTAGAACTTCTCCATCACCATTCATGGTTTTACAGTCAGTAGTAATGCTCCAGCCAACGAAATCAACTTCCAAACCATCAGGGTCTTGGAGGGAGATGGAATCTCCCAAGCCGCTGATAAACCAGTTCGGAGTTGTGAAAACAAATCTTTCTCCAGGAGCGATAATCATGCTGGTAGAATTCCACACCCTATCTGAGCGCAGATGCATCAAATCACCATCGCTAGATATCATTCTCCAAGCAGACAAATCAATCATCTGTGTGCCATTGTTCATTACTTCTATCCAATCATCAGCTGGGGTGATGCTTCCATCTGAACAGTGTGCAAGTATCTCGGTGATTTCAATGGAATCATCACCAGTGTAAGGTGAAGTTTGTGGGTTTGCAGTACCTGGTGTAGGCCATGGAGATTGTGACCAATCACCGTTCCAGAACCAGTTTGATTCGCCTTCGGTGCTGGAGTTGTAGGTGATTGTAGAGATGATTTGGTTTGTAGAGTCTCTCAATTCGATGGTGTCAGGGTTTGTATTCCTTAGATAGAATCCTTGACTTCCATTGATAGCTACTAAGACAATCTCACCAGGATTAACCATTGTGTCACTCTTGAGTGGCATTTGGTGAGGATTGATGTTGAAGTTTCTAGAACCGGATTTGAAGTGCCAGTTTGCAATGTCAATAGTCTGGTTTCCGATGTTGATCAGTTCAATCCATTCCCCGTTGGGCCAAGAAGAGGTATCATTTCCTACAGCATCTGGCAGGATTTCGTTGAATGCGATTTCACCGACCATTGAGACAGTACTTGGCTCAGGTTGGCCAGGTGTAGGCCAACTTGCTGGAACCCATGCCCCCATTGGATCTGGTGATTCAATCAGTGAAACGTTTAGTCCAGGGTCACTATTCCACCACGATTTGTGAACGATTGCACCTGCTTGGTCAATCAGCATGACATGGTTGTAGTTGTCCCAAAGTTCAGTTCCCATGAAAAATTGAACCAATCTTCTTCCATCTGCAGCAATCATTGTGCCTGGTTGAGTCATGTTGTTCTCTAGGGTTAGAGCATCAATGTGTGTGACATTGCCCATCCCATCCATTAATTTCCAACCGTTTAGGTCGTAATCGCTATTGGCAGTATTGTGCAATTCTAGCCATTCCCCATCAGGTAATGGCGCTCCGTCTGTTGTTGAATTGACCAAGACCTCGGTTATCTTGATCATCGAAGTTCCATTAACGATTACTTCCCAGTATGCAGGGTTAGCAGAACCGGGAGTAGGATATGCTGAATGCGACCAAGATAAGTCGACCTGTTCGACTAAAGAGAAGCCAGACACAGTGTCACTCCAAGATATTGATTCTGCCATTGTTCCATTCGGCCATTGCAGACGTAGTGTTTCTCCTCCGTTGTTGAATACTCCCCAAGAAGTAGAGGAGTTTACTGCAACTACACGATATTCATCGGGCCCTATGATTGAGGACGAACCGATTAGGTGACTTTCATTGAAAGGAATGATGTTTCCAGCATTATCAACCACTGTCCAACCAGTTAGGTCGATGTCACTTTGACCTGAGTTCCAAATCTCAAGCCATTCTCCACCTGGCCAAGAAGCATTGTCGGCAGATGGCCAAGGGTTAGCCATGACTTCGCTTATTCTCAAGTCTGAAGGAACAGGTCCTGTAGATGCACTGTTCACTGAGCCGGGTGTTGGACTGTTAGTCGAAATCCAATCATTCATTGCATTGGTTGGGTCTTCCTCTAGGCTGACTCCAGATGCTGTAGAGTTCCAAGATGCTTGGTCAACAGTATTTCCTGAAGCATCATTCATAGTGATCCAATCAGCGGTATTTGTGAGGTAGAAATTTTGGTTTGCATTTCTTGCAATAACCATGTAATCACCCGGCTGTATTGTCCAAGTGCTGGAGTTTCCAGCCTCAAAACCAACAATAGAGGAGGAATCAAATGTCAGTACTTTGTTTGCCTTGTTGACTAATTCCCAGTTCAATACATCAACTGCAGTGGTTCCTGAATTGTATATTTCCATCCATTCTCCACCTGGCCATGCAGCGTCGTCATAGCCATTGGGATTAGGTAGAGCTTCATTCAAGCAAACATTCCCTGCACATGCCATTGCTCTGCCGGAAGTCGCTTCAACCACATCAATTGTTGACAGATAAGGTGCCATTGCCATAAGGAAAACTAACAGAAAAGCTCGGCCCTTCATACTTCCACCATGTATGGGGCATACTCTATTGTCCTTGATGGTTTCTTATCTCAGAATGAAATAAAAAAAGGCCCACAGGGGAGAGGACTTCCCCTGTGGGCCAAATTTACCGGCTATCCCGGTTTAGTTGGTTTCAACCTAGTCTTGCTAGCATATCTTCGATCATGTCATCCGGAAGGGCAACGTATCCTACATCGGATACATGCTCCATTCCTTCTTCGGAATAACCATACTCAAAGAAGCCACGAACTAAATCCCAGTTAGCATTGTTTACATTCATGTAAATCGCTCTTGAGAGAGGTGCGTAACTGTTGTCTGCTACAGTCTGCTCACTGGGAACTACAGCACCTCCGGCGTCTTGGACGCCGTGGGTGTCGTTGTTAGCAATGGCTACAACGTTCAACTTGTTTGCATTCTCTTCATAGTAAGCATAGCCGAAGTAACCGATTGCATTCTCATCCCCATCGATTCCTTTGACAATCTGGTTGTCGTCAGCAGAGTTTTGGTAACCTCTCTCTGTGTCAAACCCTTCGTATTCATATCCTTCCTTTCCAGAGAAGCAGTTCTTACAAAATACCTGCTCTCCAAAATATTCGTAGGTTCCAGAATCGGAGTCTGCGCCCCATAGTGTAATCTCTGTGTCATCGCATGACGCATCTAGGTCCCCCCACTCTCTTAGGTCGTCGCCGTCGTTGTTTGGAGTTGTAGAGTTCAAGTCTACTCCATCTGCTTCTAATTCGGACTCTGTCCAGTCAGAGAAGACCCACCTTAGCTGAGCCATTGAAATGCCACCCATGGAGTTCAGACACTGGTCTGCCGCTCCACCTTTCTTCACAACAACGGATAATCCGTCTACTGCTACCACTAATTGTGTGACAGTAACGTCAGAGTTTACGCAATCAAATGTATATCCATCAGCGTTTCTGGTCGCTTCGGAATCCTTCCAATCGCGACTCATGTCGCCGATGTGTACAGAGTCAGTATCAGTGCTGCATACCTTTGATGCACCTGCGCCTGATCCTCCACCAGCAACTGTAACTGTCACATCAGTGTTCACAGTTTGGTAAGCTTGTCCCCAAGCACTTGCCACAGGGTATACTGTACTGCTTCCAGCTATGTTAATCGTCTTTACTTCTTCGTCTGTGTCACTGTCTCCTCCAAGGCAGCCTGCTAATCCAGCAACCATCATTGTAAGGACAAGTGTCCACGCCATTCCGTTTCTTTTCAAACTCATTCAGGTTCTCTCCTGTTGTCCTGTGCGTAGGGCATGAAGCCCATATGGTTGACCATTAGATTTTACATTACAATATGTATTAATATATATTTCACTGTAGTCTATATTGAGGGCGTATGTATCATGGAATGTACTGGCAACAAACCGGGGGAGATTTATGGTAGGCCAAGATAGCGAGTTCCGTAAGCTCCAGGTCACCGGTGGTTCTACAATAATCGTATCACTGCCAAAAGAATGGGTCAAATCTAACGACCTAAAAAAAGGTGATGTAGTTAGTCTCGAGGAATTGGCCTCTGGAGACCTCAGATTATCACCATTGCAAGGCCCAGCTATGAAACAGATTGTTTCCATCGATTGTTGCACTTATGAAACCGGACTGATTGACTTGATGATTGGTGCATACCTTT
>CACEWA010000003.1 GCA_902563095.1 uncultured Candidatus Poseidoniales archaeon | reverse complement strand
CGAGCAGTTCGGTGACAAACCGTTCTTTGGAGGCGAGAAGCCGGATTTGATTGACCTGGCTGCATTTGGATATGTCCGCTCAATCTCTCCGTATTCGCAATTCTCCCAATTGGAAGACCATGAGGCTGGAATGAACTGGTATCGTGCGGTGGAAGCAACACTGAAGGTGTGAATATGGATTTCGTTGAAGGGCCGTTTGGTCTTCGGTTCATCAAAATAAATTCTAAACAAGTCTACCTTGGTATTGACAAAGGTGCATGGGTTTACGCAAGTGAAAGGCCTAGGCACCGGGTTGATTTACCTGAATTCCTGATTTTAGATACTCCGATTTCTAGAACTCAGTTCGCAGAAATTCTAGGGCAAAAGGATGGATCTAATGAACCAAAAGATATGGTAACTCATGATGATGTAGAGAAGATTTGTGCTATTCTTTCCGAACATTTTGATGATGAGGTAAGGAGGCCGAGTCAAGCAGAATGGAAAGCCGCTGAATCTATGATTAAATTGCCTTGTGGCTGGACTGAATTGCTGGCTGATGAAGCGACTGGAAATCATCGCGGTGCGCCATTGGACGGTAGGCCAAGAGTTGGAGAAATGATCGGACTAATGTCTGGCCACAGAGTATCGCAATCTGCACACCCCACTCGCGAGGGCGTGTACGCGCGAGTGACAACTCCTGGAGATAGGCCTCTTCCAAAAGTCGGTTTCAGATTGGTAGTTTCCCCGAAAAGGAAAGACGAAGCCCCGATAGTTCCTGACAATGCAAACCTGGCGGCAAATATCCGAAGCGAATTGTTTTGGACGACCATTTTGGGAATCATTCCAAGTTTTACAATTCCAATACTCAGAGGATTTTCTTCATACGCGGTAGATGGATGGGCAAATCTACTCTTTGGAGGACTATGTGCTGGCTTTGTAACCGGTGCTTTTTGGCGACCAAAAAGGGCCACTTGGGGCTTAGATCCTGAAGGTAATGTTATACAAATCAAAGACTAGACCAGTACGATTCTTGCCTTATCGCATCAAGCGCACAAATTGCAGCCATGTTCACAATATGGCGCACACCATCTGCTCTAGCGAGTAACTGCACAGGTTTGTCTAATCCATCTAGAATTGGTCCTGTCATTTCTGCATCACCGAGTTGTTCTAACAATTTGTAGGCAATATTTGCAGACGCCAAATTTGGACAAATCAAAACATTTGCAGGACCGTCAAACGACATGAATGGGTATTCTGATTGGACATCGATATCTAGTGCAGTATCCGCTTGCATAGGCCCGTCAATGTTTAGTGTTGGGTCCATTTCTAATGCCATCTCTATCGCTTCCTCAATTCGCTCGGAACGCTGAGCTCTACTGCTTCCGAAATTCGAGAAGGAAAGCATTGCAACTTTCGGAACTAATCCGAATCTGCGTGCAACTTTAGCCGTCTGGACGGCAATATCTGCAAGGGCTTTACTATCTGGGTAAACATTTACCGTTGCATCGCCCAAGAAGATCAATCTTCCTTTAACCACCATCATGTAGCATCCAATAGCACAATGACTGTCAGAATCGCTTCCAATCACTTCCAAACATGGTCGCAGCACATCGGCATAATTCCTACTGACTCCTCCTAAGAACCCGTCTGCCTCACCTAGTTCCACCATTTGTGCAGCAAAGTATGGACGGCTTTTGAGAAGCCTTTGTGCATCGGTAATTGTCATTCCTTTACGACTACGGTTTTCCAACAACTTTAGATCATAATTTCCGATTCTTCTTTCATCATATCTTGGATTTGTTATTTCGCAATCGAATTCGATATTTAATTCGGTCATTTTACTGCGGATACTTTCCACATTGCCCAATAAAATTGGCTTACAAATATCCTGTTCAATACATTGTGCTGCAGCCCTGATAACCTTCTCATGGTCGCCTTCTGGGAACACGATTTTCTTCTTTCGGCCTTTGACTTGGTTGAATACTCCTCTCATTACAGAATATGACATTCCAAGTCTTGCCTCTAAGGATTCCTTGTATGCTTGCTTGTCAAATTCCTCAGGACTCATTGCGGCAACGCCTTCCATTACCGCAGCCTCTGCAACATCTGCAGCTTCCCAAATTAATACACGCCTATCAAATGGTTTTGGAATAATATATTGTGGACCATATTGCATTTCTTCGCCCGAATAAGCATGGGCGATATAATCTGGAACTGGTTCTTTTGCTAAAGTTGCCAATGCTTTAGTCGCTGCCATCTTCATGCCTTGAGTTATGTCTCTAGCGCGAACATCTAATGCTCCTCTGAAAATGTATGGAAACCCGAGTACGTTGTTGACTTGGTTAGGGAAATCTGAGCGCCCTGTAGCAATAATCGCATCATCTCGAACAGCCTTTACTTCATCCGGCATAATTTCCGGAGTAGGATTTGCAAGTGCAAAGATGATTGGTTTGGCCGACATTTTTGCCACCATTTCTCCGGTGACTAATCCTCCTTTTGAAAGTCCGAGGAAAACATCTGCTCCAACTAATGCGTCTGCAAGAGTGCCACCGTCAGCATCAACAGCAAAAGGCGCTTTAAATTCATTCAAATCGCCATCTTTCAGACGCTTCTTTGTCATGATTCCTTTTGAGTCGCACATTACGATATTGCTCATTTTTACCCCCAAGGAAACGTAATGGGTTGCACACGCGATTGCTGATGCTCCAGCACCTGCAACAACCACTTTGATTTTTGACAAATCTTTACCTTGTAATTCAGCAGCATTTAGTAACGCTGCACCCGATATAATCGCAGTTCCATGTTGGTCATCATGCATTACTGGAATATCGGTGGCTTCTGCGATTCTCCGCTCGATTTCGAAACATTCTGGAGCTTTGATATCTTCAAGATTAATTCCGCCGAATGTTGGTGCGATATTACAAACTGTTTTGATGAATTCTTCCGGGTCTTCCGTATCGACTTGAATGTCGAAAACGTCGATATCTGCAAACGTCTTCAAGAGAAGTCCTTTACCCTCCATAACAGGTTTCGATGCAAGCGCTCCAATATTACCTAATCCAAGTACTGCGGTACCGTTTGAAATAACTGCGACTAAATTTCCTTTGGAAGTGTAACGGTAAGCATCGTCCGGTTTTTCTGCGATTTCTAGACAAGGATATGCAACGCCCGGAGAGTACGCAAGCGATAATTCATGCGATGTTGAATGAGGCTTTGTGGGAACGACTTTGATCTTACCCCTAGGAGTTGCTTCATGGTAATCAAGGGCCTCTTTTTTGATGGTGCTTTCACGCCAATCTTCATCCATAATTTCCTCTCCAAAGCCAACACTGTTAGAACTCGGGTTTGACCTTTGTGTCACACAAGGCCAAACATCACTCGATTAATGAGTGAATGAGTAATAGCGAACAAAATCGCTGAATCTCTCGTAAACATTAGAGCATTCGCTTCATATACCATTGAATTTGGATAGCCAAATATGAACAATCCGCTCAGGGCCGTAGGCCCTGCTAAATCTAGTGCTAGGGCTGTTATGCTTGTCACTGTGATGTTGTTGGCATCTTTAGGGCCAATTCTGACATCTCCTGTGGCTAGTGCACACGAAGGCACTAGCGGAATTATCTGGCCAATGGAAGGTTCCGAAGACTCAGGTTGGGTACTGCTGAATGCAACAGGTGCGAACGCAATTAACGGGACACAGGCAAGCGCCGAGTGGATGTTGAACTTTGCACCAGGCGCTATTTTAGAAAATGTGACAATGGAACTTAGAGCAGATGGTTCTGATGGCATTATGATTCAACAGCCATTGCTAATGGCTCAGGATACCGGACAAGTAATGTTTGATTGGCGAGGCAATGGTTGGCTAGGACAGAGCTTCGGATTCGATGCATCAAATCCTCACCAAGGACGTTTAGGCCCGAACGCTGATGTGGGTGCAACAGTCACCCTACCTTCTGGGACAGAAATTACAGATTTTATCCTTGAAGTCCTTGCACCAGCAGATCCTTTCACATCACTAGAACCTGTTGAACTTTACATCCAAGATTATGAAATCCATCCAATGGATGGAAGAATGTACATGGCGATTGGAACTTACATCATCATTCTAGATGCGCAATCAAGTCCTAGCGCTATCGATTTATTCGAAATCCAGAACACGGCTGACGAAAATTATGTCACCGATTTAGAGATGGATGTTGCAAATAATCAGATGTTGATAACAACGGCATCCGGTGCTCTTCACTCGGTTAATTTGGATGACACCAGTTGGAATCCAGACCTGCCTGTTGAGCCTTCAGGAGGCGCATGGAGTAAGGTTCATGTTGCAAGTAATGGCGACTTATTCGCGCTGAGCGAATCTGGAATTTTTACTCTCAATACTGCTGGAACCGGCTGGACTCTAGAGCAAGCGAGTGCAACCAGTAACTGGCCTGAAGGAGTGCCTTGGAGAGTCTTCGAAGACAATGGTGTAATCTATGCTTCTCTATTGGGAGGAGGAGTTGGAAGATGGGATGTTGGTAGCATGACTACGCTGTCCCCATGGACGACAGCAAACAATCTGCATTCAGATTACATTAGTGATTTTGCTGTAGCGGGTAATCAGTTGATGATTTCATCCTATGATGCTGGAATCGCACGCCGTGATTTGTCTAACAATTTCTGGCTAGCAACCTGGAATAGTGGAAATTGGTTATCTTCGGATGATGTTTCGGGAGTTACAGTAGTTAACAACGAAGTTCAGATTCTGACTTCCGACACCGTACATATCTACAATACAAACTCAGGAACTTTTTCTTCTTCGATTCTTCTTGATGATTTAGGCCTAATCAAATCCGCTTCGAACATAATTCATTGGCCGGCGATTGGTGCTAGAAGTCCAATGAACGATACGGTTCTAGTCACAGATGGTAGCGCTGTATTGGCCATGCTAGAGCCAGGGAATACACCTCTTTACACTGGAGATTTCGTAATCGGAAGCGGCCCTAGTGTAGGCGACATGGAAGATGCTATGCAGTTTAACGGAGTCATATATGTTGGAAGCGAATCATATCTCGATCGATATTCAATCGGTCAGTCAAGGTGGCTTTCTGCAATAGATATGGGAGATACCGTTTCACAGATTGTCAACGATGGAACAAACGTTGTTGTAGCAACGATGGGAAGTGGAATACACATTGTGGATGCCTCGGGTAATGTAATCGACACTTGGGATTCTAGTGATGGTTTGCAATCCGATGATGTGTCTGGCTTAGACGTTGAAGGCGATTGGGTTGTTGCAATTCATCCGCAAAATGGTGCAACTGCTTTCAATAAATCAGCTGCTGGTTCTGCAGTAACGCTAAACGAAGCGAATAGTGACCTAGATTCAGATAATCCTACAGGCATTGCAATCCACAATGGTGTTGCGTACATCGGCACTGCTGATGACGGTTTAAATCGCTACATTATTGCTAACGATACATTCCTAGGCTCGTGGGTTTCAACAGGAATTAATGATGTTAATTTCGCACCTTTAGCAATCCTTGGAACAAATCCACAAGTACTCCACATGGGATTACCGGGTTATGGTGTTGCAAGAAAGGACCTATCTAGCGGTGAAATTTTGATTCCACTTACAGTAGAACCAAATAGGCCAAATCCAAGTGCTACTGAAATTTTACCTTCTAATCAAGTATACGCGCTTGAGGCAAATACTGGTAACTCTGGACTATTTATTGGCACCTCGGATGGAGCGATTTACTGGGATGGTAATTCAGCTTCTGAATTGAGCAGAGGCAATAGTTGGAACCTTCAACCAGCACAGTTCTTTGACTTCGCAATAGATACTTCATCGAACAGTGCATCAGTATATGCTGGAACAAATATCGGAGTTTGCAAATACTCTGTTTCAACTCTCGCAATCGATGATTGTGTAAATGCACAAGATGGAATGCCTAACTGGGGAGTTAATGCTGTTGGGATTAACGGTTCCACTATCTTTGGGGGAACAACAAATGGAGTCGGATTAATCGATAAATCCTCACTAAATGTATACGACACATGGGAAGCTGGAGAAGAAACAGATAATGCTCTAGTTGAGGTAATCGACGATATTGCATACATCGGTTTGAATGGAATCGGAGTGGCAAGATATGACATTCCAAACAATAACTGGCTACCTACCTGGACTGAAAGCAATGTATTGGATGGAGGTAATGGAGATGTCACCAGCCTTGTGGCTGACATTAGACCTGGACTAATTTGGGTTGGTGGGGCGGATGGATTCCAACTGATTAACATCACAACCGGCTCTGAAGTTTACGATATCGAGAAGACAGGAAGTTTGTACAGTGGAAGCGGTGACCCGTATGACTTAGCAATCTACGGCGATACAATGTACTACAATCAAAGATACACTTCTGATAGCGTTTTCAGAATTGATATCGTCAATTTCACGACAAAACCAACGCTTGATGCTGGTGCACAATTAAGCGAAAACGGAGGAGATGTTTACGGGATGGAAATCATTGGTGACATCTTGCACATATCTGTTGCAAGTGGACAATGGTGGGACACAGAAGGTAGTGGAGGAATTGCATTGTATAATCTCACCTCCGATTCTTGGCAAGCAGAACTTCTGCCTAGTGGTGCAGTAAACAGAGTTACTTCTCATATTTCGTCAAATGGTATTGAATGGATCTCTTGGGGAGAAGAAAAACTCGAGGCTTTCTACGCTAACGGAACAAAACTTGGAGAATGGGACGATCTAGAATTCCCAATTCGTGAAATCGTTGAATTCGATGGTGAAACTCTGTTCGCTACCGAAGACGGTGTTGCAAGATTCGATGAATCTTCAGAACAGTGGCTTACTATTTGGACTGCAGGTAATGGATTACCAAATTCTGCAGATGATATCGTTTACGAGTTATGGACAAACGGTACAGACCTTGTGGTTGGAACTGCTAGAAACCAAGGATGGCAAGGGCTTGATGGAGAAATAATGCACTTAGATGCTTCAGGAACTTGGACTTCTTGGGATGGTGGCTCTAATGGAATCCCTAACGGTTATCCAATTGGAATGGAAATGTGTGGCGGATTATTCCACGTTTCAATGACTGCAAACAATGGCGGCGTTGCTAGGTTTGACCTAACTAATGGAACTGTAGAATCTGCATTTACAACCTCTACTAGACTAGATGATGGTAATGCAGCAGCAGTTGCATGTGATGATGCCAACAACATTCTGTATGTAGGATACCACGATGATTCTGAACCGATTTCTCGATATGATTACACGAATGACCAGTGGCTATCGAGCCTTACTTCGTCATCTCACAATATTCCAAGCGACCCTGTTTGGTGGGGGGCTATGGAATTCGCAGCGGGTAAATTAGTTGTAGGATACGACATTGGAACAGAAGGCGACAATGTCATTGGTGGAGGTTTAGCCATCATATCAGCTAATGCTGCAACAGTTGGTACGGCCGGACATGTTTCAACCGGCTCACCGGTTTCCTCGATAGATTGGCTAGGAACTCAATGGCTAATTGGACAGGCAGGAGGGACTTCTGGCTACTCACATGTTGACACGATTGGTCAATCGGGTCAAAATACAATTCACGCATTACCAAACCTAGTAAGTGGGCAGGTTACTTCCATGGCTGGAAATCAAACCCATCTTTGGGTTGCTTCGTCTTCTTGGCAAAGCACAGGCTCTGGAGTCCTTCAAGGAATAAAACTCGCAAATGGTTCCGTCGAATGGCAAAAGGGATGGACTATTCCAGCGAATGCTGCAGTCACTGACATCGAACTGGTCGGTACTGATCTCTATCTTGCCAGTAATAATCGCGGATTGAGATTGCTCGACACAGCAACAGGAATACTACAACCTCTTCCTACTGGAATACATAATTTCCAAGATGGGCTCAAAGTTGTCGGAGATGATTTATTCATTGGATTACAAGGCTCTGGTACTTCTTCCGCAGGTATCCAAATATTCAACACAACAACCAACAATTACACTGCTGGACGCTTGTTAGCAGGACTGCCGTCAAACAATGTTAACGGATTCCTAACAATGACTGAAACCGACAATACAGGTTCAATCGTAGAAGAGACGATTTACGTTGCAACTTTCAATGGTGTTGCAAGATGGAATGCAACTGGCGACAAGTGGGAAACCGCTTGGACTGCCCTCGACGGATTGCCGATTTCATTCGTAGAAGACATAATCGAATTTGATGGAGATATTTGGATGGCAACACCAAACGGAATATCTCAATACGATACTTCTGCAATGTCGATTACAAATTATGATACAAGTGATGGATTGATGGGTACTTCCACATGGGGCCTAGTTGGCGCCACTACCACTACTACTGACAGTTCTGGAGTTACAAGCACTCAGAACAGTTTGTTTATCTCACATGATGGCAGGGGGACCGATAGACCAGGAATTTCACAATTCGATACTGGAACTCAAACCGTTACTGATTTGCATCAATTCGACCAATTACCTTCGAATACGGTTACTGCAGTTACTGCTGACATTTGGGGAGTACACATCGCTACGAATACTGGCCCTCTAATTCACTGGATTAGAAGCACGGGTGATTTCAATTCCGGAGCTAACGTATTCGCGATGGAGGACTGGCCAGTGTACAGTATGCGTTCAGATGGTTCGTATCTCATTGCAATCGGGGAAAACGGCGCTACTGTAATTCAAGCCGGATTGAATAGCGGCTCAATTATTGGAAGATATTCTGCAGCCGAGTCAAGCGGAGGAAGCGTGATCAGCAATTCCTTTGTGACAGTATCCACATCCAGTGGACTAAGAGTTTGGGACCTTAATTCTGGAGATGAAGTTTCTTCAGTTTCAATGCGCAAAGCAGACCCCTTATCTGTTGGATTCCAGATGCAATTCCAAGATGTAACCAATTACACTCATCCAGGAATGCAAGTTTCAATTATTGATGCTGCTAACTCGGTCACGCTTTCACAAGATGGCGTGTCTGGAGCACACGGAGTATCTATGCAAACAGCCCCACTAACTTTCTCATCACCGGTCAGTGGAGCAGCAACTTGGTCGAAATTAGTGGACTTAAAATGGAACGCTACAGTGAATTTATCCAATGATCCAACATTCATAACCAGCATGCAATATGCTGTTGATAATGGAGTCATATTGAATGGAACAAGGCATGTTACTCTTACTTTGACTTCTCCAACAAATGGTAGCGTATGGGTGAAAATGACATATGATTGGTTTAGAACTGAAACTCCGGTTCAAGGCCTATCTCTTTGGGACAGACCGGACGATGGTGGTCAAACACTGATG
Source organism: uncultured Candidatus Poseidoniales archaeon (assembly GCA_902563095.1). Lineage (GTDB taxonomy): Archaea > Thermoplasmatota > Poseidoniia > Poseidoniales > Poseidoniaceae > MGIIa-K1. The sequence goes on along the minus strand of CACEWA010000003.1, from coordinate 88,775 downwards.
GCTAACTGGACGCTGGTTCACGACGATGACTTTGCAAGGTATCTTGTCTATCTTAACGAGGGCCCTTGGACCACACCTCCTACCGTTGCAGACCTGCAACCTCGTGCTGCAGATGCTTCTGTAAGCCTTCACTCTAGGTTGCAAACTGACATTTCAACTATTGATGGACAACCTCTCCAAGACGGTGTTGAATATTGGGCCGTAGTTGTAGTCGAATACAATGATGGAAGATTCGGTACGCCATCTGCTCAATTTGGGCCTGCTACACCTACTGATGAAGTCCCAATACCGCCCGCCTGGGCTACTGCTCTCTCTGGAGATGGCATAGTTGCCGTCGATGGTGAAGTAAGAGCAGAGTGGGCTCGCTGTCAAGCGCTTGACTTAGCAAGCACCAGAGTATATGCTTCTACAACAGAGATTAATGATGCGCTGGGAATGAGTGTTCATACTGAATTCTTACCTCAAGCCGGAAACAACAGCATCATTACATTAGAAGCTGGAAAGCCACATTGGTTGGCTTTCACATGTGTGGATGAAGCCGGTCAAGAAGACTTGGTCAATGCCACAGTGATTGGACCTGTCGTTCCTACTGGAGGAATTGATGACGGTGTCCCACCTCCAAAACTTACAGGAGTTTGGGCTGAAGATGTTCCAAATGATGATGGTGGCCGTGTGCAAATCGGTTGGGATAATTCTGTTGCTTCAGACTGTGCTTATGTCGTAGTTTACATGGCCCCTGTAGATAATGAAGAGCAAGACTTCACACCATCAAATGTTGATCTAATGCAAGAAGCAGCAATCGTTCCAGATTGTGAGACGAACATGACAATCATCGATTCAATTGGAGAAGATTCACTGATTGATGGACAGAAGTATTGGATTGGAGCAGTAGCATTCGATAAGTGGCTAAATGGAGACACTGGAGATGTTACAGTTCTCGAAGTCACGCCTTTCGTCAATAACATAGACGGCTCAAATGAACCTGAAAGAATCAGTGAACTAAATGCATGGGACCATCCTGATGACGATGGTACTGCAATCGATATCTCTTGGGCGCCTTCTGAAGTAGATGATTTCGATTACTACGTGATTTGGGTCTCTGAACATCCGCTTGACGACCTGACTTCATTCTGGCCTGTTGCTGGAATTGAGCCTGGAATTTGTGGTTGTATTGTAATGGATAAGCAGTGGATTGACACTGAAAAGAGCCCGTTGGAACTGACTTTGAATACTGCCCTATACGGCGGTAATGGTCTAGAATCATCACTACCAAAGCAAATTACACCGGATGTCGAATTATATGTTGCAGTTACAGTTCACGATGTAAAGGGCAATGTCTACCTCGATAATCTCAACACTGCAGTTGTGACTCCAATCGACAACCTTGCAGATAACACACCTCCGGATAGATTAGTGGACTTGAATCTGTATGACAGAGCAGGGGATGACGGTACAGCAGTAATGCTTGAGTTCGAATTATCACAAGCAAGTGATGTAGCATATTACGATGTATATGCTGCTGCATTTACATTCACATCAGTCGGCCAAAGTGGTACCGTGAAAGACCCGATCGCAACTTTGGACAGGGCTCCAACGCTACCATTGACAATCGATGTGCTAGCATTCGATACTTTGGTTATTCCAAATACCCCGGTCACAGTAGCAGTTGTTCCTGTTGATTGGTCAGGCAATGCTCATCTTGACAACTTGGTAACTTCAACCGCTATCGCAATTGATGACGGCATAGATGATGTTGGAGCATACCTGCCAGATATTGAAGGAGTGTCGCTAGAATGGATTGATGATTCGATTCTAGTTTCATGGGATCATTCTACCAACCCAAGTGTTCGCTCATACATGATTTTCATTTCAGACAATGAGTTTAGTAATGTAGTGGATGCTACTAATGTTGGTTCCAGTAGCACGTCCAATTCATTCTTGATTACACCAGAAACCTTCTCATCTTTGAGTAATGAAAGTGCTTGGTGGGTTGGTATTTCAGCTAAAGATGATATCAATAACCGCAAGATAATCGATTCTGAAAGAATCGGTCCAATCGATTCGAATGAAGGCTCCGGTGATGGTGATTCTGACGGTGATGGTTCTGCGACTGACCTAGGTGAATTATTGACTGCAGACAACTTGATTTTGGCAGGAATGATTCTGATTTCTCTGCTACTATTAATTCTCGTTCTTCGTGGAAGAGGTGGACGAAAGCCTACTCGAAACAAGGATTGGGAATTGCAGGAAGCAACATGGGGAATTGAAGCTAGAAGTGGCTGGGACGATGTTGGAACCTTTGGTGGCCAAGCCTCAGCGCCTGTAGCGCCACCACCAGCAATACAACCCGCTCAACAGAATGACATCTATGCTGCTGCTCAAAGAATACAGGAGCCAAGCCAACCTGCACAACAACAACCTCAGCGTTGGTCACAACCTACACAGCAACAGCAACCGCCACAAGGAGGAATAGACACCTCCTTCTTGGATGACTTGTTGTGATTGCATGATGGTAGGGCCAAAGAGTGCGGTATTTACCACCGTTAGAGCAAGAGATGGCCATCTTTTCCATCTCGAAATGCACTTGGCTCGGCTTGCAAAACATGCTGAAATTCTAGGAATAACTATTCCAGAATTCGAAATTCCTGAGGGTTTAGATGGATTAGTAAAAATCCAAATCGATGAAAACGGGGTTGAATTTCACTCCAAACCATTCTATCAAGAAATTCACATGGATGCTGAAGGGGTTACTGTTCCTGCCCCTAGGTGGACCAGAAAAGTCACAGGTACAAAGCATGGTGATTGGGAGGCTTATCGTAAAATCACATCGGATGTTTTTAGCAAAGGTGCTGATGTCGCTTTACTCGTCCATGAATATTGCATCGTTGATGGAGATAGAGTGATGCCTCTTGTTCTAGATGAAGATGGAGTTGTGTGGATTAGTGGCCCTGACTTTGGGGGCGTTGATTCGGTAACTTTCGATGTCTGCAAACCAAAAATTGAGGCTGCTGGATTTGTAATCAGTGAAGGTAGGCTCAATGAAAGGTTAGTTGCTCGCGCCAAGGAAATCGTTCTCCTAGGAAGTGGCATGGGAGCCGCCCGATTATGTGTTCTAGACGATGTTGACATTGGTGATGGAAGTAGCAATTTACAGAAGATCTGTATTGATGCGCTTGGAGAGGATTGGAGATGATTGACAATCTCCTAAACTCCCAGGGTGAGGATAGAATCCTATTGCTATCCGGTGGGCCAAAATCACATCTTGCCAAGCGCAGTATGTTCGCAAAAGGGATGAAAAGGCGACTAATTATCACCCAGCCCTCAACATCTCCTCAGGTTGAACATTCCCCCCTTAATGGTGAAACTATCCTTCAATCGCAAAAGAAACCGATGGAAGGAAGTCTACAATCGCTGAGCGATAAGGGATGGAATGTAACTAACATAATCAATGCAAAAACTATCGAGGAAATGTTACGTTCTCTTATTCCACACACTCCAAAAGGCTCGGTTTGGGCCGGCGCTCTATCCTATGATCTAGTTCAATGGACACAACCAATTTCACTTCAAAACCCCCCCGTTGAAGGAGAAATCCTAGCCATACTATGGCTGGTTGATGAATGGATAGAGGAAGATGTGCGAGCGCCTGAGTTGCCGGATGCAATCCGAATCAAAGGTGAGGTTTCTTCTCATACCGACGAAGAACACGCAAAAATAGTTCAAAGAATCAAGCAATCAATTACTGCAGGAGAATTGTATCAACTCAATTTTGGTAGAACTTGGACCGGACCTTTGGGAGAAGACCCTGCTCGAATTTTCCATCGATTAGCCGTGAATAATCCTGCTCCGTTTAGCGGATATATTGAAGCCGCAGACCTAGGTTTAGCCCTAGCATCTTCCTCTCCTGAAATCTTACTTGAGACTAAAGATGGTACTGTAATGACTGCACCAATCAAAGGAACAAGACCCAGAGGCTCAGATACTGATCAAGAATCTCTATTGAGAAGAGACTTGGTTCACGATGTAAAAGAAAGAGCAGAGCACAGGATGTTAGTAGATTTGGAACGTAATGACTTGGGGATTGTCGCCAAATCAGGAAGTGTTCATCAATCGAGATTTGATGTCGAGGCTTACGCTAATGTCCAACATTTAGTTTCTCAGGTGACTGGAATTCTAGATGATAACAAGGATGGAATAGATGCACTACAGGCCTTGTTCCCTGGAGGAAGTATCACCGGTTGTCCAAAGACGGTGGTATGTGCTGCAATAGATGAACTTGAGGAAAAACCGAGATCATTCTGGACCGGCTCCATGGGTTGGATAGATGTTCACACAGGTGATTCAACATGGAATATCATGATTCGAACATTGGAAGCAAGATATTCTCCTGATGGATGGCAGGGGGCAGTTATTGCTGGAGGCGGAATTACCATTGAGAGTAATCCAGAAGCTGAAGTTGCAGAATCGATTTGGAAAGCCGCTGCTTTACGACGGGCGTGTGGATGGTTGAATCCAGAAACAAAACCGATTCCTAAAGGCGAATTAGGTATTTATCCACTCTATGTTGAGCAACAGCCATTCCAAGCTAGTAAATTATTCAATCTAAATATCGCATTCATCGATAATTTAGATTCATTTTCTCACAATATAATTCATGCACTGCAAACCCTAGGTTGCAGCGTAGAAATCTTTGATGGCAGAGGAGAAATAGTAGATTTTGACCATGATGCAGTTGTTATTGGGCCCGGTCCCGGGCGGCCAGAAATATCGCCTTTGTCGATGCATGCAACAAGATTAGACATCCCTGTTTTGGGCATATGTTTGGGTCACCAAGCCATCGGGATTTCAAGAGGTATGAATTTGATTGAAAGCCCGCTTGGCCCTGTTCATGGAGTGCCTTCAGCAATCATTGCGGATGGAAATGGTTTGCTCAGTAAAGGCAGACATATTATGACTCGATACAACTCATTGGTTCTTAGTGGAAATGGAGAAATTTCTGTAACTGCTAATGATGAAACAGGCACACTACCTATGGAAATTAGAGACGGGAATACTTACGGATTACAGTTCCATCCCGAGTCGATTGGATCTGATGGAGGAATGGAAGTCCTGTCTGAATTCCTACATAGAGTAGCGCATTGTTGAAGTGTAGATTATGAGTGGGAGTTAACATGCCGACCTGCCGACTTTGCTTCAGCGTGTATCCTCGTGAGCAATTCATTCACGGAATTGGTCCTAAAGCACAAGTTTGTGTCCGTTGTGGATTAGAAAGGGGTCTAGTCACTGAAGAAGAGGTTGCATCTCTTTACAACAAATCCACTGCTAATGCAAGATTCTCGGCACTTGCACGTCGCTGGTCGCCACTGATGTGGCTCTCCGTATTGTGGATTGTATGGATTGTTTTACTCAATGAGGTAGATCCATGGGGTCTTTACACCCTAATTCTACTTGCTTTGTTCACTCTGGTTGTTCCATTGTACATGTTCTTCTTTTCTTCAAAGCACATGGCTGTTATGGCTCGACTCACTCCTGAATATGAGCGACCAAAGGGTCACTGAAGCAGGTGATTTCGGTGTCTGATGAAGAGATTCTAGATGCCGAACTTGTTAGTGAGGATAAGCCCGCTTTGCTAACTGAACCTGCTGGGATTACTGGCCCTGTGACTAAGTTACAAGCATTAGCTGTAGTATTAGTTCTTCTTTTGCTATCATCTACTATTTTGTATTCAATACTCTCAGCTGAAGAAAAATCGAATGGAGAAAGCTCTTGGTTTTTATTTGGTGGATGGTGGGGAGACACTGATACGGATATGCAAGGCGAAGGCCGAACAATTTTTGTTACAGATTCAACTGGCGCATCGATTGATGTCCCTCCAATTGACATGACTTTTTTTGCAAGCAGTGTTGGTGAAGATGCTGCAGAACCAAGTATTGGAATTACCTCTACTGGATGCGTGTTCTTCATTGCTTTTGAGAAAGTAATGAGGTCTTGTGATTATGGTGGAACTTGGGAAGCAAAGCAAGACCCTGTCTTTTGCTCCCCTACGACAAGCGACCCATACGGCTGGGTAGACCCAATTACCGACAGAGTGTTTGGCGTACAAATGATTGGCTTGGAAACTTCTTGGATTTGCTGGAGTGATAATGATGGAGAAACTTGGTTAGGGAACCCTCACGATTCAGGAACTACTCCCCTCAACGACCACATCAAACTAGCAACTGGGCCTTGGACTGACCAAGGCTATGGTGCACTTGCAAATAGCAATCCTCTCACTTTTGAAACCGCTGTATACTATTGTTACAACAAAATCGCTGGTATCTTTTGTTTCACGAGTTTCGATGGTGGAGCAACATTCGACACCGGTGGTCTAATTGTCGGATTAGCAACTACCAATGGCGGATTACATGGCGCTATTTCTACCGCCCCTGATGGAACTGTTTACGTTACACCACGTGTTGCTACTCCAACAGTGATTGTATCCAAGGATAACGGATTTACTTGGTTCGAAAGAACGATGGGAGAGGATGCTAGTACGCCCAATCCTAGAAAGAATTCCGAAGTTTCAACCGACACAGAGTCTAACGCATATCATCTATGGACAGGGGCTGATGAAGGTATTTATCTCGCAAGAAGTATAGATTCTGGAGAGACATGGGAGCAGGAAAGCCTCAGAGTAAGTCCTGCAGGGGTAATTTCTACTGCTTTCCCTCAGACCGATGCAGGAGACCCTGGGAGATTTGCTGTGACATATCTGGGAAGTGAAAATGCTTCTTTGCTTGGGGAGCCTGATCTTGACGGAAACCCATGGGACGGAAATGGCCACTATGCTCCAAATGGGGTTCACTACCACTTGTATGTTACATTCAGCCTAAATGCACTAGATGAGGAGCCTGTGTTCCATACTCAGCGACTAACAACCGACCCTGTTCAGGTAGGTGCAATTTGTTTGAACAGTGGAGATTGTCGAAGTGACCAAGGGGGCTCAAACAGAAACTTGCTGGATTTCAACGACCTACACATTGACAGAGAAGGTAGAGTTTTCATCGCTATAGCTGATGGTTGCACAGGAATTTGTGCTAGCGACCCTGCCGAGCGTACTCCCGCTAATTCTAGAGACAAATTGGGCATGATGTTCATGCTTGATACTGGTCCAAGCTTGTATGTAGACAATGGAATCTTACCGTCTATCAAACCCACAACAGGTGACGGCGAAATGGCCTTCAACTACATTCCAATGGTTGAACTAGAAATCGCTCGAGAAGACTTCGACTAAACCCAAGCAGTGGGTACCGACGCGTGAATTGTCTGTACTGAGGGTGTCGCAAGGGGTTTTGAATCAATCAAATGGCTTTGTGCCGAGGAAATTCTCATTATCATGGTGATGAGACCCCCAAACCCAATATCCCATTTTGTAGAAGTTCCATGCTACCCAAGACTCCAACTTTTCTGGTTTGTAATCTCTCCATCCAACTTGTTTGAAACCAAATTTATCTGTAAGATCTTTACCTACTTCTTGGTATGTTCCATCAAGCAAAAATCCCGATTTTGCGATTCTACTTGCTTTGGGTAGTTTATCTCTGTGTACTACAAACCGCTCCTCCGCAGGTAGGCTCGTAAGGCCAACATAAACGAAGCCCAATGGATTTTCAGTTAATGGTGGGAATTTGTGAGAAGGAAAGGTGCGTTTTGCCTTTGCACTATTATCTGAGTAAGCCTCGGGTTTAATCCTAAGAATGTATATCTCTCTCGCACTTTCCCAAGTCCCTTGGAATTGTTCCCTTAACTTTGCTACCTTGTTGGTAAACTCGGTTTCTGTCTGTAATCGACGTCCCATTGAAAATCCCTATCGGTTCAACTGAATAATCGATTCGGATATGTTGGAAGGGGACATCCGAAACCCCTTTGCATTTTATTTTCCGATACAAAGGGGATTCAGTGGGTCGATACAGTCGCTACCCTTTGGGCATCTGATATATTCTTTAATTCATAGGCTCTTTAGAAAAGCGGCTCAAAAAGTCCCATTCAAGTTGGTTGACATCCCAGAGGCCTTGGCTTCCGAAACAATTCCACACGAAATCAGGTGTGCATGCATCGTTTGGGTAGAGGTTATGGCCACCTGTATGGACCGTGATGAGAGCGACTTCAGAACCTTCTGCGCAATTCGTGAAACCTTGGATGCTGTAGATTGCACCTGGCTCATTTCGGTCTGGAATACTACCCTCGCAGTTGTTGTATGACGCCCAGTCATACATGTTTTCAATCGCTCCTGATTGCATTGATTCCAAGTTTCGTCGGTTTTCATCTACAATGCCCCAGTTGACGGAATTAGTGTACTGAGTATTCTCATCAATGAAGCCGTGAATCTCCATGACGGGAATAGGACTGTAGCCTTCGGATTCATGGATGCTGAGGTATCCAGAGGTGCATGCTACGGCGGCGATGAGATCGCTAGCTTGGAGCGCCATGCGTTGTGCCATCATACACCCGTTTGACCACCCTGTGATGTAGATTCGTTGCTCATCAACAGGATAATCCTCTACCGTCTTTGCAATCACCTTTCGTAAATAATCCACATCGTCAATTTCGTACGCAAGGGCATCTCCGCAGCAATAACCTGCGTTCCAAGACTCTTCATTTCCCCCCATGTCAAGCGTCGTGTTGTTTACGATGATACCCTCTGCGTGAACGACAATGGCTCCAACCTCGTCAGCCAGTAGAGTGACGTCTGTGAGGGCTCGTGTCTCAAACGCTGAACCTGCCCATCCATGGAGTTCGACTATGAGGGGTGCGTTGGAGGATCCGGTGACAGATTCAGGAATGTAGGTGATGTAGCAACGTTCCCAATTATTGTGAAGAAAGCATTCGTATTCTTCGGGGTTATAGTCGGGGAAAGGCGTCAACTCTTGTCCATCTTCGCCGTCGAGCGCATCGTCGCTTGCAAAAAGACAGCCCTGTAAGCACATTAGAACCACTACGGACAAGGCAAAAGTCCGTGGCTTACCCTGTGGCATAGTAACTACTCCAGATACCCCATATGATTAGTCTTCCTTGCCTATGGATTTCATATGAGCGTGAGCAGCCGCAAGAACTCCCTTGCTTTCATGATGAGTGAGTTGCATCATTGCGCTCTCCCATTCTAGCCACAGATGTTCTTGATGTTCATGACTAATCTTGACAGATATCGTTTCTGTTTCTGCGATATACCAGAACACTTGCTTATCGATTCTCTTTCCCTTGTGACGGAAGTCGTAAGCGGTTCTGAACTCAAAGTCATCAATGAATTGGATGTCAGAAATTCCGGTTTCTTCTGCTAACTCTCTGGCCGCAGTCGCCTTCCTATCATCATCATCTTCCTCAACATGCCCTTTAGGAAAATCCCAATGGCCTTGTGGATATTGAAGAAGTAATATGGAGCCAAAGTTCACTAGAACTACGCCACAAGAGGTCTCCATGACCGTGTGGCGGAAATCCTTGTTCATAGCCTCATCGCTTTTTTTGGACCCTATAATTCAAGAGTTGGACGCCCTCGCAGAATGATATGTCAGTACTTGACGGGATAGTCAGAGTTGTAGCAGATTCTGATTTGGATGGGCTGATGGCAGCTGCTGTTTTGAAAGCAAGTAAGCCAGAATTAGAGGTCCATTTCGCTCACCCCGCTTTGCTGCGAGCGGGTAAAATCGACCATCTTATTGATAGGAAAACCGCAATTTGTGATTTACCATTCCACGAAGATTGTGGATTGTATCTTGACCATCATCTTACCAATCGGCCGAATTCTGAACAGCAAACGGTATTCGAAAACCAAGGAGGGATTTGTCATTGGAGAGATACACCTTCAGCAGCTCGTGCTGCATACGATCTGATGAAGAATGAACTCGACCTGTCGCATTTAGATGAAATTATGCCAATAGTTGACGATTTGGATTCCGGTGGGATTTCTCTTGAGGACTTTATGCAAGATGGACCAGTCATTCGACTATCTCGTTCACTTTCTCTGTCAGACCCAGAACATATGCAAGTCGTACTCGATCAGTTCGCATCAGGTTTGCCTTTAGAGGAGATTTTGCAGAGCCACAAACAACGTCTTGATGAGTTGTGCAAGGAAAGAGAAATTCAAGCCCAGGCAGTGAAAGAAAATACTAGGATTGTTGATGGATTAGCAATATGTGATTTGAGTGAAACAGGTGTAAGAAGCAATGGATATCTGATTACAGCAATAGCAGGTTCACAGGCGATTGCATGCTGCGTTATTCATGGATATATTGACGGTAGTATAGATGACCCGAACCGGCCTGCATTAGGCGCTTCCTTCTACGCGAATTCATTTCGAGAAGAGGGGAATCCGTATGACTTGTCCTTGCTTGCAACTCTTATGGATGAGACGGGCGGGGGTCATGCAAATGCCTGTGGTTGTAGGATTCAGCCTGCAGACGGTACAAATCGTAAGTTACTAGCTTCAGATAAGGAATTCAATTTGCAAAAATGGCTAGAATTATGGTCGAATCGTGACATTGAGATGCTTCGGTGAAATCTTCTAGTGCAGATTTCCAAAGGGAGCCCCCATACATTAGTTCAAATACTAATTTTCTAGGAGCGGGCCATGGAAAGCGTGACTGACCCAGACATGCTGAAAGATCGTATATTTTTCAAACTGGGCGAATTCACTTACGATTATCGAAAATCAGTCTTAGTAATTGGAATGCTATCCTGTTTTTTGATGTCTTCTCTTGTAATGATGGGGCCAAATTGGGCGGAATCATGGGGCGAGGGAGACCTCGAATCAATCGAAGCCGGAGATTTGTTGGAGGATGCTTTCTTTGGTGAGGAAGAAGATGTTCAAGGTTTCACACTTTTAGTGCATCATGATTCATTGAACGATTCATCTCAAGAATGGAGAGATGAAGTCATTGCTGCCCTGGATCCTTTCGCTAAGTTGGACGATGTTGAAATTGAATACTCATGGGACAAAACTGGTGATGAGAGAGAAGAGTTTGTGAAGCAAGAGGATGATGGTTTCTGGGCTAAAAATCGAATAATAATCAACTTGGACAGGAAGGAAGCAAAAGCACTCTATGCTGAGCATTATGAGTCTGTAGAAATCGATTCAGATTTCGATTCCTGGAGGACAGGTGCTATCGCAATCGATGTCACTTTTGATGTTAGGATTCAAGATGATTTAATCAAAGCAGAATTAGTTTCTGGACCTTTGACATTGATAATTCTGGGCATCGTTTTCGGAACTCTAATTGCTGCGTTACTTCCCCTTGGGATTGCTATTTTAACCGTTTTATCAGCGATGGGAATTACGATATGGCTATCCAATACAACCGATGTAACCCAGTACGCTTTGAATATCATTACGCTGATTGGAATTGGTGTATCTGTTGATTATTCTTTGTTCATGGTAAATCGTTTCAGGGAAGAACTCAACAGAGGAAGAGACATTCGTACTTCTACTGCAATGACCGTTGCTACTGCCGGTAAAGCTGTTTTCTTCAGCGGTGTTACTGTTGCAATCGGCCTGATGGGAATGCTATTCTTTGAAAATACGGGCCTACCAAGTTTAGGAATTGGAGGTACCCTTTCTGTTTCTGTTGCTATGATCTTCTCCATCATTGTACTTCCAGCGGTATTAGCAATGCTTGGTTACAGATTGTTCAAATTCAGAATTCCTTTTGCATTTAGTACAGAAAATGATGATGGAGAAGGCGTTTGGTCGAAGATAGCAACTACAGTCATGGAGAGACCATGGGCTGTTTTAATACCTACTCTCATCATTCTTTTGGGTGCAGGACTTCCTTTCTTGCAAGCAGATTTCTCAATTGCATCTAGAGATGCTCTCCCACCTGATGATGAAACAAGAGTCGGGTTTGAGCACATGGATGAAAAGTGGCCTGAAGGGGCTGTAAATGCCGCAACTATTGTCGTTGACTTTGATGGAGAAAATCCACTCTCTGAGCAAAACATCCGCAGCATGCACCAATGGATGACTAGTCAACTAGATGATGAACGAGTGATTGAAACATTTGGTTATGCAATGCCTTATCCTGGTGTAAATGAATCAATGGCAGTTTCCTATTGGCAAACTCCAACCTCTAACCTGTCTGCTCAAGATGCTGCAACCAGAGATTACCTCCGGAACCAGTTCTTATCTGACAATGTAACATACATCGTGTTCTCGCTAAATGGGCCAATTACAGGAGAAGATAGCCGAAACTTCGTCAAAGATATGCGAGACGACCGCTCAGTTCTAATGAATGAACTCAAGGTCGGAGATAATGGTAAATTGATGGTTGCCGGCTTTGCTGCATACAGCGTTGACGTTCTAGATGCAATCGTAGAAAATTTACCAATTGCAATAGCATTCATTTTTACTTCAACAATTATTCTAATTTACATCCAAGTTCGAAGTGTTATTATTCCGATCAAGGCGATTGTGATGAACATCCTATCTATCTCAGCATCGTTCGGAATGTTGGTCTTTGTATTCCAGTGGGGTAATGGTTCAGAACTTCTCAATTTCACTCCGCAGCCGATTGAAGCCACAAATCCAGTAATCATGTTCTGTATCGTATTTGGATTATCTATGGACTATGAAGTTCTGATGTTATCTAGGATCCATGAAGAATGGGAAGTAACGGGAGATAACACTCAAGCTGTAGCAAATGGACTTCAGAAGACTGGACGATTAATCACTGGTGCTGCGGCGATTATGGTTGTTGTTTTCTTAGCATTCGGACTGTCTTCAGTAGTAATTCTCAAACAGATTGGACTTGGGCTCGCCCTTGCAATATTGCTGGATGCGACAATTGTTAGAGCGCTGGTTGTCCCCTCCACCATGAGATTGATGGGTAAGTGGAATTGGTGGAGTCCAAGTTGGTTAGGGGGTTCAAACGACCTCGAAGATATACAGGAATCCGAGGAATGAATGGAACACCATTAGGGTAATCAGTAAATCCGCGGCCCTTCCATGTTTGACTTTCTGCAACTTATCTTTTCGAGAGTTCCTACCCCAGCGTGCCATCACCCACAAGAGAATTATTCCAATAGGGCCCGTAAACCCGTGAAGACTGCCAGGAAGTAAGCCAAGACCAGTGTACCATCTAGCTGTAAATGCAATCAGCACCGAGACGATTGCTGCTTGCAGGATTCTTTCTCCTATCTTTTCATGTCGCTCTAATTCTTGTTGGCGTTCTTTTCCCTTCAAATCATGGGATTTTCTTTTCCAACCATATTGCCACCACATCCATGCTAAAATCGCTACCGCAGTAATGGGGTGCAGCAATAGGATAATGGTGTCTGCTGTCGCCATTATTTTGTATTCCGGGGGCTTCCCTATCATTGTTGTTTGGAATGATTTGGAGCCGGTGGCTCTAAAGAGGTCCGACGAGGGGCATCACCCCGTAGGGGTGAGTTTGCTGCAGGAGAACAATCTAGCCACCTGCCTCGAAGCGGGAATGAAAGGCAACATGCCTCCTCGCTCCCGACAATCAAAAGTTGCAAAAACTGCTGAATGGAGAGCACTTGACAAACCTTGGAAGTCATTGTTACTAATCGGGCTAAACGAAATTCAGATTCCTGAAGAAGACGAGAGCGGACCATCTCCGATGATGAGGGCACGAAGAAGCGCACGTACCAGGCGAGGTACACGTGGGGCTTCTAGTCCAATGGAATGGCTGCCTAAAGCCGATGAAGTACTAATCGACGATGGGTCTCCAGCAGCATACCGCTTAGCGGTTCTTCTTGTTAGAAAGACACTATTTTCTGATGACTGGGATGATTCATGGGATGAAATTTTAGAAGATTTGAGAGAGAAAGCCTCTACAAACGGAGTTCATCCAGTCTGGTCAAAAATGGCAGAAGCAACTCCTATTCTTGCACAATTTGCTGCGTTCCCTCAAGCCGATATAGAGGAACAAGAAGCCGATAATTTCGAGACGGACGTGGCTAGAATTGACCCACAGAATTCAAAATCCTTGGCAAATACATTGGCCGTGTATGAGTCAAAATCTTCTGATGCAAAAATAAAGATGGCTTTGCAAAAAGCCAAGGCTCAACTTAATGGAAAGAAGGGATTGCGAGACATCGACGGTTTAGAAAATCTAGAAGGCGATGCGTCGGTAATCAGTGTATTATTGCATATTCATCTTGGAAATGATGCCACAGATTCATTGAAAGAATTGGCGAAATTCAATTCTGATTTATCCGAGGCATTAACTGACTTAATCCAATTGAGAAATGGTGATGTCAACGATTGGAACAAATCTAGATCACTCACCGAAGATGATGAATTGTCTATGGCTCGAAAGAAAGTAGCATGGGGCCTCATGCCTGCTGAAGCATCTGAACTTTCTAGTAGTGAAATTCAGGAAGGGCTGGAAGTGGTCACTAGCCCTCAGCAGAGAGAATCTCTGACATGGTGGAAATTATCTGCATTGGTTCGTGAAGGTTCATCCGAAGAAGCTCTTGAACTCTTGAAAACGCAAACAGTTGAGCCAGATGCAGATATGGAAATTTTGATTCCAATCGTCAAACAATTGGGAGAGGAAGCGTTCTCATGGCTGGCATCACAAATCGATAAACTGGCTCAGGAATCTCTTTCAGAAATAGTAGCAGATGAAGAGATTGGAGAGAATTTACGCTTGGCTACCGCTCGAAGGATGCATGACAAAGGAGCCTCATTAGGCATCTCAGCATCCATCGATTTGTTTACTCGTGGACTAGACCTAAATCGTCTTGCAGAGGTACTGTTCGTTGATGATCAGAGATGCATTGATTATCCATATGCCACGCTCTTAGTTGTACATCTACTTCCTGCGAAAACAAAAGGATGGGATTTCGCAACTATCCGTAAGGCAAGAAGAAATGCCCTTTCAACGGTTGAAGCCGCAGAGGTTCCTAGTGCATTTTCCCCAGCTAGCAGAGGTCTAATTTTGATGCTTGATGGAGCCGCACAATCCGCAGATGATTGGGTTGTAGATACTCTTGATAAAAATGGAATTAAGGCTTTCAATAATTGTAAACAAGCGCTAAGAGATGGTGGCGATGGCTTGGCAGATTCCAAGGTCCTCGACAACCTTGTCAAGAGTGTTAGTGAGGCAAAATTGAGCGATGTCGAATCACGATTGTTTAATGCAGTTATCGATACATTACGGTTGAATAGAGCATCATGGTTGTTGCAAACTGGGAAATCAAAAGGAGTTGTTGAATTACTGGACGGACTTCTTTCAGGAGAAGTTACCGCTATGCCGATGATGCAGGCGGTTAGGCACCTTGTTTTGGAGTATGATATTGGGCTAACCAATTTGGTTTCATGGTATCAAGAAAACGACCCTCAATCTCCATGGCACACATTGGCGAGGGCAGCGATGCATGTTAGCAATAATGACGAGTTGAATGCAGCCCGTGATTACAAGCGTGCAGGCGATCACAAAGACTTCGATTACGAGCACAAAATTCTCCTTCATCGCAAAGCTTTGATTCATCTTGCTCACGCAGAGCAATGGTCAGAAGCAGTATCTCTGCTCGAACAAGAGCCTGCATTAAAATCCGCTCTTACCAAGAGATTCCAATTATACCTCAATGTATCACATATTGCTGCAAATAAGCGTAACACCGACGAGGCTACAAGGCTGTTAACCAACTTCGTAAAGCGTACAGAAATGGTAAACCAAGAAGACCAATTTGGTAAAGTTGAGAAAGTTGCAAGAGTCAAACATTCAGAAGAAGAACTTGACATGCTCAGAAATTATCCAAGTTCTCACCCACGCCCTCTACCTAGGGAGCCTTTCTCTGGAAGAGTGAAGGCGGCGGTGAATTCTCTGCAGAGAGAGAGAAGAAGGAATCGACATACGTTCGAGAATCGTTATGCTCAAGCAATGATGCACGATCCATCTGGAGAGGAAATCTATGAAATTGCACTTGAAGCATCTGCTGAAAGGCCATTGGAAGGATTGATGCTACTTGAGCGTGCACAAAATTCAGGAAAATTCAATGTTCTCGATATCAAAAGATTGGCAGATGCAGAAAGGCGTTTGTTTGCAACACATCGTCATAACTTGCCGATAAAACAGAGAGCATATCTCCGCCATCTAGCACTTTCCCCTCTAGTTATTGTCGATACCAACATTTTGATTGACGAATTACAATACAGGATATCAGAGACATTGGGCATTAGTTCTGAAGCGGCTCTAGACATTGGAGGAAGAGGCAGTTTCCACCGTATTCTGAAGCACAGGTCACAAGCAGGAGTTATCGAATTGTGGCTGCCAAAGATAGTTCAAAACGAGTTAATTTCTATTGCTGCTGATGTTGAAAGAATCCGAGATAGATTCGTCGATACATTGGTTTCAGCGGATGAATTGGAGAATGTTCTCAATAAGGAAACATTGGTTGATATTGCCAAAGAGGTAATTTCCGATTTCTCTACATGGAAACCACTTGATTTGCATATCGAAGATGAAGCCGATGACGAAGATATTCGAGCAGAGTTGAAGAAATTCCTACAAGAGCACACTGAAGTTTATGATGAAATAACTGCAATGAAGAGGGTGCATGGTGAACCTTTGCGAACTGTAATTGATGGAAAAGACATCTACCCAGAAGTTGCGGATCAAACACTGATGAGTTTGTGTACTGCAATGGCAAACCGCCCACTTGGTGAACTTGGAAGTATTCTTATGGCAACCAGAGATTCTGATTTTGCTTTAGTCGCAAGAGCGATTGAGGAAAGATTCGGATTCGGAGTTATTGCCAACAGCCGAAACTTGAATTCTTGGATCTGAAATTATCTCACATATGAGAGATAATCGCCTTTCCAAATGCTGAACATGATAGTAATTCAGCATCATCCATCAATCTTTCAAAGTCGTAAGTTACAGTCTTAGCAGAGATTGCACCTTCCATTCCACTGACGATTAAATCCGCAGCTTCACTCCAGCCCATGTGTCTAAGCATCATTTCAGCGGACAAGATTAGTGAACCCGGGTTAACTTTGTCTTGACCAGCGTATTTCGGGGCAGTTCCATGTGTTGCTTCGAAGATAGAAATTCCAGTATCGTAGTTGATATTTGCACCAGGGGCAATACCGATTCCTCCCACTTGTGCTGCTAGAGCATCGGAGATATAGTCGCCATTGAGATTCATTGTGGAAAGAACTCCATATTCTGCAGGGCGAGTGATAATTTGTTGAAGCATAGCATCAGCAATTACGTCCTTGATTGTAATCGTGTTTCCAGTATTCGGATTTTCAAATGTACACCATGGTCCACCGTCTAATTCAGTTGCACCAAATTCATCCTTAGCCAATTGGTATCCCCAATCTCTGAATCCACCTTCTGTGAATTTCATGATGTTACCTTTGTGGACTAGTGTAACACTATCCTTGTCATTTTCTACTGCGTATTTGATTGCAGCACGAACTATTCTTGCAGTTCCTTCTTTGCTAATCGGTTTGATTCCTATTCCCGAAGTATTTGGGAATCTGATTTTATCCACACCCATTTCATTGACTAAGAAATCCATTACTTTAGCGACTTCAGGAGACCCAGCTTCCCACTCGATTCCAGCGTACACATCTTCGCTATTCTCTCTGAAGATGATCATGTCGACATCACCAGGGGACTTTACTGGTGAAGGAGTCCCTTCATACCAGCGAACAGGTCTAACACATGCGAATAAGTCCAGTTTTTGCCTAAGTGCTACATTGAGTGAGCGGATCCCACCGCCAACTGGCGTGGTCAAAGGGCCCTTGATTGAAACTAGACCGGTTCTCATTGCATCTAATGTCGCCTCTGGTAGCCATTCTCCCGTGTGGTTGAATGCTTTCTCTCCCGCTAGAGTTTCGCTCCATGTAATTGATTTTGCACCAGAGTAGGCTTTGGATACAGCCGCATCTACAACTTCAATCATTACTGGAGTGATATCAACTCCAATTCCATCTCCTTCAATGTAGTGAACGATTGGATTGTCTGGTACAATTAGAACTCCGTTTTCCATTGTAATAGGGCTGCCTGACATGGTGCTCGTTACGACCCAACTTGACTCCCTTCATCAACACAGCGGTCAACGGTGGTTTCATCTTGTAGTGGGAGTTGGAGCAATTATGCAAGGAACAGTTGAGTGGACTGGTGGGAAAAATATGGTTGGGATTAATTCCAACGGCCAGCGAATTGAGATGAACTGGGAAGAAGGCCCAAGTCCAATGCAACTTGCCTTACAGATGGTTGGGGCTTGTTCGATTGTTGATGTGGTGATTGGATTGAAAGACCGTGAATTTTCCAAAGTATGGGTGGACATGGACTCAACAAGAAATGATGAATCACCTAGATACTTTACTTCCATGCATTTAGTGTATCATGTCGAAGGAGATGTTCCACAAAAATTAGTTGAGAGAGTAGTGCACAAATCACATGAAAAGTACTGCAGTGTTTCAAACAGCCTGCGAGATGATTGTAAGATAACTTCAGAGGTTATCATTCACTCAAATCATGAGTAATCCATCCCTCATGAACTGAAATATTAGTGCAATTTACTTGTAATCCAGCAGCTAGTAACAGTTGTTTAGGCAGGGTTTCAAGAGCAGTAACTATGACATTTGCTAGGCCATCATGAATCTTCACCCAATTGGTTCCCAACCCTTCTGGTGCAGGATTAATGGTTATCTCTTGGTCTACATTGACACTAGCCCATGGCCGAACTAATCCGTTTTCACCTAGGTCAACAATCATTGAAATTTTCAGATTGTTGCCATCTCGTTCTAATTCAGCAGATGAAGGCATGACTTGGAACCCCTCAGGTAATTCTTCTAGTCCGCGTTCACCTCTTTGATGGCGCATTGCAATCAAACGTCGGATCCATGCAAGTACAACAGAATTACAGTACACTAAGTCTTTTTCAGGAGGACTAGTTGAAGCCTTACTATCGCCTTTCCAACCCCAAGCACATTTTTCATTCATCACTGGGATTAGTTCGGGCATCCAAGATAGGGAATTTGATTTAGCATCTGCATGGTTAATCAGAACAAATGCATCACCCTCTACCAATTCTGCTTGTTGTATAGGCGTGGTTTTTGGGACCGAAATAACAAGTCCAAGAATAATCGCTAATGGGTCTAGAGCAGCAGGCCACCCCTCTAATTTGTCTGCTTCTTTTTCTAGCCAAACACCTGAAGCCAACTCTTCCCCTAAGCCTAACCCATTGGCAAATTGGTATGCATTGGTCCATGCGGATTTGGATAATCCTACATCCAGGGCTGCACGACCCATCGAGCGGGCACTAGAGGCTAAATTTTCTCTATCGTTTAGGCCTTCAAGCCATTCTCTTAGAATCTGGTCTCCATCTCCAAACGATCTTCTATCATTCTTCGACATGTCAGATAGCCAAGACTGCTCCTGAACGGCTCTTTCTTTATCGCTAAGTCCCAATTGCTTTTGCAATGTTTCGAGCATTATCGCACCATCACGTGATAGTGCACCATCGGACCAAGCTAATGCTAGTCCATGCTCGAAAGGAGTGGGGGCCATTGATTAGCCTCCGATGATATCTCGAACTAGTTGGAGATGTCTCTCAAATGAAAGTCCGAGTTCACCTCTTTTTCTTGCTAATAATTGAACTTCAGAAGGGTCAAGAATATCATCAACCCAAACTGTCTCTAGTAGAAGTTTGTAGGTAATTTCTGAAGGGTTATTTTTCGTAGTGTTAGAATTTTCAATCTCAGGAACATCATCATCTTCGAAGGAAATAACAATTTCATCGATTTCGTTGTCGTTTTCATCTGCGAAAGCTGACAGCGGGTCATCGTCTTCTTCAAAGGCTGCTAAGGCATTATTGTTGCCTTGGTGGGCTGATTTTGTTCCAATTTCTAGTTCTGCAAAAGGGTCAATATCCTCTTCATCTTCTTGAGGTAAGTCATTTGTTTCAAAGGGTAACATAGTACTCACTAAAAATTATCAAATCACTCATAGTTATTGAAACCATGTATTGGGGCATCTGTATTCAAAGCCATTTTTTATGAAAATTTAATGCCACAAAAATGACAAAAAATCACGTTGAGAGGCGCCTCACGGCCAATGATTAAACTTGAAAGCGAATACCTACAGGCGGTGCCATGAAGAAGGTGATAGCGCTAGCAATTTTGCTATCGCTCATCGGTCAGAGCCAAGCTCTACCAGATGGTATCGGTGACCGGGGAGATGACGGTTGCTTGTGCCATGGTGGTTCTGATGAAACCACAACTGTAACTTTCGACGGTTTACCAGCGGTATACAATTCCTCAGAAGAGTATAATCTAACATTGGCTATTCAATCTCCAGTCGAGCAAAACGATGTTCAAGGAGGTTTTAGAGTAATTATTTCTCAAGGCCAATTGATTGGTGAAGGCTGGCAATTGATAGACGAGGGATACACTCATTCAACCGAGATTAATGATAGACGAGAATGGAATGTTGTTTGGATTGCTCCTGAAGCGGATGACGAACTCGCAACATTTGTGATTCATGGAAATGCAGTAAATGGGGATGGCGGCGCTAGTGGTGATGAATGGAATTCGCTCTCAATAGCAGTACCTGGTCCTAATTATACAGGCGAAGTCACAACACCCGAACTTTCTGGAAAGGAAGTTACGGGCATTCAAATGGCAGTTGGTGCAATTGGAATAATTGCCTTACTATCTCTAGCATTTTATGCGATTAAGGACTAGTTCACGAACTCGATATTTCGTGACTTTAGAGCCCGCAATTGCCGGTTTTCACTGGCTCCATGAATTTGATCTGAGCGAACGCCTGTCAGAACGAGCATAACTCTGATGTCTTCTCCTAGGCTTTCATCAACAGCGGCCCCCCAGATAATTCTAGCATTATCTGAAACCTTTCCTTGAATCAGCTTAGCGCATTTCTCCGCTTCCCCTAAAGTTAGGCTTGAGCCGCCAACTACGTTGATCAATGCTCCACGGGCATCTGAAACATCTAAGTCCAATAGTGGGGAATGTAATGCTTCCAAAGTTGCCGCTTCAGCCCTTCCAGGTCCACTAGCCGCTCCTAGTCCAATCATTGCAACACCGGAACCAGAATTGATGACTGCTTTGAGGTCCTCAAAGTCAAGGTTAACCATTCCGTCAGTTGTTAGCAACTCTGTTACACCGGTAATTGCCCTAACCAATAATTCGTCTCCAACTCTGAATGCACTTGCCAATGGAAGGTCTCTTACTCCCTCAATTTCTAGTAATCTTTCGTTAGGAATCACAAGTATGGTGTCACAGTATTCACGAAGTCTCTCAAGTCCCCATTCAGCATTTTGCTTGCGCAGAGTTCCTTCAGAATTGAACGGATATGTAACTACAGCAACAGTTAGTGCACCTTGCTCTTTGGCAAGACGTGCAATGTGTCCGGCAGCACCGGTTCCTGAACCTCCACCCATCCCTGCTGTGATAATTGCCAACTGAGTATCCTCGGTGATTTTTCTCAAATTATTTTCACTTTCCAATGCAGCGGCTTCTCCTTTGGTAGGATCGCCACCCGCTCCTCTTCCTCTTGCAGTTCTCCCAATGAGGACCTTATTTTCAAGAGGACTCATCAGTAATGCTTGAGCATCTGTGTTGATTGCATGTCCTGTGACATAGCGATTTTCGAATAATCCTTCTTCGTGCAAGCGGCTTACTGCATTGCATCCAGCTCCACCTGCTCCATAGACTCTGATCCTAGGTTGTAGAGATTCCAATAGACGCCTTAATTCGGCATCATTAGACTCCATCTCTTCAACGCTAGTTGGTCGAATAACAGGCCCTTCTTCTTCTTCAGCAAGTTCAAGAACACGCTCGATAAGATGTCGCATGACGCTGCATCCTATTTGCACCTAATTTGAAGGTGCCGCCACCCCATAGGGGTGAGAAGGCGATTGTTCAACCACTAATCAGTCACGGAGACCTTCTTCACAGACCTGGTAAACACACTCACCATCTGGTAGGTTTGGAGAGTCGACAAGACGTGCAATTCTTCTGCCACCTTTCGCCTTTCTCAAGTAAAGTCTGAATGTAGATGCGTGAGCTAATACGTGTCCACCAATCGGTTTGGTTGGATCTCCCCACATTGCATCAGGCTTACTCATTACTTGGTTGGTAACTAGGACCAATGCATTGTTTACATCTGCAAGTTGCTTCAAGTCCTTTAGATGCCTGTTGAGTTTTTGTTGGCGGTTTGCTAACATTCCTCGCCCAACGAATTCTGCACGGAAATGACTTGTTAGCGAATCTACGATAATCATCTTGACATTGATTCCTCGGCTCATGCGCTTGATTTCTTCAGCGAGCAACATTTGGTGTGCTGAATTGTATGCTCTTGCAACATGGATTCTCTCTAGAACTGCTTCAGGGTCTAGGCCATGGCCTCTTGCCATCTGAGTAATTCTTTCAGGACGGAAGGTATCTTCTGTATCGATGTAGAATACGTCGCCATCTAATCCGCCTTGCTCTATTGGCAAGGTACAGTTTACTGCTAGTTGGTGACCGATTTGGGTCTTACCGGAACCGAATTCTCCATACACTTCAACAAGGGATTGTGTCTCAAATCCACCTGCTAGTAGATCATCGATTGATTGAACCATGCTAGATAATTTCTGAACTTCCCTTCTTCGCTCTAATAATGCGGAACCTGAAACGAAACCACCGATGTTTGCCATCTTCTTTGCAGCTTGGATAATTTTGCCAGCAACTGCTTCTCCCAGTTCGGCTTGTTCTGCTAGGTCAGGAGGACTCATTACTGCGAGTGCTAGTAATTCATCAAAACCTGCTTCACGTAGTTTTTCAGCGGTTGCTGGACCTACGCCTGGAAGGTCATCGATGCTGACCTCTGGTTCTAATTGCTCCTCCATTGTGATTACCTCTGCATCAGGGGCTTCTTCTTCTTTCTGCTTCTTTGACTTGCTCTTTGCTGCCATGAACCTGACTATCGAGCCTAAGTATATCAAAGATAGAAGGTCTCATATCTCAACTTTGAAAGTGGACACTAATGAATCCATGCATTCTGAACAGCACACTGCAAGGTTGCAGATTACTTTCACTTTACTTTCACTCTGTCCGAGGGTTGACAGCGTCTTCAGAACCTTCAGGATATGCAATGGTGACATCGTTGTTGACATTTACATCGTCCCCATTTTCAGCGACTTCAATATTCAATTTCCATATGCCTTCAGCAGTATCTCTTGAGGTATAATCCCAAGTTTGTGATTGCCCTTCTCCGACTGTTCCAGTATTAGATGCAATTTCTTCATCACTAGGATTAACGAGAGTCCAGGTTACGTCTGAGTTAGCACCTCCTCCTCCAAACCATCCACTGTTCGGGTTGTCTACTGTTGAACTAATGGTTATTCTATCGGGCAGAGGTTGCCCATCTTCGCAGTCAGGTGTGGCATCGAAACTCATTGCAGATGATGTTGTGGTCGATTCTGTCCAAACAATATGCATGTCGATTCTGACACTGACTTCGATGCTGTGAGAGTTGCCTCCATCATCTTCGGCAGAGAGTGTGATTTCGAATACACCATGAGTCATCCAAGTGTAAGAAATGACTGCATTATCTGAAGGGTCTCCTTCAACTGGGTCTGAGCCATCATCAGGGTCGAGCATGATTTTTGTGATTGCACCATCTTCCGATGTTGAATCAGCGAAATCAAAAGACAATTCAACACCGGTTGTAGGGCCTTGCTGTCCGTTGTTAACGGAGGTTTCAATCATGCCAGAAGTTGAGTCATAGAATACAACCAAATTGATCGGTCCAGAGTATTCATCAGCGCTTGAATCATCTCCACCAAGACAACCAGCAAGGCTAGCGCTCAGTAGTGTTAGGGTCACGGCCATCAGACGGAAATTCGCCTTCATCGCTAAAGCCGAGGAGGTCCTTGTCCAAAAACCTCCCGTCCTACGGACGGATTTTATTGTCGGTGGGTTCAAGAATGCAGACCGTCGCCGATGGCTTGCTAGCGGGATAGGTTAGCATGGTTCGACCGACGGGCTCATAACCCGTAGATCGATGGTTCAAATCCATCTCCCGCTACCATTTACGCTCTCAGTTCGTACTGTAAGTATGATAATCATGCGTTGGTACAAGCGAATCTACGGCAGCCTGCAGTCTTGCGTTTGCAGCTTGTTCTCCAGCCATAATTGCAGATATTTGTCGCTTGATATCCGCTTGAATTTCACCGCCTAAAACAGCACCAATTCTTCGTGCGTCTGCAGCGGGTCTGCCTTCAATTTCTAGGATGAATGTGCCATTTTTACTGATTACAGGGCCTGCTAAAGGATACAATTTTGCTAATCTCTTAGAAAAACCGCATTGCTCGGCCGCATCTAATGCTGCAGCCAAATGCCCAGGTTGCAACTTTTCGCATTTTGCAAAGGCTTTCTTAGCCGCACCCTTTTTTCCTGCATTTGAATGGATAAACCCTGCCAGATGGTAATCGGCAGCAGCAGCGACTAAGTCGTGACCAACCGCTTTACCATGCTTGTTTCTATGCTTATGTAACAGGCCGATTGTAGTTCGAGCGCGTTTGTATTTTCCGCGACTATTCAACACACCTGCAAGTATTCTCAAACCTTTGACAAGTATTCCCTGCGTATTATCATCTCTATCCTTCTTAGAAATCAATTGGTCAACCAATGCTGAAGCCATAACTTCGGCTCTTTCACCACGACCTTCGCGATAATATGCTTCAAGTTGGGCGATTGCCTGTTCTGGATCAGCCGCACCAAACATGAATCTCAAACTTGTTATTGGGGCATGATGTTTAACTCTTGGCTACCTTAGCACACACATGGCAGTGCGACCTTTGCGCTCGATAGGAGTTATTGGGACTCCTGGTTGTGGCAAAACCACGTTGTGTCAAAATCTGGGTCTTCCTGTACTTTCGCTAAGAGATATTGCTGAGCAAAACGCATGCTTAGGGGAAATCGAGTCAGATGGTGCTGCCCAAATGGATGTTGAAAAGTTAGCAAAATTGTGGCAGCATCCAGAAGTTTTGACTCTAATCGATGGGCATTTAGCACATCATGTTCCAGTCGATGCTCTGATTGTGGTTAGATGTCATCCAGATGAATTGAGAAACCGTTTGAAGGAGAGAGGGTATTCTGCTGAAAAAATCCAAGCCAATGTCGAAGTAGAAATGCTTGGAGGGCCTTGGAATGATTTGATTGGCGATTTAAGGCCAATTTTCGAGGGTAGTGATGGAGTAAAGGCATGGATTGATAGTGGCTGCCCACCAAAGACCACCCCAGATATGGCATTAGATTGGCTTGCATCACCATAAGGCACAAAGGCGTTAGGCGTTCGACGCTGCTCATGGCACTGGAAAAGGGTCGCAATTTGTTCAAAAAAATTAGCGAGCCATTGGTATCGAAATTAGAGGGAGTAAATCCTGCAACTCTTACTTGGTTAACACTACCAACAGGCCTAGCAGCAGCATGGCTAATGATGGAAGCCGGAACAGGTCAAGAAGGGGCGTTAATGTTTCTTGGCGCAGCATTCTTGATGGCTTCAGCAATGGCGCTTGATGGATTGGATGGTAATCTTGCACGTGCTACAGGAAGAGTAACTCGTTGGGGAGATTATCTCGACCATACATTGGATAGAGTGTTGGATGTTGTTTGGATTTTAGCTCTCGGCTACAACTTAGTCTGGTTCGGACACGTCGAGTTGGCTTGGGTTGCTGCAATGCTGACAATGTTTGGTTCATATTTAGGTACTCAAGCACAGGCGGTTGCCGGTAGTAGAAACTACGGAGGATTCAGTAGGGCAGATAGAATGGTTCTTACTTTCGTAGCACTACTTGGTACAGCGGTTATGACTTATTTGGGAAGCAGTTCATGGGGCGAATGGAATGGAATTGAAATCAATCCAATTTCCCTCATTATTGCAATCTCTGCAGTCGGTGGAATTTACACATTCATAGTGAGATTCTTCAAGGCTCGAGCAGATCTGCAAGCTCTTGACAAATCCAAGCCTCTATCAACCCCGAAAGGCAATGAAAAAATGGATGATTAACGAAAAGTCCGATGGAAACTTGTTTTTTTGCCAAACTAGGCTTAGTTTACACCGCCTACGGCGGTACTCTCATAACCGAATCACAGAAAGCAGTGGAATGATGGCTGGCGAAATGCTGAATGTTGGGACTCGCAGGACGACCTATTTTGTCCTCTCCATATTGCTTGTATCATCACTTCCGATGTTCACAACTGTAAGTGCAGACCAAGGTACTCCGAGCGAGTTACAAGCTCAGGATATAGCGGTTTCATTTGACAATGTTAGTGAAACTACGACAATTACTTGGAGAAATATCGAGCAAACAGGAGGCGACTTAGATTTGTATTCTGAGTTGTGGGACGCGATTTACCACGTCTATCGCCACGACCTTCCGATTACTCCTGCCAATATCGGCGACTTGAATCCATGGCACTCTGTTGTTGCATGTGACAAATCAACCGTGGGCCAGAACCCACTCAGTTGCAGAGGACAGGGCGGTTCAAACCCCCACCCTGGGCACTCAGCCACATACCAAGTTGGAGCTGGAACCGATGGCAATTTCTTCTATGCAATTACCACTGAACTTGGTAATGGTACCGTAACCTCAACTTTGGATTTCAATGCTAGTTCGTTGCTCGACCCAGTGCATGAACTCACAACTCCAATCCGCTCTCCATTCAACATCAAGGCGACCTTCCACCCTGGAAATAGTCAAACGACAATTGAATGGATTAATTACAATACAATCAACCCTGTTCTACCAGAAACTGGTGCAGATGCTCTACAGATTAACATCTGGCAAACCGATTTCATGGTCCAGCGATCAAATGGTGAGACATTGCTTGAGCCAGGTGTTAGCGGAGTAACTAAACTAGTGACACTCTCTTCAACCACATCAGAATACGTTCTCGATGTTCCTCCGATGACAAATCGTGAGGTGTATTATTCCGTGACTTATCTGCTACCGAATTGGACTGCTGATGGCTCGGATTACGAAGACACTAGGTTCCTATCTGGGAACGCTATGTCAAACGCTCTGCTAGAAGATAATACCCCGCCAGAAGATGTGGATACTGTCGAAGCGATTTTCACTCCCAATGAGAACGGCACTGGATACACAAGTATCGTTTGGGATGGATTGATGTCTGAGGAAAATGAAGAATACAAAATCTATCGACATGGTGAATATTTCAATTCTACAAACGACCCGTATGCACAACTGATTGCAACCGTTTCAGAAGATGCTGATACTGATAATGATGGTTCATTTGTCTTCCATTACAATATTCCTTACAATACATATGGCGACTTCGTATACTGTGTTGTTGTTGTCGACCAATATGGGGCCTATAACTCCGATATTTCTTCATCATCATGTGACCTTGTCGAAGAAGACTCTGATGAGAACTGGGTCAAAGAACCGACCAATGTCAAGGCTGAATTCATTGGCAACAGTACTACAAGAGTAACTTGGACTGACCAAGCTGGTGTTGAAGGAGAGCGCTACCACGTCTGGAGAGGTGCATGGAGAGTTCAAGGACCAGAGTTCGTTGCAAATGCATCTTTGATGTGGATGGGAAGTGTTTCGGATGGAGTTGAACAGTTTGATGTGACCCTTCCATCAGGAATCAGGTCTACTAATACTCATTATTTCGTTACAAGTGAAGCACTATACAATTGTCCTGGATGTAATGGTACAATGATGTACACCGAATTAGTACAGAATTGGGATGGGCCTGTAATTGAGGATACAGAGATTCCTTCTGAAGCAATTATCAATGATTTGATGATGCTTGGAGAATTAAAAGTGGTTGATTTCGAATGGAAAAATTCCAATGAGGTCGGAGAGAGTTACTACTTGTATCGCCACTTTGGAGATCCTTTCGGAGATTCAGAATTTGCGATTTCAAATTATACTGACCCCGGATGGGAATTTATTGAAGGCCCGATTGCAGAGAATGGGTTTGCTACAATCATCAGACAAATACAGGTGCCAGTCGACACGCAAAGAGACGTGTGGTATGCAGTAATCATCGCAGATTCATTTGGTAATATCAACCCAACAATCCTACCAGGTATTGGTGGAAATGCAATGATGGTAACAGAAGATACACAAGCACCAGAAATCACTTATTACATCGCTGATGAAGATGGGATTCCATTATCTGATAATTCACTAGTTCGTGGCGAATACACCTTGAGAGTCGAAGTATCAGAGTCTTTGAACGAATTCCCGATTGTCAATATCACAACTTCTGAAGGAGGCTCTCTAACTGGAGGTAGTGAGCAAGCAATGGTTCTGCTTTCTCAGAACACAAACAATCCAAATAAGGGCCCTGAATACTTCCAATCATTCTCGATTTCTTCCAGCACTGTCGCTGGTGATTTGATGATTTCAATCAATCTGACCGATTTAGTATTGAACACTGTTGACAGAGAAATCACAGAATTCTCAATCGATGCGAAATCACCAGAAGTGACAATTTTCTCTCCAACTTCAGAGAATGATGGCGCAAAATACCTGTATGGAAACGACATCAAAATCGTAGCAGGGGCAACCGATGACGTTGCAGTAGTCTCAATGCAAATGAGATTCGTACAAAATTATGGTACCTCTTCATCGGTAACTGAGCCATGGAGAAATGTCAGCGGAGTCACCATCAACGATGATGGAGATTGGACGATCGAGATGGTGTTTAGTTCTGGAAACTTCCTTCCTGGATTACATGAAGTTTCAGTCAAGGCGATAGATTCAGCAGGAAATGAACGTACAAGTAAGATACAATTCGTTACCGATTGGTGTCGACACAGGTTGTCTGATGGTTCAACTGTGTGTGAATACTCCAATCCAGTTCCAGAGGACCCCGAAACCGTCTATCCAGAATTGAATGCAACCGACCCTCCTTACATGATAGCATGGGTTACAGCAGGTGTATCTTTCCTTGCAGTTATTGTCTCATTGTTTGTAATTTCATCAGCGATGTCAGGTCCTAAGAAGAAGAAGGACGATGACGATGATGTAGGTGATGATTGGATGAGTGAATTCATTGGTACATCATCTGAACCAGATATGGCAGAAATTACAGGTACTGCGCCAGCCAGCGTTGAAATCAAAACCGCTTCTCCTGAAGACGAAGAGGATGATCCATTCGCAGTCAATGTTGTACAAACCAAGAGGCGACGCAAGAAGAAGGCCGCCGATGACGATGATGATGACGATGACGATGATGACGACGATGAAAAGCCAAAGAAGCGCAAACGTCGTGCTGCAGGTCGCAGAAAGGCTCCAAAACGTAAGAGGAGTTGATTGATATTTCAGAGTCAGAAACCTCCAAAATTGGGGTTTTACAGGCGTTCAGTCCAAGTGAGAGTAAGTTGAATTGGCTACTTATTGCAGTCCCAATTACTGTTTATTTCTCAATGATAGCACACGATACCGGAATGAGTTTCGTATTCTCTATGATTGCAATAATGCCTCTTGCACTTTTGATGGGACATGCTACAGAAGAAATCGCATTACGCACAAGTGAATCTCTAGGAGGTTTGCTCAATGCTACATTCGGTAATGCAGTAGAAATCATCATTGCAGGATTAGCGATTTACACTGCAGCAACAAATGCTGACCAAGCCGAGACAATGATAATCGTGGTACAAGCAAGCTTAGTTGGTAGTATTCTAGGCAATCTTCTGTTGGTATTAGGTCTGGCATTACTATGGGGTGGCATAAACCACCAAAGGCAGAATTTCAATCAATCCGCACAAAGCATGAGTGGTTCATTGCTATTGATTGCAGTTCTAGCAATGATGATCCCAGCAGCAGTAAATCTAGGCGGCGGTGGATTCGATAGTATAGTGCAACTCTCTCGATATGCAGCTATTGTCCTACTAGTGATGTATGGGCTCGCTTTGCTATTCCAACTAAAGACGCATGCCTACATCTTCGCTGCTGATGAATCTGCACACCATGAAGACCCGAAAATGACTAACAAAGATGCTTGGACATTATTGATTCTTGCAACTATTTTGGTTGGCTGGATGGCAGAGATTTTGGTACATTCAATCGATTCCGCAGCAGCTGAATTGAAGATGCCTACACTGTTTATCGGTGTAATTCTACTACCGTTCTTTGGTAATGCTGCAGAACATTTCACAGCAGTAATCGTTGCAGGTAAGGACAAGATGGATTTATCCTTGGCAATCGCTATCGGTTCTAGCGTACAGATAGCGGTATTCGTCGCTCCACTAATGGTAGTCTTTGCCTGGGCGATGGGTGTAGACCTCTCACTTGAATTCGGTCCATTGGAAACTGCGGCAACATTCCTATCTGTCTTGGTTGCTAACTCTATTCTTAGGGATGGTACAACTAATTGGCTAGAAGGTGCGATGCTTCTTGCTTGCTACACGATTCTAGGATTGAGTTTCTGGATGATGTAACCAACCAGATTTTTCCAAAACCAACAAAAACGATTGTAGCCTAATTGTATTAGGGCAACATATGGACGTAAGCGGTGAATTCTGGACTCGCTTCGATTCATGGGCTGGTCCTACATTTGGAATAGCACTTCTTTGCGTCGGATTATTTCTAATGTTCAAAGGCGCTACCAAAATCAAAATTCTGTCATTCCTAACCGGGTGCGCAATAGGTCAATTGAGCAGCACATTTCTTTTCGATGAAATAGGCGGTTTAACCTCATTCTCTGAAGGAGACTTCACTCTTGCAGTAACCTTCGCATGTGGTGTTGTAATGTTCATGGCTGTTGGCCTGATGTCTCTGGCAGTCACAGGATACATCTCACTACAAACGATGTTGTGGATTGTGTCGATGCTCGAAGCGAATGGATATGATGTTGGCACCGAATTAATCGGAGGGATCCTAGTTGGTGTTTCCTTCCTAATCAATCGCTATATGCGTAAGAATCTCTACCTGTTTGGCTCAGCAGCGCTTGGCTCTCTGATGGTCATTTATGGGTATCTTGTGATGAATGGAGAGATTCCTTCTGAGATAAGCATCATGACTCCTACTTTCCAAATGGTCGGGCTTGCATTATTCCTTAACTCGGTTTTGATTCAGAGAAGTATGGTCAAAAATCAATCTGCAATAAAGGATGAAAAAGAGTTGCAAAAAGAGGTTGAAAAGCAGCAAAGAATCGCTGATGACAAGCATGGAAGAGGCCGATATTTCGAGCCCGATATTCTAACTCAAGCTGCAATCGAAGAGCGAAAAGCACAACTGGATACAAGTTACAAGCGCACAGATTCCTACAACCTCAACTACAAGAGATGATTAGCGACCAGATTCTTAGATCAATTCACTTTGCTAATGAAACAATCATAAATCTCATTGATAATTAATGACTATGGCAATAGTTTATGTCGATATGGATAATGTGATTGTTGATTTTAAGCATGCTCTTCGCGAATTAGGGTTGCCAGAAGATATGAAAGATGCAGATAATATCGATGGCATTTTTAGTAAGATGATTCCTATGCCTGGAGCAATTTCAGGGTATAAGAAACTAGTAGAGATGGGTCATGATGTGTATATTTTATCTACTGCACCATGGAATAACCCCTCCGCTTGGTCAGATAAATTACTGTGGGTGCAAAAATACCTAGGAGAGGTCGCATACAAACGACTGATTTTATCCCATAACAAGAACCTGAATTCGGGAGATTATCTAATAGATGACAGAGAACATAACGGGGCAGGAGATTGGAAAAAAAGAGGAGGTCTTCTTAGATTTGGTTATGATGTGAATGGAATGGCATTTGATTATCCTGATTGGAACGCAATAATTGATTTCTTCCAGAATTTAAGTGAAAAAAATTACTAAGCATCCAGATGGCCAGCCCAAACTCCAAAACCTTGACTTCGTAGTTCATTAGTTAGCTTATCTTCGGCTTCTTCGTTGCTTTGTGGATCCTGCTGTGGGTTGTACTTCTTGTATAGGCTCTTTAGTAAGAACCCAGTCATGTATTTCCCAACTATACTTGAGGTTCTTGTCGATATTTTACATTCACTAACTGGTTCTGATTTCATGCCGCAATAACAAGTCCATTTCTTTCCTCGCCAATCCCCAGTTTTACAGTTGTTATGTTGGCTTTGCCGACATCTTGGATGATGTGAGGTTTTCCCAACATATACACAAGGCATGCCCTGCTTGTAGTTTGGATTTGCATCTTTGAATTTCTGACTTTTTTCATATACTTCTAACTTCAATTCCATAACATAAACATGTTTTTTTTTGCATGGCCTACCTTTTCTGCACTTCTTACAATGCTGATGAAAATTAGAAAATGACATGTTATTTCCAAGCCCCAGCCGTATTTTAGATTTGGTATAGTTACAATAATATTGCAGTCCAATGTAGCATTTTCATGCCCTCTCAAAGAGCAGTATTGTTACCTATCGGCAGGAGTCCTATACATTGCTTAAGATTAGCAAGGTGTTATTCAAAAAATGGGTTTTCATTAATTGTTCTAGCTGTGACGAAAGAGACAACAGAGTTTGGGAAAATTATTCAAGAAATTGAATCTACCTCCGAAACCGAATATATTGTATGTGAATTTGAAAGAGCTCAATCAGTTGTCGAGTCGTATTCAGATGCTTTCGAATGGAACTTGGTTTTTGGCCCAGGCACCAGAGATATGCAAGTTAGCATGTGGCATGATGTCATTTCAGTAACTGCCCTTCCTCCAAAACATTGGGTCGAGCATACTAGGAAAGCAGGTGATGGTAAGGGGAACAATATCTCTCGTGAGATGTTGATAAATTTGTCAAATAGGACAGAAAGTTACGAATTAGGCCAAGTTTCTGAAGAAGATGCACTGAAGTTAACTCCTATCTCTATTGAAAGGTATAGTCAAATCAAAGGATTGTCTTGGATAAGGAATCAATCAAAATATCATCTTCATATCTCTCTGCCTGCTAATGCTGGTGAGATGAAACGCAAAGAAGCCCGAGAATGGGAGGAAGATGTGTACCACAGAGTCAAAAAAGCTTGGAACACCTTTGGCAGACATGCTTTGAAAATCACTAGAGATCCATTGCCATCATCGCCAGCATGGTGGTCAAATATTGGAGAACGGTTACGAGATTTTGGTATTGGAGGTGGCAGTAAATGAGTTCGCAAACATTACCAGAGAGGCTCATTATTTTCCCCAGCATTGGAAATAATCCTCTAACTATAACTTCAATAATGAATGCATTGCACTTTGAAGGACAACAAAAAAGCATCAAATCAGTACTGTTGCTATACGATTCAAATGTGGAGAAAAAATCTAATTTTACTCATCTAAGAAATATGCTAAAGGATACTAAATTACAGATCGAGGAACTAAAAATTCCTATAATCAATGACATGTTTTCACAAAAAATGAATTATGTTCCTAAAGATGGAGATTGTATTGTAGTCCCTGGGCTACCCCTTCACTTGGGAATGGTTCTTGAGTTGATATGCTCAGAAATCAGTTCGATTGTTGGAATAAATTCGATTTATATCTGTTTCACAAAACCCCAAGGCAATATAATTGAGTGGTTTAGACTGGATAGACAAGATAATAATACTTTAAAGATTGAAAGACACGAACATAAATTACCTTTCAAATCCTCTATTGAATGGTATTTTGAATCGGTACAATCTCATGGTAAACCTAGTCTAAGTATAGATGAAATATCTCTTCAGTCGATTATTGAATCTGAAAGTAGAACTAGTAATTTGGAAAATTGGCTCGATGAACACAATATTTTGGAATTGACAAAAACCAAATCAATCAGTGATGTTGGATTTGCATTGGAGAAGCTCGCCGCTGCCTGTTTTATGAGAAACCGTAGCATACATGACGTTTCTGTAAACGTCGAATTCGGTTCAGAGAGAAGGGAATTGAATGTCAGAAGAGAAGAAGACATAATTGCAATCCATAAAAATGGAAATTTGCTTTATGTAAGTTGCAAATTTGCTTGGTGCAAGAATAAACAATCCTGTGAAACTAGAACTATGAAGGAAGTTCACAGATTACAGAATCTCCAACTTGCATTCAATATTCCGAAAGAAAGAGTTACCAAGATATTGGTTACAACTACTAAAGCCCAAGAATTAGTTCAGGATTGTATTAATGGTGTCCATGTCACAAATCTATCAGGTATTGATGATTTAATCGCCAATTTGGAATAGTCCTCAAGATGGAATAATTGAGAATTGATTATTTTTGATATGTACAAATGTAGCGGTTTGTGAGTTATTTTTTTCTCCATTTGCTACCTGAGAATAAGCAGATTCTAAGGCCACTCTTATGGCTGCAATCGTAACCTCAAAAGCCGACCATGTGAACATAATTCCAATTCGTTCAGGTAGATCTTCAGGCAGCAATTTCCTAGGTCTGTCTCTGTTACCTCTCCACACTCTGGCTGTTGCAGGGTAGTACTTCCCACCAATGTTTAGCTGAATGTCAGTTTGTAACTTGTCTCCCCCTAATTCTAGTATTCGCATTATTCCTTCCGTTGTTGATTTTGGAAGTTTGAATGTGTGTGCACTGTTCTTGTCTAGCCCAAAGAATGTCATTTCTGGCCAAATTTGGAACGTTTGTATAGTTTCCCATACCTCAACTCTTGCCATAACTTACCCTAGTCTTTTCCATTTATATTTTAACCGATAGCGTCTAGGATTCCACATGGAGTATCAACCGAATGAGGAGGATTTACGTTGGACACTGAACGCAATCCAAGGTAAGACCACTTGGGCAATGCCTTCAGTAGGGTGTGTATTCAAGTTTGATCATCTGAATAAACAATTCTTGATTTTAATGAAAGAAAATCCTACATCTGCTGAAACTGAGTCGGTTGAAAGGATCGTTACAAATCTAACAATTCTTGGATTTCAGGAAACTGGTTCTTTCATTATGAAAGGAATGAATCATGTGGATCAAATTCTTGCTGCAATGGATACTATAGGTCATCTATGATTTTCACTTAACTCCATATACCTCCAATGTTAGTGATTTATCATGTCAGAAGATACCCCAGTGGCACGAGTCATTTTTGCTGATTATCTGGATGGTCTGATTAATCTTGATGAGGAAATGAAGAAACCAGAAAATATCGATCCATATTTCCGGAATATGGAAGGCGCAGGAGGCATTCATTATTGGCAACTTCAGGAGTTTATTGAAGAGTTAGCTCACGTATTGATTCAGTTTGAATCGGAGTTCGAAGAGTTGGAAAAAGAATGGAAGGTTCATGATCAATTATGGGGGCGGTACCTTGGCACTGCTGCGATTCAGTATGCAAGAAACTTGATTGAAGACCCTGAATACGATGATTGTGAATTTTCAATGGATTGGTTTGATCAATTCAACAATGAGGGCGAATAAATGTCACGTGTTTATGTCAACTTCATCGATCATGATGAAATTAAGCATCTACGTAAAACTGAGCATGAACGTCCCATAGGAAGGACCGAAGAAGGAGAAGATATACTCTCTCATCTTGGCACAGTAGTACAACAATTCGTTGGTCTAGCAGGCCAACCAAGTCCGGAAGATATCGAAAAACCCCCACAGATAATTGGAATATCGAAGTCAATAGATGATGGAAAGGAGACTTGGACTATCTCAAGGCCATTCTTTCCGGAATGGATCAAATCTAGAAGTGAATTGAGTTTTGAGATACCTGGATGTACCCGTGAATTTGTTGCAGGTCAAGATAAAAAGTGGTCTTGGCATTCTTTCTATGCAGAATCTAATTGTTACGCAGTTGCCAATCTAAGGTTGACTAATGATGGGAGAATGCTGAAAGAGTTAACAGATGCTGAGTTGAGTAATCTGTTTGCAGAGGTTGATATGGAGTCTTTCCGAATGGATCCACAAGGGAATATTGGAGATCCAAGTGAAGAGATTGATGAGGATGAAGAAGTCATCTTTGATGACTTGTGCTTTTGCATAAGTTGTGAGAGCTTGATTCATGTCGATGATGTTGCAAACGGAACATGTGGAGAATGTGGTTGTTGGGAACCTGAGAGTCCTGTCTATGAAGATGAATCCAGATGGGAAAACATCTTCGAAGAATTCTTTTGACAAATGGAATTAACATTTTGTTTTATGATTATAAAATCAAAACATCCTGTTAAAGACTCATAAAAATATCACACGACTATAGTGCTAACTGATGCACCAGCCAGAGTGTCATTATCCTGTACTAATGTGTCATTTAGTGCAGTTCCTACCTTGACTTGTACTTCAATAGTATCTCCAACCGCTGGTGCTACACCTGCGTACAGTATACTGTTAGTCCCAGCCGTGACTTTGTGGGTGTAATCTTGCCAAGGTCCGGGACCTCCTCCTCCCGCTGGAGTTATTCTGATACTAACAATTCCGTTTCCTTCTCCAAGAATAGAAAGAGATTCTACTATTGCCGGCTCAATGCTACAAGTAGTTTCAATCTCGAAATCGAAATTAACTGTGCTTGAATTAAAACTAATTACCGTGAATGGGTCATGCTGGCCTGTGAACCAGGCTGTAATTGCTGGCCATTGAGGGGCAGCTACGGCGCCAGTGTAGGGAGCATTTAGCATCAATTTTTGTAGGACTTTTGATACTCTGCTAATACCTGGATCGCCACGTAGATTATTATTCCACGACCCAGTCCACGAGATGTTATTGAGCAAACTTAGCTCCGCCTCAAAAGTTGGGATATCTCTAGCTCCGCCGTTAATATCAATTCGTCGTAGAATAGTTGGCATGAGATTTAGCAATGTCCTCAACACACCTTTGCTTTGTAAATCTCCCGTAGCAGTTCGGTTGGTAAACCATTTTGGTGCAGTTCTCGGTCCCATGGCGCCAGACCATTGTTGAGTAATTGCTCTAAGATAGCTAGATAATTCATTTCTCAAGGACGCTTCAAGCATAAACAAATTTGCTGGAGCAGGCCAGTTATAGACTGCTCCTGCTACAGAATTACCCGTTACTGGGTCAATAGCAATGTAATCCTTGTCTACGACATCCATAATCCAATCCACAATTCTCCAGGCTGTGAGATAGTCACAATTAGGTGTATTTGGCATCAATTGTACGCGTCCTCGTTTTGGAACCGCTGCAGTATCTTCGTGCCACTCGGTATTTGGCGCAACCTGTGCTGGACGATTTAAGTCTCGGGCTACACTGTATGCGCTCTGGTTCCTTTGTTCACTGTAATGGAGAATACCAAAGTGAGATGCGAGATAATCCTTGTGTAACTGCTTAAGTTCCCTTCCACCAGCGTTTATTTCAATAAACATCCTTGCAGCATCCATTTCATTTACAGCAAGGGGGGGCTGATTTATCATAAGAGAAATTAGAATTTGCTCCTCATGCCCGTTATTAGGTGCCGTAATGTCTGCCATCCCGCGTATCCTATGTTGTCCATCAATAATTCTTCCAGGTCTTCCATTCCATCCACACTCTCTGCAGTGATCAAAAAATAGGTCTGCATACTGAGGGCCATATTGTGTAGCGTCCTGTCCACAATGGCATTCTTGCACCGCCCATTGGGCAGGTTGAATTACTCCGTTACATGTTGGGTGTTGTTGGCTATCAAAACCTGCAGGTACTAGCCCGGCGGGTAACCAAATTAACGAAGGATTAGCACTGAGTGAAACTACGTTAGACCACCAGTCTCTAATTCTTCCAACATTTGTCATATCTAAACTTCTTTGATATTGAGTAATCGGTCCTCCTGCATGATTTGTTGCGTAATCCAGATTACTTGCAGCAAAAAGAAGTGGAGTCTGCGTTAACCTATCCATATCTTGCGGAGTTGAAGATATAGATCTAATTCTACCATTTGCTTTCTGATCAATAAAAATCCCACTAATAGGAATTGGATGTAACGTAGGGTCATCATACATGTAAACTGGTTCGACATCGGCCGGTGTCGGAGGTAGTCTAGTAATTGCCATGTCCAGATCATTAAGCAATGTGCTTTATTCTTTACTATCCATGAGAAATGCGATTCCCAATAAAATTGAGTTTGTTTTTACTCTATTATGGAAAGCGCACAGCGGTAACATATTCTGTTCACTAATGATGAAAGGGAACAAATTAGTTTTGTTTAAGGAAGAAGGGATAACGTGGTCTCTCTGGATATTGCTTTCAGATGCACATCCAGGGAAAGCACATTTTTGCTCTATGATGTGTTTACCGTCCCATTTCTTTTTTTGGTGATCATAAGAGGCGAATTCTTCATAGTTTGTAGTAAAAAATGAATGGACATTCATCAAGAAATCGTCTATTGACATGCCAGTAATATTGCGAAATTGAGGGTATTCTTTTGGTTGTAAAACTGTTTTAGCCAACAGTATTTTGTTGCTCTTTCTATCATTCTCAATGGCATTTTGAATGAATAGTTCTTCCGAATTAGAAAACAATACACTACAGATCTTGTTCATAAGGCTCATGTAAGGTAATAGGTGGCTCCGGCGTATTATTGTTATCGCATTTGAATTATCATGAATAATAATCAGTTACTGCTAGATTAAAGGTTTCCAATAGCATTTTTTCATTGATGGTATTCACTGTACCAGATTGCATTATTGGATTTCCATCAATCCACAAATCAAGACAGTTTCCACCGTTATAAATTAGGTTGGAGATGTGTCTTTCATTGTCTTTGCCAACAGGGTTCATTCGGATGTCGTTGAGGTCCCAAGTTGCCCAATCTTTGCTACCAGAAGTGGCCATAGCGAATGCATCCTTAGCAAGTAACGCAGAAGCATCCCAGTGGTCATGACGTTGCACCAGGCACGCCATACGAGCTTCATGAGCCATGTCCAGTCCAGAGCCGCTTGAAGCAGGCCCATCTGTGCCTAAACGGACTTCTACACCCGCTTCCTTGTATGCAGGTAGAGAGGCAGTTCCCCCGCATGCTAACTTCATGTTAGAGGATGGGCAATGAGCTAGAATCGCCTTTCTAGCAGCCATAGTGCGCATCTCTGATTTCTTGACCCAAGACCCGTGAGCACAGATAGTTCTGTTAGGAATAAAGTAGTCGATACTGTCGAGATACTCTAGGGGGTACATTCCAGTTTCTTTGAAGCAATCAGCAACCTCTTTTCGAGTTTCAGAGACATGGATAGTCATGTGCGAATTGTGTTTCTCAGCCAACTCTTTTCCAGCCAGCAACGTATCTTCATCACAAGTGTAAACGGCGTGGGTTGCAACCCCATAGTGAACTTTATCTTCTGGTCTATTTGATGCTAGTTGAGAATCTAATTCGCGCCTAACAGCGCCATCATCTTCTTCCGCATTCGGTGGCCATTGAGTCTGCGGACCGCACACAATACCTCGTAAGCCAGCCTCATCCAGAGCAGAAACAATCGCATCAGGGAAATGGTACATGTCACAAGCAAATGTTGAACCTGTTTTGATCATCTCTAATGCGGAAGCAAGAGCTCCGATTCGTGCATATTCCTTCGTGAGATTCATCTCAGTTGGGAAGATAGATTTCTCTAACCATTCTTGCAGAGGCAGGCCGTCTGAGAAGTCCCTCGCATTGAGTTGCATCGGCAAGTGAGTGTGCCAATTTTGAAAGGAGCGAGTAATCAATCTCTTACTGCCATCCAGGTTGTGGATGACGTCTTCGTCGCCTTTGGATTCAGACCAAGACCCATCCGTATGAAGCAGAAAATCGCCGATGTGCGTACGCAGCTCATCATCGATGAGCACCGCGTTGGTATAGCGCACAGACGCTTCGTCCATGACCGGCCCACATCGCACTCAAATGTCAATGCTTGGCTATAATCAGACGATTATATGGATCTCGAAGGTCTTCTCATCGTGTCCCCAAAGTACCTTTCCTGGTTCTAGGAACATGTAGTACTTGGTTTGGAAATCTTTTCCTAGTTCTGGATGTTCTTCTTCTAAGTTAATCCGAATTCTTTCACTGTAGCCGCCAAGGGTTCCAGTGCACGCTTTACCTTTGATTCCGTCAACCAATACTGGGTGCATTTGTTTAAAAAAGTTCACCGTTTTCGGTAGGTCCTTGTCAAACGGATGTACGTCATTTTCTATCATTAAGCTCTCTTCTGTTGCTGGTATTGTTTCTATCTTTTCTTCAGTCATATTTTCATCTCCTGTTTCTTTTTGTTCTGTTGTTCTAGTCTCACGTCCAATCCTCATTTTGTTCAGAGTCTTCTTCCTTTAGCCAAATCATGTTGCCACAACAGTTGGCAGGAATCAATCTGAAATTTTCAGTTACAAGAATTAGGGTCCCAAAGGGGAACTCTGACTTGCATTTAGGGCATTCAGAAAGACACTCTTGAGCATCACTCAAAGCGATGATTTCCTCTTCTTCGAATCCCTTTGAAGAGGAGAGGTGTTGTGGAATTGGAATTTTTTCACCTAGTAATTGCATTTTCTCATCATCGCCAGGCCCCCAGTGAAGATACCCCCAAG
Source organism: uncultured Candidatus Poseidoniales archaeon (assembly GCA_902563095.1). GTDB lineage: Archaea > Thermoplasmatota > Poseidoniia > Poseidoniales > Poseidoniaceae > MGIIa-K1. The sequence goes on along the minus strand of CACEWA010000003.1, from coordinate 48,348 downwards.
CATCGATATTGTCAGGTGACATCAATGTCATCTTGCGGAAGGTTAGCCTAACCTGTTGGATGGTGTAGACTTCGTAAGGAACTTCGTGGAGTTCGATCTCCACTTCGTCATCGATTTGAACATACAATGGGGTTCCGATGAAATTGTCAACGAAATCACGCCTAGCTTTGTGTCTGAAGCCTTTCCACCATCCGAGCTCGTATTCGATTTCTGCGGAATCGCACAATCTCTGGCAAACTGCATTGCGCACTGAACGGGTTGCCTTCTCTACACTGCTAGCCTGTTTGATGATGATTTCATCATCAATTCTTGCTATTATTCTCCAAATTTTGCCTTCTGACGCTCTCATAAAAACCCCTCTGAACTACTCGATAACCTAGATGCTCTCTGAATGTAAATAATTACGCAGAAAGAATACTGTTAGTTAGTTGGGGACCTATTTAAGTCCGACGATTCAATTTTGTTTTGAACGATTCTTGCCTATGTCGATTTCAATTTCTTTGCCCCATGAAGCTGGTTTTATTCCACCCTCATTGATTCCCCAAATGACAGGATAAGAGGGCTCATTTTTCGGGGCATCGCCATATCCATCAGTAAGGAATAGTAAGACCTCAGGGTCTTCATCGTCATCGGCAATCAAATTGAACACGGGGTGGAAATTAGTTCCTCCGCCTCCAAGAAGTTCGAACTTCTCAGGGTCGAATGGGTTCGCTTCGTCGTATATTACATCCCCTTGGATTGAATAATCACATTGAACCAATCTAAGTTCGTAACCTCCAAATGAGTTTACAATAGAGAATACTTCACTTACAAATGTCTTCACAATATCTCCAGTTGTAGATCCACTGGTATCGATTGCGATTACAATTCTGAGTTGTTTTTCCTTTCGCAAAGAAGGCAAATACATCTTCTTGTGCACATGTCTTCGATTAGGAGGTAACCACTTTCTAGTAGAGTCAAACATCGGTGTTAGAAATTGTCTCAGAATCTCTTGCCAAGGTAGTTTTGATGCGAAGATCTCGTCTAGTTTCCCTTTGTAGTTGCCTAAATCATGGCCCCTTTCTTGACATTGTTGGGCCGCAGCCATCATTTTTGCTTTCCATTCTTTCCAAACATCATCACTTCTTCTTGGTTGGAAATCAGAATCATATTTGGCAGTAATATTCCCTTCTCCATCAACATCTATTGTAGACCACCCATCTGTCCCGTCATTACCAGGTTTGTCATCTCCCATAGAAGGATTGGTTAAGCTATGATCATCTAGACATTGACCTCGCATTTCGATTTCACCATTTTTGATTAGTTCGAATACTTGTTCTGCCGATTTACCTTCATGGGCTTCGTACAAGATGGCATTCTTCGGAATTTTAAATCCATCACTTTTCAGTAATGAATTTACTTCGTGGTCTATTGCATGGTTCCACATTTCGTGGTCCTCGATACGGCCATGTTGTCTACTGAAGTGTGACATTCCACAGTGCCATATTTCATGAGCCAGAATCGTCATTCTTTCTTCTTCAGATTCAAGACTTTGTAGAAAGTATGGATTGAAGAATATCCTTCGTCCATCGGTCGAAGCAGTCATGCACCTATGATCTACGACCGGTATCAATTCCAAATACATAGACAATGCACCGATGAATGGTGAATTAATCAACATATCACTTCTATCATTCGTCCACGCTTCAAGCGCTTCAGACTTAGCAACCTCGTCTTCAGAGGTAGGTTTAGAAAAAGACACCTTGTTTTCATTAATTTCAGACATTCCCTCACCTCAGATTACCTTTTCAGCAATAATTCTGTGACCTATTTCATTATCCCATCTTGGATGAACAATGCAATGGTTTGCAAAGTCACGGAGGTCAGAAATTTTCCTAATGTCATGAATGATTAATTGTAACCAATCATTGGGTAATGCTGCAGCGATATCAAGGAATCCATCGACCAATAAGTCTGGAGAATCGTGTTGTTTTATATGATGGACAATTGCTGAAACCATAGCGAATCTTTGGTCAGCTCTTGATGGAATCTTTACTTTGATTTCTTTGGCAAGCATTCTAGCCACATCAGGACCCTTTTCAGTCCACTCAATGAATCCCATGAACTCGACAGCAACTCCTTCACCAACTAATCCTTCAATTAGCAAGTGCAGTAAATCTTTGTCTAGATTATGCTTGTCAGCAGTTTCAATCTCCATCGAGACGCGCTCCCAACTTCTTGGACTTGGCCAACCTCGCTCTTTATTTCCCTCCATAGAAAATATACGTTGAGGCATGTATCGAATGAATCCAATGACTCTAGGGTCAATGTCATTATTTAGTGCCCAATCCAACCAACTTGCAGAATTAGCTCCTACTTCGATGTGACAAAATCTGTTTGCAAGCGCACTTGACATTGTTCTTGCTACAGCAGCGTCACTCGTTCGATTGCCCGCTGCAACGATATACCACCCGTTTGGGACTTCATATAATTGGCCCAACCTTCTATCAAGAATGAATTCATATGCCGCAACCTGCAAGGTACTATCGGCAGCAGTAATCTCATCAAACAGAATTATACCTTTTTCCGGGGTGTCTTCATCGTCTGTTCTAGGCCATTCGGATGAAACAATCCAATCGATTCCTGATTTGTCATCTCTGGGTACTGGCAATCCACGGATATCTACTGGCTCTCTTTGAGCTAGTCTAACATCGATGAAACCTATTCCATTTTCTTTGCATAGTTCACGGATGAATGTTGATTTTCCAATTCCAGGCGGCCCCCAAATCATCAATGGCGGTACTGTTCCGGATTTCTCGGGATTATCCCAAAGAATGTCCAATTGGTGTTGCAGTAATTTCTTTGCTTTGCTTATACTCGTATTTTTCATATTATCTTCCTCCTTCGTTTTTGTATGTTTTTCCCCAATGTTCTAAGTATGGCCATTCAGGCCTTGGGACCTTTTCAGTATCGAATGCGTTTCGTCCTAGTAAGGAAACGGCATTGATAGCACGCGATTCGGCAATTGACACATCTTCAGCAACTTCCATCAATGAAAATCTTGCTTGTGGTGAATTTGTCTTCTCGATTATTGCGAATAGGTACGCCGCTTTTTTCCAAGATTCAATCTCCATCGACAAAATGGGTTTGATTAGTTTGTCAGGTAAAGATGTATCTTTCAATGACGTGAAATCAAAATGAGTGATCAAAAATTGACAGCATATTGGGTCAGAAGTTATCGATTCATTGGAAAAGATTTCTTCGATTAATAGTGTCAGTTTCTTTTCAACGGCAACTGCTCTCCCAGTAGAACGCGTTGCACCTAACGTTGAATTCAGCAGGTTGCTAATCACACAATTTCTATGCGTTGGCATGTATGCTCTATGACCGGGGAAGTGGTTTAGCCAAGTTGCATACTTACTTTGGAGTTGAGTCTTCTTTCTAGTTGTACTGAAATCCATTCCCATATAACTGGAGTTGAGGTTGGTGTGTAGCCAAATCTCGAGGTCTATTCTGTCAAATGGCATAACAGAACTTTTTGGAATAACCCACATTGAGTCATCAAGTTCAACCTCTCTTCCAATGTCCCTCAATCTGTTGATTCGTTGAGTATTGTTAGAAACAGTTTGCTCAATGATTGGAGTATCATTGTTCTTCCTTAGAAGTCGATTCCTGATTTCAATCATGTCTCTGACGTCAAAACCTCTACAAATCAATGATGCAACAACTCTCAAGCCAAGGTATTGGTCAAAAAATGACAACGTATTGTCGTCACACCATTCCTTTAGAGCAGCTAGACCTAAAGCGGGGTTTTCCTCAATCAATTGAACCAATCTTGGAACTTCGATACCAAAATCAAGCTCTTCGCCACAAATCGTTTCGAATAGATTACTATGTAATGTGCCATTGTATGGGTTTGACATGAATCTAGAGCCACCTAAATCATCACAACTTACTATGTCAGAATAAGAGAGGTGGTTATCGAGATAGCCAATGAATAGTTGCTTGGTTGGCGATTTATACCAACCTGGGACAATTAGCCAGAATCCATTTATTGATGCCCTGCCCTTACCGCTTGGGACCGTAGAATCGAGTGATAACTTGTTTCCAATCCCGGTTATAGTTTGTAATTGGGGGCATCTAGAAATCGAGCATTCAAGAACTTGTCTTCTGATGTTTAATGACTTCAGAGATGGCCCCTCATAGACGACAAATTTGGAAATTTGCCTCTTTCCTCCGACATTGATGTTCTCAAGGAATTGGTCACCAATAACTGAAATGTGTGATAGTTCACAGTCTATCTGCAGATCCGTGAGGTTCTCGGAATAAATCATCAAAGCATCCATATTTCCACATTTGATATCGCTATCCCTTGTGATGACAGCGCCCCATATTGCTTGAGAAGGAATTCTCATCTGTAAACTATATCTTTCACAAATCACATGTTTGTGAATAAAGTAATGACTCTGTCCATCTTGGACTCTAACTTCATCGAAATGCCCCTTGATTCGTATTGTTTGTTCGGGAAATTTGGTGAAAGAAACGACTGCTCCGGAGGTGCCCTTGATATTGATCTCTTCAAGAGAATCGAATTCTTCCAACATCAACGTACTACCATATTCTACACTTGAAATATTGATAGATTTTGTATCGTTTCCTGAAAATCTCACACAACCTTCGAGCTTGTTCAGGTTTGCAATTGTGTCCCCTGGCATTGCTTTGTAAATTACAGAACTCATGTCCTCACCTTCTCTTGGATTTTTGTGTTATTTGTAAACCCGTGGGTATTTCTCCTCCGTAGTATTTTAACCCGTCTATTCCGACACTTATCGAGAAATTTTGCAAGATTTGGGTCTGTATATTGGCCGACTTTTCTTTGTCTGCGTGCTATCGGTTTTTTGGTATTCCTAATTCCTAGTGGATTAGATTTTGATGCGCTTTTTCCATTACTCATTTCTTCACTTCCTATTTGTTTATACAGTTAGTCCCCTTTCCCGAAGTTTAGTTTTGTCTTCTTCAGTCAAATGTTTCAAGCATCGGCCAAACCTCTTTGACAAATGTTGTGGAATGAATAAAGACCACTCATTTCCATCCCATCGCATCTCAGGCCTAGTCTTCAAAATTACACGAACCATAACCCGGTTTTTCGTTGCTATATCCTGATTACTGCAGCCACAAGGTCTACGATATACTTTAGATGGGCGCGGTTGGAAAATATCCCCCTTGCGTACGCGATGTCTACCATTGTGTGCTCTCTTGTGGTGGCTAAGCTTTCTGGTGTTGCGTGACATAGTGTTCCCTCGACCTATTTGATAATCTAGTAATGGTAATGTTGTCAAAATTTACATTACTAGGGTTCTATTTTCAACAAAATACATTTAATTTAATCTGGTAATCACAAATTTACAGTCATAGCCTTCTCAGCAGTATGTGATAATTTAGAATTATCTTTGATGTAAATTTTTACATCCGGCCACCATCGATTTATTATCATTGATAGTTTACCGAGAATCATGTCTCTAACTGTCGAGCGTAAAAATGGTTTAATTTTATTCATGGGGGAGAGGGTCGAACATGCAATTACATCTATCCAAAAATATGTTCCAGAAACAGTGTATATTGTAACATCTGATAAATTTGCATCTAAGCATAAAAGACGATTGAACGAATGGTCAAAGCAATATAATTTCAAACAAGGTGGAGTTAAAAGTATCAATAATTTGTTTGATCAATCGGCTGTAACTTCATTATTGAATGAGGTAATTTCGATACGTCATGAGGAACATAATCTACACGAATCTGATTTAGATTGGTATATCGGAATCACGGGTGGTACAATGCACATGGCAGCTGCAGGAACTTATGCAGGTATATTACTGGGCTCCAGGGTTTTTTATGTAATTCAGCCTCCAAGTGGTTCCAAACCTATGCCAAACCGCGATGTCATCGAGTTCCCTCAACTGCTTGGATTAGGATCTGTAATGCACCAACCTATAGAAATAATATCATTTTTGAGAGCGGGTAGCGGTTTGATTAAAGATTTAGCAGAAATTATGCCAGAACCAGTATTTTGGAAATTTTGTGAGATGGATATTTTATTTATTGATGAAGATAAATGGTTTGTCACAGAAGAAGGAACAACAATTTTGAAATTGGTAGGAAATACTGCAATAGCAAATTCGTTATTAGAAGAAAAAATCAAAAAATTTGAAGGTTTATTAGAGGCTGTGAAGAAAGACAATCCAGATTCATTTATTGGCTGGGCTTAAACCTGTTTGATTGTAATAATTTACAAAATTTATGAGTTTATGGTATCTCATAAAGTAGAGTACATCTCTAATAACCACAAACTCATAGGAGATAATAACATGAGAACTTTATTGGCCATCGCGCCTCATACATTTAGATCTAATGATTTAGAAAGAATTGAAATGATTAATGCCGATTCGTTAATCTTATTTTCAGTATATCCTAATGACTCTTCTAAGGAGATTCAACAAAAGTTGGCATTATCAACCTCGATATTCTCACTTCCATCTTTGACCACAGAAGGGTATGAAAATTCAGATCAACTACAGGCCCTTTCCTGGAACATTTCTAAACAAATGTTTCAAGCATTAACCGGTATAGTCGGGGATAAAGATATCTTGCTTGGCTCAGGCACAGCTTTACACGATTACTTGCTATGGTTAGTTGGAAGTTCAATACAATGTGAGAAATTTTATCATTGGGAGGGCGGGGAATTGGAATCATATTTTCACAATAAAAAATACATTGATTCAGCAATAGCGCCAAAAATAATGTCTGCAATTCTTCAATTATCAGGTACAAATTTTGGTACAGAATTCTCAGCCCAAGAAATCTGTGAGTTAGATAATATTACAGAGATGTCTGGTGTGCAATCTGCTGCTACAGCCTGCGAATCAAGGGGCATGATCACTGTTAATAGGGATGCAAGCAGGCCCCCACTCTACTCTTTAACAAGCAAGGGTTTTCCGATTGCTTTGAAATATTGGATGAAAAATCGACAAGATTCAGGTGATCCTGTATTCAAAAAATTACTAATTTCATTTGGCAGATTATTCAATGACGGGCCAATTAATATGCTGCAGACTATGTCAAAAATAGAACCTCATGACAGTTATCTTTTCGTTTTACAAAGATATTCAGATGATTTAGCCTATAGTGGAGTATTAACTTTTTCAGAGGCACTTGGAAAAAAAGAGTTGTCTGGAATGCATAGAGATTTAGAAAAATGCAAATTGTTGTTGGACAAGAAAGCTCAAATCGAAGATATCGAATTAATAGAGCCATTGATTGTAGTAAATCCGACGTTAGATAATCAATCTATGCTGGATTTTGAGATTGAATTATTCAAATCAATAATTTCATATGAATACAAAACAGATGAGCATCTTTGGTCTATTGATTTGACTTCTTGTTTTGCAAAACTTAGAAACTCTGCTTCTAAATTTTCCTTAGCCTCTGGTTCCAAAATTTGCTATGTTATGAAATCGAACAAGGGAGTAGGCGCCACTGGAGAGCAAGTTACAAGGTCGCCATTTTCGAGAACTGATCATGTTCTTGAAATCCCCTCCTCCTTGGCGTTTGAATCTTTGCAAGGATTGGCTAGTAGCAAAATAAATTCTTTAATTGTAATGAATGAATTCGAAAAGGGTAGATTTAGCCAAGATGATGATGGTAGCATTGAAAACCTACTATTTGCATCAGCAAATCCTGAGGAGAATATTGGACTGACATTTAGTGATATATCGGAGTTCGCTAGTATACTAAGCGAAATGTTAGGGAGACAAATAAGTATTGAACAAAATCAAACACGTTTTGCAGATTTAATTTCGAATCAATTGATAACCAAAATAAATGATGTTGGGAAATCTCGATTTGTATTAACAGAATTGGGTGAATTTGTAGCTAATTGGGCAACGCATGACTTAGATTTGGAGTGATTATTTTGGATAGTACTGATGTATATGATGAGTACTTCAATCAATCACGTATAGAAACTGAAGAAGATTTTCAAAACCAGGAATTATTGTGGTGTGATGAATGCACAACTAATGGGATCCATTTAACTTCTGAGGATGATTTAATTGATCATGGATTTAATCCTAGTGAAGCACCCTACGGCATTTGCATTTCCTGCGCAATAGATTATGGGAAATTACAGGATGAAAATCTAGATAAAAACGATTATACTAACACCGAATTTTTCCATCAGGTAGGCCACAAGACTTTAGCTATGGTATTGAAGCGTCGGAAATTAACAGATCAAGAAGTTTCTGATGGTTTAGAAAGACAAAAATCTATTGGTTATTACAGGGATTTTTCCAATAAGTACAAACTCAAATCTCTTTACAGAAGTGCAATAACAGAAGAGCGATATCGAAAAATGTCTCCTCCCTATTTTGTTGGTAATAGATTACGATATCATGGCATAGAACGTTTTCATAGCGTAGGAACTGACGATTTAAAGTCAAACTATGAACTTGCAAAAATGAAAGTAGAAAAGCACGTAGAGCCGCCTGAATCAGAAGTGGAAAGGCCAACACCGATGGAATTTAGACGAGATTGGTTCGACTCTCTGATTGACTCATTTATGTTACATGAAATGGATAATAATGGCAGGCCGAACAAAAGATTGGCATATGCGTTGATATGCACTTATCTTCACAAATCTTGGGATTGGAATAATGTAGAACCATTCTGGGTTTTTGCTAGAAGAATGAGTATTGGAAATATTCAGTTAATGCGTAAGATGAACGATTGGATAAACCCCATTACCAATTATCATATTGCTCAGATAGAATCATTATCTATTGAGCCGAGTCTTCAAACGATTACCAATCTAGTTGGAATAATAGTCGATCATTCTCATGATGTACTTATCGGAGATGAAGAGAGCCAACAGTTGATTCAAGCATCAGCAAATTTACTAAAGCGGTTGCGTAAGATGGAAATTAATATTCCAAAAGGAAATGGTAATGAGACAAAATCATTGTTGGAACATATTCATTCGACAATGAAATTTAAGAACACATTCTCAATTCAGAATTATGAGTTTTTTGCAGCTGGATCTATTGAAGCATTATGCATATCTTATTGTGCTGGAAGTATATTAGGTCTGGAAAGAAGAAATGTACTTCACAGGAAATTTTTGTTCCCAAAATTAAATGGATTTCCATGGTGGAAAAAAGAGTTGACTTCTGATGCAGTCCGTATAATTGAAAATTTTGACAAAATTATCGGTAGATTGCAAACCTAGGGGTGTTACTTACACTTTCTACATCTATTTCTTCAATGGAAGAAGTTGCTAGAACAAAACTTAGTCTTTCTTCTTTGCAAATGGTAGAGATCAATTCGATAACAGAATCTATCTCTAATTGATTTAGGTCGTGCATCTCTGCAAAACAGATGACGGCAGGACACCTACCAAATTTTCTTTTTCTAACTGTGGCCTGGGCAAGATTTGAAAGCAACATCAATAATGATGGACGAGGCTTATTCTCTATCTCTTTACGAGAGTGATAATAAGACCAATGTCCAATTGGAGTTAATCCAATTTTGATATTTTCAAAGCCAAGAGATCTAGACCATAAGTCGACTAAATTTAGCATACTTTGTCTTGAATAGTTATCCTGTGGCTTAAGAATTAGCGAGCTCATTATTCGTCTATCGCTGGGGACAACTATCGGTCTTGTCATTTTTTGAATAGTACGAATTGCATCTTCTCCAAAGTATACGTTTGTAGAATCCAACACCTCTAATTTAGCTTCGATAGAAAACTTGTCATGAAAGATTCTGGACAGTAGGTATCGATGTTTGTCAGTGACAAATTCTACACTACATTGAACTAATTGTGAAATTCCAAGTGATTTTGAGTTATCGATTCTCGTATTAGTATTGTGATTATTTGTTGCAAACATCCAATGTACTAATTTGATTAAATCGATACCTTCTCGAAAATATTCACAATTTATTATGTTAATTTGTAATTCTTTCTCGAAATGGAATGGGTACCACATGCTTTGAAACCCATCGTGCGAAATGGAAGTAATTTCTTTTACCATTTCCACATTAATCACCATGAACGATATTTAGTAATTCTATAAGTAAATAATTTGTTTAACCGTTTCAATGAATGGGAAAGATTAGCAGAATATTGTTTTGGGGGCTCTATTCGGCTGATATCGATGTAATTATGCTTAGTCAAACTGCTTGCTAATTTACGAGAAGATGTGATTATGAATTGTAAATCATATTCCTTGGAAAGTAAATAAAGAATATCTAGGAGGATTTGAAATTCTTTTCTACTCAGATATTGTTCTGCTTGGTCAATAATGTAAACCTTAGATGAATCAGATGCTACCAAATCTGTATTAGGTCTTCCGAGATCCCCAATTATCTTCCATAACCTACTATATCCGCCTGGCAGATCTTTGTATCGCAAGGAACTTCCAATAACGTGCTCATTGTAGAAGGAATCCATACTAGATTCGATCTCTTCTATCAACAAAACATGGTTCTTATCGAGAGTGTTCTTTTTTTGCGAGATTATCTTTTTTATTAGCTTGTAAAATTCAGTAGAAGTTTTGTCCTTAGATGGCGGTTCAGTTGAAAAGGTAATCCTGAACTTTCGTTTGTCGAAATTGTTAGTCTTGATTACATTTATTGGCTTCAATTTAGCGAGGAAACGTACAACTTCATTGTCTCTTAAAAATGTCATTTCAGTTCCAGTTTCTATGTACAAATGAAGATCAGTTGTAGTTCCATGAACAATTACTCTTCGTAAAAAGCATATTTTTTCTTCAACAACAAACCTAATTTCAATTAGGGATCCCTTAGTGCTGTCATTTCTTGTTGTGAAATCCCAATCATGTGAGGTATTGGGTGAAAGTGCTGCTACAATCATTCTAACCGCTGTACTCTTTCCGCTCCCATTATTTCCAACAATGATGTTCAAACCATCTTCGAAGTCAAATATTTCTAGTTCCCGAAAGCAAAAGAAATCACGACAACTTGCTGAAAGAATTTTTGTTATCGGTATCGAGTGGTAGCTATGCTTCATTATCGACCACCATTCTATTCATCTTCATCGGCAAGATATTCAAAAACCTCACGATTTTTCGCAGAAATATAAACCACGGTTTGTCCTACACGGCGATATTCAATTTCATTTGGGAAATAGTCTTCAATAATTTCGATGAAAGAGCGACGCTTTGGTATTCCGAATGAACGTGCAAATTGCTTCAATGATTGCTTAGGCATATCCTTGCTAACGAGATACAATTGAAAATAACTTGAAAATGTAGCAAGGTCAATTTCCCCCTGGATGCTACTAAATGCGTTTAGAATGTGATGGCGGAAATCATCATCCAAATCCAGAATTTTTCGTTCGGCCTTAACTTTCTTCTCTTCCGTCTGCAATAGGTTGGTTTTATTCACAGTAATTACGGGTGTATCTTGTGGCGATTCATAGCCAAAGATTTTGTCAAAAATACGAATCCAAAATCCACGTTGCTTTGGCTTTGTAACAATCAGGTCACAATTATCACCACGCCCAAACCAATGATTTGGCGGCTTGATCAGATTTCCGTTACTTTGTAAAATCGATTCGAAGATTTGGTGTACTTCAGGATAAGCCTCTCCCGCGTTATGACCCTTGTCTACTGTTACAGCATTCCAAAGAAGATACTTCTTAACCCGGTCCCAATTCCCTGGGAAACCTTGCCAGTAACTCGGTGAGCCAAGGTAAATTTGCATCGTCTTGTTCCTAGCTAGGTTACATGAAGTACACATAATCACCTTGTTTACAGACTTGTTAATACCTCCCAGAGCGCGATCATGGATGTGTTCGGTGTTAGAATTATTTCGAGTCAACTTCATGCCACAATGTAGGCAAAATCCTCCGTTTGTGATAACAAATTCATGCCTAGCTTGATTTAGTGGAGAACCGTTTACTGGCTTCCCCTTTCGAAATAGAAAGTTGAATGCAGTTTCTAACATAGTTAGGTATTCTTGCTCGTGGATCAGCATAATCTCAATCAAAGATTTATCACAATCCCCTAATCAGTGTAATAATTTACAGGGTATTTGTCTTTGAAATATCTGATAGTAGTGATGTCACAAAACAACATCACAATCCCTAAGGCCGTAAATTGGCACTGCGAAGCATTTTGCAACTACCGCTGCAAGTTCTGTTATGCAGGATTTGAACAGCAACGTCTGCAGCCAAAGATTGACTTGGAAGCAGGATTAAAGATCATCCAGGACCTAGCGTCTCAAGGAGTAGAGAAGATTAATTTCGTTGGGGGGGAGCCTATGCTTCATCCTCACCTAGATGAATGGATTAAGGAGTCAAAGCGTGTAGGTATGACTACCAGTATCGTTTCGAATGGTACTAAGATGAGTCAAGAATGGCTCGAATCCATGCGCCCATACCTTGACTGGCTGGGGCTTTCTGTAGACGCTTCAAATGATCAAATCCATGCAATCATGGGCCGAGCAAATGCTAATGAATTCAAGAATGGTGAATCTGGGCATTTGGGTCGAGCTTTGGAAATTGCAAAGATGGCTAACAAACTAGGATATGGAATCAAGCTAAACACTGTGGTCACCTCAGCAAATGTGCATGATGATATGACCGATGTAGTTAAGCAAATCAACCCAACTCGATGGAAGATTTTCCAAGTTCTGAAGATTGATGGAGAAAATGATGGGCGAGTAGAAGCTCTTCTGGTATCAGAACATAATTTTGAGGAATATATCTCTCGTCATGTCTCCTCGCTTAGTTCTACCTCAATCCAAGTAGTACCAGAAAATAATGATGCTATGCTTGGGACTTATGCGATGATCGATGCACTTGGCCGAGTATATACAAACAAAGATGGATTCTATTTTTACTCAGAAGGCACCGTTCAAGAAAATGGTTTCGCTCATTGTTGGAATGAGGTAAGTCCAGGATTTTCACTAGAAGCCTTCAATGCTCGAGGCGGAGAATGGGATTGGGAGAATTCAATGGGGGTGGCTTTGTGAATAAGTTCATCGTAATCGAAGGTCTTGATGCTACTGGTAAGTCTACACTAGTTGAGAAGTTGAGTGTTTACCTTAATGCTGCCCAACTTTCTTGCCCACCAGAGATCAATATTCCCTCAATTAAAGAGGGGTCTGCAAGAACTCATTTTGATTCATTGAACCCGCTCCAACGCAGAGCATATTATCGTTTTTCGAACTTGGTAGCAAGTGAGCAAGTGACCAATGTAATTTCTGATAGGCATGTGATTATGGATAGATATTGGACTAGTACTGCAGCATTTGCTGCGATGGATGAAGGATTCGAACACGATATTGAGATTGGACAATATCCCGACGAGATTAGGAGGCCCGATTTGTTAATACTACTCACAGTAGATGAGGAGAATCGTTTGACTCGTTTGCATGGGCGTGGCGAGGCTGAAACAAAGGAAGAATCAGAATTAGCTGCTAGCAAAATTAAGCGTGAGAAGGTGCTTGAAACATATCTGAAATTCAAGCCAGTAGTTATCGACACTAGTAACAAAAGTCCTGATGAGGTTTGTCAAGAGGCATTAGAAATTATTCAGGAGGCTTTCCAATGAGTAATAGGAAATTTCAGATGGATAGATTCCTACATGGAAAAAACCACCATAAGAGAAGGACTAATCGAAACCGTCCAACTCCACGTACCTTTAGGCAAAATGTTGGGGACGATTCAGGATATTTAACTGTCAATCTTCATGATTTGGCTCTACATAATGCAAAAAATCGAATCAAAGAAGAATTGAGAGATGCAAAAGCAGATCTGAAGCGCGGTGTCAGGTTTATCCATGGTTTTAATGGTGGCACAGCTATTAGAGATTGGATGAGAGGAGATTCTCTTAAGCAATTTATGCAAAGCGCGAAAATCTCTGGTACAATTTGGTTTACTCAAGAAGGAGTGACATGCATTTCGTTAGATATGATTAATCTTGGAAGGGATGAAAACTAAATCATTGGGCTCATTGTAAACAACAATGGGCGCTCCAAATCCGTGGTTCGAAGGTTCGCCGCCACTTTCTTCATCCGAGATATTGAAGGAAGGTGAGCACCCTCTAGATTTGATTAGAGAATTCATTTTGAACTGGCCTGGCGAGGAAACGGTAAAACTTGATGCTTCAGTCAGACATAATCGCCTCGTACAGATCATTGCGGGGTATCCAGAGATAGACGTAGGAAGGTACCCTTTAGATTGGCCACTTAGCAGTAAGGCTGCAAAAGCATTGAGACTAACACTCTATCTAGATTCAATTCACTCTCCTGATGGTTCTGCAACTAGCTTACGTAGTGCTTTGCTGAATAAAGCACATGATATGAAGACCAATCTAACTCAGTCTAAAGAAAAGATATCGGCATTACGATTGGTAAATGAATTAGAATCAAAAGCAGAAGAAGACAATTCTAGAAAAGAATTTCAGGCGGCTCATAGGAGATTTTTGTCAATATTATTGTTATCTATACGTGGTCTAGAACAAAGTCCAGAAAATTCATTTTCTGACAAAGAACACAAATTATTGTTAGCCATCCATTCAAATGATCAGAGCAGGATTGCTGCATTTTGGCCAAGAGATGAAGTCAAAGACATAATCGGAAACAAATGGAGTGAATGGGATGGCGATAAAAAAATCCCAACCATTCGTTCAAAACATCGGCCAAAGAAATATTGTATAGGTTGGGTAGATAACGAAGATCTGATGAATTGCATAAATGGTACGAGGGTAAGTGTGAAGATGAGAAGCATCCAAAGTTGGATTACAAATTGGTCTGACAAGTATCAAAAATGGAATGATGACGCCGCATTTATACGTGGTGCATCAGCAATTCTTGAGAGTGTGATGTCACGATTTAGGTTCAACATAATTGAGAAATATGGTGTCGAATCAATAATTATTGATGGAGGAGGAAGAATAGAATTTTTTGGCGATTCCTCTGCCAAAGGAATGTTAGAAGATGCTTTCTATCGAGTATTCTTAATCTCGAATAATCATCAACCATACTTCCAGAACGAATTAGAAATGGTAACAAGAACTCTATCTCGGAAAATATCAGACAAACTGTCAGCATCCGATTTCGGCCAAATCTACGAGATTGGTCCTGGCCAATGGAAAGATGAATCAAAACGAAATAAAGTGATTAAAGATTGGATTATACGCCACCTACCTGTGCTTTCAATAGTAGTTGATGACGATATCCCCGAGAAAATAGATTTCCAGAAGATAGTAAATTCTGATTGTTGTATTTGTTCGGAAGATGTTGAATTGGTCGGCAATGCATTCAATCGTGACAATCAAATTAACGACTCATCAAACCCGTATTGCAATTTCCACCGCCTATTGTATAACATAGGTAAAGCACAACGAATGATTGATTCGACCACTAAGGAGTTTGGATTACCTCAGTCGTTCACCAATAATTACCAAAGAACGGTAAATGGCGTTGCAAGGTTAGATTTGAACTCACTTGGCGTTTTGTTTACGAGGTCTCGTGAACATGAAGTTGACAACAGTATTGATACTAAGCGTAGAAGGTCTATGAGATTCAACAGCCAATGGTGGTCAATAGTAAATGACGCATTAGATAATCAAGATTTGAAGATAGATCAAATCGTAGCCTGGGTGGCTGCAGGGGACGACATAATCCTAGCAGATTATGTTCCTGTAGGGAAAAACCCAACACCCAAATTGCGACGAGTAATCAAGGACTTATCCCAAAAGCTTGGCGAACTTTCAGAATCCGAATATGCTCCTTTTGAGTTAAGCTTTGGAGCCGGTTTGTCAACGAAAGATGTTGATGACAACATTATGAATATGATGAGAAAGTCTAAATCGGCTGAGAAGAGGGCAAAACGGTTTTGGAAGCAAAAAATCGATGAAGATTCAACAAAAGGTTGGATGATTGAGGAATATGACGGGTCAAAGAAGCAGTATGATAAAGTTGCAGACGACGACGGTTTCGTAGAACTGAACGGCGGTTCTGTACTATACCAACACCCTGTCTAAATAATCGCGAATCAAATGGGATGTAAAATTTTACAAGATTACAAATTCTGAGAAACTACCTTGGGTGAGATAACATGGACAAACAGTCGGCGCCAAAATCATTAGACACCAAATCTCAAGTTCGAGATTACCTATTCAAGGCACTAAAGAGAGATCTCGTTGGACCAAGCTGGAAAGAGGGAACTACAGAAGAAAACCCTGTAGAGGTCTTGAATCTACAAAGAAATTCTCCATACACTTACTACTTTTGCGGGTACATCTCGCCCGCTAAGGCTGAAGAATCAAAACCTGTTGATGAAGAAATTCAGAACAAAGATGTCGATTTACTCAACTCAAAAGATGAGGATCTTCCTCCAGAAAAATTCAACGGAGAGTCAGCAAAATCCTCTGAAGAGGATTTGAGACACATAAATTCGAGAGTTTCTTCACCTGGAAATTCATTCTCTCCAAGGTCTATTGGATTAACAGTAAAGCCATCGGATTTATCGGGCCACCCGGTACTAGTCAATCTATCATGGGGCCAGTATGAACTTGCAGACAAGGATGGAGATATGCGAACATGGGTTCGCAGTCCATACGAGTTTGATTTCGAAATAAACGAATTATTATTCAAAAACCAGCGTGAGCATAGAATTGACATCGAAGGTTCCGAAGGGTTAGAGTTGTTCGTTAAGCGAGGCATAGACGATGAAACAATTACCATTAGAATGGTCAACAACAGAGTTTATTCAAAATCAGAACATTTGGAAGCAGCATGTGGAACAGTTCACCAGCCGGTTATTCATTTAAGCTCAATATTTTCGGAAGTAAGATCCCCTGACGTTGTTGATAATGACAAGAGTATGGCTCTGCTATACAGCGATTCCTCAATTTATGCTAAGGGGCACAATGTAGGCGTAAACTGGGAAGATGATTCCTCAGTTTGGACGGAATTTTTGCCATCATTTGAGGTTCCAGTAATGAAAGCAGACTCTTCTTTAGATGATTTGATACCCTCGATGAATGAATTTTCAAACCCAGAAACAGTAATTGTTGCATTAAACAAAATGAAACAATTTATGAAAAGATACAGAGAATGGTCAGCCAGCGAAAGTATACGCTTTTCCGATTATGATCCATCACTATTTGACCACTATGAGGATATTTTTGATAAGCACATGGGCCACGTCGATAGCACCATATCCAGAATCTCTGATGGAATTGAGTATCTAAAGGATAACGAGATTGCGAGAGAGGCATTTGTCCTTGCGAATAAAGCAATCAATATTTCACAAACCGACAGTAGGCTTACTGACACATACAGAATTGATAATTTCAAATGGAGACCTTTCCAGATATGCTTCCAATTATTGAATATCAAAGGTCTCTTGTCTAAAGGTGGCGAGGAGAAAGAAATAGTTGATTTAGCTTGGTTCCCTACTGGAGGAGGTAAGACGGAAGCGTACTTGGGTCTCCTTGCAGTCTGCTCTTTTTATCGCAGATTAGACCCAGAGACCGTAGCAAGAGAGATTCAGTCTCCAGGCGTCCATTCAATCATGCGGTATACGTTACGTCTGTTGACAGCAGACCAATCTGCTAGATTAGTACGTGCATGTGGTGCAATGAACATTGTCGCTGATGAACACGGCATAGGGGAGGATTTTGGTTTCACTCCATTCAGAGTTGGAATGTGGATTGGTAGTGAAACTAGTCCTAACAATTTCTTCAAAAATCCAAATTATCCAAAGAACAATACGACACAGGATGTGATTGACAAAGCCAAGGCTTTGGAAGAATCTGGAGACTGCACTGTAGTACAATTCCCAACATGCCCTTGGTGTGGAGATGAGTCTGTAGGGGATGCATCAAGATATGAGATCACCACGCCTGATAACTCTCCAGCATGGGCGAGAAAACGCCCAATCCTTTCCGTAAAATGTGCTTCTAGCGGATGCCCTTTCGAATATGGAGTTCCGTTTACTTGTGTTGATGAAGATATTTACATGAATCCTCCATCAATTCTTTTGGGAACTGCAGATAAATTTGCACAATTAGCATTCAATCCTACTCCGAGTTCTGTTGAAAATCGACCTGAATATAACTTGTCTTTGGAGCAATTAGAAGACTATGATGCAAGAAGACTGATGGGATTCGAATCTAGTAGAGGCGGACCATTACCTCCGTCACTAATTATTCAGGACGAGCTACATTTGTTAACTGGACCATTAGGTACAATTGCAGGCCTTGTAGAGTGTGCCTTAGACGTTGCTTGGAAGCATACTTGCGATGGTCACAGAATAAAGTATGTTGCAGCCACTGCAACCATTCGTGGTGCAGAAAATGATGCTAGTTTGATGTATGGAAGAAGCCTCAACATTTTCCCTCCACCCTTACTAACAATAAAAGACAATTTCTTTGCTAAAGAGATTTCCAAGGAAGAAGCGAGGGGAAGATTACACGTTGGAATTATTGCACCACAAGGTAAGGCTAGATCATTGCTAAACAACCCCTCTGCTTCATTGTTACAAAACATTTCAACAATACGTGAGAAAAGTGAAGTCAAAGATGAAGACTTAGATCCATACTGGACTCTAGTACTCTATTACAACAGTTTGAGAGAACTTGGTGGAGGGCAATCGTCTCTGAGGAAAAACATTCCACAAATGATTAGGTTATTCGCTCAGCATAGTGATAGTAAGCCAAGAGAATTGTATTCAGAGAAGGAATTGACCAGTAGAAAGACTGGTGAAGAATTATCTATTGCAAAAGAGCACTTAGAGTTCGATTTATCATCTGGAAAGAATGTCGTCGATGTAGTTTCAACTAGTAATATGTTCCAAGTGGGTATAGACATAGGCAGACTGGGATTAATGAGTATAGTCGGACAACCAAGAAGTAACTCTGAGTATATACAATCCAGTGGAAGAGTCGGTCGAAAACATCCAGGTATGGTTCTATCCCTACTGAAGGGAAATTATCCTAGAGACCAATCACATTACGAATTGTTCAGAGCATTCCATCAGGAAATCTATTCACATGTAGATCATACCAGTATTACACCATTCTCTCACAGAGCTTTAGATAGAGCGTTTGCATCTACAATGATGTTATTGTTGAGGTCATCAATTCGTCAAGTCAGGAAAACGAAGGATTTGACTAGAATAATGAACGGAGACTGCAGAGTTAGAGGCGACGAGATAATTTCTGAGTTCATCCAAGAAATAAACAGACGGCAGAGACAAAGAGGAATGTCAGAGCAAATAATCTCTGAAGGCGAGAATATCATTAACGAAAAATGGGATGGGTTGAAGAGATTCGTTCGAAACGCAAAAGAGCAAGAGAAAGTCACTTGGTGGATAGTCTGGAACGATAGGCAAAGGATGAACATCAAAGTTAACCAACCCCTGTCTTGGCTCAAGAGTCCCTTCAGAACAACAAACAATCCAAATAACGAAGACTATGAAGACGGGTTGGGTTCTTTCAGAGATGTAGCAGAAGAGACAGAAATTTCGTATGTTCCATACAAAGATGACACGAAGCCATACGCATCAGGCTCAATGCCAGAATCTCATTTGTTTAGCCATATGGCCCCAGGGTTTATTTGGGAAAAAGGAGGAGTGCCTTATCTTACCCTTGGTATTAGCAGATGGAATAACGACATTAGTGTTAGTAAGGACAAGAAGCATCACATGGCGGCATTTAATGGTAAGAATGAGATGGTACCTGGTTTGCGTATAGCAGAACCAGCATTGAATCAAATCCTAGGCATTAATCCAGAAGGAAAACAGCGAGTTCTGCGTTCTGTTCCTCCCTACAAAGACGGAAATAAGCAATATGGTGCCATCAACGTTACGAAATACCCAACAAACTACATCTGTGAAGACGGACATGTTCATTATGGAGTAATTCCGAAAGATGGGGAGTCTACATGTCAAAGACCTGGATGCGGAAAACCCACATCTCCTTCAAGATTCGTCAGCATATGTGATAATGGTCATTTGTCTCCTTTTGACTATAATTTCTGGGCACATTCTAATGACACTGATTATGATAAACCCTGCAGACATGGTAATGCTAAAATCAAATTGGTTGAAGGTGAGAACAGTGCCTATACACTAGCAGATTGGGTTGTAATATGTGAAGAGTGTGGTGCGAAAAACAGTATGGAAAAAGTCCCTTGGGTTGAGCAGTCAAACAAGAGGTATGCGCCAAAATGTCATGGCCATAGGCCTTGGTTAGCTTCGGGTGGTAATGCCAAAGAGGAATGTGATTTACATATGGTTCACAGACAGGTCGGAAACGTATCTGTTAGTTATTCTCAAGGTTCATCGGTATTGCTTATACCACCAGATGTATCATTTTCCCTAGCGAATAACGATAACATTCAACGCTTGTTAAGAAAGGCACAAAATGAAGATCAAACATTCGATGAATTCAAGAATGCGTTCCATGGACTCAGAGAAGTTTTAGGAGACCCTGTTGACCTATCAGGAACATATTTTGATGACGATGATGATCCGGAAGCTGGTCCAAACTGGGACAAGTTCTTGCGCGTTCTTTGGGATTACAAGAACAAACATATGGACGAAGATTTCCTGACTTTGAATAACCTTAGGGGAAGAGAAAGGAATGGAATAATAGATTCCGACGTAGAAAACAATTCAATCGATACTCACCGCTTCGATAAAACCTCTATCGCAGGTAATTTCGGAGAGTTCCCAGTACTATGGGAAAATGAGGACTGGCCTCTCAGAGGTGCAACGCGAATAAATCGCTTGACTGAATTGAAGTACATACTTGGCATAGACAGGTTAGATCCTAAAGAAGGCAATTTCCAACCCATCGACCATCCTGAAACCCGTGGCAATACTCCTGATGAAGAGTTTGGAATTGGAATGTATAATTTCGGCGAAGGGCTATTCTTTGATCTCAAACCTCAATGGCTGACAAGTATGAAAAACCAAAGAGATAGTAAATTGGAAAATGCATCTCATAGAGATATGATTTTTTCAAATGACGATAATAGGTTAAGAAATGTAAAGCACCAGATACCCGCACTAGTCGATCCAAAGAATAACTCTGCATTCACTATATTGCACACACTAAGTCATGCACTAATTCGTGAGTTGGCAATGTCAAGCGGCTTTTCACTTGGTTCAATTAGGGAAAGGTTGTACTTTGATGTTGACGAAAATGATGAGATAATCTACTGTGGAATTTTGCTGTACACCTCAGGGCCATCTTCAGATGGTACTCTCGGAGGTTTGGTTCGCAGAGGTTCCTCAACTAGTAAAATTCACAAATTGGTAAAAGAAGCTCTTCTCTCATTGAGGACCTGCTCGAATGACCCTGTTTGCTCTGATCATCATCCAAATATCGACGAGCCAAATGGTGCTGCTTGTCATTCTTGTGTCTTGCTTCCTGAAACTTCTTGTGAACTAGCCAATCTTCTTCTAGACAGGAACTGGGGCTGGTAAATTGGTAGATCCAAGAATCAGTTTTACATGGCCTAGCCAGGTCGAGTCATCATTTGGTACAAATCTTGTCGATGACATAAATCGCCTTGTAAATAAAACTAAATTTGAGTTGGTAATAATGGCATATAATCTGAACTTGAATACAGACTTTGTTTTGTTGCAAGCGATAAAAAATAGACTGATATCGACTAATCCTAGTATCAAATTATTCTGTGACAATAGCACTACTGCGTATTCATTTTTGGAATTATTTCACGATTGGCGAGATAACCTAAGCATATGGCATTGGCGAGATACAGATGAAAACTATTCCAAATTTCACATTAAAGCCGTCGCAGTTGATAAGAACATGATGTACATTGGTTCGGCTAACTTTAGCAAAACAGCAATGGAACACAGCGCAGAGTGTGGACTATTCATTAACAGTCCTGATTGTTATGAATCATTGATGGCATATATTTCAAGTTTGGAAGAATCGGGTCTTCTAAAGAAAATCAACTGAGTGTGATATTTTGTCTTGTAAACATGAATCTCACAGTTCTCAAAAAGGCACTATAATGTGTGATGACTGTGGATTCATGATTTGGGGTGATGAGGGGGAAAAGTACCTTGTTCCTTGGGTGAACAAATCAAGAATTGTCAATAAATCAAGGAGAAAGTCGATACAACCAACTGCAGATTTATCTCAAGCGTCAGATTTTGATGAATCATTTATGATTCGAAGCAGGTTACTTTCAGACCTAGATTACATAGTTGGAGATGTGACATTCGCTACTGGGTCAAAGCAACTAAATTCAAAGAAAAAGAAGTCAGCAAAGTACGATAGTTTGGCATCGTGCCTCGCACCATTTGGATTGAAGATAACACGATTGTGTGATGATGCTGACCCAGAGTCCACCGATCCTTTCGTAATTCACAGGGTAGATGTGAATCCTTTTGATCAAATTTTCCCCAACGCGCTAATCGCGGGTGACAAAGAAGAAAAGCAGCATAAACAATTGATAGATGAACGTTGGGAGGATTGGAAATCAGCCAACGTATTTTTCTCCCACTTAACTAATCCACTATGGGGGCAAGCGCCAAAGGCTAAACAGTTTGAAACGATTGAACAAGTTTTGAGTAAACCAGGGTCGCTTACAATTGCTGCTCTTCCAACAGGATATGGGAAAACTAGAATCGTCCAAATAGCCACATACTTGTTAAGGAAAAACCATCTATATTGCAATGATTCATCAAAATCAGGCTGGTCTAAAAGCGATGGAGATAAAGGTCCAACTTTGATTATATCTCCATTGGTTGCATTAATGGATGACCAGCGTGAAAAATGGAGCGTAGATCTTAATGAAAGGTTGGAAAATGCCGGGCTATCGACAATTAAATCTAGATTCCTAACAACGGGTGATTTGACCAGAGACCCCGAAAAAATGGAGCAATTAAGGAATAATGAGATCGATGTACTGTGTTGCTCTCCAGAGGACTTAATGGACCCCAAAAGAAAGAGAAATCATTGGTTGGAAACCTTTGCAAGAATGAAGGTCCCCTTCAGTATGATGGTTGTTGATGAAGCACATATCATCGGTTCATGGGGAGCTTCAATTAGACCCCAGTTCCAATTGCTAAGCCTAGTTAAAGATAGGCTGTTAGATCGTAATCCATTTTTGCGTGTACTTTTGATGTCTGCAACTATTTCAATATCAGAAGAAAAAGAATTGATTCGGTTATTTTCTTCAGGATTAAATCATAAAAAAATGACTGGTGGGAAGACTACTGCAATTAGAATCGATAAAGAAGGAACGCGACCAGATCTTTATTTCGAGATAAAACATCACGGTAGTCTCAAGGGTGACAAGGAAGAAAACAGAACTGTGATTGAGAATTTATCAAGGGAAATGTTCAACCAGTTAAATGAGATAAGTTTGGAAATAAATGAAGATTGGAATAAGATGTCGAATGGAACTAAATTTAGAGAGGGGGGGAATCCATCTCCAATTCTTGTTTATACCCCTTATCCTGATGATGCAAATGGTTTTTTGAAAAAACATGCAACAGAAATTATTGCAGACAATACTAAACAATTGGTAAAGACCTACACTGGGAAGACAAGTCCTATTTCTCGACAAAAGCGCCTGAAAGAATTTGTCAATAATGAAGTCCGTGCAATGATTGCAACAAGCGCATTTGGCATGGGGGTTGATAAGCCGGATGTTTGGCTTGTGTCATACTTCGGAATGCCATATTCTCTATCAGATTTGTATCAAGGTTTTGGCCGTGCTGCTCGTCAAAGTGAATGGGATAAATTTGGTTATCGAAAGAGTGGTTTTTGTAAAGGCGTATTGTTTGGTAAATCACGACCATTCAATCCCAGAATGCAATTAGCGCTAACTGCGGAGAGATTTTGGGACATGCTAAATCAAAATCATTCATATGTTACTGAAAACGGATATCTTGTTTTGGATATTTCATCAGATGTAGGCCAGAAATTTTGGACTACTTTAGTTGACGAAAATATCGAATACATTTCACAAGGAAATGATGAAGAAAATGAAGGAGAAGCAATGCCAGAAGGACAGCAATATGATATGGTTCAGCAGCATATGAAATCTAATTCAGTATTTGATAATGACACATGGAATAAGGATTATTCAAAAATGAAGAAAATTAAGGAACTACTAAGCCTGAGATTGTGGTCAATAGCATGCCTCCAACGCCAGGGTAAAATTGAGCTACTTGGCTTCCATCCGCCTGTTTTGTTTAAACAACAAGGTGAACCTGTGTTACTGAAAGATTGCTTAGATTCTAACGGTTATCAAGGTGTGATCGATCAACTACAGAAACAAGGGTCTGAAGGATTAAAAACTCCTGAAGGACAAAATCGATTAGTTGTAATTAAGGTCAATTCAGACTTCATGTCATTTGACGATTTCAAAGATGGAATTCGAGACGGTCTGACTAATTTAGAGAATCGCCATAAAGAAGGAAAGAAGGAATTGGATGATTTTTTGAAAATCGCACGAAGTGATAAACAAGATGGATGTTTCAGGCAGTTATTTTCTAAAACGATAGGCCTGACATCCGAACCGTCTTGTATAGATCAAATCAAAGAAAATTCGACAAAATCTGATAACGAAAGAAAGGTAATTATGCCATGTTCAAAATGCAGAATGGATGATTTCTTCATCGAGCGTGATTTGGGACCAGACATACCAATGATGTCCACTGGTAAAATCCTTCGAACAATAAGGGACGGCAAATCGATGAAGAAAGTCGTATCTGGTAGGAAAAGGCAACAGAAACATGATCTTGTAATTAAGTCTCATGAAAGAATCGATATCGATGATGAACAATATGATGATCAAGTTGCAGGGATTTATCCATTTGAAGGTCCAACTCAAGAAAACGGCTATGATTTATATCTAGAAAATGGAAAAATTGGTATGATTAATATTATATCGAAAACCCAAGTGGTAATAGAGACAGATTATGATGAAGAGTGGGGCTACTACTCATTCATAATTGTAGAACAGGGCGGAAATAAAGCATACTTTGTTGAAAATTTGTAGGTGATAAAATGGTTACACAATCTGACGTAAGAGATTTTGGCAAAGTTATAGATGGCCGTAGAATAATGATTCCTCCCATTCAGCGAGATTATGCATGGGATATCACTGGCGCAACAGCATCAGCTCGCCAATTATGGGACGATCTAGTTCAATTTTACAAGAATGGAACAACTTCGCATTATTATATGGGGAATCTCATTGCTTGGGTAGAAATTGATGACGATTCAGATAATAAAATCAAAACCGATTTGTTCCACAAACAACATATTTGGCAATTATTGGATGGTCAACAAAGAATCACCTCACTGACAGTATTATTGAATGCAATTCTATTGGAATTGAGAAACTATGATACTCAGATTTCTATTGAGGTATGTAGTGAAATTGAAAACAAATTTCTCTTTGTAGAAGAGGATTTAGTAAGCAATGATTGGTTAGCAAGTCTGAAACCCAGAAGAGCAGATTCGCGAGACTTTTTGAAGTGGCTCATTGAAGAATCTTCTAGCGACGAATCAATAAAGAAAGAATGGATAGAAAACAAGGGAAAGCCCGAAACAAAAATCGTAAAGGTGGCTATGTCATATACTCAACTTGTTAAAAAGTTCATTCATGATTATGGGGTTGATGATCTCATTAATTTTTACATGGCATTGAGAGATAAGATACTGTTTGGTCTAACCCTTACAACGGATCTTTCAATGGGGTTCCAAATGTTCCAAACCGCTAATGATCGAGGAACTAATTTGAATTCATATGATATGTTTAGAGCATTTTGTATCAAACATGCCTCTGTTACTTTGGGAGTCTCAGAATCAAGAGTAGATCGATTGGTCAATGTGTTAAATGGTGTTGAAATATATATGTCGCAAACCTCAGAATCTGATGTTGTTTCAATCATGACTGCATGGGTCTCCGGTAGAACAGGTTCTCACGCAAATAAAAGTAGAATCATCAAAGATATTGAAATTCAAGTTACTCGAACAAAGAAATACAATGATCTGAATGATTTAGTTGATGATTTGATGCACCACGCTATGTCTTGGAACCATTATGTCGGATGCAGTGCTGGAAAAAGAGTCGATAGTAATACGGAAATATGGAGAAAGCTCGGTAGAATTGAGTTAGTGACGACAGCAGTTCACCGACCACTGATTATGGAATCACGTAATTGTTTTCACCAAACTTACAATGAATTGGTAAGTTATATTGTATCCATTTTACAATGGTCTTATGCGATAGACATCATATCAAAGGGTGTACCGGTTAAAGGTAATACATCGGTTTATCAGGAAGGGCTACCAAAGTTGCAAAACTACATTTGGAATTGGTGGCAACAAGATTTTTACAATCAAAATAATTCCAACCCACTGGATGCGAATCTTCTTCTTCAGGAGAAAAACAGATGGATATCTCACGCTAAGAAAAATAACCAGAACGGGTTTAAACAACTTTCATCCACTCCATTAAAGATGGAGGATTTTGAAAAGCATATCAGATACCTCTTACATATTGTTGACGAGGGTCGTGCCAAAGATGATCCTAGGTTAACGTCACACAGGATGAATGTAGTTAGAATAATTCCTAAATCTCGACGAGAAGCATCTTTTGGAAGGATTTCTTTCAGTTTACTAGATCAGATTGGTAATTATGTATTGATACCAGGAGCAAAGGCACAAGGAGGCCATCCCAAGTCTTGGATAGAAGATACATTAGATCAACAAACAGATTTAAAGAAACGTCTCCAGATGATAAAGAGAGAAACTTCGGATTCGAGTATAAATGCGATTGATGTAAATATGCAGCCTGGGCAGTTGAAGAGTTTCTTGGCACAAAGAACTAAGCTAATTATTGAAAAGTTAGAAAATGAGTTCCAGAAGTTTGACAACCAAACTCCTGTGGTACCAAGTCCTTCGGGTTATGATTAATTTCAGTAAAAAATTACATATTTCTAATCTCTGTAAAAATATGTTATGTGCTGTAGATATGTTAATCAATGACAGCGAGGTGAATTTTTCCATGTCGTATGTGCGGTCCGTCCTAAATAGTGGTCGGGATTCTAGTGCAGATGACATATCTAAGGCAAGACAAGAATTGTCTAGGCCAATTATTCCAGAAGAGATTAAGGTTCATCGTAAACCTTGGACAGAGAACCATTTCAATAATTCAAGCGTATTATCTCATTTCGATTATTCTGAAAAGTTAAGGAAGAATTCTGACGATTTAGATTCATCATCTAAGAAGATTTTAGTTCTATTTGTCGGTGCAGAAAGTCTTGAGAAATATGAAGAAATTATGGGTGTTAATGCAAACATTTCTATGGAAAAGCAACTACTTGGGATGATTGGTTCTGAAGCATTACAGGATTCTTCGATTGCCCCTGCGTTTGCAAGACAAGCAATCACATTCGATTTGCTAGAGATTTCAGATGTGGGACATCTGTCTCCTACGGAAGATAATGAGTCATGGGAAGAGTACTTTTGTGTTTTAATTCTCGATTCCAATGGCAATGAGAGTTTGGCGAAAGAGATACTACCTGCTTTGAGAGACCTATGTTCACATTACAATCATACATTACCATTGATTTACAATTTTTCGTATTCTATTTCACAACAACTTCCAGGATTTGGTGCCGAATCAGCTCAAAACATTGCATCATCTTGGTTTTGTGCAACAAAAAAACTTCAACCACATCAACAGAAAGATTACTTTCTACATGCAATAATGAATATGTTCTATCCAGATACTAATTTAGGCGGTAAGAAAAATATCTTTAACGACTGTAGAAGAATAATGTATCAAAATTTCATAGAATTAGAAACTGTAGGTACATCACCTGATGAAGCCATTCTTGAATCATGTAATTTAACGACCTGTGGAGATTATTTCCCATATGATAGATATCAAGAAACTATTGTTAGTCATTGTGATAGTTTGGAAATTCTTCGATCTGAAGTATTACCATCCCAATTTGTGGCACCAAATCCTCGAAATAGTAGAGAAAAATGGTTGATTAAGAATATTGAAGAATTAATCTCAGATGTAGAATTAAACAAATCTCTCGAGGATTCGGTCGCAGCATTGATCGGAATGCATGAAAAGTTTGGTAAGCCAGATTACGATGTTGAAGAAGGAGAAACCTTCGCTATGAAATTAGAACGCTGGGCAAATGATGTTGAAATTAGTCCTGATAGGATTAACAAATTTTTCATCAGCAAACCACAAAAACAGTCAGACAAAGTTGACAGAATCATCTACGGGGGCAAAGGTTCCAATAAAAAATTGAAACATTTTGCAAATAATACGATTTTTGACGCGTTAAACGATTCCCAAACACTGTCGCGTAACTTCGCCCCCAATCAAAGAAATTGGGACTTCTTGAGGAATCTCTTCCTGCTCACAGACCTGCACCAGTATGAGACAAAAACCACGTCAATTGACGATGATACCTTTGCAAGATTAGCTCTCTCATCATCTTCGACGATTCGTAATAAAATAATTGACAATCTAATCATTTCCGAATTTGATAAATTTTCAAGCGAAGGAGGTCTAGTTAAATGACATTCACTCCTCAATCATCATTCTCCTCTTTGAAGAGGCTAGGTCGTAGGTCCGATCTTTTAGAACGTGATTTGTTACCAAATGGAATGGATATAGTGTCGCAAGTAAAATCCTTCATTTTAGAGAACAGGAATAATGGAGGTTTGCTAACTATACTGGGCCATCCATCTGCAGGGAAAACTACAGAGTTCAATAGAATCGCGAGAAATTTGCAAGAAGATGAATCTTTGACGGATGATATTTTCCCATTATATTCAGAATTCCAAAATTCTGAATTATCTCAAGATGAACTAGATTCTACCTTAATTTGGAAAGGAATCATCTCTGGTTGTGTTGACATCAACGTTTTCCGTAGCGATATTTTAGATTCGCTCGAAACATTTTGCTCACATTCTAAAGATCTAAATCGAACACCAGTAATTATGATCGATACTCTTGACATTTTGATGTTGTATAACGTCGACTCTGAGAATCAGGTTGATATTGCAAGCATATGGTCTGAATTCTTGGAATCTGCAATTCTCAATAAGGTTGTTTTGATTTGGACATGTAGGCCCTTTGAATGGAAATATTTCAAAGAAAAAATAGATGATAAGTATCAAAACAAAATCGAATATTGTGATTTACCTTTGTTGTCAAAAGATAACTTAAGTCCATTCCCCGAATTGAATTTATTGGATATCGATTGTTCGGATATTTCAGACTTCAATATTGAAAATGCCTGGAACCAATGGTCTGTGCATTTCCAACAATACATGCCTATATTTGCGGATAGATGGGCTGATTACACATCTCAAAGTTTGAAGTTAGATGCTAATTTATTCAAAAAATTAGGCGCACAATTCAGAGACTATACTACTTCTAACATAGATGGCAAACATTGGTGGCAATTTGCTGATAAACTACCCACAGAATACCTGTATTTTTGGATATTTGATAATATCAAAAACCGGCTTACAGAAGCTTATGGCATAGATGAAGGGACGGCTGATCAATTCAAACAAATTTTAGAAGAAATTGCAAAAATGAATGCACTAAGTCTACAAAACAATTCCAGCAGAGTTAGAATTAGGGTGGATGATCTTAACAACCAATTCAAAAAGAAATTAGGAGTTAATTCGGCAAGAATTAGCGATTTCTACAAAATTTGCAAATCTAGAGGTTTGTTAACAAAGAATGGTATTTGGGTGGATTTCCACCACCAATTATTGTTTGAAGAAGCAGTAATCAATTCAGCCGATGATGATGAACTTGATCAACTGAAAAACTTCTCTTCCATTTTACTTAGAAGCACCAATTCTATTGCAGATTTTATTGATGGAAATTTGAGTATGGTTGAATCAACGATGAATTTACTAGGACATTGGATGGGTTATTCATTATCATATCATCCAGATTGTGCGCCTCCTTCACCATTGGGTCCTGAGTGGAAGAAATGGACAAGTTATCGAAGCGACAAAGGGATTCATTTTGAGGTTTTGAAAAAGAAAGAAAATCAAGACTCAGAAAAGCAGGAGGCGCTGAAAAAATTCTTCAGTAGCGATGGTAAACGCTCTTTGTTAGTCAATGGAGCACCAGGTACAGGTAAGACTTGGTTCTGCAAGGACTATTTGCAAGAAATTTTAGCTAGAAGAACAAAGGCCAATCAACGAGTTAGGTGGAGATATTACACGGTAAATACTCACCTCGCAAAACATTTCAGTAGAGTGATTAAACAATTCTCTACAGACGAGCCAGACTTTGCAATTAATCTAGCCAATAATAATAATAAGGACCTTTCGGAGCTTTCAATTCCAATAAGTAGACTGTTAAGAGATTTGAATCCTAAAATCAAACTCGACAAGAAATGGAATGAAATAGGTCCACACATCGGTTTGTTAACGTTCTCTGTTTTCAAGAACAAAATAAGAGAATATTATTCTAGAACAAAAGTCAAGAATAGCGGTAACTTCAGTTGCCCGCCAATTTCAGATGCTTGGCAGATTTACAATGAGGTCATTCATGATCCAGTATCAGGAAATAGAGTAGAGGGAATGGATGAAGCGAAATTCGAAAGTATATACGATGGATTTTTCACTCTAAAAGGAGTTGCACTCAAAGCATTCTTGAATTTCCATAAAGAAGAGTTAGCAAAGAGTTGGTATACCTATTCTTATGCATCACACCTAGGTCGCAAAAAATTAGAATCCCTGCCAAGAAATAAGAAGAAAGATTTCGAAATAGATGTTCTAATTGTCGATGAGGTACAGGACATCAGTCCTCCTGTGATGGCATTATTGTTGGAACTAATGGATGAGAATTTTCAGCCTCATTCAATAATGATCGCAGGGGACGTTATTCAAACTGTAAATCGTAGTAATTTTGATTGGATTGATTTTTCTCATAAGACCCAATTGTCCCTTTCATCTTCTAAACATCCTAGAAAATCTGCACTTTCTGATTTCGGAGTAACTGATTCCGATGAAGAAAGAAGATATATCACTACTTTGACATGGGTTTGGAGAAATGGAAAACGCTTGATAGAATTTAACAATTTTATGCGCAAAAAATATGGTTCAAACTTTGGCGTGGAAGATATTTATGGAAGGGAACATGACTATCCTGATAGTGAACTGGTAGTTACGCCTGATTCGAGAACCAAAGATGAAGATAGTATGATTGTTGTATATGAAGCAACATCAAATTCAGAATATGAAGGATGGCTAAAGGAGCTATCTGAAATCAGTGAAAAATTAGTGGGCCAAAATGTTGCATTGATTACACCTTTTGAGTTGACTAAAGATGAGATAGATGAACTCAAAATGAAGAGTGTGTTATCATATGATGCTGAATCGATTAAAGGTTTAGAATTTAATTCTGTGATTATTTTGATGCCTTACATGTTGCCTCTAGATGAAGCCAGGGCTATAATAAAGGGCAATATCAGTGATGATCAAGAGTCCTTACACAATAGAATACAAAAGCAAGCTGTAGCTTGGAAATCAGGCAAAACAGAAGATCCATCTTACGCCAGATATGAAAATTTCCACAAGTTATTTTTGAATATGAAAACCCGGATGAATGTGTTGTTTTCACGTCCCGAAAAACGGATTTTGGTATTCAGTCCAATCAAATTTGGGAAAAGCGTCCAGTTATACCAACAATCTGAAGACAAACAACAAATGGTTTCCTTCGGTTCACCTGAAATTCCTTATGACAAAGTAGAGATTACTGATACTTCTCAAGTATCAATTATTGATGCATTGACTGTTTCATCAACTACCTCTGATATTAGTAATTTGATTGCTAATACTTTGGCAATATCTAGTCTGAATGATGACGGTTCTCAGGCAGATAATGAAAGAATAGCTTGGGACAATCTGTGGCATAACATCAAAGATGATAGTAACGCACCTAGAAGTTCTGTTGCTTATGCTGCAGGATTGAATTATCGTGATAATATTGAAATTTTCAAATTGTTGAGATCTGATCTTGGAAGAGAAGATTTGTTCACGACTCAACCTAAAGATAAAGAAAATCAATTGGCTAATGCAATATGTTCTGGCATCCCAAATGCTGCTGGTAATTTGTATTATGACCCACATGTGGCCTACTATATCTTGTCGGAATTGGAGTCAATGTTACGGAAAATAATGCATGAATCCTTAGAATCTCAAGAATATCAGGATCTACACAAATTTATGATGCGTAGATTGTTTGGAATTGATACAACTTTGATTGACGGTTATGACTTTGAACGCTTCATTCAAGACCACATTAGCATGAGAAGTGGGATATTAGAAGATTTTTCTCTAAAAATTAAAGATTCAAGCATCATAGACTTCCATTCTCACCCTAACTCACCACATAACAACTTCAGTTATGTGAATCCTATAGATTCTAATGATTATAGAGATGTCATTTTGAGGCATTTGTTCGAAAGAATGAAATTTGATGAACACCTTACCGCAGCCAAATTAGGACTCGTGCCTCAGAACGACTGGGTACAAGAAAGCAATTTAATTTGGAAAGCAATACTCCAACTAGTAAACGATGGCGATTTCGATACAAGAATAATTCAGGATAAGAAGATCAAAATCTTTGTTGAATGGATAACTCAAACTTTCAAATTTTATCAACCTAAAAATATTCGTGGAGACACCATTGGTATTGGTCAACCAACCCGAAAACAATGGAAAGACTATATTGAATCTAACAGAAATAATCCTGACAGAATTCACCCAATGCGTGAAACAGCATGGAGAATTTTGAATGATGTTATTCCAACTTTACATAACAAGAATAGAGAGTTTACAGTAACAGATGAAGTGTATCTTTCAATATATGATGCCCTACAATTAAAGGATCTTGGTTCTGAAAGGAAATATGATGCTACTAGCCTAAGGATATTGCACGATATACTCGAATTATCATTTAGAGAAAATATTGCTAACGGACAATCTTTCGAAGAGAGTCAAAAATCAATATTCAATAAATATGGGCCATTACTTAGTGAATCAAAAGAATCACTCGCAAAACACATGGGTGTACTTAGCAGATATTGGCTAGATAAGCCAGATTTCAAGAATAAAAATAGCCAACTCGCAATTGCTGATGGTAAGTCAGTATTGGGCTCTATGATTCACTTGAATCATTTGATGAATTCCGGATTCAAAGAGGTTCTGACTAACAGGCGCCAGAGCTCAATTATCCGTACACTAAGTCAACAATTTGAAAAATACTTCTCTAGAGAAGCACCTCAATTAGGGAATAATGAAGAAGGCAAATGGGCGAAGTATCATCTGCAGCAACCTATATTCAGACATTTACTTGGAAGTATTTTACAACAATTTGGTGAAGCAGATGATGCTATTTTCGTGGCACAAACCACTTCTCCTCCTGAAAAGTTCCTATCTAGATTGTTATTGATTGAATTCGTTGCATTAACTGATGAGGGTTGTAATGAATCCACAAAGATGAAGATCACACACAATAATGGAATTCCAATATTCCATACAGCAAACAAAGACGCCTTAACCCAGATTATAATCAAGACATATCTAAATTCAAATACTAATGTAAAGTTTTTCAAGAATTATGCTGAAGATTTGAGATATTTCTTATCATTAAGAGAACGAAAACAAATGGATAAGACAACTAAGTGGGTTGAGAGGCCAAGATTTTTCACAAAGCAAATTTGGCATGGATGGGAATGGATGCTACACTTATTGAAGAAGGATCAACAAGATTCTGAAGGAGAATCAAAACCTGTACGAAAGACAAGAAAACGTACTCAATCTAAGCCTATTACCAAATCCCAATTTAATCAAAAATGGCAAGATGCTCAATACAAGTTTGGACAAATGACTCACAATTTAATGAGAGTTAACTATGACGAATCTCTTGAACAAATTTACAATAGAATTGATGGTATGTATCGTTCATTACAAGGTAAAATCACAAGTTCAAAATTCAGAGAAAACATACTTGAAACCTCAATACTACACCCTGAAGAAAAGCAAGATTATCTTCAATCAGTTGGTCATAACATCATGCGATTTACAGGAGTTAGAATTGATTTGAATAAGAAATTGCGATGGATACATCCAATGCGAATAATCTACAGTCAGCAAAGGAACCTCAAAGCAAATCACCCGTTCAATTATGTTGATTGGGAATTATGTTTCGAAATGTGGCGAAGCAGTCCAGGAAGTCGTGCATATCAATCATTTTCAGGAGTCATAGAAGATGCTTCAGAAGTGATTTCGGAATGGATAGAAGAACGAATTAATTCTGGTAAAGTTGTTAGGAACAAGCAATATTTGGTAGATGAAAATGGTAAAGAAATCTCAATTTCATTCAAACAAATAGTTGACGAGAATAAATCGAAATTATCGGAACTAACCGATTTTATGAATCAAATTATGAAATCTAGCGATGTATTAGCCGGTCTGAATTTAGGATTACAGCCATCGGTTACTAAATCATCAATATTTAGTATTTCCAAGGAATATGATGTTGTCAGAAGAGAATTGTTTGTCAATTTGATCAAGTACTTGTTAGACCGAAATTCTTCGAGTTACAGATTGAATACAAGTAATATTAGTAAAACTGGAAAGACTGTAAAAATAACAAATTTAGATTGTTATAATCAATCATTCAAGTTCATCACTGGTGGTCAAGAGGCTTAGAAATTGAGAATCTAAACTGCTCAGCAGATTCCTCTAGAGAGGCAACACCAGGCAGAACTCTTCCAGCTAATAACTCAAGGCATGCACCGCCGCCAGTTGATACATGCCCCATCTTGCGAGTAAGGCCACGTTGGCTAACCAAAGTTGCAGTGTGACCTCCACCCATGACAGCGTAGCCATTACCTTCTGCGCACGCGTTCAACATTTCGACAGTTCCTAGCGCAAAGTCGGTTTGCTCGAAAACCCCAGCAGGGCCGTTGAGAATGATTGTTCCCGCACTCTTGATGGCCTTTGAAAGAGCGCGAATGCTGGTAATTCCTAGGTCGAAAATCGGGGCTTCGATAGGTAGGTTTTGGATTGGATGGTCAACTCGGTTTCCAGTCATGTGTAATGCCACGTCACTAGGCATAATGATGCACTCTGGGAAATCGACTAGCAACTTGCTTGCCTTAGAAACCGTATCTTCCCAAGAGTTTCCAAGTTCACCTTTGAGGAAGTTAACATTCACCTCACCAATATCGATGTTAGAAATGTATAGGAATAGATTTGCCACACCGCCTGTGACCCAGATGTGGTCACAAGTTCCACCTCGTAGCATATTTTCTGCTACTGTGACAGAATCATCGACTTTGATTCCTCCTAATACTGCGATACATGGCCTTTTTGGGTTTTCCAAAGCTTGACCTAGTTTAGACAATTCATAGTTCATCAATTCGCCAGCAATACAAGGTAAGGTGTTGGTAAAACCAACAATTGATGGAGAACTCCTGTGAGCACATGCGAAAGCATCGTTAACAAATGCATCAGCGATCATTGAAAGATTCTGAACCATCTGAGTTTCAGCCATCAAATCGAATCCGCCCTTGGTGTTGTTTTCTTCATCATCCATACGCACATTGTTGAGCATTAACAACTCGCCGTCTTCGAGGTTTTCTATTGCAGCCAAGGCCTTTTTACCATAGATATCATCGACCCATTTTACATTACGACCTAGCAATCTTCCCAATTCTCTAGCATGTCCTAGAGTTGATGTGAAATCCTTCTTTCCTGGCCTAGATTGGTGAGACAACAATACAACTTTGGATTTTGATAATCGGTTCAAAGTTGGCAATATTCTGCGTATTCTTGTATCGTCCAAGAACAAATTGGTTTTTGGGTCAAGAGGCGAATTGATGTCAACGCGTACCAGCACAGTGCGCCCGTCGAGGTCGACCTCGTCGAGGGTGAGGACCTTTGCCATCAAGCAATCCCACATGCTTGCGGTTTTTGATTCGACCGGTCCAAACGCGCGTCCAATGCCGAGCAAAGGCGCGAAATCTCATATACCCACATTGAGCGATGGCAAGCATGGCGCGCGAGGATTCTTTGGAAGGCCCTCGTAAGCGTGCAAAAACTTCAACCTCTTCATTTGGAGTTTCCAAGAGAGAAGGCCACGATTCCTCAGTCTACTACAACTCAAGAATGTATGATGATTTAGTTTCACAAAGAGATGTAGGCGAGGCACAGGAACTCCCTTCTGAATTAGAAAACATCGTAATCAACGGCGATTCTAGGAATGTGCCAATTCCAGATAATTGTGTGCATTTGGTTGTAACCTCACCTCCATATAATGCCTCTAAAGCATATGATGAGGATCTATCTCTGGCAGAATATCTTGGATTATTGCATGAGGTTTTCAGGGAATGCTATCGTATTCTTACACCCGGTGGAAGGATGGTAGTAAATGTGGCAAATCTTGGTCGTAAACCGTACATTCCCCTAGCCAGTCATATCAATTTGATAATGCATGAAATTGGATTTATGCACCGAGGTGAAGTGATTTGGGACAAGTCTGCTAGCGCAGGCTCATCATGTGCATGGGGTTCATTCCAATCAGCATCGAATCCATGCTTGCGAGATATTCATGAGTACATGCTGATGTTCTCCAAAGGTGATTACAAGTTACCTAGGACCAAGAACGAAAGAGCAGATGGCAGGATTGACACAATTGGACGTGATGAATTCATTCAGCAAACAAAATCGATTTGGTCATTCTCTACTGAATCGGCAAAGAGAGTGAATCATCCGGCGCCTTTCCCGGTAGAATTACCAAAGCGGTGCATCGAGATGTTCACATTCTTGGGGGATGTTGTATTCGACCCATTCCTTGGCTCTGGTACAACGGCAGTTGCTGCTAAACAATCTGGTAGAATTTACGTTGGATGTGATATATCAGACGAATACTGTAGTATTGCAGAGCAAAGGCTGGAATCCACAGAAGCCTATGTTCCCGAGGCTGTCAAGGCAGAATAGACCGTCTCAAGGTAGAAGGTCTGCAAAGGAAGTCGTTTTGAACTAATGACACTAGGAATGAGCCATGGAGGGCGAACTTACATCGTTAGTTGGCCCTGAAGGGGAAGACTGGAGAGTTCCAGTTTCCGAATTAGAATCTAGGCAGAATGAACTCGCTTCTAGACTTTCAAAGGAAGGACTTGAAGCAGCGCTAATTCAGACACCTGTTGATTTGTACTACTATGCTGGAGGCCGGCAAAATGCATCTCTATTGGTAACTGCGGAAGGGGATTCAAGATTATTTGTTAGGCGCTCTCTATCCAGGGCTAAGCATGAATCTGGGGGAAGTGACTCACCACATTCTGTTGAATCATTCCCAAGGATGGCCACTTTCGCAGAAGAGATAGGCTGTATTCCTGCTATGCAGTTTGGTGAACTGCCTCATTCATTTGCAACCCGCTTCGCTTCAAAGGTTTCAGCAACTCAAGATTGCACCCAAATCGTACATTCTCAAAGAGAAGTGAAGAGCGATTGGGAATTAGAAATGATGGCAGAAGGTGCAGATGTGCAGATGGCAATGTTTGAAGCGGTATCTGCAGTTGGAGGAGAAGGTGTTCCTGAAATCGAACTTGTCGCAGCTGCAGAGGCAGTCAGCCGTGCTGCAGGGTTTGGTGGTAATGTGCAGATGCGTAGGTTCCCACTTCAGTGTGACCGCGGAGTAATTGTTTCTGGTAGGGCAGGAGGAGTCCCGTCATTTTTCGATTCAGCAATCGGAGGTACAGGCCCTCATCCAATGGCCTCAATGGGTAGTGGATTTACCAAAATCAAGGCTAACGAACCGGTTCTAGTCGACTTGGTTCATCTTCACAGGGGCTATGTTGTAGATACAACTAGAATGTTCGTAGCTGGCTCTTTGCCATCGATATGGGAAGAGAGATTAGAAGACATGGTTGCTGTCAAAGAAGAGGTTGTAGACGTCTTAGATCAAGGCCTAGATTGTTCACAAGCATGGCGTCAAGGTCTCGCTTTAGCGGAAGAATTGGGACACGGTGAGCACCTTATGGGCATGGCTCCAGACCAATCCCGTTTCCTTGGGCACTCCGTAGGATTGCAACTAGATGAATCTCCAGTAGTGGCGGAAGGTTTCGACCGACCTCTTCCAATTGGTGGTACGATGGCAATTGAACCAAAAGTGGTTCATGTCGATGGAAGTATTGGCAGTGAAGATACTTGGGTAAGGGATGATGAAGGAATGCGTCCAATTACTGCGGATGGAGCGATTCCTTGGATAACTGAATGGTGATTAAATGAGTGAAAAAATAGTTCTTGATGAAGACTTCACAGAGAAACAGAGTGATTGGGATGAGTCAGATGTTGGAAAGAGAATCCCTAAGCGAGTAACACCAAATGGCACATACTTCAACGAATTAGTAGTACATGTATTCTGCCAATTTTGCGCATCCGAATTCATCGGTCCAACCAGAGAAGCCGGAGGTTTCCTCGGAGGACACGAGTGTTTCCACGCATGGGAAATATCACAAGCCATCGGCCGTGAGGACGGACTGGTGGAGTAGATGGCAAAGCCGTATTCAACTAGTCACATTGGTTTTGTTTCCTCTGGATTTACCGACATGCGCTTATCTGGCGCAGTCAAAGAGCAATTGGTCGACATGCTAGTTGCTGAAATTGATAACATGGTTCCAGCAATGGAAGCAGCAACCCTTGCTGCAACTCCAGATAAGAAGACACTTGATGATACGAATCGTACTCGACTGAACTACAACCGAACTCGAGAGTTGATGATTGAGAGATTAGGAGAATTAGAGAGCGTAGGTTCAGAGGCTGTACAGGCAGGAATTGAACATCTTGAAACCCACCTCAAGAAAATCCTACATGCAGCTGAAAGTGCAGCAGCCAAAGATCGAGTTAACACGATTAAACCACGACATCTTTCTGCAGTAACATCGACTTCTGCTGAACAGACAGAAACTACGGAATCCATCGCAGTCGAAGTAGAAGAAGACGTACTTGAGGGCCAAATTAGTGGTTCTGCTCTAACTCCTTCAGTAGTAAGAAAGATGTCGAGAGCATTCGCAGGAATGTCAGTTACAGATGCAGCAATTGAGGAATTACTTCTTTGGTATTATGAGGTGGTTGATGAAGTAGGTCAAAACATCAGAGAGCACGCACAACTAGGCTCGAATCCTGCAGCATTTATCGATGCAATTGACAAGATGAAGGATCTGATGATGCTGGGCTGGATGCGAAGAATGCTAGTCAAGGCCGGTGAAGATGCTGAAGAGCGCGGCTACAAGAGAATCGATGTAGAGCAACTGATTCACTTAGACCCATTTGAATAATCTGCCAGGCAATATTCCCTAGAATAGAATACGATGCTGGAGATAAGTAATGAGCGATGAAAACATAGAAGCAGACTTTACCCGTTACACAATTTCGACAATCTTCTTTGTAGGAATGGGCGTCTTACTTTATGCCATCAATATCGATTTGCTGAGTCTCGTCAACCAATCAGTCAATAGTTTCCATTCAACTTCATCATTAGTACTTACATGGCGCTTAATCTGCTTATCAGTTGGTATTTGTGCTATTATCTACATGTTCAATTGCGGACCTGGGAATATGAGAGTACAGATGTTAAAAAATTCTGAAGAAGCGATATATCACCCGGATGGGATTGAAAAATTCATAACTTTCAGTAGTTGGACATTACTTGTAAACGTAATTTATTTCGCCAGTGCTAGTCTGGTTCAAACTCTCGATTATCTTGAAATTTCAAGCCCACACATCCTTTCTCAAATCCAGGTATTTGCGTTTTGTACCGGTATAGCAATAGCCTTTCTAACAGCAACTATAGTTCGTCACATCATCTTGCCTGATGAAGCAAAACTAGGTCGCAATGTAGACCACATGTTCCTTTTCCATGAACAAATAATGCATAATTTTGCAGCGATATTTTTAGCGATTGAATTAATCATATTACGGCCGAATCTAATCCCGGAATTTGCAATCTTTGGATTATTTTTAGGGATTATATATGTTGTATTTGCCTATTTATTTGCTTACTTTGGCGGAGGTTATCTCGCATACAGTTTCATTCATCCAAAGCCCAAAATCGCACCATTTCTAGTAATCGGCCTTGCTAGCGTTATTGCAATTTTTTACACAGGTTTGTGGTTTATTTCAGCGCTTGATTTGATTTATTCAATACCTATTTTGGTTATTTGGATATCACTAATTGTTCAATTTAAACCCACAAAAATGTGAGGTATGGAATGTATAAGTAGCATAAACTCATAGAATTAACATGGGCTGGTTTCGAGTATTAACTGTGTCATTTGTTTTGTTATTATCAACATTAGCAAATAGTTTGCTACTTGAGGATAAAGGTGACAAGTTGTTAATACAATCTAATTTCTTCTCAGATTCAGATGATGATAACTTTGCAGTTGAGACTGAACTCATTGAAGAATTTGAACCCAGGAGCGCATGGTATTATTGGAGTAAAGTTGTAATGGATACTGATTCTGAAGGAAATACACATGCGATGTTTTTGTCAAATTACTCAACTCTGATTTATGCCACAAATAAAGGTGGTCAGTGGGTTTCTGAACAATTAGATTTTTACGCAACTGCCCAAAACTTTGATTTTGCATTGGATTCAAACGATAACGTTCACATCTCATGGTATGGGAACGAATATGACTTGATGTATACAACAGACTCATCTGGCGAGTGGTCAACCGTTTCGGTCGATACCGCAAATCGCAGAGGAGCAGCAAATTCAATCGAATTAGACTCGATGGACAATATACATATCTTGTATACCTTTGAAAATTATAACAGCTGGTATGAGGATACATCCTTGCATTTACGATATGCAACATCATCTGGAGACGGGAATTGGCAAAAGGAAACCATTGCTTATCCAACAGTAAGAAGGGATACATCGGATGATCGAGGAGGAGTTTATGTAACAGAAATCAACATAGATTCCAATGATAAAATTCACGGCACATACGAGATTTTCACAACATCAAATCAGAATGGACTCTGGTACACGTCCGGGAATTTTGGCTCATGGGATAACAAAAGAATAGAGGTGGGTGCTTCAGAATCATCCATCGCTTTCGATTCCACAAATCAGGCATTTATATCTTACACCAATTCTAGCGGAGCAGTAAAATTTGTATTCCAAAACGAAGACAGTAGTTGGAATAAATCGGTAGTTGATGATCAGGGAGCATTTAGTGATACTTCGGTGGTTATTGATGTGGACAACTCCCCTCACATCACTTATTTGGACATCGATAACAGGTCTTTGAAAATCGCATCACACAATCAAGTAGACTGGTTTACTCAAGGTGTGAATGTTTCCTCTGACGGGGCGAGATATTCTGCCTCAAGTATGATTGGTGAGGATGGTAATTTGCATGTTGCTCATCATAATAATTCAGGTATTCCTCACTACACTAAGTTAACTTATCCAGATGTGGATTCAGATGGCATCCATCTTCTTGGCGATGCCTGCCCAAGTGAAGGCAACTCGGATTATGACGCGGACAAGGACGGTTGTATTGATGACAATGACAATGATGGTGTATTCGACCATCTAGATCAGTGCCCTAGTGTAGATGCAACTGGATATGACAATAATCTAGACGGCTGCATTGATGATAGCGATGGTGATGGAGTAACCGATGACGTTGATTTATTCCCCGCAGATTCTAGCGAGACTGTTGATTCAGATATGGACGGTATTGGTGATAATTCAGATAGATGTGAAGGTCACAACGATTCTATTGACATAGACAATGATGGGATAGTTGACGGTTGCGATGACTTATTGGATAACGATGGTGATGGAGTAGGTAATGATAAAGACGTATTTCCTGAAGATCCAAGCGAAGCAAATGACACAGATGGAGATGGTATAGGAGATAATACCGATACAGACATGGACGGTGACGATGTGCTAAATGAGAATGATGACTTCCCATATGACGAATTGCGAAACAAGGACACTGACGGAGATGGATTAGCTGACTATGTGTATGGAATGACAGAAGGTAAACTGATCGATTTTGAGGATGGTTCTTACAATGGAGTAAACATGCACTGTTCAGATAATTTAGCAGGCATGTGTATGCCAGATTATGCCCCATTCATTGTATCAAATGATTCCATAACCGGCCAATATAGCTTGTATCAACAGATGTGGGCTAGTGACACAGGACACTTTTCGATATCTTTTTCCGCCACAGAAAATAGCGTGATCTCATTCCAAGTATACATTATATCAGCTGTCACAGAAAGGCAGTGTATGCCAATTTATCTTGATGGCAATCCAGTAGATTATGGTTGTTCTATGGACTTATTCACGGTTTCCTATTATGATAATGTAACAATAAATTTGACCGAAGGCAACCATGTTTTGAAGGTTTATGGAACTGTTCTTGGTGAAGGTAATAGAGTTGATAACATACAATTACCGTCTTACATTTCGTCATTTAATGAAGACCCTGATGATGATAATGATGGCTACTATGATGAATATGAATCATCATTCAAGGAAACTTCCCCCTGTTACGGTGACCCTCTTGACCCGAGCATTAGTCCAGACACCAGTATAGAGAAGCACCTAGAACAAGAAGGAGATCGAGTAGCCTGGTGGGAGGGGGGGCTCGAAGGATTTTGTAATTTCTACTACGATCAAGATGACGATGGTATAATGGATTACTATAGAGAATCAACTGGATTCGTTTCCATTGACAAGTGTCCTGAAGAGTTCGGATATGAACAGAGGGAAATGGTAGTGAATGAAACCACTGGAGAAAGCGAGTTCAACGAGGAAAAATGGGGTTGCCCATTAGAATCCGAAGATGAATCCAAGAGCAGTAGCGAGGGTATTTCTTCAAACACATTCATGTTTACTGGTATTGCTATTGTTGTAATTGTCATAATCGTTGTCGGAGTAATGAAGAGAAGGAAAGGAGGAGGTTCCCAGGAGGTAGACCTGGCAGCACCAACTGTGCTAAATGAAGAGGTTGCAGAGCCAGAGAATAAGCCAAGCCTAACACCTCCTCCTCTGGAACTTCCGCCTCCTGAAACAGCAACTGGAGTGTTAAACGATGATGGTTATTATTGGATAGAATGGCCTCTAGCAAGTGGCACCTGGTATTTCCGTTCATCAAGTGAAATTGCTTGGGCTAAGTTCGAAAATAGATGAACTAAACCCAAATCACAGAGATGCTGCGAAGGCGACTACAGCGTCGTAGTCAGGTTCGACACCAGGGTTTTCAGCAACCCAGCGATGTTGTACTACGCCTTCTTTGTCGATTACAATAACAACTCTGTTGGCTGAAACATAGCCTTCAATGCCGCCAAGTCCAACGAAAGTAGCATCATATGCAGTGACTACCTTACGGTCGACATCAGAGAGTAAAGTGAACTCGAGGTTGTACTTTCGCGCGAACTCTGCGTTTGCCCACGGAGAATCAACACTGATTCCTAAAACGGTTGAATTGCTATCGTTGAGTTTTGCTAGATTGTCCTGGAAAGCACACATCTCTTTGTCGCAAACTCCTGTGAATGCTCCTGGATAAAACGCTAGAATGACCGTTTTTCCGCTGTAGTCAGCAAGGCTTACGTCACTCTTGTCAGTAGTTTTCAGGGTAAAGGCTGGTGCGGTGTCTCCAATATTGACCATAGCACGACCAATAATCGCCGGCGTATATCCGTTTCGATTTCAATCAAAATCAAAATCGGTCTGCATTCATGACCTTATTCCATGCTGCGATGAAGTCAGAGACGAACTTGTCCTTGTTGTCATCTTGTGCATAGACTTCAGCGATTGCACGAAGTTGTGAATTGCTTCCAAAGACCAAGTCATACCTTGTAGCACTGCGGACCTTTCCTCCACTTGCACGGTCATGTGCATCATAGGAGTTGCTTCCAGTTGGCGTCCACTTGACATTCATGTCCATCAGTGTGTTGAACCAATCGCTAGACAAGTTCGAGCCAGTAGAGAACAATCCTCTATCGTCTGATGAGATGCCAAGTGATCTCATTCCGCCTACTAGAACGGTCATTTCAGGAGCGGTTAGGCCTAGGAGTTGAGCCTTGTCAAGCATCATTTCTTCTGGGCTAACTGCGTAGTTCTTCTTGAGGTAATTTCTGAATCCACAAGAAACAGGCTCTAGAACTGCGAATGAATCTGCATCGGTTTGTTCAGCACTTGC
Organism: uncultured Candidatus Poseidoniales archaeon; assembly: GCA_902563095.1. Lineage (GTDB taxonomy): Archaea > Thermoplasmatota > Poseidoniia > Poseidoniales > Poseidoniaceae > MGIIa-K1. The sequence goes on along the minus strand of CACEWA010000003.1, from coordinate 4,025 downwards.
ATCTCCACGGCCTGGTGTGAATGGAACCTCCTTTCCACATGCCATTTCGATACCGACATTTCCTGCTAGAACAATGGTGTCAGCAACGCTTGCACCGTTTGCTTCAGCAATACCGCTCAACACTCCAAGTACCTTGGATAGTTGTTCTGGCTTGTTTGCTTCCCAATCCTTCTGTGGTGCAAGTCTGATACGTGCACCGTTTGCTCCTCCACGGAAGTCGGAACCACGGAATGTGGATGCGCTTGCCCATGCGGTTTCTACCATTTCAGGGATAGATAGTCCGCTTGACTTGATTGCATCTTTTACTGCATTTACATTGTAAGATGTGCTTCCTGCTGGAACTGGGTCTTGCCAAATTAATTCTTCACTAGGAACATCAGGTCCTAGGTATCTTGCCTTTGGTCCCATGTCACGGTGAAGCAACTTGAACCAAGCACGAGCGAAAGCATCACCAAATGCGTCAGGGTTCTCATGGAAGTGCTTGGAGATCTTTCTGTAAGCAGGGTCACGAATCATTGCCATGTCTGCTGTAGTCATCATTGTTGGAACCTTCATCGAAGAATCTTCAGCATCAGGTGCCATGTCCTCTTCATCTGGGTTTTCAGGAGTCCACTGGTTTGCTCCAGCTGGACTCTTTACAAGTTTCCAGTTGTCTTCATACTTGAATAGCAAATCGAAGTATCCGTTGTCCCATTGAGTAGGGTTAGCAGTCCATGCACCTTCGATACCCGAAGTGATGGTATCTCTACCCTTGCCTGAGCCATGAGTACTGGTCCATCCAAATCCTTGCTCTTCGATTGAAGCGCCTTCAGGTTCCGAACCTACTAGACCTGCATCACCAGCACCGTGAGCCTTACCGAATGTGTGTCCACCTGCAGTTAGTGCTACAGTTTCTGCATCATCCATAGCCATTCTTGCGAATGTTTCTCTGATATCTTGAGCGCTAAGTAGCGGGTCAGGGTTACCGTTTGGTCCTTCAGGATTAACGTAAATCAATCCCATTTGAACCGCAGCGAGAGGGTTCTCTAGGTCTTGACGTGTATCGCCATATCTATTGTCTCCAAGCCACTCATCTTCTGCTCCCCAGTAAATGTCCTCTTCAGGATGCCAAATGTCTGGGCGTCCTCCACCGAATCCGAACACAGGTCCACCCATGGACTCGATAGCAACGATTCCGGTCAGAACAAGTAAGTCTGCCCAACTGATTCCGTTACCGTACTTCTGCTTGATTGGCCAAAGCAGTCTGCGTGCTTTGTCCAAGTTTCCATTGTCAGGCCAACTGTTCAAAGGAGCGAATCTCTGAGCTCCTGTTCCAGCTCCACCGCGTCCATCACCGATTCTGTATGTTCCTGCAGCGTGCCAGGTCATTCTGATGAAGAATGGTCCATAATGGCCATAATCAGCAGGCCACCAATCTTGGCTGTCAGTCATCAAAGCGTGTAGATCTGCTTTGAGTTCAGAGTAATCGATAGAATTGAACGCATCTTTGTACACGAAGTTAGATCCCATTGGGTTAGATTTTGTATCGTGTTGATGTAAAATTCCCAGATTCAACTGGTTTGGCCACCAGTCTACATTCTTCATTCCAGTATTGCTTGTGCTATGTGCTCCGTGCATTACGGGGCAGCCACCTTCATCGCCCATTCCTTTCATCGTACTCGCCAACATAATCCCTAAATGGTAGTCACATATGAACTATAGTGTCCATTAGAATGGCAAATCTAATTCCGGTGAGAAACTATGTCTAGATTACATCGGATAAATAGTTCAAATTGGAAGGATTATTTTTATCTAAAAAAAATCTATGTTATGTTTTCAAAGAGCGGTTGTGAACAGTGTGAACATTTAGAATTGGAAATAAATTCAAGTGAAAATCTACATTCCTTAGAAATGTGTAAAGTCGTTTTGAGTGATTCTGGATTGGCAGAATTGAAGATGGAACAAAAATGGATTTCTAACATCGATGTTCTTCCATTTAACGCTATATTCTCAGATGGGAAAATGCTTGATTCATGGTCTGGAAATAACATTGAGAGATTCTATTCTAAGTTAGAGAAATATCTAATTTGAAGCGAATATCAATACCTTACCTTCCTGTGGTTAAGTCTATGCAGACCGTAATCCTGTCAGCATTATTTGCAGGATTTGTCGCAATTTTGGTCACTGTAGCGATAGAAAAATGGGGAGGAATAGTTGGTGGAGTCTTAGGGACTCTCCCCACTACAATTGTTCCAGCAGCTATGGGTATGTACGTCGAAGCAGGTTCTGCTGATTTAGCAACCAGCATGTCTTTGATTCCATTCTGGATGCTATTGAATGCATTATTCGTTGCGTCTTGGGTGGTTTATCCACGGATGAAAGAGGGAGCAACCCTCGCCCAGATGATCTTCGTTAGCCTCGGGTTTTGGACTGTTCTTGCTGTGTTGATGACGATTTCATTGAGTGAAGCATTGAATCATTTTTCTGAAACTGCAGTGGGGGTTGCTGGACTGGTATGTTTAGTTAGTCTTGGACTGTGGATGACTTGGGTTCCTATTGCCGCACCAAAGGGAAAGAATCCGGTTACGAAAATGGTTCTTGTAATGAGGGGCTTAGCAGCAGCTACTGCGATTGGAATTGCTGTGCAATTCTCGGGCATGGGAATGCCAATTATTGCGGGATTAGCATCTGTATTCCCTGCGATATTCCTGACTACAATGGTAGCATTGTGGATTTCTCAGGGTTCTGATGTTCCAACCGGTGCAGCAGGGCCGATGATGTTGGGCGGTTCCTCTGTTGCCATGTATTCACTGATTGCGCCTTGGGCTTTACCTGAGTACGGAATTTATCTTGGCTCTGCAATCTGCTGGATTGCATCTGTATTACTCACTTCCTTGCCCGCTTATTCCTGGCTTTCATGGCGGAAATTACAGTTGAGCCAGAATTAATTTACATTCCTAGGAAGAACACCATTACCATCAAACTGACTACTACAATCAGAATGATTTGAGTTGTCAAAGAAGGACCATCTTTGTCGCTTTGAGCGAGGTCATTCCACTCCTCATTCATTATCACATACTCCGGTTAAGGGTTCTAGTCCAACGGTCACTTGCAGGCACTCCTACTACATTCAGAGTAGCAAATGAGACGCCTTTGGTTTCTAACAACTTAGTTCTGAATTTGTCCAAATCCAGCAAGCAACAGGGACAATGAGGCCTGTTTGGTTTTACTGTTATTGTCACTTCACCGTCTTCTGCTACGTCGATGTTCTGAACAATATCTCTCTTCGCCCAAGGCAACTCATCGTGGGGGTCAACCCACTCTGCCGCAAGGCGCGCAACCCTTCTTTGAAGAGCTGCATGTTTTCTACTCACTCAACATCCTCCAAGCGTAATTTTTCGACCTTGCCTTCTGCCTCAGCAAGTTCTTCTTGACAGGATTTGAGGAGTTTGGAGCCTTCTTCAAACAGTTTCAGTGTTTCATCAAGGTCCGCACCACCTGCTTCCAGGGCCGCTACAATTTCTTCCAATCTTTTCATCGCTTCAGCATAACTCATTCTTTCACCTCAGTTTGTACTTGGCCGTCCTTCAATACCACCGTGAGAGGGTCACCCTGTTTCAATCCGACGATGCTCGTCACAGGCATTCCCTTTTCATCCATGGCCATAGAATAGCCTCTCTCTAATACCCTAGTGGGGTTAGTCGATTTTAATATGGATTCGAATCCAGTATGGCGGTTTTTCTGAATCATGAAAAATCTTTCAACCGAAGAAACCATTCTACTCGACAATTGAGATTGTCGTAATTTCGCATTAGAAATTCCACGCATTGGGGCAGCACTAAGCCTTAGAATCAAGTTTGAAATTTTTTCATTCTGTCTAACGAACAACTTGTCAAGAGCGAAATCAAGGCGGTCTTGTGCTTGAGCAATAATCGCAATCAATTCATCCTTGATTGGAATAACTCTCTCGATAGCATTCGAGGGAGTAGAAGCACGAATGTCTGCAATCATGTCACTCACCATGTAATCCGATTCATGACCAACTG
>CACEWA010000002.1 GCA_902563095.1 uncultured Candidatus Poseidoniales archaeon | reverse complement strand
CCTCAGTAACATATTCCAATGTCAATGGCTCGAAATACAAACGATCTGAAGTGTCGAAATCTGTCGATACTGTTTCTGGATTGTTGTTCATTAGAACCGCATCCATTCCAGCTTCTCTAATCGCTTTTACAGCATGAACGCACCCATAGTCGAACTCAATGCCCTGGCCAATTCTAATTGGGCCTGAACCTATCACTACTTGTCTACGTTTTACTCGATTCTCCAAATTGGGTAAAACATCGATTTTGTTGTCTCCGTGAGGCTCATAGGTTGAGTAATAATAAGGGGTTTTTGCAGCAAATTCTGCTGCACAAGAGTCGACCATTCTGAAAATTGGATGTACTGCATGTCCATGTCTTGCCTTCATTACTGCCTGCTCATTCTTGTCATCAGCAACCTGTTTGAGCCCCAAAGCGGGGAAACCGGACAATGCATCAGCAATGTGACCATCTGAGAATCCGAAACTCTTCCATTTCCTCAGTTCATCTGCCTTCAAATCTTTGGGATTACAAGACCTAGCGACAATTTCATTTTCTACGTTAGCAATTCGCTGGAAGCCATACAAGAACCATCGAGTTATTCTAGTGATTTCGTGAACTCTTTCAATGCTCCATCCTCTGCGGAATGCTTCGAGGACAGCACCCATTCTACGATCTGTAGCGATTCTCAACCAATCGATTAGAACATTGTCTGGCAGTTGCTCAAAAGCGCGCTCTGCCATGCCTTCGCCTTCCGATTCATCCGCTCTAGTAAGCGGACGAGGATGAGGTGCGCCTTGCTCCAAGGATGCCCATGCCTTGAGGAATGCCTCCTCGAAACATCGTCCTATTGCCATTACTTCTCCAGTTGATTTCATCGAGGTCCCTAAGGTTCTATCAGCTGTACGGAATTTATCGAATGGCCACCTAGGAATTTTTACGACGCAATAATCCAATGTTGGTTCGAATGCTGCAGTCGTACCTTCTCCTGTAATCGGATTGGGTAGTTCATCTAGAGTATATCCTACCGCAATCTTTGCAGCCATTCTAGCAATTGGATAGCCAGTTGCTTTTGACGCAAGTGCAGATGACCTTGAAACACGAGGGTTGACTTCTATTACTCTAACTTCACCAGTGGATTGATTTACTGCGAACTGGACATTGCAACCACCTTTGATATTCAGTTCGCGGATCAATGAGAGCGACATGTCTCTAAGTTGCATGTGGTCTCTATCAGATAATGATTGAACTGGAGCAACGACTGTTGACTCGCCGGTGTGAACACCCATTGGGTCGATGTTCTCCATGGTACAAACAATGGTTGCATTATCGGCAGTATCTCTCATTACTTCGTATTCATACTCCTGCCAGCCAAGGATGCTCTCTTCAATAAGAACTTGACCAATTCTGCTGTTTCTAAGACCAAGTGTTGCAATCTCAACTAACTCGCCAGTATTCCAAGCAGTTCCTCCACCTAACCCGCCTAATGTGAATGCTGACCTAATCAAGATTGGCCAACTACCAATCTCGTCGGCTGCTGCAAGTACTTCATCCATCGAATTACATGCAATCGCTTCAGAGATTGGCAAATCGATTCCGAGACAAACTTGATTGAACAAATCTCTATCCTCTGCCTTGTCAATTGCATCTAAATCAGAACCAATTAATTCAACTCCCAGTTCATCCAAAACCCCCGCATGCGCTAGTTCACTGGCAATATTCAGAGCGGTTTGTCCACCCATACCAGCCAATAATGCATCAGGTCTCTCAACTTCCAAAATGCGACGAATAGTATCTGGCAAAAGAGGCTCGATGTACACCTTATCTGCCATTTCAGGATCATTTTGTATTGTTGCAGGATTTGAGTTGACCAAGATTACTTTGTATCCATCCTCTCGAAGTGCTTGGACTGCTTGAGAGCCAGAGAAATCGAATTCTGCTGCTTGTCCAATCTTAATTGGTCCTGAACCGAGAACAAGAATAGTTTCTAGATCCTCACGCCGAGGCATTATGCTCCACCTCCGTAATGAGAATCTACCATTTCACGGAATCTTGCGAATAATGGGTATGCGTCATGCGGCCCTGGTGCTGCTTCGGGATGGAATTGGACTGTGAAAACAGATTTTCCAACAATATCCAAACCCTCGACTGTTCTGTCATTTGCGTTAACAAATCGAACCTTTACTTGTTCGCCATGTAGATTATCTCCTTCTGGAGAACAAGCACCTGAAGGGTGAGCTGCTAGCATTCCGGCTTCAGGATCTGCTACTGCAAAACCATGGTTTTGACTAGTAATCCAAACTCTTCCACTTTCCAAATCCACACATGGTTGGTTTGCTCCTCTATGCCCATAACGCATCTTGTAAGTCTGCAAACCACTCGCTAATCCCAACAACTGATGGCCTAGGCAAATTCCCATTACTGGAATGTTTGCTTTCACGGCTTCAGCAAGCGTATTTCTTGCCATTGTTGCTTTTCCTGGATGGGCAGGATCTCCAGGCCCATTTGAACAAAATAATGCTACAATTCCGTAGGACTGTGCTTCTTGAAAAGTTGTATGAGGTGGACACCAAACCACTTCAAACTGACAACAAAGACTCCGGAGGATATTGTACTTGATTCCGCAATCGATTGCGGCTATTCTAGGCAAGGGGTTTCCAAGATTATCCGTAGCACCCTCGTTCACAATAACCGGTTCACTGATCGAGACCAAATCTACTAAATCTTCTAATTCAGGTGAGGTTAATTGTGCTAAATGTTGCTTGAGAGCCTCTTCGTCTTCAAGAGGTCCGAAAACACATAACACACAGCCATGCTCTCTAACTCTGCGGGTAATGGCTCTCGTATCAATTTCCTCAATTCCTGGAACGTTATGATAAGCCAAAAAATCACTGATACTGGCTAATGAATCTCTGTGATCTGGGTCTTTCATTGCATGACGCACCACCACTCCACGCGGCCATACACCTGCTGATTCAGAGGTTCCGTGGTGAATGCCATAATTGCCAATAAGTGGATATGTGAATGTCAAAACCTGTCCAGCGAAAGACGGGTCGGTCAATGACTCCTGATAACCAGTCATTCCAGTGGTGAAAACTAATTCGCCTTCACCCCATACTTTAGCCCCGAATAATTTGCCTGTAAATCGACTTCCATCGGCCAATAGTAAGACCCCATCTCCAGAAGCAGAAGGCGGGATAGTTGCACCTGCATTAATGTCGTCTGTAGCATCTACCAAGAGAATACGGTCCCCGAGTGAGGTATCTCCTTTCTGAGACCACTCCCCCGACATCAAATTTGCTGATTGTATAGGGGGTATAGTCATTCGCAAGGCACCCGAACGAGTTGTCCGATTAGCAGTTACTGCTGATTTCATTATCTATTGATACTTAGTACTGCTTGTAAGTAATAACAAACTTCCTAATCTTCTTCCCTCAAATCGTGAACCAACTTACCATCGTTAGTACCTTCAATTATGAGCCGGGCGTCGTCGAAGTTCCTTTCACTACCAGATTCGCCAAACCATGCGTCCATGAATAGAGCAAGTGCAGCAACTTCAGAATGCGGTTGATTGCCTACCGCAACATTGTGCTGACAGATTTTGAAAACATCTCCAGGGACTTTGGCTCCACCAACAACAATCAAGACTGGTCGGTCTCGACGGATTTTAGGAATTGCTTTCCTGAAAGGCTCACCATACATGGTCAAATGAACAGCTACTCCTCCATTTGCCACATGATGCTTCAAATGGCCCATTCCACTGACATGCTCTGTCTCAAGATGCCCTCCAAATCTGTCGCTGACAGAATTTAGATTGTCGAACATTTCTTTGTCTTCATCACCGGCGAGTAGAAAACCATCAGCACCCATTGCTCTAGCCACTAATGCCAGATGAGTAGTAATTCTAGGATCTCTTCCTCTACGATATCCCAGACGAAGGACATCTAGCCTCTCGCTCATGACAACTCCGAGGTGGTTCTCGGTTTCAAGCCTCGGTATCAAGTTCTGTGTGTTCTACGGGGGGAAATTCTTCACCACTATTCGAATAATCAATACCCGGATTCTTCTCCATGAACTCTTTTACCCAAACTAGTAACCAAGCATCGATTAGTAATTTAGCAGCCATTAGAACCGTTGTACAGAGAACTGCAAGCCTAAATGTCTTCCAAATCGCATCACCGGTTTCTACATCACCCATCAATCCCATGATTGCCGGCTCGAATGTATACAATACAGCTAGAACGAACATGATCCCGCTGGCTAATCCAGGGAATAGTTGACCTAGTTCTCTGCTGAAATCAGATAGCAATGAACCAAGGAAGATAAGACAAGGTGCCAAGATTGTTATTGTCAAAAAATCAGGACCGAAGAAAATGGATTCAAAGGCCGGTTCATTTTCCACTTGAAGGACGGTTAGCCACCAAAAAACTGCATATCCTGCAAAGATCCCTCCGACAGTTTTTGCTTTCTTGTGGATTAAACCGGGAATTTCGCCAATAGATGATGGATTCAGTCTAGAAAAAATGCGTTCTGCAAACAACAATTTGTCTTCACTTGGCATGATTATGTCATCAGAATCATGACCATTGTGGATGTCATCAATCATCCCCTCATCTTCAGACATGGGGACACCTGAGGCCCCGCATGTGATAAAACCTGCCGCAGGCAGGGGTGTTAACATGGCAGTCTTAGAGGGCAGCGGCAAAAGCCGACCCCTAGTGATGGGAATCATCAATGCCACTCCAGATTCATTCCACAAATCATCTCGAGAAGGTGGTGTTGAAAAGGCGCTACAAATGATTGCTGAGGGAGCAGATTGGATAGATATTGGAGGTGAATCTACAAGGCCTGGTGCAAATCCAATATCTATAGATGAGGAACTATCTAGAGTTATTCCACTGGTAAGTGAAATTTCTAAACATTGTAAAGTATCCATAGATACAAGAAACCACCAAGTTGCGAGTAAAGCCTTGGAAGCTGGTGCCAGTATGATTAACGATGTCAGCGGGCTTAGAGACCCTGCAATGTTTGAATTGGTAATCGATTCAGGTTGTGAGGTTTGTATCATGCATATGCTTGGTGAACCTGGAAACATGCAAAAAGATCCGAAATATGAGGATGTAAATCATGAAGTCAATCATTATTTAATTTCTAAAGCGAGGGAATTGGTTGAACGAGGTCACTCGATTGACAAGATACATCTTGACCCAGGTATAGGTTTCGGAAAAACTCTAGAACATAATATTCAGTTACTCCAATCGAGTGAAAATTTACGACCATACTCAATACTTTGGGGAGTCTCAAGAAAATCAATGATTGGACAAATATGTGACCAACCTGAAACTGAAAACAGGTTGGCAGGCAGTCTGGCTGTCGCAGCAAAGGGATTCTATGAAGGAATTGATATTATACGGGTACATGATGTAAGAGAACATAGCGATTTATTCGCAGTACTTGAGAAATTGGAGGAGTGAAAATGTTCCTAATTTTTGGCTCCGACTCACTTGCGATCAGACTTGCAGAATGGATTGGTGCACGTTCTAGAGTGCGAATAATCGGATTAGCAGAACAATTGGTACCAATGAATGACGTTGAAATTGTTGCACTGCCAACTGAAATGGAACTACATGAAATGCCTTTACCAGAAGTTAATCCGACTGCAATATTGTTACTAGACGAAATAATCTGTGACCATGACCCGGTTAAAGAATTGAAAAACCGATGGCCAAATACTCCAATTCTATCTACAATAGATGTTGAAGGTGCAGAGAGGATTTCGATTGAAGATTTGACTACATCAGCAATTCAAGACAGACTTCGCTCAATAGATAGAAAGCAGGGTGCAAGCGAAGTATTGCGAAGACTAAGTGATGAAGAAGATGCAAAAATTTTGATTGTTTGCCATGACAATCCTGACCCAGATGCCCTAGCTAGTGCTCTAGCGATGAAGCATCTATGCGATTCACTGGGACATTCATCTACGATTATTCATGGTGGAATGATTGAGCACCAACAGAATAGAGCAATGGTAAAATTACTTGAAATGGATATTCGCAAACTGATTCTAGATTGGGAAATTGAGGACCTACTAAACGAGTCCGATGTGGTAATCTGTGTAGATTTTAGCCACCCTGGAGCCAATAATATACTGCCTTCCACATGTGTACCACACATTGTAATCGACCACCACCCCAGTGAGGTTAGGCCTGCTGGAGATGTGATTTTAGTTCGCTCAGAATTCGCAGCGACGTCATCGCTTATCGCTTCTGTAATAATGAATTCAGGAGTTGAAATGAACTCCAATGTAGCGACTGCACTCGCATTTGGAATCAGAACCGATACTCTAGGATTTACCCGCTCATTTAACGCAGTTGATTTACGCGCATTATCTTGGCTTGGCGCATGGATAGATTGGGATTTAATGCGTTCATTTGAAAGTCCACCTCGGACCCAAGAGGTTCTCTCAATTTTCAAACAAGCTCTCAAAGATGCAACTCTGGATGATGGTTTGATGCTGGTTCCAATCTCAGAAATGGCGGATAGAGACGCACTTTCACAAGTTGCCGATTTCCTATTACCTACTGAAGGAGTTGAAATTGTTGTATCCTATGGAGTTAGAATGTCAAAGGTAATCCTTTCTGCTAGATCTACCAGCGAAAATGTCCACCTAGGGAAAATTTTGAGCAAAACATTTGCTAAAGGAAGTGCAGGTGGCCACAAAGAATTAGCAGGTGGCCAAATTCCATTCGAAGAATTAGATTGTGATAATGCTGAAGAAGCAATGCTATCAATAACAAAAATTCTCAAATCAGCATTTGGAAGTGAGTAAATGAGTGCCCCAATCATAGATGTTGATGAGAATTTACGTCTACTTGGCACCGCCCATGTAGCAACTGCATCGGTAGAAGCAGTAAAACAAAATATCGAAGAATGGAGTCCCGATATTGTCGCTGTTGAACTTTGTAAGAGCCGTTTTGACGCATTGACACAAGATCGAAGAATGGACAAAGAGGGTCTATTGAAAGTTATCAAAGAAGGTAAAGCGCCAATGGTGCTGTTACAATCTCTACTAGCTGCAGAACAAAGAAAACTTGGCTTGGATGAAGGTCAACAACCTGGAGCAGAATTACTTGCTGCTGTTGAAGCAGCAAGGGAATATGATCTCGAAGTAAAGTTGGTAGATAGGGATATTCAAACTACATTGCGGAGAGCATGGAACAAAATGCGCTTCAAAGAGAAAATGGGTCTAATGTGGGCTTTACTAGCGGAAGACGAAACAGAAGAAGAGTTAGAATTAGAGCAGATGCTTGCAGATAAGGACTTACTTACATCATTGATGGAAGAGCTACGCGAAGTTTCTCCGGGTGCAGGAGAAGTTCTAATCGATGAGAGAGACGAATTCATCGCAAGGAAAATTTCTGAAATACGTGGAGATGGAAAAGTGCTTGCTGTTTTGGGAGCAGGTCATTTAGATGGAGTTTCGAAACTTCTGACTGAAAATGTCAAACCTAGTGAAGAGCGAATATCAGAATTAGCGGTTGTCCCTAAAGGGGGTCGTATGATGAAAACTATCTCTTACGCGATTCCAGTTGTGCTTTTTGCACTCCTTGGATGGTTCGCTTACAATGGGGATTTAGCATCGATCAAAGAAAATGGAATCTATTGGTTTGCAGGTAATTTCATTGGTGCTGCACTGTTTTGTATGTTAGCAGGAGGACATCCAATTGCCATCCTAGTTGCTGCTTTAGCATCGCCAATCACTTCGCTTAATCCCGCACTGGCTGCAGGATGGTTTGCAGGTTATGCTCAAATGAAAGTTAAGGAGCCTACAGGAGAGGATCTTACTGAATTCCTCAAACTAGACTCTGCTAAGCTGTTCTGGACAAACAGGGCTGGAAGAATACTGCTAGTAACTGCCCTAACAAACCTAGGTTCGATGGCTGGCGCTTGGATTTCAATGGGATTAATCGCTGCAGGATTGTGACAAAAAATCTCAATCATTATGTTGTGATTTTTCAAGCCCCACACATGAAGAGCGTCGTTGTTACTGGTGCGAATAGAGGAATTGGGCTTGAACTTGTAAAGCAGTTACTTGATTCAGGATACAGAGTTTATGCAACATACCGTAGTGAGAAGGGTGGACTTGAAGATATCACTAATCAGAATCTCTCTCTCCATAAAATGGATGTAAGAGACTCTGCTGGAATTGAAGAACTGTCAAATTCAATCGAAGGAAAAATCGACCTACTGGTCAACAATGCAGGTGTTGCAGATGGCAGATGGCAATCAATATCTGAGATTGATATGCAACACGCCCTTGAAGTAATTGAGATTAATTCCATAGCCCCTGTTCTCATAACTCAAAAACTTCTCAACCAGATGAGTGATGATTCGACTATTGTAATGATGAGCAGCCTGATGGGTTCGATTAGCGATTGCATGAGCGGTAGGTCTTACGCTTACAGAGCTTCAAAAACAGCATTGAATATGTTTTCAATAGCAATGAAAAATGAGTTACAGCAATCAGGAATATCAATCTTGATTCTTCACCCTGGATGGGTTGCTACCGATATGGGAGGGCCGAATGCTACAGTTTCTCCTGAGCAAAGCGTAAGTGGCATGATCGAGAGAATCGATGAACACAACCTCAGCATGAGTGGACGATATGTCCAATATGATGGCACTCCAATAGAATGGTAATCAAAGAGATTCAATGACCATGGCTATGCCTTGACCGCCGCCAATACATGCAGTTGCAACTCCGTACTTGCCACCACATCTCTGAAGTTCGTGCGCTAGAGTAAGAACTAATCTTGTACCAGTTGCTGCAAGTGGGTGCCCTAGACCCACTGCACCACCATTCACGTTAACCTTCTCTACATCTAAGCCAAGATCCTTTACACAAGCAACAGCCTGTCCAGCAAAAGCTTCGTTGATTTCCCAACGGTCAATGTCCTCGATAGTTAGTCCTGCCTTCTCTAATGCTAAGCGACTACTAGGAACCGGCCCATAGGCCATAATTGCAGGCTCTAGACCAACAATTCCCCAAGATACGATTCTAGCCAGAGGTTTGTCACCATCTGCTTCAGCCTTAGATGCTGACTTGATTACAACAGCAGCTGCTCCGTCAACAACACCGCTAGCATTACCAGCAGTAACTAGGCTCTCTGGTCCGAACGCAGTTCTTAGTTCAGCCAAAGATTCAGGAGTGCTTCCTAGAACAACGTGGTCTTCATCCTTGAAAGTTACATCATTAACAGGTACAATTTCTTGCTCCCAAATTCCATCAGCAATCGACTTAGCGGTTCTTGAATGCGACATTGCAGCAAACTCATCGGTTTCTTCTCGAGTAACACCTTTGCGCTTGCAAATCTCATCACTAGTTTGAGCCATAAATGAACCACACATTCCATCAAGTAGGTTAGTGAATAGGTAATCTTCCATATCCTTCTCAAGTTCTGTACCTGCTCTTGGAGGCCTCGCTAATTTGTAGGTGTCACGCATTCCACGCAAAACATGGGGCGCTTGAGATAGGTTCTCCATTCCACCAGCGACTACAGTTTGTGCCTCATTCAGCATTATCATTTGAGCGCCAGAAACGATTGATTGTACTCCACTACCACAAATACGCGACAGAGTCAGCATTGGGACTTCTTGAGGAATACCTGCGCCTAGACCTGCGTGTCGTGCACCAAAGATGGCTTGATCGCAGGTTTGCAGAGCATATCCCATTACAACATGGTCCACATTTTCCGGAGATGTCCCGGTTTTTTCCAGTGCTCCTATGATTGCGATTTCGCCTAATTTCAGCGCACTAACATCTTTGAGAAGGCCGCCGGGTTGTCCGTCTCCACGCTTACCGCCTTGCCATTCACAAAATGGTGTTCTTGCTCCACCGACAATCACGACATCTTCTGCCATGTACCTGCGAATATAAACAGCCTAATCATATTCACGCTAAACCAATCAGGCCTAATCCGCTCAACATCAAACATATAGGCAAGACAAGGTATTCAAATCCAGACCTCGAACTTCCAAGGTTTGACAACTCTGTACCCCTTTGCATTGTACACTTAACACCTGGAGCATCCTCATCGCCCCATACTTCGATGATACTGTTGCCCATTGTTCCATCCAAACCTTCAGCCTGTAGTGCCTCAGATGGCCTTGGCTTAGTTTGTCCTAGAACATAAACAGGGTTTCCTAATCTTAGACCATACAGTGTCCATCGATGCTTCTTTACTCTAGCTCCACCTAGAAGTCCTGCTATCGCAGAAGCCATGAGTTGCTTACCAAGAGTTTGAGCAAATGCACCATCCCACCTCTTGAGATACTGGCCATATTCCGCTCTCTTGAATGAACCTGCGTTGACTCTAATTCCACCGGTTCCGTCATGAAGAATGAAAGGACAACCCCCCTTATCGGAGCGTATAGTAACCCAGTGGCACTCTTCCCTTGTACCATTGTCTGTCTTTACTGTTCTACACTGGTATTGCTCATAGGACCAATAATATCCAACCATGTTTCCAACAGACATATTCTCATTTCCGTCTACTACAACGGTTAGGCAACCCTCAGCAATCGGTCTAACTTGACCAACTAATTCTGGATTGCCAACAGCGACAGAACGTACCAAAGAAGTTGGGGTGTCAAGCATTTGACTAAGCATCTTTGACCTAAAGTATCCAACAAGAGTTAGAATCAAACCAATTCCAGCAATGATTAGTGGAATAATCATTCCACCTTCATAATCATCTTTAGACATCATAGAAGCGACTGCTACTACAATACAGACTATTGCTGTAAATGAGTAAACGCTGAACAGTGTCATTGTAGCTGGAGTCGGAGTTCCAACCTTTACCGGATGCTCTGGCAAAGGACTACCATCTCCATGTGGAGAATATCGGTTTATGTTATCCCATGTTGTTGGCCCAGGAGCGGGAAGAATCCAATCATTTGGATCCGTTGTCGGAACATAAGAGGTCTGCTGCATCCACCAACTATCAATAGATAGACCACTGGATTCTGCCTTGGCCTGTAGTTCAGCAGGGTCAATAGCGCCCTTCCTAATCTTGTGAAGACTTCCCTCGAGGGAACCAGGAGAAGAAAATGCCATTATTACTAAACCAATTGCAGATATAATAAGTGCCTGTACATCATTTACTGCACTCAGAAATCCAAATAATGTGATCAGCAAACCTATTACCCAAATTAACCAGCCTATCCAATGATAAGGGAAATTTACTTTGAAAGTTCCACCATTGAGGTCTAAGTCTTCGATATTCATAATTAGACGCAGTGGCAGAGAGATGATGAAGGTTCTCTATGACATACTAGCAGGCTTATGGTCCCAAATAGCCCAAGTTCCGGTTGCAGTAGCAATTGTGCGGCCAGAGTCTGTAGTGATTTCTCCTTCAAGGTGAGCAACATGCTTACCTCTTTTCACAACATTGCCACTCGCAGTAATCTTCTCATCAGGCCTAGCTGCTGAAATGAATGATATGCTCAATTGAGTAGTTGCACACCATTCCTGTTTCGGAAGTATGGATACGAGGGCTCCACCAAGAGCCATATCGAGCATCATCGTGTACAATCCACCATGGGCAACACCACCTTTATTGCAATGTTTAGATTCTATATTTAGGTACACTGAGGACTTTCCTTCACCCCAATTACCCCTTTGAATCCCTATTTCTAACGCCATATCAGTTAGATGAGCCGGTTCTGACATTTCCACCATCAAATCACACCCACGACTTTGACCAAAATTCTCTTTCTGCGTTGACCATCGAATTCAGCATAGTGGATTTGTTCCCAGTTGCCAAGATGTAATCTCCCATCTTTTACTGGCATAGTTACTTGTTGACCAAGCAATTGACGCTTTAGATGTGCATCTCCGTTATCTTCACCGGTTCGATGATGATGATATTCTTCCCCTTCACGACCGTCTATTCCATGAAATGGAGCTACTTTTTCCAGCCATTTCATGATATCGTGATGCAACCCATATTCTAGATCGTTTACATAGCAAGATGCAGTGATATGCATCGGGTTCACTAATACTAGACCATCACGGATTCCACTTTCAGAGACTACTTTTTGTACATCTCTAGTTATGCACAAAATTTCGTAACGCTTCTCGGTTTCAACCCAGAGTTCTTCGACATAGGTTGCAGCCTGACCTGTGATCAATTCACCCATCTAAACACCGTCAGCCAATCAACGAAGAGTCATCCATGCCGCTACCAGTCACCATCAATGGTATTGCAACGATTACTCCGCAAATAACACTGCAAACGCCAGAGAAGGCGATATTAATGCTAGTACTCATAGAACCTGCTTGTGAGGCAATGTAATCAGGATATGTAAACTCCAAAAGAATGTCTGTAGCAAAGGAAATTAGGAGTGTCAACCATACCAAATGTATGCCCATTTTTTTCTTTTGATTCATGAAAATTCCGCCTACTACTTGCCCAATGCAGCACAATACAGCGATTCCTAAAATAACATACATCATAGTGGGAGAGTCAGCAACATCTTTGCTGTAAATTTCTGAATCAGGGTCAGTAATCAATGAAACACCTAACATTGCAATAAGAGTCAATACGCCAATTATAGCCCCATAAATAATTATCAAAATACCTACGACCTTCGGAGCAGAAGATTCTTGTTGAATAATGACTACATTCTGTGGAAGACCTGTGTTTGGGTCTATTATTACCGTTTGAGGTACGCCTGTTAATTGGCTGTCACTGGGTTGCATATAGGTTGGTTATCCACAGTAGTCATTAGTAGTTACGCGAGATAACCACCCTCAATAACAGGAACCCTGTGGCCGTAACATGGCCGATGTACTTCTTGTGTACAAGAAGAATTTCGAAGGGGTTCACGATGAATCTTTGCAGTCAATAAAAGATGTATTGAGTTCACAATCTAGCACAATTCGAGTTGACATTCGCGCTAGAGAACAGGTTAGGCGTGCTGACTTCATTGGCAGAGATCTGGTAATTGTGCTTGGAGGAGACGGCACACTAACCTCAATTTCACACAATATAGATTCCAACACTCCGGTAATGGGAGTTAACTCACATCCTCGAAGCGATGACCCCGATGGTTCATTTGGATTCTACATGGATTGTGATGTTGACACTTTCAAGGATGATTTACAAGCAGCATTGAATGGTGATGCTATCATCAATCGTCTGCCTCGCCTACAAGCTACAATAGAGACCACCAGCGGAAACAAAATCAAAACCGACCCAGCCATGAACGATTTATTGATTGCTAATACCCACCAATATGCGCCTTCAAGATATCACTTGAGGAGAGGAGAAATCGATGTCAAACAACATTCTAGTGGCCTTCTATTCTCTACCTGGCTAGGACAAGGTGCTTGGTTCAATCAGATTGCAAGAAAATCAAATTTAGGAACTGCGGATGAATCAGACACTCACTATTTGGTAATTGCAAGAGAGTTAGACGCAAATGTAACCGATGAGAGATACATGTCATGGACAAATAAGACTACTACAATTACTAGCGACATGCACAGGGGATATGTCGTTCCAGATGGCTGGGATGAATATCAATTCAATCGAGGTGCATCAATTACTGTTGACTTGTCTGGTCCCGTTTTGCAACTCCTTACTTTCAGAAAAAGTATGAAGGAAAAATTTGGTGAATGATTTGAACCTAAAAGAGCATATTAGAGGAATCCCGGATTTCCCAATCCCAGGTATTCTATTTTATGACATCTCAACCTTACTATCAAATCCTAAAGCATGGAGTTTTGCATTGGATGAACTCGAGAAGATAGTATCTGAGTGGAATCCAGAAATCCTTGCAGGAATTGAAAGCCGTGGGTTCTTACTCGCATCCGCACTAGCCGATCGGATGGATTTGCCAATGACTATGATTAGGAAAAAAGGCAAATTACCAGGAGATGTAATTTCTTACGAGTATGATTTGGAATATGGAACAGACATTATTGAAATTCAATCAGATGCTTTGGCAGCAGGAAGCAAGGTTGTAATTTTAGATGATCTACTTGCGACTGGAGGTACATTGAAAGCTTCAATTGAACTTTGTGAGAAGGTAGGTGCTAATGTGATAGGGTCTGCTGTAATCATAGAGTTGGAATTTCTTAATGGTAAGGAAAATATGCAAAAAACTGTCAAATCTTTGGTCAAATACTGACAAAGACGGCGCTGAATCGGTGTTGATAAAAACACCTTATGTGATTTTTATTTTACAAAAAGCATCATAACCCCTCTGTTAGGTAACACCTGTAACCCAAGGAGGGTGACAAAGAAATGAGTTTAGAACAAAAGATGGCAGATTTCTTCAAATTTGAAGAAAATGATACGGACATGCAAGGTGAAATCCGAGCAGGAATTACAACATTCCTGACTATGGCTTACATCCTGCTTGTAAACCCAGCAATGCTTGCAGTCAGTGGAATTCCATTCGACGATGCATTGTTTGCAACAGCTATTGCTGCATTTGTAGGATGTACAGTAATGGGACTGTGGGCAAACAAGCCTTACGCATTAGCTCCCGGAATGGGATTAAACGCGTATTTCGTGTTTGCAGTAGTTATCGGAATGGGCATTTCTTGGCAAGTCGCATTAGCTGCTGTACTTGTTGAAGGTGTGATTTTCATGATTATCTCAATCCCTCAAATCGGATGGAGAACT
Organism: uncultured Candidatus Poseidoniales archaeon; assembly: GCA_902563095.1. Classification (GTDB taxonomy): domain Archaea; phylum Thermoplasmatota; class Poseidoniia; order Poseidoniales; family Poseidoniaceae; genus MGIIa-K1. Next base: position 92,461 of record CACEWA010000002.1, on the reverse strand, counting down.
AAGATGATTAATGCAATTCCTAAGGATCTAAAAATTGCTACCGGAGCAGGTATTGGAATGTTCTTAGCAATTATTGGTCTTCGTGAAATGGGATGGATTCAGGATGATGGAGCGACTCTAGTTAATCTGGCAACCACTGAATCATTCGCATACGACCATGGAGCAGTAATCAGTATGGTTGCCCTAGTTGCAATCACAGTGATGATGGCAAAGGGTATCAAAGGAGCAATCATTTACGGTATTCTCGGTGCATCAGTATTCGGATGGGCTGTTGGTGCCTATGACCCATACAATGACTTCGCAGCAGGCGGAGCAGGATGGGGTTCGTCGACCGCAGAATGGCCAGAAATGGGCGAAATCTTTGGCTTCGTAGGACTTCCTGAAGAAAGCATGGGTGCGGCATTTAACGCGTTTGGAGACATTGGAGATGACGTAGCAGGATTCTTGCTAGTAATGATTGCGTTCTTGTTCGTTGATATCTTTGACACAGCAGGAACTCTATACTCTGTTGGACGCCAAGCAGGTGACTTAGACGAGGATGGAAACCTAATCGATTCAGAAGAGGCTTTCATGTCTGACGCAGCAGCAACTATTGTTGGTGCAGCACTCGGTACAAGCACAACAACCACCTACATCGAATCCGCAGCCGGAGTCGAAGAAGGAGGAAGAACAGGCCTAACTGCAGTAGTAGTTGGTGTTTTGATGCTATCCGGATTATTCCTATCTGGATTATTCCAAGCAATCCCAACATTCGCAATGGCATGTGCTCTAGTAATAATTGGTGCAATGATGATGAAGCAGGCTACTGATATCAACTGGGATGACAAGGAGATAGTATTGCCTGCATTCCTTACAATGGTTCTAATGCCGTTCACCTACTCTATCGCTGACGGTATCGCATGGGGTGTAATCTCATACGTGCTAATCAAGATGGGAATGGGTAAGTTCGATGAGCCTGGACCAATCATGTATGGAATTGCAATCTTCATGACAATGTTCTACCTAGGACCGGGAGATATGTCCACATTCGGATGGATCTTCGACAAGGTTCTGTGAAACTATTGTTTTGAGATGATTACTGTCGATTGACAGAAGCCGCAGCGGCTGGGGTTTCGGCCCCAGTCGCTGCTTTTTTTTCTTTTAATTCTCAATGCCTATTGTGGAATAGTTCATTTGCTAGAGGCTACAGCGAGATGTAATGTCTGATGAGAGATTCGAGATTCTACGCCGAAGTATTGTAGAAGCCCCTGTCATAATGAAAGGAGAATATCCTTACTTCATACATCCACTTTCTGATGGAGTACCGATTCAATCAGCAGAACTTTTAGCAGCTGCACGTGATTTAATCAATGATAATGTAGATTGGTCAAAGATAGATGTCATCCTAGGAATTGAGGCAATGGGTATTCCGTTGGCTGCTGCCTTATGTTTGCTATCAGGAAAGCCCTTGGTCATTGGTAGAAAGAGAGAGTACGGCTTACCTGGAGAAACGCCGATTGACCAATCAACCGGTTACTCAAAAGGTGCAATTTATCTTAATGACATTCACAAAGGAGACAGGGTTTTCATCGTAGATGATGTTGTGTCAACCGGAGGAACTCTACTGCCTATTCTCAAAGGAGTAGACAAAATTGGTGCAACAGTTGCTGATTGCTGGATTGTTTTCGAAAAGGGAGAAGGCATGAACTATGTTAGATCTCATGGAGATTGGCCACTAAACAGCCTTGTCAGAATCGAGATGCAAGGAAACAAAGTAGTCCTTCTCGACTAGTGGTGTAAAAAGTAAACTACTGTAAGGAAAAAAAAGTGGAAACGGGGGACCGAAGTCCCCCGCTTCCGGGTTTTCTTAGGAGGTGATCCATCTGCAGGTTCCCCTACAGATACCTTGTTACGACTTAACCCTCCTTGTCGAAGACAGACTCGAATACGCCATTTAAACGCAGCCTCATCCATCCCCAACTAAGATGGTTTGACGGGCGGTGTGTGCAAGGAGCAGGGGCATATTCACCGTGCTATGTTGAAACACGATTACTACGGAATCCAGCTTCACGAGGGCGAGTTACAGCCCTCGATCCGAACTATGAACAGGTTTCGGGGTAGCGCCGCCTCTCGGCGTGGCTTCCCATTGTCCTGTCCTTTGTAGCGCGCGTGTAGCCCAAGACATTCGGGGCATACTGACCTGTCGTTGCCCGCGCCTTCCTCTGGTTTCACACCAGCGGTCTCCCTATGGTGCGCCTCATGCGGACATGAGGGTCGCAAATAAGGATGCGGGTCTCGTTCGTTATCTGACTTAACAGAACGCTTTACAGTACGAACTGACGACGGCCATGCACCACCTCTCGAACAATCCGATAAGCTCGTTACGCTGATCTTCATATGTCCGTCGGCCTTGGTGAGTTTTCCGGCGTTGAATCCAATTAAACCGCACGCTCCTCCCGTTGCAGTGCTCCCCCGCCAATTCCTTTAAGTTTCAGCCTTGCGACCGTACTCCCCAGGCAGTGGATTTAACATCTTCACTCCGGCACATGGGGCCCATTGCGGACCCCACACACCAAATCCACAGCGTTTACACCTAGGACTACCCGGGTATCTAATCCGGTTCGTGCCCCTAGGCTTCGTCCCTGACCGTCGGATCCGTTCCAGTATGACGCCTTCGCAACAGGTGGTCCTCTGAGGATGACAGGATTTTACCCCTACCCCCAGAGTACCTCATACCTCTCCCGGTCCCTAGTCTGGCAGTCTCTGCAGAATTCAACGAGTTGAGCTCGTTGATTTACCCACAGATTTACCAAACAGGCTACGGACGTTTTAGGCCCAATAAAAGCGACGACCACTTGAGCTGCCGGTATTACCGCGGCGGCTGGCACCGGTCTTTCCCAGCCCTTATTCCAAGAACTATTAAGATTCAAGAAAAGGCTACACATTGTGCAGTCACTTGGAGTTCCCTCATCACAGTTTCCTGCAGTGTGAAGTTTTCGCGCCTGCTGCACCCCGTAGGGTCCGGATTCGTGTCTCAGAATCCGTCTCCGGGCTATTGCTCCCACAACCCGTACGCGTCGATGGCTAGGAGGTCCATTACACCCCCTACGACCTGATACGCCGCAGACCCATCCTACACCGCCTGAGCTTTCAACCACTCACCGTTCCAGGCGTAGTGGTCTATGGGGTATTATCCTCAGTTTCCCGAGATTATCCCCCAGTGTAGGGCAGGTTATCCACGTGTTACTGAGCAGTATGCAAAGAATCTAATTTCTTTCTACTCGCATGGCTTAATCGAACTCCAATAGCGGTCGCCTCTGGCAGGATCAACCAGATTTCTTGATGCTAGATTCGCATCTCTCTTGTCTCGATCCTTTGGCTACTTGTCGCTGTTGTTTGTTTAACTTGCTGACCTAAAATAAAATTGACAGGTTCACGTTGCACTAGAGTTTGCTCTATTCTTGCACACAACTAAAAAAATTGTGTCGTGAACACTAATCACCTACCTGGCCTTGAGCTGGCACTGTCCCTGGGGGGGCGTGGTTTCTCAAGACCGCAATTTGCTTCGGCTTGCGTCTGGGTAGATGGCGGCAGTCATTGTTCCGAAGAACTCAGCCGCCAACGCCGTCCCTTACGACGCAAGCATCCTGCCGAACTCCCCCCCGTATATCAAGGTGACTGTTAGCACCTGTTTCCAAAACGAGGTACTGCGAAGCAATAAGTACGAGTATATTATATGTGAAATCAGTATTTTTGAAAGCCAGAAATATAAAAATAAATAATACAAAAATCTCTAGATATAAAATTCAAAAATTAAGGACAAAAATCCACTAAATTTCTGATTCTTGATCACTCAGCACCGAAGAACTGCCGGAGCATCGGATGCATTTCCATCGCTTGTTCCTTCTGTATTTGCTCATATGTACGCAAAATGATACCTACGGCAAGCAACAGACCCGTTCCGGTAGCATTACCCACCGTTCCTAGCAAGTCAGCACCTGCTGCGAGTAAACCTACGAAAGCACCAGAGAAGTAAGTCACTGGTGGGATGTAGCGCTCTAGAATACGCTCTAGAACTAGAGGATTCTTACGGAATCCAGGAATCTGCATACCCGTCCGTTCGATTTGTTTAGCTACGTCTTTCGAACCCATATTCGTAGTATCGATCCAGAACTTAGCGAATACCATCGAACCTACAGTCATCAAAGTGACATAGAACACTACGTGACCGCCAATTTGCCATAAGCTATGGCCATAGATATCACCTTCCTGATTCAGTAGAGGAATCAACCAATCGTTAACACCGTTGACCATCGAGGAATACCAAGCGAATCCGCCACTAGGTGTAGATGAACCGGGCTCGTAGGTTCCAATATATTCGGACATACTTCCCCAACCCTCCTTACCGAGTATCGGCGTCTTCTGCAGAGTTGGATGGTTCCAGAATAGTAGCGTGAACATGTTAATGTTAGCAAGTAGTGCTGCCATCAAAATAACCGGAATGTTAGATGCGTAAACCAAACGGATTGGATACTTACCACGGTGACCACGGACCTTACCGTGAGTTAGTGGCAACTCGAGTTTACTAGATTCTGCGTATGCTACCACGAGGAATACCACTACAGATGAGAATAATGCAGCAACAGGATTCACGTGCGTCAGTAATATCGTTTCGAAACCGTTTTGCGATATCATTTCGGCATTAGACGCCTCCCTAAACATGTAGAATATCATCGGCAACGTTCCAGATGGTGGATTTTGTAGACTGTAACTCATTCCAGATGTTGCTGGCATTGGTGACAAGGTACCGACGAATGTCGACTGTGCTACACCAGCAGCAATGAATAGAGAGATACCAGACCCAATTCCCCACTTGCTTACAAGTTCATCAAGCAAGAATACTAGGTAGGAACCTGCGAATAGTTGAGCAACGATTACGAAGTTTGCCCAGCCCATTCCGTAGTTGGTAATCAGAGCCTCTGTTGGGTCAAGGAAACCGTAGGTCTGAGGAATTGATTCGATAGGAATCATCAACAGAACTAACAATTTCTGTACACCTTGGTACATCGCTTTATCTTCAGAATCTTGTAGATCCAAACGGATAATCTTAGCACCAGCGAACAATTGCATGATAATCGAACCGGTAACAATCGGTCCGATACCCAAGTGCATGATTGTACCAGATGCACCAGCCATAATTGAACGGAAACCACTGAACAAGTCAAGTGCCTGTCCGGAAAGACCCCAAATCATGACGTTTGTCATTGCGAAGTAAATGATTAGAACGAGCGTTGTAGTCCACAACTTCTCATTGAATCTGACGTGGCGCTCAGGCTTTGTGATAGTAGGATAGGTGTCTACGAATCTGCGCAGAGCATACAGACGGCTACTCTTTTCGCCACTGTACATGAAACAAGTCAATGCGGCAGCAGCACCAAATCCGAGTAGAATTACTCCTACCAGTAAGTATCCGACCATGTCTTGATGAGTTCCATCATACCAAGCATTAGGACGGCAATACCAAACAGCAGTGACTAGGAATCCCAACCATGCTAGCATCTTACCATAGCGACCAATGATTGGTACTTCTTTGAGCCCTTCAGGAAGATCTCTTGTGAAACACCAAATCATGAATGCCACATATACTACACCGAAAACAAATCCGAATATCGCTGCATCAATTGCATTCTGTGATGCATTACCAGAGCCAAACAGAGCAGTTTCAAATGCATCATATTGCCAATATCCTAGCATTCCGAAGTACAGCAGACCTGTAAGTCCAACTGCCCAAGGGATTGATTGCTTGCCCATGTTACATTCCTCCAAATTTTATTTTATTAATGAAGTCTAATGAAAACCGATTAAGGTATTCATTCCCACTCCTCTTCTTCATCGTCGCCTTCGATTGAACCGCCAGCAGCTGAAATCTTTTCAGCCGCTTTAGCTGACCATTCTTCAACTGTTACAGTTAATGCAGTACTAATTCTTCCAGAGCCGAGTAGTTTGTCGATTCCCATCTCTGTTAAGTCGATTGAATCCTTTCCTTCTGCCATACGTTCTAGGTCACTCACATTGCAAGTAACATAGACTGTTCTTAGGCTTGGGTCACGGTTGAAACCGTGCATACCCCAGTGGCCAGGCATGTATTTGATACGAGTCATTACGCGGTGCTTGTTCATACCAGCTCTTCCGCGACCTCCACGCTTACCTGCTCCACGTCCAGCCTTGTGGCCTCTTCCGTGTGTGCGGCAACGTCCTCGATGCTTGTTTGCTTTACTCATCAAAATCACCTCAAATCATCCTTTCGACTAAAGCCGAAATATCCTCTCCACGAGGTCCAAGAGCGCCACCAATAACGTAGGAGCGCTTTAGTCCACCCCAGCCCTTTGGACCACGTGGTGGATGTAATCTGAATACTCTCTTCATATCAGGCATGTCCTTGACAGTAGCATCGCCAGAAACGATTGCTGCTGCAAATTCCTTGATAGAACCAAAATCGGTTGCCTCACTGACATCAGCATCTGTAACCGGCTTGTCTCCAACTAGGCGTCCACGCTCGGAAATCATCTTTTCAACAAGATCTGCATCTGCATCTCCCCAAGTGATGTAATCCTTAGCCTTCTGAAGCATACCCTTGTACTGTGGGTTTTCAGGAATGATGACTGCGTGGTTTACACGAGTCAAGTTTAGCATTCCCATTGTTTCTTTGATTGAACGCTCGACCTTTACATCCGAGCGAGCTCTTACTACTATCCAACTCATTCTAGAAGCCTCCCCTTGTGAATGAATAACTGGGCTCTCTGTGTATCGCTTACACGAGTTCTGTTGATTGCAGCTAATGCATTGAATGTTGCAGCAGCATAATTTATTGTAGTACGGGTTTGTCCCTTGGTTCTAGACAAAACGTCACTCACTCCAGCAAGAGTTAGTACACGCTTTCCAGTTTCTCCGATAACCAATCCCTTACCCGCAGGTGCTGGCATTAGGGTTACACGAGTTGAACCAGCCTGTCCTTGTACCTTGAATGGAACTGATGTTCCTGGACCTGTACTTGATTCCCAAGAACCGTTACCACGCTGGATTTGAATCAGGTTCAATTTGGCAGCGGTTAGAGCTTTGCGGATAGTCTGAGCGACTTCCTTACCCTTTGCCATTGCCAGACCGACATAGCCATCTTTGTTTCCTACACATGCCATGACGTTGAATCGAACACGTCGTCCGGAGTCTGTCATTCTTTGAACCATGTTGACTTTGATGACTTCATCCTCTAAGTTTGGAATCAATGCATCGACGATTTCTACTTCACGGATTGGTAGACCAGATGCCATTGCTTGCTCGTAGGTTAGAATTCTACCAGCCATAACTTCACGGCCGAGTCTTGTCTTAGGTGTCCAAGTACGTAGAGCAGCAATTGCTTCGTCTGCAGAAGAATGACGGCGGCGACGGCCTCCGGTTTCTTCAGTTTCCTCTTTTGCAGCAAAGGCCTGAATTAGACCCGGTGCCATTTGAGTTATCTCTTCATCACTCATTTCAGAACGCCTCCTCAATCTTTGTCTTTGTCGCTTCTACAACAGAAGCATAGGAATCATCGATGTGTGCACCGTTTAGGCGATCTTCTCCAGGTAGAACAGATTCCCCGTGAGGAATCTCTAATCCTGCGTCAACCATACCCTTTAGGGCAGCAAACACACGGTTTCCGTTTGAACTAGCTGCCAAACCGATATCCAGAACAGCCTCATCATGGCCTGCAGCAATTGCAGCCTTTCCAAGTGCGAATCCGGTTAGGTAGGATGCTGGAATATTCTTGCGAGAGTTAGACTCTGGCCATCCGTAGCGAGCGACTAGGTCATCTCCAGTTACGGAAAGTTCAACTTTGTCTCCATCTGCTTTCCAAGATACTACTTGGCAAACAACACGGGTGTTGGATACACGAACTACAGCTCGTGAATTGCCACTCTTCAACAGTTTCAGACGACGACTGTAGTCAGTTTCACCACTACGACGTCGGCGGTATTGGTTACGTTGTCTAGGTCCCCTTGCCATCATTGGTCACCTCCGATAGAAATTCCTTCAACGCTCATCTGAGCTTTCATGTGAGCGATTGAACGGTAGGAGCCACCTTTTGCCTTTAGGTAATAGTGGCGATATTTAGAGCGGTCAAGTGTTCCATCTTCGCGCATGTCCTTCAAAGTTCGGCGCTGTGCACGGATGGTAGCCATCCATTGTTGCTTACGAGGATTGCGAGCATTTGCAGAACCGGACCTCTTTCCGTGACCCTTTCTGCGGCCCTTCTTCTTCTGATTTTGGCGCTTTAGAGCGCGAACTCTAGAAGTTCCTTGAACAGCCTTTGCTTTGATCCATCCGTTGTCGATAGCCTCGCGGATATCTTCCTTCTGAACGGATTGTGCTACCTGATCTAGGTAGGACGGATTAATCCAAATTCTATGGACACCACATTTCAATAGTTGAGCTGCCATCTTCTTTTGGTTAGTAATCTGCATCAGCGTTCCCTCCTGCGGTTTAGTACCCTGATTCCCAATTCGTCTGCACGAGAGTGAATGTTCTCACGCTTGCGTCCGCCCACGGTTGCACCTACACGTGCTGCCTGGGTTTCAGCGTCGATTTGGTCAAGGTCTCTAGTGTTGTGAACCATTACTTCTTCGAAGCCAGATGGGTGTAGTCCGCTTGCTGCGTTCACTTTACCATGTCCGATTCTTACTAGAGAACCACGATACTTGTAATTGCGGCGTTGCTTGTTATCCATACCGTGTGGCTTTCTCCAGCCGGAACGAGATAGACGCTTGTAGCGGAACCATTCTGTTCTGCGGAAAGAAGGTGTTCCCTTCTTCTGAGCAGCACGAAGTGCGAGTGCAGCCTTCAACTCTTCAGAGAGTACTGGCTTTTGGCGAGCAACATGTTCCTCGTTGTAATCTTCATCGTCATCCCAATCTTCATCGTCATCGTAATCTGCTTCAAAATCATCTTCTTCATCAGATTCTTCTTCGACTGATTCCTCTTCAACAGATTCCTCTTCGACTGGTGCTGGTTCGTCTGCTCCTTCTTGTAGGCGTGCAATTAAGTCAGCTTTCTTACCAGAAACTGGTAAACCTGCTTCCTTTAGCAATTCCTTGAGTTGTGCAACTGTCATACCTTCATAATCACTCATCTCAATTCCTCCTTCATGCCTTCTCAATCAGATATATTCCATCCTGGAATACACGGCGGTCTCGCTTCTTGACGGTTGTTGAACGCTCGATGTTTGCAGCGGTCTGGCCGACTGCTTCTTTATCGATTCCAGAGACAACGACTTCTGTCTTGTTCTGTACTTTTACTTCAACTCCGTTTAGAATTGCAGCGGATCTTGGTACTCTCTCACCAAAGTAATTGTTCACAATTAGTTGATTCCCTTTTACCGCTAGTGTCATTGGGAAGTGAGAATACAATGCCTTCAGTGTGTAAGTGAAACCATCTGTCACTCCTTTCACCATATTGTTTAGATGTGCATTCCAAGTACCTGCTAGTGCTCTTTCCTTGCGGCGTGGAATATCTACGCGAACAATCAGTGCACCGCCCTCTTGGAAGATATCGTGTCTTGCGCTAACGAAATCACGAGAAACGCTGCCCTTTGGGCCTGTGATGGTGACCATGTCACCATCAATCGACGCAGTAACTCCTTCAGGAAGTTCTACAGTGTGTTCAACTCGATCTAATTTTACCATATAATCACCTCAGAAAACATATGCTAGGAGTTTACCACCAATTCGGTTCTCCTTAGCTTCCTTGTGGTGCATAACACCACTGTTGGTAGTCAAAATCAGTAATCCGAAATCTTGAGCAGGAAGATATCTTCCCTCCCACTTATCGAACTCCTGGCGACGAACTGAGTGGCGTGGCTTAACTACGCCACACTGGTTAATTGCGCCACGTAGTTGAACGATGAATTTGCCTCCTCGTCCGTCGTCGTTCTTCTCAATCTCTCCGACATAGCCGGAGGTTTGCATAATCTCTAGAACAGATCCAAGTAATTTGGATGCTGGAGCCAAATCAACATTGAACTTTCCAGCTTGCTCTGCATTGAATAGTTTCGCTAGTGCGTCATTAAGGGGGTCAAATTGCATACATAATCACCTCAATTCATTTTCTTAAATCCTATTTCGGGAGCTATGTCACGGAAGCACTGTCTGCACAGGCGAAGTCCGTGTCGTCGGATCAATCCTCGGCGGCGGCCACATCTGCGGCATCCGATTGTTCTTCCAATATGTTCTCCATGGTCTCGAGCCATTTTCACTCCTCCAAGATTTTGATACCATAATTCTCAACAAACCATGCTCTGGCATCATCAGCATTGGTTCGGTGGTTCTGTGCGACCTTTGCACTACGACGTCGGCGACGGCTGACACGGTGACCAGGTCTCTCTAGCACGATATTGATGTCCATGCCGAAAATTCCGATGTCCGGGTCGTACTTCTGGTCTGGGAAGTCTGTATAGTCAGGTATTCCGAATGATAGGTTTCCGGACTTGTCAAAGTTCCATGATGGAATTGTATTCTCTCTGACCCAGAAAGCATCGGTAAGGAATTTCTTGATAGATTCAGAGTTTCTGATGGTTGCCTTGCATCCAATAGGGAATCCAACACGTACCTTTAGGTCACGGTTTTGCTGCTTACCTAGAGTTCTGATTGGAGTGACTCCAGTAACTAATTCCAATACTTTCTCAGCATTTGATAGGCGGTCTCCACCTTCTCCAACACCGATGTTTACTACAACTTTGGAAATTTGCGGCATTGCCATTGGGTTTGCTGTCTCGCTCACTGGCTCACCTCCACACCTGGTAGAGTGCAATCTCCGACAGTGAATACATTGTCAGTGACTGTACCGAATCCTTCGAATTCAACTTCGTTAGGCATACTAGAACGCTTGACGATGTAATTGGTTACATCAGCCAATTTTCCAATGTGAGCTCCTCCAACAAGCATACAGCGTGTTCCTTCTGCGAACTTAATGTGCTCCAACACTTGCTGGTCAGGTAGTGAAATCTTCAGAGAATCACCAGTCTTGTGCTCTGATGCATCATCGACTAGGATGTTGCGACCATCGTGAAGATGGACTTGAGTCTTACCGCCTCTGATGGTGGACTTGCCTTCTATACGGCAAACCTTCCAAGTTGCTTCCTCAGGGGAAATTGGACGGTAGCGTAGGCGACCGTTTGTGTCTAGAACACAGCGATAGTTGTCCTCACCAAGAGTTAGTACATCCATTATTCCAACACCACGGCGGGTGTCCTTTACGATGCGTCCGTCGACCTTAGCTAGTCCATTGTGTAGAATTGTACGAACTTCACGAGTAGATCTTGCTAGACCGATTACGTCTCTGATTACGATATTTAGTGGCATGCATCTCTCAAGACTGTGAGCACCTGCGCGAGGACGGGTGACCCAAATTGTAGTCTTTCGAGGAAGAGGCCAAGTACGAGGCATGGCCAAACGTTTCAAGTGACTGCTGCTTCCCATTTTATTCAACTCCTATCTGCGGTCAAATGTTGCATTCGCAACTTGTCCGTCTCGTCCAGTTTAGTGACGACGACGTTAGAGGCATGGACCGGTACTGCCTCTTCTCTGTTGTCAGACTTGGTAGCGGTTGCTCCTTCGATGAAGATACGACCTTTGTTTGAGTCTACATTGAGTACTTTGCCAGTTAACGGATCTGCATTGCGCTTACCGCCAACTCTCTTTCCACCGTGAGCATAGTCTCCTCGAACAACACGTACTGTGTCGCCAACGCGGATTGTTACAGATCTAAGACCTGCTAGACGCTCGTCTGGCTTATCTAATTGTAAGCGTGCACGAATGCGCTTACGCTTAACGTGAATTGGTGCATTAAACTGAGCTTTACGCTGCTTTCCAGGTTTGCTACTCTTTACCATTCTTCACACCTCATACGATTTGCTTTGCAGTTGCTGCAATACGAGGCCAGCGTTCTGCTGCCTCACGTGATACTGGTCCTTTGATATCAGAACCTTGGACATCGCCCTTTTCGTTAGTGATAACACAGGCATTGTCTTCGAATTGTACCCAAGTTCCGTCTACTCTACGGAATGGACGTCGTTGGCGGATTACTACCGCATTGAACATTTGGCGGCGGGTCTCTGGAGTACCACGCTTTACGGAGACTTTGATCAAGTCACCTACACCTGCTGCAGGGTAACGGCGCATTGTACCACCTAGTTTACGGACATTGATTATTTGTGCAATCTTTGCACCGGTGTTGTCAGCTACTTGCAATCTAGCCATTGTAGGCAGACCACGGGTTTGCTTTCCTGCAATTCCACGCATCAGGCTTCACCTCCATTATTCTCAATGACACAGAATGAAACTGTCTTGGAAAGTGGACGGCATTCCATTATCTTCACACGGTCGCCAACTTCTACTCCACCGATACAGTTCGGCAGATGAGCTGAAAGTGCACTTGTGCGCTTTTCGTATCTCTCGTATTTCTGCATGTAACGAACATTGTCACGCTCGACAACAATCGTTCCTTGCATTCCTACATTTGCCACTGTTCCTTCAAGCACCTGGCCGCGTAGGCGCAGGGACCCGTAGAACGGGCAGTTCTGGTCTCCATCCCACTCACCGGCAGGGGGCTTCACATCAACTCCGATGTCACGCATAGTAATCACTCACTCCTTTTGTTACGGTATATTCTATCTTCAGAGCGCTGCCGTACCAGCTTTCCGTCGATGGTAACATCGCTGTTACCGATTTTGAATTCAATAGAATTCTTGCCAAGAATAACCTCGCGGTCATTCTCGAGCATTGTGATGGTTTCTCTGGTCTCATCTACGACTAGACCGCTACGACCAACCAAGGCCGCATCTGGAGAAGATGTAACAATCATGTCACGTCCAATCCAAGATTGATTCAGAGGAGCGCTAACCATCTTATCGCACCTCCACATTGAATCCGTTGCTTTGCAAAACAGCCGCTGCTTTCTTCTTGTGATCTCCTTGAAGTTCAATCACACGGCCTTTCACAGTTCCACCTGCTGCACATCTGTTCTTGAGCAACTTAGCAAGTTGATTGATGTCGATAGCAGAATCATCGATTCCTTCGACCTTGGTTACAATCTTGCCATAGCGGCGGCGGTCGGTGCTGATAGTGGCTTTCTGCTGCTCCTTAGCAATCTCCTGACAGATGCATAATTCATCTGGGAGTCCACACATTTTGCAGATTGCAGCCATTCTCATTCACCTCCTTTATTCTGTTAATCTAATTGTATCACTGGGATGCCATTTTGGTCTTTATTCGTGCAATAGAGCGTCGGCATGCCTTGAAAGCACCCATGTTTGAAGGGGTTCCACCAAGTGACTGCTCTGCACGAAGTTGCAGAAGTTCTTCTTGCAACTCTTCCAATCTGTCCACGAGTGCCTCAGCGCTCATAGATGCGATTTCTCTGTTAGAAACATGTGTCACTCAGATCCCTCCTCGGTTTCTTGCTCTTCACCAGCTTCTTCTGCATTCATACGAAGTTGCTCTTCAGAGTAAATTGAAATCTCGTGAGGCAGTTTTGTGCCCTTACGCATGATTGCTACAGTTACTCCGATTGTTCCAAGTTTCTTGATACATACTGAATAACCTACATCCATGTGCTCCAGTGCAGTTTCTCCACAGTACTTAACGTGTCCACGAATGAACTTCTGTGTTCTGTTTCTGCTACCGGTCAACTTACCTGCAAGTGTGATGATTACTCCACGTGCGCCTGCTTCCATGATGTTCAGTGCAGCAGAGTGTCCAGCACGGCGGTAATACCATCCACGCTCCATAGCGCTTGCAATCTTTTCAGCCATTACCTGTGCATTCAATGCAGGGTCTTCGACTTCTTCGACTTTCAACTTTGGATTTTCGATTCCGAATCTTTCATCCAATTGCTTCTGAAGGTCATTGATGATCTTACCTTTACGGCCAATTACCATTCCTGGTCTTTCGGCTTTAACGATAACTTCAGTTCCAGCAGGTGTACGGCGAATGTCTAATCCTCCGAAACCTGCTTTCTTGGTGTTGTTCATCAAGAACTCTTTGACCAAATGGCGCTCGACGTTACGGTCGATAATGCGTCTTAGTGTACTCTTATTGTCGCTCATGATATTCACCTCAGAAGTCGTCCTCCAATTCATCTTCGACTCCACTGAAGTCTTCTAGGAATAGTTCGAGATTAACTCGGTAGTGGTTCTTTGGAGATGCTCTTCCACGAGCACGTGGAGTCCAACCTCTCTTGATTGTACCACGGTGTGCTGCGCAGTGAGTAATTACCATCTCTTCAGGATCGATGTCTTCATACTGATGGCGAGCATTTTCCATGCAACTCTCTAGGAGTTTGATCATGATTCTGCTAGCCTTGACAGGGTAACGTCCCGGTCCAATTCCACCCTTGCGGTGTCCGACCATAGATGGTCCAGATCGCTTGCGTTTCTTGTTACCGGAACCTAGTCTGAAAGGAACGGCTGCTGCCTTCTTTCGGATGTCTGGCCTGTCACTGTCAATCTTCAATACATTGTTCAAGAAAGTGATTGCTTCTCCTGCTGTTTGGTGCTTGATAGCACGAGCAATTTCGAAGCAGTGCTTTACGTGTACGTCTGCCTCAACTGCACGTGCAGTAGCTAGACGACTTCCCTGAAGTAACTGAGTGTAGCCCTTCTGAGGGAGTTCTTTGCGCTTTGAGCGTCGGTCCATTTCTGATTTCTTCCAACCCATCATAATCACCTCACTTCAATGCCACGTGTGAAGAAGAGCGGGTCGCACCAACACCCGGGCCAGAGTGAGTAACACTCTTGCGGGTTAATGCGAACTCTCCGAGATAGTGGCCTATCATCTCTGGCTTGATATCGATTTCAACGAAATTCTGTCCGTTGTGTACAGCGATACGCTTGCCTACAAATTCTGGAAGGATTGGGATATCACGGCGGTGTGTACGGATTGTGCGTCCTGTTGAACGTCGTACACGGCTGATGAAGTGCTCGTTTTCTGAAGAAAGACCACGGGAGATGGACCTTCTAGCACGACTACTTAGTAGTGTGACTATTGAAGGAGCGCTAGGATCTTCTTCAGACGGCCATAGTGGCATTGCCTTGAGTTCCTCGACTTCATATCCTCTGTAGGTGAATTCTTTCTTCTTACGACCTGTTACTGTTGTACGCTTCTTACGAGCCTTTCTTCTGCTCGCCTTTGGGGTCATGAATGACTTCTTCTTCTTTGCCATATTATCTCACCTCAAATTTTCTTGCCGCGGCCTCTTCCTGTGCGGCTTGGTGCAATGTTACCCACCTTAGCACCTGGAGGGGTACCACGAGCAACAGAGTTTGGTCCGTGAACAGCTTGGTGATTACCTCCACCGTGCGGGTGATCAACTGGATTCATTGCAACACCACTGACGTGAGGGTACAACTTTCCACGAGCCTTTGCCTTGTAGTGTGCTGCACCAGCGGTTCGTAGTGGCATTTCTCCACGACCGTGCCCTGCAAGAACTCCAATAGTCGCTCTGCAGTTTCCTGACATGTCTTTTGAAACACCGGAAGGTAGTCTGACACGCACCTTGCCACCGTCTAGGTGTGCTTCGATGCTTGCAGAATTTCCTGCTGTTCTTGCAACCTTACCACCGTCGCCTGGGCGAAGTTCAAGATTGTTGATTGCAGTTCCTTCTGGAATGTTTGAGATGGAAGTAATGTTACCAGGCCTTAGTGCGACATTGTCGCCAATTGCTACTGATGAACCGATTGAGATTCCTTCAGTTGCAACAACCAAGTTGGTTTGTCCATCTGGTAGTTTCACACGTGCTAGAGGTGCTGTGTGTACTGGGCTGTGTATCAACTCAGTTACTTCACCAACAACATCCTTTGCACGTGGCATAGAGTTTGAACCTGGGAATCTGTGGCTCGCCACGCGGTAACGTGGTGAACTTCCTTTTCGCTGTGAACGTGTTCTCTTACCCATATTATCACCTCATCAGAATGCGCCAAGACGCATTGCAGCCTCATCTGCATGGTAGCCTTCAGCAAGTTTGACACTTGCTAGCTTTCCGTTCTTAGTGTTGCGAACATTGACTTTCGCAACCTCTGCATCGAATAATGCTTCAACCGCAGCAGCGATATCAGCCTTAGTAGCACTTCGGCGTACAATGAATTCCAGACGATTGCCGGAAGTTCTAGCTTCCATTGCCTTCTCTGTAATCCAAGGTAACATAATTACATCATACGGATTTACCATTCATCACACCTCCTCAGTTCAGTGCCTCCACTGCTGCCTTGGTAAAGACAGTTAGACGACCTAGATCTCCACCTGGAGCAAGATGCTCTGCGGAAAGGTCCTTAGCGGCAACAACATCGACGCCAGGAAGATTTCTTGCGGCCTTTGCTAGGCCATCCTTGCTAGCAACAACTAGTAGTACACTCTTAGGTGTCTTGTGGACTCTTCCACGCATTGTTGCCTTACCTGCACGAATCTTGCGACCTTCACGAGCACGGCGTAGGTCATCACCTAGGCCAAGTGCCTCGAATATTGCGTTGACCTTGCGAGTTCCACCGTTTAGGTTGAAAGCCTCAATGTCAATCTTTTCGCCATTCTCAGAATAATCTCCTAGAACGATAGGCAGGGATGAAATTTCTTCAGCGAATCGGTGTCCACGGTTGGAAACCATATCGACATTGGCAGTTGCAGCTAGTGCGGAATTGCGTGCTAGTCTACGCTCGTTGCGGTTTAGTTTGCGGGACCAGTCCTTCTCGACCTTAGGTCCGTGAGCACGGCGACCACCAAGTGTGTGTGGACTTTGAGCACCACGGCGCTGACCAGTTCTTCTCATAATTCTGGAAACACCACGGCCCTTACCCCACCATTCGACGGAGTGCTTCATACCGCTCATTGGCTTGCGCTTTCCAACATGTGGGTTGGAACCGTATGCTTGTCGGCGGTTTGCACGAGCACTTGCTACTGCAAGTTTAACTAAATCAGACCTGATTTCTGAATTGAATGATTCTGGAAGTGAAACTTTCTTGCCTAATTCGACATCGATATCGTATACTTCCTGAAGGCGACCTGCATCGAGTTCATCTTGCTCGATGTTGTTGATGATGTTGTGTACTGCTACCTTCATCTTCAGACCCCCTGCTTGCTAGATGTACTAACGTAAGTTATCTCGTATGGGTGAGTTGGTTTGTCAGATCCACGTGTAGCGTCACGGAATCTAACCAAACGCTTTGCTGGACCTGGAAGGCTACCCTTAACCAATACGTAATCTGAGTTGACTTCACCATAGTGTAGGAATCCTCCTGATGGAGTAATTGCCTTGTCTTCTGCAGATGCGATTGAAAGAATTCTCTTGTTGTATTCTGTGCGCTGGTGATATCCAGTCTGTCCACCCTGACGGATTGTCTTTCGAACATATCCGGTTCCGAAGTCACCCATGTTTCCATGTTGTCGGCGCTTCTTTGAGTTCTTGTGAGATTGTAACTTACCGCCAAATCTCCTGATTACACCTTGCCAACCATATCCCTTGGTAACACCGATTGCATCTACAAAGACGCCTTCCTCGAATACGTCACCAATGGAAATTTCCTGACCAAGGTTTTCTTTTGCCCACTCTAATTTGGCAGCGGAGTCGCCACCAACTAGTCCAAGTTCCATTACTTCAGGAGTCTTGGAAGGAGTTCCAGTGATTGAATGTGGTTGAGTAGCAGCAATGATTCTTACTTCAACTAAATCTGCTTCTCCCAAAGCCTCTAAGTGCTTGTCTGAGTCGTGAACTTTCATTGCATTGTTATGCATTCTGCGGAATAGTTGAGGGAATGCTTCAGAAATTTGTTCTGAATCCACCCAAGCCTCACCAGCAGCTTGTTTACCGTAAGGTGTCATTTTGTATCCACGAACACCAAGTACTCTCATCTTCGGTACTTCTACAACAGTAACAGGGATTCTAATCTCCTGGCCTGCGCTGTTCGATCTAGGGTTTAGATCACGAGCCATGACGTGGGTCATACCGGCTTTCCAGCCGGCGAATCCTTGTACACGGACCTCGCTCGCATCGGTTTCTGGCCACGACTTAACATGTCCAAAATGGCGTGCGGACCGCTTTCGCGGGCTAAACGCCATACTTCCACGTCTTGGGTGACTTCTCTTTGCCATATGTTCGGCCTCCTATGTTTTGTTACTCCGCATTGGCCCCCCGATAAGGGGCATACAGAGGCTGTCAAGGCTAGGGAGTTGCCGTGACACCGGCTTCCAGTCCACAATCGGGACCGGTAGTAATGGGGTGCTGTGCATTGCCCACAGTGTCTGGCCACTCGCCTATCGAGCAGGTTGCCGACTTACCTCCCCTATATGAGTGGTTCGGTTAAGAACGATGTACGGGAACGCTGGACTTCGATGTGAATTAGTAGTATTCAAGCGCTATCATTTTTGATTATTTCTAGACCAAACTCTAATGCAAATCCTCTTGACCCCCCGCCTCTCAAACTGTTGGTATGACGCCTATGCTGTCTCACCCTCGCCTTAGCGAAGGAGTGGAGGCAAGAGCATACCAATTGCTTGCTGCCAAGCAAGCTATTTCGGGTTCTACATTACTCGTAATGCCAACTGGACTAGGTAAGACTGCTGTGCAATGGATGGCTATGGCCAATGCATTGGAAGGTGATGGGAAAATTGTGCTTGTGGCTCCAACCACAGGTCTAGTAGCACAACAAGCAAGAATGGCTAAAGATTTCATAAACATAGATTCTGAGAAGATTGTTACCCTAACAGGGCAAGACAGGCCTGCAAAAAGAGAGAAGATATGGGGTGATGCAAAAATCGTGATGGCAACGCCTCATGTAATTCGTAATGATGCTAGAAGCGGCAGAATATTGCTCTCAAGCATTGACCTATTGATCGTAGATGAAGCACATCATGCAACAGGTTCGGATTCGATGGCGCAACTAGGAGATATGTATCTTGAAGCATCACCGAATGCACTAGTATTAGCTGCAACAGCATCGCCTGGAGTCAAGGCAGGTA
Organism: uncultured Candidatus Poseidoniales archaeon; assembly: GCA_902563095.1. Taxonomy (GTDB): domain Archaea; phylum Thermoplasmatota; class Poseidoniia; order Poseidoniales; family Poseidoniaceae; genus MGIIa-K1. The sequence continues at coordinate 73,448 of CACEWA010000002.1, read as the reverse complement.
AGGTCTTGGAAGTCATTCAAAGACTGGGTATCGAGAGGCTTCATGTAACCAAAAGACAGGATGACTTGGTACAGCCATACATTACAACGATGGATATAACAAAGCATGAGTTGAATATTCCTGAAGAACTTCACGAAATTATCAGGCCGTTAAGAATTTTAGAAGCTGAAGAGGCTGAATTTTTGATTAGGTCGGGTTTCTTGATTCGCTCAGGACGAATAACAACTGCAGCAATTGAAGAAGCACAACGTAGGGCTAGTGCTGCGATAGGCAGAGGTGATGCTAGAGGATACGATGCGGCCAAGAGAATAGGTGATCTCCGCAGATTACACAGGCTTCTGGATTTGCTCGACACACAAGGTTTGAAGTGTGCAATAAAGTATCTTCAAAGGGCTAAATTTGACAAGGATCGTAAGACTAAGAGGTTCCTATCATTGCCTCCAGTAGCAAGTTTACTTAGAGAAAGGGTGGAAGAAACAGAGTTTCATCCTAAACCTTCACTAGTTGTTAATTTAGTTAGAGATGGTCTGAAGAATAATGGAAAGGTAATCGTATTCACTGAATACAGAGACACTGTAGATAATCTGCTTGAGATACTTGAAAACGAATCAGAGATTAGACCTGGGAGATTTGTTGGTCAAGCCAGTAAAGGAAGCCAACTAGGGATGAAACAAAAAGAACAAATCGCCCAATTGCAGAGATTCAAAGAAGGAGAAATCAATGTCCTAGTCGCCACAAGTGTAGGAGAAGAAGGACTCGATGTTCCGGCTGCCGATAGTGTGATTTTGTACGAGCCGGTTCCTAGTGCAATCAGAGCCATCCAGCGAAGAGGAAGAACTGCTAGGCAAAGAGATGGAGATGTTCATATTCTGATTGCTAAAGGCACTCGTGACGAGTATGTACAGCAGGCTTCACTAAAGCGTGAGCAAGCGATGTATAGAACTCTAGAATCATTACAAAAACAATCGAGACTACCAAAAAGAGCCGCTCCAAAATCAGATGTATTGGCTGATTTTAGCGTAGATGGAAAGGATATTGATTCATTCATTGAATCGGAAGAGAAAAGGTTGTACAGAGAAAAGGAAATTATAGAGCCTGAACAAATTCAAACAAAAGAAGCGAAGAAAAGCACCACACCCTTAACCAATAGACCTAGGGCACAAAAGTCTCTCGCTGAATTCTCAAATAAGCAAAATCAAAACGAACAAAAATGGTGGAAACCGGTTCTAGATGGCACTAATCCCTATCCAAGAGAGGAGGAATCCAAGGCATCAGCAGCCGCACAGGCCGAAGTACTCGCGAATAGTCTTCAAAATGAACTCCATTCTATGATTACAATAGATCACCGTGAAGCGAATTCGACATTGCCAGCAATGCTCAAATTGCATGGTCACGAAATTAGTTTAGAGAATCTTACCGTTGGTGACATCAGAATCTCTGATAGGGTATTAATCGAAAGGAAGACAGCCAGAGATTTGGTGGATTCTTTGATAGATGGAAGATTGATTCATCAAGCACGTAGGTTACATGCTGCAGCACCGAGGCCTTTGCTAATTGTGGAATCATTGGAAACAGAGAGAGTTCACCCTAATGCAGTACATGGGGCAATGGCATGGGTAACACTCGACCTTGGGTTACCGGTATTGATGACTGGTTCGCCTGAACAAACTGCAAGATTCATATCTATTGTAGCCAAAAGAGAAGCCAGAGTTTTGGATTTACTAATCAATCATTCACGAAAGAAATCCAATGATGCTGAAAAATCAGCAATTCAAGCTGCTTCTGCAGAAATAATGTCAATTATTGGCGGTGAAAATGAAGAAGGTGTTTTGTCAAAAAAATGGAAGGATGAAGTGTTGGAAAAACGTGTCAAACTTATTGCAGAATTACCAGGGATTGGTAGTGTTACAGCGAAACGAATAATGGCTATAGCCAAGGATATTATGGGCCTTTGTGCATTGAGTGAGCACCAACTAACTCAAATTGAAGGAGTTTCTTCAATCCAAGCAAAGGAACTGTTCAAATTCTTGCACGGGTAATCAAGAACCAATCAATATTGCACGGGTTTTCAACTGAGCAAATCTGTCGGGGAAGTGACCCAAAGCAAAGGCGATTATTTCTGTCAAATTTACAGCTGGAATGTTAGTATCTTTGCTAGCAACTCGCCCTGCTTTACCTTGATAAGAATCAAGGTTCGAATGTGATTGAGTACAAGCGCTAACAATAATTTGAGCACCCGCTCTCTTTGCATCATTTAGCACTCTTGCAGTCATTTTCATGACCGAGTCGCCCAAGGAGAGCAAGGAAGGATTTCCTACGCTAGATGTCTTGGTCTTGTATTCTACAGGTCTTCCACCTAAAGCAGTGATTAACTTCTCCATGTAATTTGGATTCCATGCATCATCTCCACCACATGCACCAGCTTGCTGCATGTGTGGCCCGTAATAGCAAGCAATATCCATGTTTAGTGGATTTATGACAGCGTTTTCGACTTTCTCCAATCCAATTTCATCAACCAGCACATGCAGTAGATGGTTGGTCGTAATTTCATCTGCTTGAGCAGCCATTCCAGAAGTTTTGGACAGAACAGTGTTAGCATTGGCAAGAGCGATTGGGTCATTTCTGAAGGTCTCTAGGGCCTCGTGTAGAATTCCTTGGGCTGAAGCACAAGCAGTAATTATCGGATGGCCATTCTTCTCTGCTAAAGCAATGTTTCTGGCATTAAGTGCAAGTTGGAGTTCTTTGTTACCTTGCTTGATGATATTGCCACCGTCACTGTTGTAGCCTACAATCTCGATCAACTCAATCCCTAGAGTTTTACAAAGTGGCTGAATTGTATCTTCAACCTCTGAAGAAGATTGGCGTGCAACATTTCCCGGAAAATACGAATACTTTACCACCACAATCACCTCAAAATCTGCTATCTAACTCGTTGAATATTGCAACGACTTCGTGATGATTGGCAACCTTGCCATTGAACATATTTGGAATCTTACCAATTCCTGCTGGAGGCACTAGCATACCTTGGAATCCACGCATCATCGGACCGCCATTTCTAGTAAATCCAAGCATCATTCGCAAAGAGACACCATTCATGATGTTAGAACCAAGTCCTAGAGGGCCTAGAACTGAGCGGTACAGAGTGGTCTCATTGACATTACCTGACATCTTTACTGAACGGGAATAGTGTTTGACCAACCTGCCGCTGCGGCCAGTGAATTTGTATTCTGCCAACAGCCTAGCCCTAGCAGCATAAAGAGAATCTGCTGCCTGTGAGCCATCGATTCCATGCCTCTGGATCGAGGAAATATCTGCTTCATCCCAAACGCCACCCTTTCTCTGCATTAGTTCAAACATCTGCTTAACATGTCCTTCACCCGAACGAGGGTCTTGGCTTCTAACCCATCTTTGCAATGCAATTCCTGGCCCTGAATATTCTTCATCAACATCATATGTATCGGACATAGCATTAACCAGTTGAAGTGAACCAACATCTGCTAATGTATGCAAGTGAGTTGCTTCTGCAGAGGTCATTGTACCCATTGCAGCTCCGGAAATTAACCTCTCACCTTGACGTGGGTCTGCATCCATCCAAGGTTTTGATTCGGCTCGCACAGTGTCATATCGGTCATAAGAGACCATCAGATCTTTTACAACATCGTACCCAGGAACTGGCTCGATTGTTAGAGTGTCTCCATCAGAAACAATGTCACAAATTCGAGTGGTGTCTGCGGGCAAAATTCTACCATTTGCTTTGATTCCTGTAAGCGGGTCTTGCCCTGCAATCGAGCCGCTTCTGAAGGTTAGGGAACCATCTACTTCCCTCTTGATTGCGACAAGTGCATCCTCGATTGAAGCGTGCCCAGGGATTGCTACTGCTACTGTATCGAAACCAGATTGTGCCAATGTTGGGTTGTAGCGGAAAATACGCATTGTGATAGAAAGGTCAGCCTGTACTATCTGGCCAGGAGTGAAATCACCAATATCTGCTTCTTCTTCCTCACCGGAACCGTATGCAATCATAGCCTCTAGTAATTCCTCTTGGAAAGTTCCTGAAGAATCAACACAAGCAATCTTGGAAAGTGCAAGTGGCGCCCACTCTAACCATGGAGGTTCGAAATCTACATCGCAGAGTTTTATTTCCTCTATACAAGTGGCACCCAATGCCTTGAATTTCTCATCCCAATCAAGACCTGCCTTACAGTACTCGTCGTATGAAGTGTCTCCAATTGCACAGACTGAGAAGTGGACATTAGCCAAAGGAGGATTGCTTGCAACCGTTGCATTCCAAAGAGCATCTGCATTGTCAGGCATCTCTCCTTCACCCCATGTGGAAGTTATGATTAGAATTCTTTTGTGAGATGAGAACGCTGCTGGGTCATATCCATCCATGTCGAAAACTGTTGGCTCAAGGCCATAATTCACAGCCATCTTTGCTGTCTTCTCTGCAAGTCCTGCAGCGTTTCCGGTTTGAGAACCGAAGAAAATTGCTATACTGCGGTCGCCAGATAATAGTCCTGATAATTCTCCTGCATCTGCACTTACTACATTATCCGATTCGCTTGAAACAACTGCAGCCTCTTCGACGACATCTGCTGATTCTGTAGCCTCGCCACCATCAACTGCTGCCATCAATGGAATTACAGCATCAGCCCATTTCTTCCATTCCGGCTCATATTCCACATCGCATAATTGTATATTGTGAACACGAGATGCACCTAATGCTACAAACTTTTCATCCCAATCAATTCCTGCTTTACAGAACTCGTCATATGAAGTATCTCCAATTGCACAGACTGAGAAACTAACGCCTGCTAGGTTTGGGTTTAATTCACAAGTTGCAATCCAAAGGTCTTCTGCATTGTCGGGCATATCCCCCTCGCCCCAAGTTGAAGTGATAATTAGGACTCTTTTGTGAGAAGAAAAAGTGGATGGATCGAAACCATCCATATCGAAAATCTTTGGATTAAGACCACTTTTTTTTGCTAACTTAGCAGTATTAGCTGCCAATTCCTCGGCATTACCAGTTTGAGAACCAAAGAAGATTGCAATATCAGGATTGCCAGCGACCTGAGACATTAGAACACCCGTGCCCGGTTAGGGCAATCTATTCGACGAGGGACTAGTCTTTGAAGGTTCGTACCTCTCCCTAAAGGGAGAGAGCGACAATATTGATAAAATCACATATGGAAATCGTCCATTCCACCCATCATATCATCACCGGATACGCCTTTAGAGGAAATGACATCATCGATTCTTAGAATCATAATCGCTGTTTCAGTAGCGGATTGGATCGCTTGCTCAACGACTCTTTGAGGTTCCAAGACATTAGCTTCACGCATGTCCATAACTCCACCATCTTCTACATTGATTCCTGAAAATCCTTTACCGTCAGCATGAGACTTTCTCAATTCTATAATTGTGTTGACTGGGTCCAAACCTGCGTTCTCAGCAAGGGTTCTAGGAATGATTTCTAAAGCGCTTGCAAATGCTTCAATCGCCATTTGTTCGCGACCGCCAACAGATTCAGCGTAGGACCTTAATTCACGTGAAAGTGCAGCAAGTACACTGCCGCCGCCAGTCAAGACCGCCCCGTCTTCCCAAGCAACTGAAACCACACCAACTGCATCATCGAATGCGCGGCGAATCTCATCTACGACGTGTTCAGTTCCTCCACGGAGTAATACTGAGACTGATTTAGCCTCTGGGCAACCAGTGATGAAGGTCATGTCAGATTCGCCAATTTTGCGCTCTTCTACCTTCGCTGCAACACCTAAATCAGCATCGGTTAAGTCGTCAATATTTGTCACAACTCGACCACCAGTAGCCTTTGAAAGTGCTTCCATGTCGCTCTTCTTTGCTCTTCTGATTGCGAAAATTCCTGCCTTGGACATATAGTGTTGAGCAAGGTCATCAATACCCTTCTGACAAATGATTACATTTGCACCACTAGCCTGGATTTTCTCCACTAATCCCTTGATGTAATTCTCTTCTTCCTCAAGGAATGAAGCAAGCATCGAAGGATCTGTGATCTGAATCTTTGCGTCAACTTCAGTTTTCTTGACTTCGATTGCACTGTTGATCAGTGCCACCTTTGCACCAGAAACAGAACGAGGCATTCCAGCGTGAACTCTTTCCTTGTCCAGAATAATTCCATCCACCAATGAACTGTCTTTGATTGAGCCACCTTGGCGCTTCTCTACTTTGATGTCAGACAAATCTACCATTCTTTCACCATCTTCAATGGTTCCAACTGAATTGACTGCTCTAACGCAGATGTCAGCTAAAAATGACTTGACCGCCCCTGCAGACTTGCCTGTTAGCGAAGTCTTTGCTACTTCCATTAGAACGGAGTCATCGTTCTCTGTTGAAATTCCGTGAGATTCTAGGCAACCCACTGCCTTTTCCGCAGCGAGCCTGAATCCTTCACAGATTACGGTAGGGTGAACATTTTGCTCGATTAGGTCTTCCGATCTCTTCAGCAATTCTCCAGATAGCACAACAGCAGTAGTTGTTCCATCATAGCAATGCTGCTCTTGAGTCTTTGCTACTTCAATAATCATCTTTGCAGCAGGATGTTCGATATCCATCTCTTTTAGGATGGTTGCTCCATCGTTTGTGATTACTACATCGCCCATGCTATCTACTAACATCTTGTCCATTCCTTTTGGACCCAGAGTGCTGCGAACAGCATCTGCTACAGCTTTAGCTGCTGCAATATTGTTGGATTGGGCGCTACGGCCTCTTGTTCTCTGTACTCCTTCCTTTAGAATGAAGATCGGTGCCTGTCCATTTCCATACATGTAACTACCTCGGCAACCTATCCCACGGGAAGCCTATCTTCAACCCATCGCAATTGAATATCAACGGTTATTGTCGAGCCATTGCTGTCCATAGTGACTCCATTGTTCCATAGTCCAGCCTTCTGGAAGGCCTTCTGCTGGAACCGGAGGACCTGCTTGAACAGTAGGCTCCGGCGATGGAGGCGCCATGCTTTGAACACTATTTTCCATTGAACCAACATTTGGTGCCGCAGCAACAGCGCCATAGGTTGCAGTCAGGTTATCTTCATAGCCATCTCTAGCCCAATCTGGCTGTTCTTCTTCCTCTTCACTGTTGAGAACCATCAATAATACTCCAAGTAAAGCAATGATTGTAGCACCGCCAACAACCCAGATTCCGATTCCAACCCAATCGATTGAATCTCCTCCGGAAGAAGCAGAATCAGCATCTGCTGAAGTTCTCTTCAGAGTTACAGGTAATTCTAGAGATGCTGCGTCTTCAACTGAATTAGAAATAGCCCAAACAGTTACAGATGTTTCAATAAATTCTTCATCGAGGTTTTCAAGACTTGAACTTTGAACTACAAACTTGATGGTTACCTCTCGATTTCCTTCAACTTCCAACCAGAAGTCTCTGTCGTTAGCAGCAACAGAAGCACTGTACCAACGGTTTGTGCCGCCTTGGTCGAGATCCATAGTGACCGATTGGCCGTCATTGTATTGGTTTCTGACAGTAACAATGACCTCATACTCACCCGCTTCATCGATAATTGTCGATTCCGTAGAGATAATTCTAAGCCAGTTCTGAGAACCAACTCTGTATGTACACTTGCCGTTACTAGAAACGGTTGGATCGTTGACACTTGTAGCTACCACCTTGAGAATCAATTGTCCATTTGTCCCTTCATCAAACGTAAATCTGACAGTGACATTGTAGGTGGCTCCTGGCTCCAAAATTGGAGTCATGTCGCCGTCTACAAGTTGAACAAATTCTGCATTCATTCCTTCTGGGAGTTCCATGCTCATAGTGAATCTATCATCCTGATTGCCGTCATTTCTAACTTCGAAACGCATTGATTGAGCGTCAGAACCTGGAATGTAAGATTGGTCGGCTTCTTCATCAGAAACCCATACCGCAGAAGTATCAGTAACATCCACATTGATTGTTATCTGTTCTGAAACTGTTGGGTCATCTAGGCTAGTTGCAGTTACTCTTGCAGTGTATAGTCCCGGAGCAAGACCAACCGGCATTGGAAGATTCAGTGCAATGCTGGTTTCTCCGTCCCACGCATCAAGAACTGGAGTCTCGTCAGATGAAAGGAAGGCTTGTAATTTCCAATTAGATTGGACAAGATTTAGAGCATATGCTTCGTCGTCATTTCCTAAATTCAGCAAATCGATGTATACTACCTTTGAATTTCCGTTGGCAGGAGCCAAAATTTCCATTTCTTCAGCGTACATCTCCACTTCTCTTAGAACTGGAATTTCAATTTTCTTAGAAATAACATCTGTACCGAATAGTGATTCACCGCATGAAGGACATACAGCGCGTAATGAAAAAGGGACATCTCCCGGGGAGGCATCATCAGGAGCTGTTACATTAAGCAACAACTGTACTTCCTCTCCCTTAATTAGAGGCATAGGCATCTGAACAATACTGTGATTCAAATCTGTCACATACGAAACCCAGCCTTCGCTTTGGAAATTGGAAGTTACTGTGTAACCCGCTTCTCTGTTCCCTGCGTTTTGTAATTTGAATGGTATAGATGTCGTCTCACCAGGATACAAACTATCAGCAAGCAGAGGTGCGGTTGAAGATAGGTGAACGCCATACTGTTCTGTTATTGCTAAGTCTGCAGTTATCCGGCCCATTTCGCCTAACTGAGTACCTCCTGCATCTTCCCACCAGACTTGCCAAACTTGTTGTTGGACATCTGCACCTGCAGGAACTGATAGATTGATCCACATTTCAGATGTATTTCCTCCTGGTATTGCAGGTAGCATAACGGTGGTTCCGTGCTGGTTAGGGTTTTCACTATCGATTCTAATCGCAGGCAGACTTGGGTTCATCCAAGAAACATTGGAAACATTGGATTGGATTCTTACTTGTGCTGATTGGTAACCATTGTTCTTTACAACACAGTACATTGGAATAATCGTGTTTGGAGGTGTGGTGTATCCTCCAGTAGGGTCGTCACAAGTAATGTCGAGAGTGTATTCGCTAACCTTCTCAATTCCAAACATAACGAAATCATCGACGTGCATTCCACTAGATGCACCTGAACTATCTGATTGGAACAAGATACCGTATGACCATGAATGCCCGCCTAGTTGGTCTGTTGGGTCCCATGAAATGTTACTCCATTGACCGGGTGTAGTGCTTGGCGCATCCTCTACGAAATTGTGAGAAATGGTATTTTCAGGCGCCCCGTTACCTCTCCATAATTCAAGTGCAACGAAATCACCTGCACCCATTTGACCCCATGATTGAACATGCATTTGTGCAGACATTAGACCTGCAGAATTGAGCTGCATCTTACACATCCATTGGATGTATTGTTGAGATAACCCACCGTCCAAAGACGCACCATAGCCACAGTTACTGTTTGTGCCTCTGAAAGCGAATACTAGACGGCTTCTAGAATTAGAAGCATAATCTGAACCCGAGTTAGCATGTCTCCAATTAGCTTCACCGACTGCAGATGCGGAATTGTCCTCTTGCCAGTATCCAAGTCCATTTGCATCACTTCCGTCAAGAGGATATTCTCCTCCGTAGAATGTTGGAATTGCAGCCGCTGGAAGCGCTGAATCTCTTGGGTCTCCTTCTGCATCCATGTCGTCACGTGCCAAAGCAACAGGCAATGGTTTCTCCATCATGTCATTCTCATTTCGATCATCTGAAGGATTGAATACATGCGCCCTGATAATTATTCCACCAGACAACTCATTATTGGATACATTGAGATATGAATGAGCTACGAATGCTTCCCATTCAAAAGAATCTGTAAATGATTGACTTCCCAACAGAGGAACAGTATTCCAAGAAGTAGTATTCATCACGAAGCCGATTGGATGTACCATCTCTACAGTGACAGTTGCATTAGAACCTTGAAGGGATGCACCACCTCTCTTCACCTCAACAGAGATTTCTACAAGGTCGCCTTTGGCAACGTATAGCATGACGCTACCATCAGGCTGAATCCATTGACTTGCAGACGTAGAATTGATTGAAATTTCAGTCACTGAGAAATCGTCGGTTGAGCCACCGCGCCCCATTGTGGCTTCAACATTCTGAACAGAAATTGACATTATCGATTGTACCAAAAGGAGGCTCACCAAGAACAATGGTAACGACTTGCGCATATTCATCAACGGACATGCGACTATCACTCTGCATATGAATGTCGCCTTCACATGTCCCCGTAGGGGACACAGGTGTGAAAATTGGATTTAACCGATTTAATCGCTATTTTATCACATAAATCTAGGGCAACCTTTGAGAAAGCAAAGGGACGGGATAATCTCGTGAGTGAGTATTCTGACAAAGGGCCGTTAGCGGCCCGGGTCTGGTTGACAGGTCTGGTTTTCTGTCAAATTTTCCTTACTCCGATGGCCGCTTTCTCGATTACATACCTCATCGAGTTTGAAATGGCCTCCGAGAATTTCACTATGTCGTTTCAATCCGAAATGATTCCATGGATTATTGCGGCATCTCTAGCATACGGAATGATCGCTCTGTTACTGGCACTAATTTTCGGAGGATTCACGCCTCTGTGGGTCGTAGAAAAAGGCGGATGGAAAGCAGCATTGGGATTGACCAGGGCTAAGAGAGACGCTGCAACTTTACGTAATTCTAGAAGAAACCATGCGCATTCACCCCATGCAAAATTGACGGTAATGGTGAGTGACAGAATTCACAAGAGGCACTCTCTGTTATCGACTCATGGAGGTCTTGTTCTTCTCGCAATACCTTTCCAATTGATGTTGGTGATTATACCATTAGGATTTGTGATATTTATTCCAGATGAATGGATAAGAGCAAACCGACGATTAGAGGTAGCATTAGCATGCTATCTAATTGTACTAGTACTAGTGATGAGAGTCTTTCCAAAATTCGCTAGAAAACACATCACTATCGCTGCATTCACACGAAGATGGTTGATTTCAATGACCAAATTATCATGGTTAGCACCTGTTCTCGTTTTGTGGTTGATGGGAAGATTAGCCAGTGTAATCGTTCTTTCATGGGTTGGAGCAGATGTTTCGAACACATTGCACCTAGAACAATCATTCATGGAGGACTTCTTACAAATTGGTAGCGTCCCTGAGGCCTCATTCTTAGATCTATTAACTGCACTCGCGGTTATGCCTTTGGCAGCATTTACCACGCTTGCATGCCTTGGAGGAGGTGCAGGAACACCTCCTGAATGGATGCGTTTAGGAGATGAAGTCGCAATTAAGTCTCCCGAAGAAGAAGGCGATGGAGGAGCAATCGTATCGATTGGTAGAACGGTTGGTACAGTTACTGGTGCCGCTGTAGGTATTGGAGTAGGTATCGCTGCAACTGCTGCATCAGGAATCGCATCCAAAGCTCAAAGCGCAGGAAGTTCAGCCGTAGCAGCAGCAAATGCATCACCTCAAGCAATCAGTAGTGGAATCGATGTTGTTTCAGCAACTGATGACACCTTTTCATTTGTTGATGAATCTGAAATTATCTCAGAAGCACCTCAGTATATAGAAAATGAAAACACACAAGAAGAGGAATCTGAATTCGAAGGATTCGGTTCAATGTTTGATTGATTACTCTTCTTCATCAGCCGCCATTATTGGCTTACCATCGGTAAGTATTAGGCGTACGAATCCCATAATCCAACCATCACTTCTTGGCCTACCCAAATCAGGTCTTGGCTCATTCAGCAGAACTTTCCCACACGATTTACATTTTACAGAAGTCACTTCCCACATAGGCTGCGCAAAAGCACAACACGCATCTTCAGAATCTGAATCATTCCTAACCTTTTGTAAACGCATAGCCATCTGCTTGTTACATGGAGCTTCTTCGCCTGCAAAGAAACCAGTTATTCTGGAGAGAACTAACCAGCCCGCTACTGTCCACAAACCAAATCCGAAAGGAGCAGAACCATGGGCTAGGCTAATCCAGCCGAAGGTTAGTGGAATGATTGCAAATACTATGGCCAACCAGTAGAACATTCTCATGTGCAGAACTCTTTGAACCAAGTGTGCATCCACGTAAATTGGCTCTGGATGAGGTGGGAATTGTTCATTCCAAGACTTTACTCTTGGAAAGGTGAGAAATGGGATTCTGGTGATGAGATAGGCCATTACAGCCCCACTGAAAAACTCAAAAAAATCAATCCACATTTCAATCGCCGCGCAGACGCTTTAGGACTGATTCGGTCTTGTCCATTCCCAATGAAATATCATCTCGAGAAATAGTATACGCAAATCTAAGATGTCCTTCTCCTGAAGGCCCAAAAGCACTACCGGGAGAACACAAAACACCACCTTTCAGTAATTCGATAGCCACTTCTTCACTACTCATTCCCGGCACCTCCACCTTTGGAAAAACATAGAATGCACCCTCTGGAACATGACATTGTACACCGGGCATAGAATTCAATCGAGAACAAATTAGATCTCTTCTTGCCTTGAATTCAGCACACATTTCATCGGGGTAATCATCCGCTTCATTTATTGCGGCGAGAACTGCATATTGCATAGCGTCATTTGAACATGCAGTAATGTAATATTGCAACTTAATCATTTGGCTCATAGCCTCTTTATTTGCCGACATGATGTAACCGATTCTCCAACCGGTCATCGCATATGTTTTCGAGAATGAATTGATTAGAATGACTCTATCATCATCGCTACCAACAAAAGAAACGTGTTCGCTATCGAACACAATTCTATCATACACTTCATCAGTTACCAACCACAAATCATGGCGCTGAGCAAATGCTAACAGTTCATCTCTCTGTTCGGGAGTGATTGTTGCACCAGTTGGATTGGATGGAAAGTTGTACAAGATTGCTACTGTATCATCGTCAACTAAACTCTCGAGGTGTTCTATGGTAGGAACAAATTCATTTTCAAACAGGCACTCATAGAACCTCGGCTCTCCTCCCCAAAGCCCTACATCTGGGCCGTATAGTGGGAAATAAGGTTCTGGAAGTAATACGTTCTTTCCAGGATCGACTAGTGAAGCAAAAATATTGAGCAGAGCATTTGTTCCACTCATTGTCATACAGACATTGCTTTCATCCAGACCAGGACACAAATAGTCCCATGATTCAGCGATTTTCTTGCGCAAAGCTGGAAGCCCTGCAGTTGTAGTATACTTGTTATGACCATCATTCATCGCTTTGTACATAGCATCGATTGCAATCTGTGGTGGTTGGAAGTCTGGTTCTCCAAGACCGAATGAAATTACGTCGTCTCCGGCCATGTCAAACATCTTTCTAACGCCAGTAGGCTGGATGTCTAAAGCACGCTTTGAGAAGTCACGCATGTAGGGACGATAACGAACCTACTTTTCAAGATGAGCCATTATCCGTAGCATCATCTATGATGACCGCCTCTAATGGTTCTCCATCAATAGGGGGAGGCGTGGCTTCTGCTTTTTCAGATATGACAGCCAATTGAAGTGGTTCGTCACTGTTTTTACGAATCGCAACCCAAGCACCAAATGTAATGACTGCAAGTCCAACGGTGGCAATGAACATAGTACGACCAAAGGAATCTCCGCTACCCATAGAAATGACGTTTCCACCACCTACGACTGAATCCCAAGAGATCATCGAAGATGCTCCATCTGCATCAATACCTCTGACAATAATCATGTTGTATCCACTTGGTAAATTATCCGTATCTACAGTAAATTTGAACTCAAATGACTCATATGTACTTAGAGCACCTTCAACCGGTTTATACACGACTTCAGTCCATGTTTCTCCGCCATCGGTGGAATACTCGATTTTCTCCATTACAGCACCTCGAGACCAAGCTAAACCTGTGTATGTATTTACAGTGCCTTCCGAAGAAATATTCTCAATGTGAACTTGTAAATCTAAATTCATATCAGAAGTGGACATGCCGGTAATGTTTAGATATTCAGCAGTCCAAACTGCATCGTGACCGTGAACTAATCCCCATCCGAAATCCTTGTTCCAATGAGGGTCGTGTTCTGGTTGAGATGCTTCACCCATCCGAGTTGCTGTTGAACGCAAAATTTCTCTGATTACCAAAGGATCAATCTCATCATTTACTTCCATCATCAGTGCGATAATTCCAGTTACTGCCGGTGTTGCATAAGATGTACCGGAACCTCTGCCAGTGTATCCATTCTGTGAAGCATCTCCACCGATGAAGTTGTTACATCCACCAGATGTAACACATGCTTCTGCTTGCACAATGTCAGTTCCAGGGGCTGTGACATCGGGCTTCATTTCATCAATTGGATTGGTATTACCATTGTCTCTTCGTGGACCCCTACTTGAGTAGGATGCGATTTCATCATCATCTCTATCGATGGTGTTCAAGTCATTTGTAGCACCAACTGTAATGGAAAGAGAAGATGAACCCATACCCGAGAATCCATCATTATCTGGACCATCATTTCCTGCTGCTACGCTTACAGTCACACCTGCAAGTGTCGCTTCGTCTAGGATTCGAGAGTGCATGTCTTCTCCATCGCTACCACCATTCTCATGGCTTGTAATTCCCCATGACAAGGAGATAATGTCGATTCCATACAGGCTTTCATCTACACCTGGCCAAGCAGTATCTTTGTTGTCAATAATCCATTGTATGCCATTCATTGCAGACTCATAGAATTCTTGTGAAAGTAGATAATTTTCGAATGGACCTGCTCCTACATCAGTTCCTATTCTGACATCGATGAGGCTTGCATTGGGTGCAGAGCCTTCGTACCCTGTTTGTTCACCTGATGCATCCAATCCTGTTGCTGCAGCCATACCCATACATGCTGTGCCATGTTGGTTTCCATCGTCTGGATCAAAGGAACCATCTGTTTCTCGACCACCTGCTAGAATACATGCAGGGTCTGTGTGGACAAAACAAACAGCATCATAACCGGCGACAAACTTGTCCTTCAAACCTGGATGCTCATTGTCTGTACCGGTATCGACCATTGCAATGTTTATTCCAGCACCCATCATTGGAGTATGATTCCAAGCAGTGTGAGGATATTCCTCGGATTGCTCCGCTAGAATGTTAGGTGTTTGAACATCACCCCAAAGAATGATTTGTCCGTATCTCTCGACCATAACAACTCCATCGATTTGAGATAAATCCCACACATCTGTAGAATTGATTACACCCAATAGCACCGCATCTACTGCCTCAATAACATCAGTTATCTGGTAACCCAATGATTCCAAGTAAGCTACATCTGAATCAGTAACTTCCCTAGCATATGACAAACCAATTCCTACTGGCTCGTCTAGAGTTTCCAAAGAATCATGAATGCCATTCCTATTGGAATCTAATGTTGTCCTTTCCCACCAATCCAATTCTTGATGGACAACAGGAGTCATCTCAGGAATAGAAGTAGTCCAACCATCTTCATGGTTGATTTCATTGCCTATTGAACCGGTCAATGGAGCCATGAATAAAATTAGACAAATAAATGGAAAGCCCTGACGCATATTGTTCCCTACCTTAACTGAGAGTGGCACCTAACATCAAGATGTTGGTTGATAGATTATTGAGAATAATCGAATATGGTGGGAGCACAGGGATTTGAACCCCGACCGGCTGGTATCTTCTGATCCGCCACTAAGTTTTGTGTGTACGGCTGGTGGCGGGATATCACAGGTCGGTCTTCCAGTTGATCATCACAATCTTCAGACCTTTACCATTCGTCATTCCCGTGCAACTGGAGCCAGCTATACTACCAGGTTATACTATACTCCCCCGTATCGTTTACCTTTCAGCGTCACTGCTTAGCCTGTCGGCGAGCACGCTTTCGACGTCGTAGCTTTTTCTTACGCCACTTCCATCGCTGATTACCAGTCTTCTTCCACGCTCTGGAACCTCGCTTCATGGTGAACAATCCGCCGACCAACCTTTGCTATATGAGGGCTTCCCAATGCAACAAGATAGTCCTGTGTTTGTTAATATCCAAAATTTTACTCAAAATTGAGCGCCCGTACGGGGATTCGAACCCCGGTTATCGGCTTAGAAGGCCGAGATGATATCCAGACTACATTATACGGGCAAACTCACCCTGTGAGAATCTCCTCTATCAGTATTACAGTGGTCTTGCACATTTGTGACAGCGTATAGGTTTACGAACTGTAGAACGCTTCCACTCATAGCCACAGTGCTTACAGGACCACGTTTTTACCTTTGCAGAATCGAGGTATTCTTCCCGTTTTTCTTGCAGCATTGGAGAATCTGAAATAGAAACTCCTGGAGCAATTTCATCAACAGCATCGTGCAACTCTTTCGAGTGATTTAACACTCCTGAAGCATGGATCAATTCGTGAGTGAGAGTATGTCGTAATAGTGCTGGCTCACTTAGCAATCTAGGGTGAAGCCCGATAGTAATTGGACCTGGGTCTAAGGAAAGCCTGCGCCTGCGAACTAATTCCACATTTCCTTCTTCGAACCTAGTCATGCCCAAGCGACTGTCATCTTCTTCTAACCAAATGATTGAAACTCTGTCACCAAGCCATCTGGTAAACACATTTTCAGGAACTTGTGGAAGTAACTCTGCGAGTATTTCATCCACGTCCATGGAGTGCCGAACAGTACCTAATTGAGAAGCCTTATGATTGAAAGGCAGGTGGGCAGGACGCCTTAGGCAAAGTATTGGGCGCTTAGATCAGCTGGAAGATCGCTTGAGTGGCACTCAAGAGGCCGGGGGTTCAAATCCCCCAGCGTCCACTTAATCAGTCTAGTAATAGTCTGATTTCTTCGACAGAACGCAACTCTGCGAGGTAGATTTGCTCTACTGCATCATACAATTCTCTATCAGAAATTTCCTCAAGCAGAGGTAATAACTCACCGTATACTTCAGCAGCCTTTGTCTCAGTAGCAAGTGCTGCTTGTAGCATCTCTCGTGTGTCAGTTGTATGTGCTATTACCATCTGGTCTCTGATAGTAACACATTCCCCGCCATGCTTTACAATTGCATTACGAATGGTTGCGGCATGTACCATGGACTCATTCGCTTCTTGCTGAAACATCGGCTCCAATTGGATTCTGTTCAAACCTTTGACATAAGCAGCATAGTGTGCATAAAGGTTGATTGCTCGAAGTTCCAATCCTAGTGCTTGATTCATTTTTTCTATCAGTTTAGACATAGTATCACCATTTAGGTCAAACGAAAAAAAAATCCTCGCTTCTCCTGTTTGGTCAATGCTCTACAATGTAGTTGAAAAAGGCTTGCTTCAACACTTTAATCCTAACAATGGCCCTCCATCATCAAAGTGGCGTGATAAAGGATAAAGCCCCATAGTTTCAGCATACAACTAAGGCGATATTGTTGTTTACAAAGAATCGGTTAAGACAGGCGTTTTTCGTCTTCCTCTTAATTGCGATTCCTTCGTTTCTAGTCACTGGCAACTACATTATTTCTGATTCACCAGCACCACTGGAAGGGATGGAAGAAAATCCATATCCATCTGAACAACTCAGTGAGGGGTTCTTGTTCGTAGTCATCGATGGGGGCGGCAGGAATATGATGGGGGATCCCGAATTCATGCCCAAACTGAACGCCAGAGTTCAAGATGGCGCTTACATGGAAATTGAATCTAATCCGATGACCATGACTGCCATATGCGTCAAAGAAATCGCCACAGGAGTCCCTTCAAAACCGAATGAAGCACTATCCAACTTCCGTCCTGAGCATCCTGGAACACCTGATGGTTGGAAACTTGTTAGCACACATGATGGAGATAATGACGGAAATTATGACCATCAACTTGGAATCCTAGGCGACTATGTTTGGAAGGACCTTTATCCAGATAGAGATTTGATTCCATTTTCGCAGCACAGATACGGTCATGCTGATTATTACCAAGGGGATGAAGAGGCATTCGTAACTTTGAGAAATTGGCTTGAGGGTGGCATCCCTGAAGGATATGATAGGACGCCTAATGTGATTGTAGCTCACCTCTCTGGATTGGATAGTGTGGGCCACAGGTACATGGTAAAGGATTCACCAGAATTTGAAGAAAAGTTGCTTTGGCTCGATGATAATCTCGACATGATGTTTAATCTCGTTCCAGACAACTGGACTGTCCTAGTAACCTCAGATCACGGACTTTCAGATACTGGACAACATGGTTCACCTGAACCTGTGATTAGAGAAACTGCTGGGTTCATGTGGGGTCCAAATGTGGCGGAAGGAGTCACAGTAAAGGGGATGGCGCAAAGAGACTTAGCAACGATTCCATCAATGATTTTCGGCCTGCCTATGCCACACGCAATACACGGAAAGGTTCCGTTAGATGCATTCGATTTAACTGATGAAGAATACCAAGCATATGAGCAATGGAATTGGGATGCCGCAGTTGAAAGAAATGATTGGCTTGAAGAAAATGGTCATTCTTACGTTAATGGCCTATCTAAAGACAAAATCGAATGGGATAAAATCAGAGGCGATGAAATCGGTATGCGAAGTATTGATTTAATTATTTCAGCAATAGCAATTTTAGCCTTTAGCACCTTTTTATATAGATTTTTTAAATCCGATGAAAAGACAGCAGAATTTGCCACTGAAGCTGCCGTTGGATTCTTGATTGTGTTCACTGTATCTGCATTGATTTCATACAATCGTGGTTGGTTGTCATGGATTTATTATCCATTTGGATTCATTGGGATAATTACTCTCTATTGGATGTCCAAA
This sequence comes from uncultured Candidatus Poseidoniales archaeon, assembly GCA_902563095.1. GTDB lineage: Archaea > Thermoplasmatota > Poseidoniia > Poseidoniales > Poseidoniaceae > MGIIa-K1. The sequence continues at coordinate 54,767 of CACEWA010000002.1, read as the reverse complement.
CAGACGATTACTGGAAGGAAGCCGGAAACAAAACGAAACGTCATCATATTATCTTCCGTCTTGCTGTTTACTGTAATTTATCCTGAGACTAGATTCACTATAATCGCTCTACCGATATGGATTGGGCTAGTTCTGATGATTGAAAATCGAATGTTTGTGAATAATGATAACAAGACGCCCAAGCGTTTGCTTATTCCTCTAATTCTGATTCTTATTGCTACAATCTTCTTTTCTGACTATAGGTTGTATGGCGTGTCAGCGACAAGATTCATGGTAATGTTCACACAATCAGATGAAATAGATGCAGTAATTTGGTCGGTTGTAATTGCATTCACATTTACTTTGATCTATGCATCACGGTTTAGGAATGGGAAATGGCCAACCTCGCTTGCTATAGCAGGTGCAATGGCAACCATACCTGTTCTAATTGCCCAAAATTCGAACACGGTAGATTGGTTCCTTATTTGGACGCTAATTGCTGGAGTGGTTGCTTCAATCGTTCTGCAGGTAATGAAAAAACCGTATTCATATGCTGTTTTTCAATACTGCGCATTCGCTTGGCTAACAATGAGTTGGGGAGCATGGGGCGGCGGCATCTCAATGATTTTCTTCGGGTGTATCGAATCGCTGATGAATAGAGAATGGAGCTACCTAAAAGAAGAAACTGATAGTAAATTTTCTGAATTTGGCAGACACATAATGCTTGGAATAATTCCTATCGGAATATGGTTCGCGTGGTGGGCGACATTAGGCCAAACCGATGGACTGATACACCCTCGAGATATTGACCCTGGTAACTTATTCCTCAAAGGCGGCTACATTGGCGACCGCCTTTCTCCAAGCAATAATTGGGTATTCTTGATGGGAGCCTGCCCCGTAATCTTGATGGGGGTTTTGTGGTGGAATTTGTTCAGAAGGAATTCTTGGCCTTTGCAGATGACTGTGCTAGTTCTCTCGGTTAGGTTAGCAGGATTAGCAATTCAGTTATCCATTTCTCCGAATCTTCCTCGTTTGGTATTCAAAATCGGATGGGACATGTTGTTCTGTATGATGCTGATTGGAGCCTCTACCGCATTCATGCTTTACGACAGATATTGGCCTAAACAAGACGAAACTATCTCTGCATGAAGATTAACGCGAAGCGTTATGATGGGTAGCCGTCTAGTTGACATGTGTCTGCAAAGCCTTGGGTCGTAGTAGCCGTCATGGTAATGATGTGCTTAATGCCATATCAATCAATGGATTTGAGCTACCTAGATGAGGATGTTGAATCCAAGGAAGGCCCTGGTCAAGGTCAAGGCCCAGCAGATATTCTTCTGATGGGAAACAGTTACGTCGCCTCTAATTCTCTTCACAATCTGGTTGATGGAGTGATGAGTGCAGCTTCAACTCCAGCAAATGTTTCCACCCTCAATGGAGGAGGTATGCGCCTTTCTCAACACGCAAGCAACGTCGCATCTGCGGGTCACCAATGGAATACAACACTTAACAATGGCAACTGGGACTATGTCATTTTGCAAGACCAAAGTCAGATTCCAGGATTCCCTAGAAGCCAAAATGAGTGGATAGCAAGCAAGGATGGTGCTGTTGAACTAGCTGAAGTGATCGAGGACAATGGTGGAGAAACCGTCCTAATGATGACTTGGGGAAGGAGAGATGGTGACAGTAACAATGCTTGGAGATTCCCAGATTTCTCAACAATGCAGGATGAGTTAGAAAGTGGTTACTTAGACTACAGAGACAATATTTCTGCCAATGGAGGCAATGCATGGGTTGCCCCGGTTGGACTTGCATTCGAGCACATACATGACAAGATTGTAGCCGAAGGTGGAACTCCTACTAACTCTGGAAACACGTTCTACAATCTCTACACAGGTGACGGAAGTCATCCTTCGCTTTCCGGCTCTTATCTTGCTGCAGTAGTACTCTATGCTACGATTACAGGAAACGATCCAGTCGGTCTATCTCATTCTACCAGCCTCTCAAACGGCCTTGTTTTAGAACTACAACAAGCAGCTGCTGCGACCGTATTCAACGAAACCAGCCACCTCGACTACCCCTGGCAAAATAATTCAGGTGTAGGAAATATCGCACCATCTATTACTATACCAGCAAACCAAACCCTTGCATGGGAGTCTGCAATCTCAATAGGGGGTTTACAAAATGATTTTGCACTTGATGTCAAAGTTTCTCCAGCAGGAAATGTATTCATTCTAGGAATGGCCTCAAGTGAGTTAAACGTCCTTCCTTCATGCACTGTAAATCATACATCGGGAGGGAATAATCCCATGCCATTTGTTATGAAATTTGATAGAAATGGAACTTGTGTTTGGGCAGCATTTGTTGATACGGGAGAGTATAGTCTTTATGCATATGGCATTGATACATCTCTAGCTAACTCGAAGATAGCAATTGATTCTAATGAGAATGTTTACTTGGTAAATTCTTTTTATTCAAATCCTGCAAGTCGGGTTCTTGAATATGGCTCAATCAGCGTTACTGTGAATGGAGTTTATTCAAACATTGTTTCTAAGATTAACAATAATGGAACTTGGGAATGGGCAGTTAATGCCCATGAAATTTCTCCAGGGTATGCTACTACTCCAAATTCTATTACAATTGATTCATTCGACAATGTGTGGATCGCATACAGAACAGGGAATCAAAATGCGATGATAATTTCCAAATACAATAATTCTGGCATTCGGCAAATAAGTTCTGCAACATTTGGTGGATTTTCCAATAGTGTAGTTCAGCCATATGATTTGCATACTGATTCATTTGGAGACTTATATCTTGTAGGGAGTTATGCTAATTTTTTGGATTATACATTACAAAATGGTACTGGAGGAACATTGTCTTGTAGTTCTTGTTGGTCAGGATTTGTTGCAAAATTTGATTCAAATGCAGAATTATTATGGATTACTCAATCTGCATCATCTTCAAGTAACAGTTACATTCGTAATCTTGAGTTAATTGGCGACGATGAAATATTTGTTTTGGGAGATTTTTATGCAGATATGACATTTAATGGAAGTGTCATATCTGCAGGAGGTTTGTCTAGCGGATTTATAGCAAAAATCAATGGTAGTGGTTCATGGCAGTGGGGAAAAGAAATTGATTGTGGTTGTGATGTTTATGGATGGGGAATGCATATCGATTCGAGCAATAATATCTACATCACTGGATACTCAACTAATGGTGTGATTTCTCTAGGAAATGGAAAATCTATTTCTCCAGCAGGCACCTCTGACAATGGTTATGTCATTAAATTTGATTATTTTGGTCAAGCACAATGGGGAAAATCATTTGGAGGCGCTGGTTTAGACAGAGGTATTGCTGTTTATATGGACAATAAAATAGGACGATTATATGTTATTGGGACCATGGATGGCGCAGTAAATTTTGGAGGAAGTACCGTTGCGCCACTGGGTAACCATGACTTATTCCTTGCATGGATGTCAAGGGACTATGATGACGATGATATTGCAGATGTTAATGATAACGATGATGATGGTGATTTCGTTCAAGACCTACTTGATTATTGTCCGAATTCACCATTAGGATTCAAATCAATAGGTAGCCTTGACCATGATTCGGATGGTTGCCAAGATGAATTAGAAGATGATGATGATGACAATGACCAACTGAACGATACTTTGGATAGCTGTCCAAAGGGAATGACTGGATGGATTAGAACCAATGCTTCTGATTTAGATGATGACGGTTGTATGGATGCTTTGGAAGATTATGATGATGACAATGATGGCTTCGAAGATTACGAAGATTACTGCTCCAGAATACCTGGCAACTCCACATTTGAATTCGAGAAAGGCTGCCCTGATGCTGATGGAGATGGCCGCCCAGACATCTTAGATCCGTTCAAGAATGACCCCACAGAATGGTCAGATATGGATGGAGATGGAGTAGGAGATAATTCAGATGCATTCCCCACAGATGCTACTCAGCAATACGATACAGATGGTGACACCTATGGTGACGAAGAGTTCGGTAACGCAGGAGATTCATGCCCTACTGTCTTTGGCAATTCTACAATCGATAGATATGGCTGCTTGGACACTGACGGTGATGGCTGGTCCGATGAAGGAGATGACTTCCCTAATGACCCGGCTGAACACCTAGATTCAGACAGTGACGGATATCCTGATTCAAGTGATGATTTCCCATTCGACCCAACACAGTGGAAAGATTCTGACGGTGATGGATATGGAGACAACCCGCAAGGAAACTTAGGAGACGCATATCCAAATGATGCGAGCCGATATGCTGATTCTGACCGTGATGGTATTGATGATCAATCCGATGCTTTCCCTTACGACCCTACACAATGGGAAGACGCTGATGGTGATGGAATGGGTGACAACCCGATGGGTATTGGAGCTGACAAATTCCCAGATGACCCTACGCAGTGGGGCGATATTGACGGAGATGGATACGGCGACAACAGTACTGGAAACAATCCTGATTCATTCCCAACCGATGCTACTCAATGGTCTGACAGGGATGGTGACGGATATGGCGACAACCCTACTGGAAGATTGTATGACTTATTCCCAGAGAACCCTACACAGTGGGAAGATGCTGACGGAGACGGATTGGGAGACAACCAATCTGGAACAGATGCTGACCCATATCTGAACGATTTCGATAATGATGGATATGACGATACTATCGATATCTTACCTCGCGTTGCATCCCCTGGAGACTTAGATAACGACAAATGTTTGGATGGGGTTGATAAGTTCTGGGACAACCCTCTGGAATGTCTAGACACTGATGGAGACGGTATCGGCAACAATGCAGATGGTGATGATGACAATGATGAGTGGACTGACGCTGATGAAATTCGAGCAGGTACAGACCCACTTGATCCAAACTCTACACCTGTAGACAGTTTCGAAATTCAAATCGGAAACATTGGATTAGGTGCTTGGGACCTAATCGGCATCTTTGGTGGTGTACCGATTTTCGCATGGATTGCCTTTGGCTTCGTTACTCGTAATTCCCGATGTGCTCGCTATGAAGAACAGTTGAATGAATCTAATTCAAGAGAAGAATTAGAACAAGTTGCACTAAGATGGGAATACAGCCTAATGCTGAGATTATTAGGTCCACACCAAGGTATTCGCCTAGAACGCCTACGTTCTGAATTAGATGACAAGTTTGAGAATGCTGAGTTGCTCATGGCTGCTGAAGAATTTGAGCCAATGACTGATGTGGAACAAACTCCATTGGTAGAAGCAGAACAGAAAGATTTGCCTCACATCGATGTAATTCCTTCAATTGAAATTCCACCAGACCAAACTGATGAATTCGGTTTTTCATGGCTGAAGTACAACGGTGAGAACTGGTATCGCGGTCAAGCAGATACTGAGTGGACTAAGCATGATGAATGATTCTACCATTGCTTGAAGGCTCCCGGAGGAGGGGGTAGACTTGGAGCCCCAGGTACTGAGGAGTACTGATTGCCCATTGGCTCATACCTAGGATTAACAAAGACTGATTGTTCTGATTTTGGTGGTTTTTTGCCTCCGGAAATTAGCATGACCAGTAGAATCACTATCAGAACTCCAAGTCCCAAGAATAAAATTTGGTTGGTCGTAACATCGAAATCCGAAGATGCATCTTCTGTTTCCTCATCTTTAACAACTGGTTCTGGAGGATGCCATACCTCATAGGAAACATACCAGGTGACATACATATCCTGAACTCCGTCAGAAACTATTGCACTGATAATCCATGGGCCAATGAATCCATCATGGTTGCACAGAATTATTCCCAAATCAGCAGATTGGTTATCACAATTCCATGCAGCTTCACTAAATGTGGAACCGTTACCGATAATCGTGTTATTTCTCAGCCACACGATCGAAAGACCTAGCCTCTCTTTCTCTTCATCGGTTAGGTTTACAACGACAGACAACTCGAGATTATCGAAAGTAGCATTAAGCAAAATATCACTATTTGGACTCCATGAAATGTAGGATAATCTGTCGATTATTTCATCGATTTCTTCATCACAATCATCATCCAAGCCATTCCAAAATTCATCTTGATTTGGATTGATTAGAGGATTGGAGTCATCACATTCTTCGAACCATCTGAAACCATCTGAATCCTCATCTAAATCCGGAACCAGTGGGTCAGTAAAGGTCTCTAGGACCTCTACACCATCTTCCAAGCCATCATCATCAGAATCCTTGTCCATAGGATCGGTTGACAAATTGAGGTACTCATCACCATCCGTTAGACCATCAGCATCAGAATCTGGGTCGAATGGATTGGTGGACATATTGTTGAACTCGTCCAAATCAAGTAGTCCATCTGAGTCCGAATCTTGGCCGATGAAATCTTCATCAATACCATCTCTACAATTATTATCAATTCCATCCAATGATTCTACAACATCTGGATTGATTTCTGGATTCGTATCATTACAGTCTTGGAACCAATACCAGCCATCTGAATCTGAATCATTATCCTTTACTAGAGGGTCTGTGAAGTAGATTAGAACCTCGTCACCGTCGCTCAGTAAGTCGCCATCTGTGTCGAGGTTACTCAAATTGGTACCATAGGCATGGTATTCAGAATAGTCTGAGAGATTATCATTATCAGTATCCGTAGCATTGAATCCTTCATCCCACATCATGTCACAATCATCATCAATTCCATTGAGAATCTCTAGGGCATATGGATAGACATCAGGATTGGTATCATTACAGTCTTGGAACCAATAATATCCGTCTAAGTCAGCGTCTGGGTCAGGAACTAACGGGTCTGTGAAATAATTGAGAACTTCTAAGCCGTCTGTGATTCCATCATCGTCGGTATCATTGTCGAATGGGTCTGTATTGTTCACATTGACCTCTATTCCATCATTTAGGAAGTCGTCATCAGTATCTGCGTCAACTGGGTCTGTTCCAGTTGTGAAGATTTCGACATAGTCATTCAATCCATCTGAATCGGTATCGGGATTGTCAGGGTTTGTGCCATACACATCTGTCTCATTGGAATCTGTTATTCCATCGCCATCGCTATCCAAATCAACTTCTGTACCGTGAATGACAATCTCCCAATGATTCCATGTTCCCTCGTCCTGGTTACCATCATCATAGACTTCTAGAGTCCAAGTTCCTGCAGAAACTTCTCCCCAGTGTTGCACACTATTGAATTGCCACTCGTTGTAATTATTACCACTATCTCGGTTTGCGAAATAGTTGACCAATTCAGACTCAGTACCATCTGGGGAGATTAGCGTGACATCCAAATCGCTGCGATATGAATGGTCTGCATCGAAGATAATGTCCACAGACTCAACGATTAGGGATTCAGAAACTGTGTGCGTTGAAACAACAGGATTGTCGGGCTCATTATCTGGAATGGTTTGTGAAACAGTGATTGTACCGCTACTAATGTTAACCTCAGGACCTAGGTTTGTCCAGTTTTCTGCTAGGCTAACTGCATGACCTGCATCGATTACTCCAAATCCATATTTGTGATTGAATTCGTGGCCAGCGCCGTTAGTATTCCAACCTGAATCGTTTGGATCGTTCTTTCTGGCACTCTCTACAATGATTTGTTGAACATCTCTCCAAGTAAGATTAGAATTAGCTTCCAACATCAAAGCGATAACTCCAGAAACTAGAGGAGTAGCACTTGAAGTGCCGCCGAAATTACTGGTATAATCGCCGTTTGTATATCCACTGTTGCCTTCATTATCGGTTGTTGTAATTCCAACCCCACTGCCATCAGAAGGAGCAGAAACTAGTACATTAGCCCCCGGCTCACCATAATTTGTCTGGTCACCATCGTGGTCGACAGCGGTTACTGAAATCGTAAATCTGCTGTTAGCATAGCCATCAAGATTAGAGTCATCGTCACTTGATAATCCATTTCCAGCAGCCCATGTGATTATATTTCCTAGACCATTTCTGCCGTTGTAAGCATCATCCTCGAAAGCAGCAATCATCAATGGACCAGGCCCAGATAGAGTCTGACCGTTATCGGATGGGCCCCAGCTATTGCTGTAAATATCGATATCATTGTTTAGATGAGAAAGAGCGTTTCCCTCATCATTATCTGAGTTACCACAGGCGATTAACATCAATCCCGCAAGAGATGCATCAGGTGCTGCACCACTGACTCCTACGCCATTGTTACCGATTGCAGCGGCCACACCAGCAGCAGCAGTGCCGTGTGCGTCCCAACTTGCAGGCATTGGGTCGGAATCATAATTGCAGTAATCATAATCCAGATTTGATTCATAATTTGCTGATAGATCTTCATGGTCCCATTCCAGACCATCATCGACCACTCCAATCACCACTCCTGTTCCACGAACGCTGTTCCAAGCGCCAGTGATGTTGACATCTTCACCCGAAACTCCGTTGTCTTGACCGGTGTTTTCTAAGTGCCATTGTTCTGAAAAGTAAGTGTCATTAGGAGTCCATCTTGGTGTCATCTGTCTCTCGACTAGAGGGTATGCAACTTCGATAACACCGCTGTCCTGTAACTTGGCGAAGTGGGATAATGCGAGTTCTGGTTCGATTTCTACAATCCATGTATTAGAGAGAAGCCCAGTGGGTTCACCCATCTTTTTCGAACTTACTACGACCCATTCTGAAGTAGATTGTAACTCAGATTCAGAATATTGTGAGAGGTCACTTACTCGGGTGAATGCGGCTCTAATCGCAGGTGAATATGAGTATGTAAGTGGGGCTTCTTCCGGATTTTCACTGAGTGGAGCTCCTGTTGCAGCATATTCGATATTTTGCGCACTGGCTAGAGGAGTTAGAATTGATACAAACATCAGTAATATGATCGAAATTCCAATTCTTGATTTGGCCTTTGAACTATGAGCACTATTGCTACTGCTCAGCCCATACATAAGCAGCATTCAGCGCTTGAAGTATATCAAACCCTGTTTCAGATGCACGGCTAGAGCATTCATCTGCGAGTGTGATTGTTTCGCGATTTCCTCTTGTTGTCCCCACCACGGCCACGGCTTCTACCTGGGCCTTTTGGTGGGCGATTGTTACGATTGAATCGAGGTTTTCCGCCGCCACCTGAACGACCACCGCCACGACCGCCTGAACGGCCACCGTCACGACCACCGGATCTTCCACGGTTTTGACCTCTAGAATCTCGGTTTCCTCCTCTAGTATCATCTCTACCATTTCTTCTTCCGTAGTGTTTTCGATCTCTGTTACGGTTACCGCCATCATTTGGTCGACCTCTACGGTCTTTCCTTTGTCTGGAATTTCGGCCACCTCTTCTTGGAGGCGAGATGTGAGAGATATCTTCGTGTTGAATCACTTCATTGAATTCTGGAGTAGAGAATTTGATGTTCAGGCCGACTTCTTTCTGAATTGTCGCCCATTTCTTCTTCTGAGGATTCTGTACCAAACTGATTACGTTACCTGAGCCGCCTGCTCGAGCTGTGCGGCCTGAACGATGCTTGAACGCTTTACCGTTCTCAGGAGGGTCGTAATGGACAACACAGTGTACTCCCTTGATGTCTAGACCACGGGCTGCAACATCGGTTGCTACAATAGCATGACTACGCCCCTCGGTGAAATCTTCAACCGCTTGAGAGCGTTTCTTCTGTGGCATTCCACCATGGATACTAGTAACTCGCAGCCCTTCATCTTCCATCTCATCAGCGACTCTTTCCACTCCTGCACGAGTTCTACAAAAAATGAATCCTCGGCCAGATTTACGAATCGCTTCTGCGCTAATCCTACTCTTCATAGAATTAGGCATTAACCAGAAGTGATGATTCATTTCTGTGACTGAAACTTCCTCGGGACCAATTTCTATAATCTGAGGTGCTGTTTGATATTTATCTCTGATTTCAGCCACTTCATCATCAAGTGTTGCACTGAACATGACGGTCTGTCTCTTTGGAGAACATTCTTCCAAAATTTGGCACACAGGTTCAGTGAATCCCATATCTGCCATCCTATCTGCTTCATCGAGAATTACGATTTCCACTTCATCCAAGAAAACATTCTCCCTGTCGATTAGATCTAACAATCTTCCAGGACAAGCGACTACAATGTCTACTCCTCTGTCAAGTCTTCGAATTTGCTTGGAATATGACACTCCACCATAGATTGCCATAATTTTGAGATTCAATCCCCAAGCGATTGGGTCAAGAACTCCGTGAATCTGCTCTGCAAGTTCTCTGGTTGGAGTCAAAATTAGTGCTTTGGGCAAACTAGGCTCGCCTCTCCCTACCCTTTCTAGCATAGGAATTCCGAATGCTAGTGTTTTACCGCTCCCGGTTGGAGCTCTGCAACAAACATCTCTTCCCAACATCATATCAGGAATGGTTTCTCTTTGAACTTCGAATGGTTCATCGAAACCAGCACGCCTGAGTTCATGGCACATCTGTGGACTAATACCTAAATCGGAAAAACTCACATCCATTTCCATGACCTCCAAGCGTGGGCCGTCTGCCTACCCTATTTAGCATGGGCAGGTTATTCAGTCCCAATCCAGCATACTAGGGGCTTCAAGAGGCTTTTCCGAGGCCCAAACTTCATTCTTGATTTCAGGCGCCCCTCGCACGCATTGCAAATTACAGAAGTCAATATACGATAATCATCAGGCTTAACTATGGCAAGAGCGGTACTAGGTGGAGGTTGCTTCTGGTGCGTAGAAGGTGCATACAAGAACATGCGAGGAATAGAATCTGCATTACCTGGATATGCAGGGGGGCATGACCCGCACCCAAACTACAATTCGGTTTGCAGTGGTTCAACTGGTCATGCAGAAGTCGTAGAGATAATCTATGATGATTCAATAATCTCGTACGAAACCATCCTCGAAGTCTTCTTCACAGTACACGACCCTACTCAACTAAATCGACAAGGAAACGACATCGGCACCCAATATCGTTCAGTGATTTACTACATTGATGAGGACCAGAAAATTCTAGCTGAAAGAATCAAAGAAGATTTCCAACAGTACTTTGATGATGAAATAGTCACAGAGATTACAGAGTTGTCAAATTACCATGAGGCTGAAGAATACCATCATAATTACTTCGAATTGAATCCAGGAAACGGTTACTGCCAGATGGTTGTAGCCCCAAAATTAGCCAAAGTAAGGCACAAAATGTCTCATTTGTATTGATGGGCATTATTTTGTGCCACACCCCTTCGGGGTGAATATGGTGAACAACGTAGTTCGACCCCCAACCCCTGTCAATGAACCCGTGCTAGGATATCTTCCGGGCAGTAATGAGAGAACTCTTCTCAAGGCTGAATTGGTAAAGCAAGAAAGCGAAATTTTGGAGATTCCATGTATCATTAACGGTGAAGAAGTATTCACTGGAGATATAGTTGAACAAGTGATGCCTCACGACCATAGTCATGTCATTGCAAGAGTGCATATGGCTGGAGAAAAAGAAGTCAAGTCCGCTATTGATGCTGCATTACAGGCTCACGATATGTGGTCGACAATGCCTTGGGAATCACGTTGTGCTATTTTCCTGAAAGCTAGTGAACTTCTAGCAGGACCTCGCCGTGCAGAAATTAATGCTTCTACCATGTTAAATCAATCAAAAACCTGCCACCAAGCAGAAATTGATTCCGCATGTGAATTGATCGACTTTTGGAGATTCAACAGCGATTATTGCCGTCAAATCTACGAAGACCTTCAGCCGCCTGTCTCACCTTCATCAATGTGGAATTCAAGTGAAATTAGACCACTTGAAGGATTCGTATTCAGTGTAACTCCATTCAACTTTAGCAGCATTGCAGCAAACCTACCCTCAAGTGCTGCAATTATGGGTAACACTGGCGTCTGGAAGCCATCAAGGAACTCCTATGTGTCGAATTATAGATTGATGCGCTTGATGATGGATGCTGGTCTTCCTGCTGGTGTAATCAACTTCATCCCAGGAAAAGCAAGCCTTGTTGGCGACATTTGCATGTCACACCCAGAACTAGCAGGGGTACACTTTACTGGCTCAACTGCTGTATTTAGAAAGATGTGGAAGGACATTGCAAACAATCTAGAAAACCTGCGTTCTTATCCAAGAATTGTTGGAGAGACTGGTGGAAAGGATTTCATCGTAGCACATCCGGATTGCGACAAGCGTGCTCTAACCGTTGCACTACTACGTGGTGCTTTCGAATTCCAAGGACAGAAGTGTAGTGCTGCTAGCCGTGCTTACATTCCAGAAAGCGTCTGGGATGCAATCAAAGATGAATATTGTGAAGAAGTATCAAAAATCCGTATGGGGGACCCTAGAGATTTCTCCAATTTCATGTCTGCAGTTATCGACAGAAAGTCATTCGACAATATCACCGGATATATCGACAGGGCAAAGGAAGACCCAAGTTGTGAAATCATTACAGGTGGCGGTTATGATGACAAAACTGGTTACTTTATCGAGCCTACGACAATTCTCTGTAAAGACTCGAGATATGAATCGATGGAAGAGGAAATATTTGGTCCAGTGATGTCAATTCATGTTTATCCAGATAATGACTTTGAAAGGATCTTAGAAGTTTGCGATACTACATCCGAATACGCATTGACCGGTTCAATCTTCGCAACCGACCGCAGACACATTGAGACTGCTCTTAAGGCTCTGCGATTCAGTGCTGGAAACTTCTACATTAACGACAAGCCGACAGGCGCAGTAGTAGGACAACAACCATTCGGCGGAGCTAGAGGAAGTGGAACCAATGACAAGGCAGGATCACCATTGAATCTACTTCGTTGGGTCAGTCCACGTTCGATTAAGGAGACGTTTGCACCTCCTCACGATTGGACTTATGGATTCTTGAACTGAGGAGGGAGTCTTCCCTTTTCTTCCAAGGGCTTCCTAACCTTAGGAGTCAGCAATTGGACATCTCTATTCTTGGCCACCAATGATAGAAAATACCAACCTAATGTCAATATCGGCGTGGACACTAGAATTGTCATCCCAATCCATATCGCCAGATTCTCGTGAGTTGATTCCCAATACCACCAACCAACGATTAGTAAGGTGATAATCAGAAAGATTCTGGATGCTTCACTAGGAGTTTGCCATCCTCTGTGGTCAATGCGTGGAGCAAACAACCAATTAATCCAACTCATAGATAGAGAATCTTGGATTTACTAATTAATGAGTGTTTATTTCAACCGGATGGTTAAACTTCAATCGCCACTAGGGTCAATCCCTGCGATGATGAGCGCACTTGAGCGGACTGCTGTTTCAGTGACGAGTGATGGGCGAACTGAGCGGGGACAAAGGTAAACTTGGTTTAGTCCAACCCTTCTAGGATAGACATGCAAGCCATGATGGCGCCACTAACGCCGCCGCCCAAGGGTCTTGCATTAGCATCCAAATCATCTCCATGGAGTACTATTTGGAGAATGCTTGGGATTGTATTGCTACTCTATGTGATAGCACAAGTGATGATTTTGTCATTATTTGGAATTGTAGAAGGTGACTCGGCACTCACTATCTTTTCGCTAGTTTGTTCTGTCCCACTATTGTTAATTTTCATATTTGCACGAAGACCAAAATTAACACATGTCGTCGTAGCTAATCCTTCACCTGACGGCAAAATGCAACATTTGTTGCCAGACTCAAGAATGTTGATGACTCCAGTACCTACTTCATTTTCTCATCATTTGGTAAAAGATTCTCCACCTCTTGAAATGCCTCCAACTTCGACTCTGTGGATTGTATTTTCATTGACAGTAATCACAGCGTTCTTGGGTTTGTTACCTGCTATGCTAAGCAATGATTCCATTTGGTTGGTTTTAGCCATATTGATTGGAGTTCCTGCTTGGCTTTTCGGATTCTCGTTACCTGTACACGCTTGGTGGGCGTTTTCAACAAGACATTTCCAAATAATGACTACTAAAATTGAAGGAGAAAAAATGCTGATTGCAGGAATGCTTTCTACATTTCCAGCAATTGTAATCAACTCCTTACTATTCCCACTAATCTTAATTTCAATAGGAATCACATCTATGGATTCAGGAACATTAGGAGAATTCCTAATCTTAACAATTAGTGCGCCGGTTGGTGAAGAAATATGCAAAGCGATTTTTGTTTTGAGTTTATACAAAATGATAGATTCTCCTAAGAGAGGTTTCCAGATCGGTTTTTCTGTTGGATTAGGATTTGCATTATTGGAAAATTTACAATACATCATGAGTTCATTCAGTGGCCTAGCTGTCACATATTCTTTAACTACCGTAATCAGAGGCATTGGCTCAATCCCCGGTCATGCGTTATGGACGGGCCTATCAGGAGTCTCAATAGGTTGGTTCTTATGTACTAAAAGAGGGATTCAGACACAAGATTTGTTCAACCAAGATTCAACGAGCTGGGTAGTGTTTGACGGTGAATCTGGACAGATTGTTAATACTCAAAGAGAATTGAGTACCATGGGGAGAACTGTTAGAGGTTGGTTGTACAAACCTATTGACAAAGTTTGGAGTCTTCCAAGAAGCCCTGTTACTGGATTAACGCTAGCGATTTGCGGACATGCGCTGTGGAATGGGAGCAGTTGGATTGTTTCTTGGTTATTCATTGGAACGGACATTGTAGTGCAAGTTATCGCTAGTTTGGTTTGGATTGTGATAATGATTACTGCATTATGGATTATTGGAAGAGAGATATTAGCCGCAGTAATGCACCTACCGTCATAAATCAACTTGTTATCAAATCGTTTTTTTGACTCAAAAATAGGGGCAAGGTATAGACGGTGATTCCCGTCGCGAGAGATTGGGGAGAGACATGATTGATGTCATGCAACCTGGACTGACTCAAGGTAACATGCTAGTTACCTTTGGTATAGTTGGGGTTCTCATTCTAATTTCAGAAAAGTATCGAGTTCTCGATAGATTGGGTGTTTATGCAGCAGCTGCATTAGGAATTATTGTTGGGGCACTTGGACACTGGACTTGGTTGATTATCCTTCTAGGATTTTTAGGAACTGCTCACAAAGCGACAAAATGGAGATTTGAGGAAAAGGCTGCTAAGGGCCTTTCTGAATCCAGTGATGGTCACAGAAGTTGGGGCAATGTTGTCGCTAATGGAGGATTGCCAGGCTTGGTAGCAATTATCGCATTTATTCTGGACGATCACGAAAACGGGCTTTGGCTATTCTCTGCAGCCGTTTCAGTAGCTGCAGCAGACACTTTTGCTTCAGAAATCGGATGTCTCGATGATAGAGTTAGGATGATTACTACAATGAAGAAATGTGAAGCCGGATTGAACGGTGGTTTTTCCCCTAACGGGCAAATCGCAGCATTGGTTGGTTCAACAATAATTGCTGTACTAGCATTTATATCTGAACAAAATCTCGAATTAGCCGCACTGGTCGCCATTATTGGCTGGTTAGGATGTCAGGTTGACAGTGTATTAGGCGCTGTTCTTGAAAACCGTGGAATGATGACAAAAGGAACCGTAAATGCCGCAGCAATAACCTTTGGAATTATTGTGATGTGGTGGCACCTTGAATTCCCACATCTATGATGTGGGTTCTTCTACTCATACTTCTTGGGTGGTAATATGCAGAGGAGGTGGATTGCAATTTTTGCACTGGTCTGCATTTGCATTCCATCCATTACTCCAATCGTCTCAAACGCATCTGGAGAAGATGAGATCTACAAACCAGGATATGTCAAGTGGGAAGGCAATGAACTGCACAGGATTTACCTCAGTGGTACAGAAAATAATGTCAACTTGACTCGTGATTACCAAGGCGCATCGATGGGTAATGTCCAGATTACTACAGGACAATCGGCCTCTATTGGGCCACTTTCTATGCCACCACTAGAAATGGGATTCAATGGTTCCTTTGAGATTTCAACGTACATCGCTGCTTATGTCCAAGCTGGAACTGGTTTCCCTCTGGCACAGTGTCGAACAAATAACCCAGTTACAATAGACACGCAAGTACAAATTGGTGATTTCTCATACTTTGGAACTGTTACAACAAATGTCTACGAATCTTCTGCAGATGCACATAATATGAGCACTCAGATAGAATTTGCAAATATTACTGCAAGACCTGGTGACATAATCACCTACTCGATGTCAGCATCAACAAATTGCCCATACAACATCAATATTGAGTGGGGAGGCGATAGAGAATTCGCAGGTGGTATCGTGATTCAAGGAGATTTATTTTCTCCAGTCGTCGAAGTTACTGTCGATGATGCTAAACTAGCGCATATCCAACTTGTGGCTACTTTGCCTTGGGGATTTGATGATTTAGACAAAGATTTCACTTCACTGAACATTTACGGCCCTGTAGAGCCAGATGAAGAGAGAGTGTATGATGAGGATATGCGTGCAGAAGGGTTCACTGCAACCAGTGAAAAATATCCAAGAACCGATGACATGGGCCGTCCTTCAACTGTTTGGACAGGAATTAATCCACTACCTGCTGGAGATAATGTACTGATAGTTTGTCTGAAAACAATCGATACTGGAATAAACGGAGTAGCAGGGAAAAATTGTGATCATGAAGGGATTATTAGATTCAATGTAGAAGCTGATGATGAACCGATTGCTAGTGCTTTCCTATGGCTTTCAATCTCTGGTTTCGTAGCGATTATTGCCTACCTTGTCTCTCAACTAAGACAAGGATTGATGCTACCACCGCCATTGATGGTAGCGCTGATTATTATGGCAATTCTAATGATTCCTCTTGCGAGCAATCTACCAGATTTAGGCGGTGAAGCGATTGTGCGAGATGATGCAAGGGCACCTTCATTTATTCTCCATCAAAACGGTAATGGTTCTGTGTCTTTAGATGAACTGCTGGAAGGAAAAGATGCAGTAGTAATCGGCATTACACTCCCCGCTTCATCCAATGCAGTCGACCAGAGCAAGCAACTGGAAAATGTGGCTGACCGCTTAGGTGATGATGTCAGTATTGTTCAGGTTGTGACCGGTGAAAATGTACGGATGGACGATTTAGATATCATTGCTGACATCACCAATGCAAGTTGGCCTATTCTAATCGATGATGGAGAAAGCCGGTTTGCTCAAAGGATGCCTTTGGGAGTTTCTGACTCAATCGTGGTAATAGATTCTGCAGGACACGTTACTTTCTCAGCAAGCCGTACAGCGAGTTCTGAAGACATCATCGATGCTATTGAGGACATCGGCCTAGGAGGCCAACAATCTGTACTCTCAACGTTAAGCTTGTTCTGGGGTCCAGGATTAGCAATGCTATTTGTTGCCCTACCAAGAAAGAAATTCGAAGTCCCTGAAGAAGCACAAGTTCCTGGTTCTTTGTGGGGGAGCGTTGCACTTGCCGGTGGAATAGGTTTCCTAATGGTCAACTTAGCACCTCTAATCATGGCATTTGTTCCCGGAGAAAATGACATCAGAACATGGGTCGACTTAGGATTAATATGTTGGTTTGTTACCGCTGCGGTTCGAGCCGCAATGGTTGGAACACCCAAAGAAATCGAGTTTATTGCAAACCGATTGCACCGATTATATCCAGAAGGATTCAGGAATTGGAGAGAGGTTGAAGATGTTGAAAGAGACCTATTGATTGGTTTCTGGATGGGGTGGTTCATTTGGCTAGCATTCCCGGCAACTCTACCACAAGGTGTAGCCGCTACTACAATGACTGGTGGATTCAATTATGTTGTAGGACCATTACTTCTTCTCGTTCACATTCTTGTAGCAGGCGTTCTGACATTGTTGATTCGATTCGTTGCATCTTGGGGAGGTGCTGTCTCACGCGCATTCGGATCATTCGGCTCCGGGCCTTTCTCTCAGGCACTAGGATGGGCGCTCATTCCAATTTCACTATGGTGTCTAGCGAATGGAATAATCCATGCAAATAATATCGGATTACTGAGTGTTTTCAATGGCTAGGGAAATTAGTAGAACTCACCTTCCATTCGCTATGCCAGATAGCCCTCATGCTCTTTCACAAGAATGGAAGAATCTTACATTCATGCACTGGGAGGTTCAGCCAGAAAAATTAGAGCCATACATTCCTGAAGGCCTAGAATTGGATTTATTCGAAGGTAAGGCCTATGTTGGAGTAATACCATTCCAAATGAAAAATGTGCGACCAAGATTGCTTCCCGCTGTTCCAGGAATCTCAACATTCCCAGAATTCAATATACGCACTTATGTCAAAAAGAACGGGAAGGCTGGAGTGTTATTCCTCACTCTAGAGGCACAGAGTAGAATCACTTGCTGGCATGCCCCAAGAGCATACGGGCTGCCTTATCGTTATGCTAAGTGTCAATTGAGAGTTTCAAATGGAAAATTTGTGTGGAAATCAAAAAACGTGGGCGATGGTTCAAGCTTAGAAGGCGAGTGTGAACTCACAGGTAAACAAAGAAAGGCTGAGAAAGATACTCTCGAGTACTTTCTTTTCGAGAGATATTCTCTCTACACAGAACACAATGAAAAGTTGCACATGGCCTACACCTTACATGAACCATGGATTTTCCAAGATGGTGAAGCTACGATATCTGACAATTCACTTACTCAATCATACGAATTGGGTATTGATGTAATGAATCCCCAGCATGTACACGCATCAAGTGGAGTATACGTGCTAACATGGCCAATTCAGGAGGTCATCGAATGACGCAAAGAGATTTCTTGTTGCTTGATGGAGACTGCGGACTATGCCATCGTCTAGCTACTTTCATCGACAAGAGACTAGCAAAGGAACAAGATATTGGCTACCGGCCAATCAATTCAGATGATGCTCAGCAGATGATTGCTGAATTGCCAAAGAAGCATCAAGATGCTGACTCGGTTTACCTAATTCGAAATGGTAAATCATACATCCGTTCTGCAGCTGGAATTCGTTGTTTATTATACATGAAATGGTACTACAAAATGTGGTTCCCATTGCTTTGGATAATCCCTCTACCTTTGCGAGATATAGGATACAGAATAATCGCAAAATATCGCCACAAATTCTTCAAACAGCCGTCTGAATGCTTATTCAGAGTAGATTAACTATTGAAAACGGGTTAACTTTGATAAGGCGTCAAGAATGAAAAAAAGCCATGGGCAAAAGGAAATGCATGCATGAAAAATGCAATGCATTAGAATTTCGAACCACAGGGTATTGTTTGAGACACAAAAATACAGGCCCTAAATCGATCTTCATAGACACTTCCAAGTTAGTAAAGGTCGAGAAAGAAACTAAGAAAAAGGAAAAACCATCCAAAGAGATTGCACTGCCTAAAGAACCAAATTCAGGTGGTGTCATTGCTGTGATTCTACTCACATTCCTCTTTATCTTCATAAATATTGATGAATTGTTATTTGGTAATGATGAATCAGTATGCTTCTTTTCCTGTTGCGGATTAATTGCAATCATGTCTATGATTAGCAAATATTCCAGTGAGAAAGCCCAGTACCAAGATGCTTATTTTCAAAACATAATGGCTAAACAGGACAAAGATTTTGATAAAAAAGAAATCCCTGAAAAGCCATCTTTAATTCTAGGATTTATGAGTTTAATCTTAGGAATTATCACTATCATAAATATTTTTGATGATGGTGCTGATTCTTTTGGCATAGGAATGGCGTTTGGTATTTGTTTCTTAGTGGTATTCATACCATATATAAATATGAAAAGTGCAAGAAATAATTTCCTCAAAAAACACAATTTAAAGAATTTAAAATGATGATAATGCATTAATTATAATGATGAACGTAATTATCACAACTAATACAATTACAAGACCAATAACTCCGAACGAGGTTCTATACGATTCAGCGGCACCAGAACCAAACCAATCCTGTAGAATTAGCGCCCAACCAGTTGCACACATTATTGGAGAAATACAACACATTACAGGTTCTTGAATCACTATAAGTAACAAAAATCCCAAAAAAAACAATGTGAAACCTAACCATCCTTTGTTATAATTAGAACCTGCATTGCTCACAACTATTTTTCCCTGGGTTTTGTTATGATTAGAACCTGTATTTCTAGCAACTTTTTTGCTCAGGGATTTTCGCCTCATGAGGGATTCTAGGGAATTGCGATCCTCCCTTTTGGCTGCTTCATAATCAATGACAGGTAATTTGAACTGACCTTTTTCATTGGAATCATAATCGTTAATTTCTGAAGATTTGATGATAATTGATGCAGGCTTAGACAATTTATCTTGAGATTCCTCCATAAATCTAATTCTTTCAAATTTGGCTTAAGTTTTGGCCCGATTTCTAAGTACTCAGTTGGAAAAAAGTTCATGCCAATTAAAGTCACAAAGAATTTACGAGGGTTAATATAACCCATGATGTAAACTGAATTGTATGTATAGTAAAGAAGAAAATTTGCACTTGATAACAGAAGCATCAGGATGGACTCAAATTCCTTGCTTCGAGGTTGCTTTGCTTGATGATAAACCACTTGAAAGCTGCTTTGGTAACAATGGAATGCCGGTCTGTTACTGGCCTAGAGATATAAATTATGACTGTTGTAACCATTGGTTGATTATTGACTTAAATTACTTAGGATTGCACCCAAGAGACTTTTTCAAATCTCTTGAAGAAATAATTCGGAACTGTGATAATTTACAAATTATCACTATTTGTGGTTCTGCTGACGAAATGGCATATTTCGGGATTACAAGTCCCCGTGGCAAAAATAGTAGTAAATTTGCATCATATATTGTTGGAATAAATTCTATGAGGAAGGCAGGCCCAGTAATTATTGAAACAAAGGCAGTCCTAGGTAGAGGGCCAACAAAGAAGATTGTGCATCATAACTATGTTTGAATGATGCCTGTCTTTCTTTGAAAGTGAACAAAACTAGTATGTTTGTTGTTGAAAGGATTACTTACTTAAATAGTTAAATTTTGAGGGCCATACAATGCCAACAGGTACAGTAAAATGGTTTAATCAAACAAAAGGCTACGGATTTATTGAACAAGAAGAAGGAAAAGATCTCTTTGTTCACAAGTCTCAATTAACCGAGGAAATCCGTGACGGGGACACCGTCGAGTTTGAAATCGGTGAAGGACCTAAAGGTCCAAACGCAATTAACGTTCGCAAAACCGAATGAATTGAATTAGGCATTCCCTTGCTAGGGTTCATCTAATCTCACAGCGATACAGACGGTAGCGTTGTGAAGGCCCCACTGAGAGCCCTTGTGAATTTCTCATTCATACACGAGGGCTACGATGAAGCCTTTGTGAATTTGGTAAATTGGACTGGCAGTAGAATTAAAAAACAATGAATAACACGTTACGACATGTTCGGCGATCCCCAACACGACCACATTGTTCACAATATCGACAACCAGAATCATCTCATTGCTTGTTTTGAAGATGCGATGATTAATAATCTAGATATTGAGAATTGTTTTGGAAATTATGGGCAGGAAGTAGCCGTTTGGGCTGATGGGCACCACTATGGACACTGCTGTCAAACCCTCGTCATTAAAGCAGATTTTTGGTGGAATTATCATATGCACCCACAGCATTTAGTTCATCAAATTAGGGATTACATCAGAAATTGTCCAGCCGTTGAGCGAATAATTGTACAAGGGTCCGAATTTTCCATGAAATCCATGAAATTAATCACAAGCAAGGGACGAATTGATTCTAAATTTTCAGCGTTTATTGCTGGCATCAACGTGCTCAAAGGACCACCAGTTGTTTTGACTTGTATGACCTTACGAGGAGCAGGTCCTACCCAACATGTAGTAACTGACCACTGTATCTGATAAATATAGTAAAACTGTCCGAAAGGGGTCCCGTTGTGTACGCATACGATGCCATGGGTAGCCTATCGAAGGACGCACTGAAAGCCCTTTGAAATTCAATATCCGTTTCAGTGGATGTTCGGATAGCCCCTTGTAACTTATCCGAATCGATTAATTGCAACTTTCAAACAATTAGTGCTTTGAGATTGAGATTCGCTAACAACACTAAGTACTCGGTGCTCTAAGGTTTTTGCATGGAAAACGAAAATAAAGGTCTGACATTAGAATTACTACTGAAAATAAACGCTGCCTATCTCATGATTTTCGCGATTGGGCTGGTATTTGCTGGTAAGACATTCCTCGAACTGATCGGGCACTCGACCACATCAGAGGGGATGATCAACGTAGGTATGTGGGCAGGAGCTGCGGTGTTTGGTATTGCAATGCTGAATTGGACCGCTAAATCATTCACTGGTGAGAACCTGAAGCCATTTGGAATGATGCAATTCTACATCTGGCTTCCATTAATCATCGTCAACATCTACACACTTGCATCAGGCGTCATCGATCCAGGTATGAACATGGTCACAGCAAATCTACCCTGCGTGCTCCTTATAGCTGGCCTCTTCTACATGAAGTCGAAAGATTGAATGATTATACAACCCATGTGAAACCCTCTGAAACGACGGGTTTGCAATGGGTACCGTTCGTATGACCGTCCATACAAAGGGGCCCTTTGCATTCTATCACGCAATTATTCTTGGATAGGCTATTTTTAGATATTTATGAAAAATTAGTAACTCATAGTTCTTTTCAGATTATGATTCATTCTTTCTTTCATAGCGATTGTAGAAGAATAGTCTGGCAAGTGAAAGTAGAATTAGTGTTGGTATGAAAAATATCAGTCCAACAAAACCTGTGACGCAGAAGGGTAAGGATGCAACAATTCCAACTCGTCGTAATGGTTGTATGTCAGAAGATTCAACAAAGAATTCATTCCATATTGTAAGAATAATTGGTGGGAGGATAGATAGCCAAATTATCTCACTAAATTGTTCGCCACTCCATCCCCAAGGATGTCCGTATATAATCCAAAAGACTACCCAAATTAAACATGCCAAGGCATGTGATGCAGAAAATGGAACCAATTTCTTAACCATTCCATCATGGAGCGAAAAATTATGACCCAAGCAAATGAGATAAACTGGCGATATTATTGCCCAAGCCCCTAATAAATCATCGTCGCCAGTTGTAAAACCCATTGACCAAATTATCGTCATGATAACCGACATCCCAGTAAGCAATAGTGGAAAACTCTCTGTAGAGGAAGACGGTGGTTCCTGTCCGTTTGAATTCAGAATTTTTTTCGACGTTGAAGCCGGCCATAACCTCCAAGCTCCGAAAGAAAGGAGCAAACCCACGATAATAAGAATCGTTCCAGTCATATCGGTCGATGCGTGCGATGCCATGACAATACCTTGCACCACTAGTGGAATGCCCAACAGCCCTAACAAACCAGCAATGAATTTATTCAACCACTGAGGTTCTTGAGCAATGGCCATATTACTTCTAAGGACGCCTGTAAGTTTTCAATGTACTGCCAGATTTGCGAAGAAGACCTTTGACAAATGTCCACATTTGTAAAGGGTATTTACTGCATAAGAAGGGTTCATCCGATTACCCTTAGCAATCATATGAGAATACGATGGGCTTGCAGTGGGTCGCTGCTAACGCTACCGTTGTAGGCGCATACAACCACATGGGACCCCCTTGTATACACTCATCATTGAGTATGCCCGTTGCTCATACGTCCTAAGAAATGGAGGCTGTGAATTGAGGGTCAGATTAAATGCTGTGAGTATCTGTGAGTAGTGTGGCAACAGATCCAACAACGGGTAGAAACCCGGAGGCGATCTTTGGATTTCTTGTGGCCATGATGTTCGCTGCGTGGGTATTTCCCATGGTAGCCGCTGCGATCAAGGACGGGGTGGCCCCGATTGATTTTGTTGGTTTACTGATGTTGGGTGGCCCACATTGTTGTTTAGGCGGATTAATATTGCTCATTCTGTCCTTTCTTTCTCCCTCAAAAAGAAAGAAAGATGAGATAGTTCTGGACTCAGAAAGTGAATAAGTGGTTTGCTTATGCTCACGAGGGGTTATGGTAAACACCCTTGTACACGGTAAACCTGGATTCGGGGGTTGCAGTCCGTCCTGTTCGAGCGTACCCTTTGCATACCCATGCATATGAAGGGGACCTCTTTGTTTGATGCTCATTTTTCCTGTTTTGGAAACAAATCAGGAAACTTTGAAATAAATTCTTCTTGCATTAGTTCTAACTCTTCATTGTCATACATTCTTTCATTGTGAATCATTTTCCAAAGTAACTCCTCCAAGATTTCATACGAATCTATCATTGCACCAAGATGTTCAGTAGTTTCATCTTGGATGTTTACTTCAGTTGGTTTTTTACTATAATCGATTTTTGCAAACGCCTTTCCATGTGTTGCATGACAACGAGTATCATACAACTTTGCAACTTTTTTGAAAATACGAGTTTTTTCTTCTCTATCTTTACCTAAAATCATAGAGATTCTTGTTTTCAGCGCCTTTCTTATACCAACACTTGGAGGTTTCACCAAACACTCTATGCCTGACCAAATGATTACCATCTTTGTTCTTGGATGTGAATCATTATAGTATTCTCCTAAAGCGATTGTTACTGCTTCAAAGTCTGCTGTATGCATTAAATTGTATAACTTTAGATGAGTCGCAATAACTTGTTTAAAATCATCATTTGTGAGCGTTATTTTTGAGCGACTAATGTCCTCCATAAATGGACACATCGGATGGGAAATAGGATGAAAAGGATACAACTTAATCGAGTTATCAGGCGCTAAATGTAAATTATTCAATGTAGAACCTACTAGCACCATTGAGTTGATGAATCGATTGTAATGGCATAATCGTAATGCTATCATTAAGGAAGATGCGACAGTCATAACTGTGTCCCATTTTTCACGCTCGTTGCGGCTCGCATAATCAGGCATGAATTCGGGATCTCCCCATCTTGAATCATCAATTACAAGTTCACAAAAAGTATTAGGAAAATGAATAGCAAAGTGTGGATAATCCCATTTATTTACAAATTTATCTAATGTGCTTCCCTTAGGAAGGAAAGGACAGAAAAATACATCCGGGAAGGTTGGGACTGAGATAATTGGGTTATCATTACCTTCAACTGTTAGAAAGGAATCAAACATATATTCAGCCTTAAATTCGGGGTCCAAGGGCCTATTGCCTCTGATCCCAGTCATCATAAATGAATAAACAGTCATTGTAACCAAATACTGCTGATGTCTTCAGATATTTCAAAGGGCCTATCCGATTACCCTTAGCAATCATATGAGAATACGAAGGGTTTGCAGTGGGTCGCTGCTAATGCTACCCTTGCTACACCCGTTTTAGTTACGGGCCACCCCATCCAGATAGCCCACACACACCGTAACATCCTCCAGACGAGCTCGCAAACAAAGAAACTACAAACATCAAAAATAATGTCAAACATACAAACGGAATTACTAATATCGATAAAGCAATAGTTTCTTCACGAGATTTAGATGTAGACATTATCAACCAACATCCTGTCAATAAAAGGGTAAAAGAGATGAATATTGTTTCATCTCCAGGTGCATCTGAAAAAAGTAAAAGCCATGATACAACAAGACATCCTAACCCCAATGACCAACCTACTAGAGCAGGGGTTGCATCACTTCGAGAGATGTTATTATTGTCGCTTAGAGATGAGGGTGGTAATCTATTGACCTCTACGGCTTGGTTTTGATTATCTCTTGCTGCTATCTTTGCAATCGCTTTTTGGCGAGCGATCTTTCCAGATAGGATCTTTGCCTCTGCTTTATGTTTACGGCAAAAATCACTCCCGCCTCTTTTTCCTTTTTCACAATCACCAAATATGCAAATGTGTGATGCTTTTTGATGCGTCTGACCTATTTTTAAGGCCATCCCCTGATTATCTTCTGCACCACTTTTTGGAATTTCAATATTGATTACTCCTGATGTTTTGTCGGATGAAATATCTTCTACCTCCATGATAATCGATTTATTATTAAGAATATAAAATTTAACCCAGCAAGCATTAGAAATGTGGCAGTGACATTATTATGCTCTTCCCATTATGATATCAATGAATCCCCTGTATGGCAAAACCACAAATATGTATAAAAATAGGAAAAGTACAGCCACCCCTAGAATTATCTTCATCATTTCTTCCACGAATACTGACGACGATGCAGATTCCTGAATTCGCAATGCTTCATCGTACTTCAACATGCTAGGATCAACACTATTCGCTTTTTCTCGAGCAATTTTACCAGCAATTATCTTGCCTATTGCCTTATGCTGGCGACAAAAATCTCCGAATCCTTTTTTCGGATTTAGGCAGTCATCAAACTTGCAATGATGCGGTTCTTTTGTTGGAATATTATTGGACGGAATGGAGATACTATTGGGTGCCTCTCCTGCAGAAAGTCCGTCTTCTATCACCATGATAAGCGATTGATTATTGAGAATATAAAATTTAACCCGACATACACCAACATCAAATTAGAGAAACTAAGTCTCTAAGTACGCCTGGTACATCATTTGCCTTGGTAACTCCACTTGCAAGAAGTACTCCTTCTGCACCTAGGGAAATCGCAGTTGCTACATCTTGGCCGTTCTTCACACCTGCGCCACACAATATACGCACATCAGGATTGACCTCCTTAACCGCAGCAACTGTATCAGAAACTATAGCGGGGTCTGCTGTTGTTACAGAAATATCTCCTCCGATCAATTCCGGTGGTTCTACTGCAATGAAAGTGGGCCCCAATTCTGCTAAGGCTCTAGCCTCATCAACATCTGCAGCACATGCACAAATTGGGAAATCATCTGGTAGCATAGCCATCAAATCCCTCACATGTTCTATTGAGACCTTGTGCTCTGCGTGATTGATAATTGTTCCCGCAGCACCTCTTTCGATTGCAGTTTGCGGCTCTAACCAACCGGTGTGGCTGCCTTGTCCAACTGGGTCTAAGTGCTGTGACCAAACTTCTAAGCCTGAAATAGCGCTCACGCTAGAAAGATCAAAGGCACTAGCAACAGCTACCATTCTCGCACTGGTTTCAACATCAGCCATCAATTGCCCTAACATGTCAGCAGCACCTGCCATGGCGGAAGAATAAGTCTTGAAATTTACAACGATTAATGGGGCATCCATGCCATGCCCTGAGAGCGTATCCTTTTTGGAAACTGCGATTCAAATCGTACCTTCGGATTGGATATGGCCTGCTGGGACTACGCTGCCGTGGCCAACTACAACGTTTGTCAATTTAGCATCACTACCAATAACTGCACGCTCACCAATCAAGCAATTTGAAACAACTGCACCCGAATTGATTGTAACGCCCTTGAGGAGTGTTGAATCGCTAACTTCACCCGCGACAAAACATCCATCTTGAACCATTGAATTTCTAGCAATTGTGTGCTTTCCTTGGTGCCAAGTACCGCCAGTAACCGAACCTGTTTTGAATCTCTTTTCTTCTATACATCGCAGTACTGCTTCATGCCAACTACTTGGAGTTCCGGCATCTATGAAGTATCCCTCAAATGGTAAACCTGCCAAACTTCCTTCTTCAGCAAGTACAGGAAATACATCTCTCTCGAGACTGTGTTTGTGTTTTGGCATTATATCGAAGACATCATCTTCAAGAACATAAGAGCCTGCATTGATTAAATTAGAAAATACTTCTTCTGGCTTTGGTTTTTCTTTGAATTGTGTGACCTTATGATTGGAATCTATTCCAACTATTCCGAATCTGGTAGGATCTTCGACTTCCCATAATGCAAGAGTTCCTTTCACATTCATAGAAGAATGCTGATCAAGCATCTCTCCTACATCTAAAGATGAAACTATGTCTCCATTGAAACAAGCGAATCTCCCCGAAATCACATCACGACAATTTCCTAGAGCACCTCCTGTGCCTAGGGGTTCATCTTCGGGGACTATTCTAATATCAAAATCAACATCTGCTTTGCGAAAATAATCTCTAATCATATCGACTTTGTAGCCGCCTGCCACTATCACTTCATCGACTAAATCGCTTGGAACCCCTTCTACTACCCTTTCCAGAAGCGTTGCATCCAGCATTGGAAGGAGAGGTTTAGGGATATCGTTTGTCCAAGGGCGTAGGCGTGAGCCAATACCTCCTGCTAGGACTACGACCTGCATATTCAATCCGACTGCAACTTTGCTATTGAACACATCGCGAGGTGGTCTAAATCAAATCGCATCATTGAAGGGGCGTCTTTTGGTCGGAGGAGCCGAGGAGAATCATGAATATCCACGAGTATCAAGGAAAAGCACTGCTGAAAGCAGCTGGAGTTCCAGTATTAGAAGGCGTACACTGTACTAGCGTTAACGATGCACTGGAGGCATATGACGCACTAGGTTCTAAGGTTGTAGCAGTCAAAAGTCAGATTCATGCTGGTGGTCGCGGAAAGGGAACAATGTTCCATCCGGAAACACGTGAAGAAGTTATGCAAGGTGGAGTGAAAATTGCATTCTCTCGAGAGGATGTTGAGAAGTATGCTTCAAACATTCTTGGTAACCTTTTGGTTACAATTCAAACCGGTGATGAAGGCAAAATAGTCAACAACCTATACGTCGAATCTGGATGCGCTATCGCCCACGAATACTACCTAGCATTACTTGTCGATAGAGAGAACAAAGATGTGCTGATTATGGCATCTACTGAAGGCGGAATGGATATTGAAGATGTAGCTCACAATACTCCTGAGAAAATTCACAAGATCAATGTCGACCCTAATTCAGGACTCCTTGGATTCCAGAAAAGAGACCTAGGTATGGCCTTAGGGCTCTCTGGTAATGCTTTGAAATCCTTTTTCAAGATGCTAGGAAAGATGTATGACATGTTCATTGCTCAAGATTGTGCAATGGTAGAAATCAACCCATTAGTAAAGACTGAAGATGATGAAATTATTGCTTTAGATTCGAAAATTAGTTTTGATGAAAATGCAGAGTTCCGCCACAAAGACTGGGATGAACTAAGAGATCTTTCTGAAGAAGAAGAGGTTGAAATTAGAGCCAAAGAAACCGGTCTTTCTTACGTCAAACTTGATGGCAACATAGGTTGTTTGGTAAATGGAGCAGGATTAGCAATGGCGACAATGGATGTAATCAAACTCTATGGAGGCGAGCCTGCTAACTTCTTAGATGTCGGTGGAGGTGCGGATGAGGAACAAGTCAAGACCGCTTTCTCGATTATTCTTGAAGACCCGAATGTCAAAGGTATTCTAGTGAATATTTTTGGAGGAATCATGCGCTGTGACATCATAGCAAAGGGGGTTATTGGAGCAACACAATCCTTAGGGCTAGATGTGCCATTGGTCGTAAGATTAGCTGGAACAAATGTCGATGAAGGAAAGGCGATACTCGCTGCTTCGGATTTGAACATCTATCCTGCTGATGACTTAGCAGATGGGGCGCAGAAAATCGTATCATTAATTGGAGGCGGTGAGTGAAATGGCTATTTGGATTGAAGAAGATGCTAAAGTCCTAGTTCAAGGTATAACAGGAAAACAAGGGATGTTCCATGCAGGTAAAATGGTCGAGTATGGCACTAACCTTGTCGGAGGAGTTACTCCCGGCAAGGGTGGACAAGAAGTTCTGGGAGTCCCAGTTTTCGATAGCATGGTTGAAGCGATTTCTCAAACCGATGCCGATGCAACGGTGATCTACGTTCCTCCACCATTTGCTGGTGAAGCTATAATGGAAGCAGCAAATGCATTTGAAACCATTAAGGGCGAAGGAGTGATTGTATGTATCACTGAAGGTATCCCGACTCTAGATATGGTTAAGGCTACGGCTTATGTTGCTAACCGAAGTAATGTCAGACTTATCGGCCCTAACTGCCCTGGAATAATTACCCCTGGTGAGACAGGTGGCGCTAAATTAGGAATCATGCCTGGACATATTCACGCTAAAGGAAGAATTGGTATCGTATCAAAATCTGGAACTTTGACATATGAGGCGGTTGCTCAAACAATGAGTATCAATGAAGGTCAATCGACCTGTATAGGAATCGGTGGAGATCCTGTTAATGGTACAGGATTCATAGAATGCTTAGCGGCATTTGAAGCCGATTCGCAAACTGAAGCGATTGTGATGATCGGAGAAATTGGCGGAAATGCCGAACAGGAAGCCGCAGCTTGGGCGAAAGAAAACTGCACCAAGCCAATTGTCGGATTCGTTGCAGGAGCAACTGCACCACCCGGGAAAAGAATGGGACACGCAGGAGCTATTATCTCAGGAGGAAAAGGTACTGCAGAAGAGAAATTTGCGGCTTTCGAAGCAGCAGGAATCGCTTGTGCAAGAGACCCTAGTGAGTTAGGACAAGTGCTTCTAGCCAGTTTAAAGGAAGCCGGCTTGCGCTAAACTTTCTAAAATAGAAATCAATCAGAAATGAATGATTGGATCACTTTGGTGGGCCACGCTTAGGACCAGGAGGACCGCCTCGTTTAGGACCGGGTGGGCCGCCTCGCTTTGGTGGACCTCCACCTGGGCCGCCACTAGGTGGACCGCCTCGCTTTGGAGGGCCTCCACTACCTGGGCCACCGCTAGGAGGACCACCTCGCTTTGGTGGGCCTCCACCTGGGCCGCCACTAGGTGGGCCGCCTCGCTTAGGACCTGGAGGACCTCCGCTTGGGCTTCCTTTCTTAGGTGGGCCTCCACCTCTTGATGGACCTGGCGGGCCACCTCGCTTAGGACCTGGAGGGCCACCTTGCTTAGGACCTGGCGGGCCACCCCTACCTGGAGGGCCTCGAGCAGGTGCTTCATCTTCCTCTTCTTCGAATATCGCTCCACAATGTGGACATTCTTTGTCAGATTCTTT
Organism: uncultured Candidatus Poseidoniales archaeon; assembly: GCA_902563095.1. Lineage (GTDB taxonomy): Archaea > Thermoplasmatota > Poseidoniia > Poseidoniales > Poseidoniaceae > MGIIa-K1. The sequence goes on along the minus strand of CACEWA010000002.1, from coordinate 24,100 downwards.
CACAAGACCATCACATACTTCGCAAGCAAACATTTCTTCATCGCTGTCTTCAACCGGTGATGCAGCCTCGCCGTCACTACCGATTTTATCGATTGCACCATCTTTGGATCTGAACAAATTGATGTCGACGACGGCTTCAAGGCCTTTGAGAGCAATTTCTGTTGAAATTGCATGCTCGAAAGCCGATGTTAGGTCTTCAGGAGTATCTAGGACTCTTCCATCGTCAATGTATGTTACATTTACAATTAGAACGCCACTTTCAGTTTTTGTTTGAGGAGTATCAACTGCAACACCGCGCTTACGTGCCACTCTGCGAACAGCGACTTCAGCCATGCGCTTGAATAGAGCATCATTTCCTGATTCGTCCTTACCTGAACCAATAGCGTTGGCTAGGAATTCTGCGGCGCTGGTCTCATCCTGTCCTTTGAGATGAGAAGGCAACTCGCCTCCAATAGAAGATAGAACATCAGCTGCTGATTGTTGATTCATTTGCAGCCATTGGCTTCTGCGCTCATTCTTGACCGCCCTTTCAGCTTCTGCGATTCTGTTAACCATCGCATCGGTAGGAGACAAAGATGGATTGTTAGAAACTGCAGTTCCACCAACCTGGTTGCCCATCTCCCCAAGTTGGGCATTTGGTCCGACGCCACTGGATAATGAAGGACCCTTAGCAGAAGGAGGTAAATCTCCTCTGGAACCTCCGATATTTGGAGGTGCTTGGCCTGGCAAAGGAGTGACATTAGCCGGAGGCATTCCTGGCAGTGTCGGAGCGATTTGCCCCATTATGTCAGGCATCATGCCAGGAGGCATTCCTTGAGGGGGCATTCCCGGCATGTTTTGGTTGATTACAGCCTCTCCAGAAACGACTCCAAAGTTGCGTCCACCGCTTACATCTTGGCCTCCTAATCCGATGCCTCCTACACCGGGTAGGCCGCCTGCACGACTCATCTCCTGACGAGCACCGCACTCGGGACAGAATATACTGTCATCGGGTATCTCCTCAAGACAAGAGTCGCACTGCACACTAATCCCCTCGTAGAGGGGCTAGGTTGGTTCAAAATAAAGCCTTGCTATTTTTCAAGGCAAATATATGCCTATGTACAAAGATTAGTTTTCGGCGTTTTGACATATTAGAACTGCTAAATCCAAACTATTTTCCCACAGGGTCAAGAACAATTACCAATTCGGGTTGAGTGAGGGGATTTATTGCCGGTACTCATCAATGCTAAAATTGATGCTTTGCTAGAAGCAACTTCTCGTTCTTTCTATCCAACTTTGAAATATCTTCCAAAGAAAATTAGAGGGCAAATCGGACTTCTCTATTTGCTAGCCAGAGTTGCTGATACCATTGCCGATTCCAAACACGGAGAGACTGAAGAATTGCTGAGATTACTTCGTGAATACAATGATGTTGCCCAGGGTAGGTCAAGCGACTTACCAGATTTCTCAGATATTGCAGATATCCAAGAAAATGAGAATGAAGCAGAGTTACTAAGAAACGTGCAAGATGTTGTAGACGGATTAGAGGTATATTCCGAGGCCGATAGAGAGCGGATGTTGGAATGCCTTGACGTGATTGTAGGTGGCCAAATTTTGGATTTAGAGAGGTTTGGTCCAGCCAATGAAGGCGAGAGTATTTCGGCTCTAGCCGATAATGCAGAAATGGATGATTACACCTACAGGGTTGCCGGATGTGTAGGCGTGTTTTGGACAAAGATGACTTTAGCACACATTATCTCATTATCGCATGAAAAGGAAGAAGAATTTTTCATGAAGGGTATTAGATTTGGTAAGGCCCTGCAGATGATCAACATTCTTCGTGACATTCCAGAAGACTTGCGTTTCGGAAGATGTTACATTCCTGCAGAAGCTTTAGCAAGGCACGACTTGAAACCTGAGGACCTACTAGATGCTGGAAATATTGATTCTTTCAGGCCACTATATGACGAGTATCTTGAAATCACAAATGATCACTTAGATGCTGCAGTAGAGTACATCAAAATGCTACCAGAAACACAGTTCAGATTGAAGGCTTCATGTATGCTTCCAGTCCTAATTGGACAGAGAACTGTTACCTTACTTAGAGAAGGAAATATTCTAGATTCTAAAGACAAAATAAAAGTCACAAGGGATGAAATAAAATCTTACGCAAAAAAATTACTCAGAGCGTTAATTATTCCAGGAGGAGTCAAAAGGCTACTCGAGAAGAATAAAGATGCAGGAAGTAAAGATTAGTACGATTAGTAAACAGTCACTAACTTGTAATTTAGTATTGGATATGAAAAATAAACCCAAATTTCAACATAATTTATTTCTAAAAAATCGAATGAGTAAGGTCAAATCATTATCCCATTTACGAAAAATTAGATTTTGTCATTCGCCCGTAGGGCGTACTGTGCAAACTACCATCACACTGATAAGTGAGGGGTTAAACATACTCACTGAGCGACATGCTAGAACGCCGTAAACCTCTCGACTTGCTCTTCCCTCTCAAGGGTGGTGCTTCGAAAGATGTTGGCGTCAAAGAAGGAATGACTGCTGCACAAAGATTGCGTGCAGCTGTCAACTTGACTGCTGATGCTGTAAAAGCGGTCAGTCTTACTGCAATGGAAGCACTAAGAGAAGGTGCAGCATTCATTGGAATTGTTGGTGAGCAAGACGAACTAATCGACCCATTCCATCACCTAGATGCTCCAATTTGGGCGAGAGACCCTCCGGTTGAATTGCTAAAATTGGCATACTCATATTGTGAAGAATTAACAATGCGTGAGGCTGGAAATTTCTATCATTCTTTCAAGTATCTTCCAGAAGAACAGAGACTCGCAATGTGCGCAGTATACGCATTTTGTCGTAGAGCCGACGACATTGCAGATGGTGATTGGCAAGATCGATTCCCTGGCTCTCAAGGAGAAATGGACCCTGAAGCGGTTGCTTACCGTGAAGAATTAGAGAGCCTACAAAACAAGGACACGATCTTGCAGGAAGATCTGTACCTTGAGAAAATCACACAACTATTCTTCTTCAGAAAGAAATTGTCCACTTGTTATTCAGAAACCAGCAGCACTGACCCTGTATTCCTTGCTTTGAAAGATACCGTTAATCGATACAATATTCCTAGAAGTGTGTTCGATGATTTGATTACAGGAATGGAAGATGACCTGTACAATAACAGGTATCGAACATTTGATGAATTGTATGTTTATTGCTACAGAGTTGCATCTGTAGTTGGTTTGATGTGCATTGAAATCTATGGATATGATGACCCTAGAGCGAGGAAATTCGCAGAATCTTGGGGGATTTTCATGCAGTTGACAAACGTCTTGCGAGATGTTGGAGAGGATATTCAAAGAAACAGAGTTTACTTACCTCTCAATGAACTTGAAGCCAATGGAATTACAGAACCTGAACTGAATGGAGATGTTGTATTGAATACAACATGGGAGCCATATATTCACCACTATGCTAAGCGTGCAAGAACTTACCTTGAAGAGGCTAAGAAATTGTTACCTTTGCTTCCTAGAAGAACACGATATTCACCTGCAGCAATGATTGCTTTCTATGACAAAATATTGAAGCAAATTGAGAGGCAACAAGGTGATGTATTCACCAAGCGTGTCAAGTTGAATAAATTCCAGAAACTGACTCTTGCTGCTGCAGTTTATCTGAGACACAGATTTATCCCAGGGTGGCTAAACCCAGTATGGACGGGATTATCCAAGATTGGACTACTACCTGATGTTTGATTGGAGTTGATAGGATGGAGATGCCATCCAAACGTAGATTGGCATTACTTTTTGGTGCGGGATTCATTCTTGCATTATTGGAGCCATTAATTCTGCTAGCATTAGGAAATGATTTGGGTGGAGCATTTTGGCCAATGGCTAAACGTTCTTTAGAATGGACTTATTTCTTGAGAGAATTTCATTCACTAATTTTCGCATTCTTTCTAATTGCGATTCCATTTTCATATTATAGAACCAGTAAAGCTAGCAATTTGGAGAAGGTGATTGCAGTAGGGCTGACAGGAGTTATTTTCGGTTTGTTATTGATATTTACATTGCTCAATCTTGCCTACTACAGAGATGCTTTCTTGTTACTTCCAACCACCTATGGTTTCATCATTCTATGCAATGTACTGATTATTCGGGGGATTCCAGACAATCCATTCAAAGAATCCAAAGACAAAATCAGTAATTTTGCTCACATTATACTGGTTCTACTAGCAGTATGGCTAATCAGCCCAGGCATTACCGCCATGGCAGGATTATCTCCATCTCCTCCAAAACTGCAGATGGAAGATGGAATGTATGCTGTTGAAATCAATAGTTACGAATACCCTATGCCGGAAGAAGTTTCGAGTATTCAAGGAGATTACGAAGAAGATGTTGTTTTCTCAGTTTATCTCGCTCTACCCAAAAACCATGATGGTGAAATGCCGCTAGCGATAATTCTTCATGGATTTGCGAATCCTTTCTTTGAATCATATGTGGACTGGGTTGAAACATTAGCATCCCGAGGAACCGCTGTAGCCTTCATCCAATATCCTTCAGATGTAATGCCGCCTGGATATGATACATTCGAGTTACACGAAGAAGACGGAATGTCAAACCATCCATATCATATTCCTAGAGCAGTAGCAATAACTGCAGCATTGGAATTTATGATTACATTGCTGCCTGAGAATGTAGACCACGATTATCTTCTAGTTGGTGGGCATAGTTTGGGCGCTGGATACTCATTACTGGCTCTCGATTGGGCGTTGGAGAGGAATTGGGGCAATCAGGCATTATTTGTAAGCCTAGAAGCGCCATATGCGCGTCCTGTTCAAGAGCACCTACAAATTAACACATCAAGAATCCCTGAAAATTTCCTTGCACATATTGCAGTTAGCGAAGATGACATGAGTGTATCAGAATGTTTTGGAGTCCATCATCAAGTACTGTTAGGAAATGGGGCACTATTCATTGAAGTCCCAAGCGATAGATACGGTTTCCCTAGAATGGTTGCAAGCCATTATCTTCAAGCTACAGAAGCGCATGATGATCTAGCAGATTGGGGATTTTACAGAAGGGTAGCGACTCAATCTAATTGGCTAGTAGCAAGTTTGCAAGGAGATGAGGTATCAGAATCTGATTTTAGGAACCAATTGCTAGATTCTGATGAATTGCGTTACATGGGTGAATGGTCTGATGGTAAATCTGTAAAGCAGTTGCGCACTTATGCAAATGCGATTACAAGTAATGATTTTGACCATTGCCAAGATTGGATTGGGTCTTAATCAAGAGTTCGAGTAAAGGCTTGAATTCCTGTGATATATCTTCCCAATATCAAATTGTGAATGTCATGAGTCCCTTCATAGGTTTTCACGGATTCAAGATTAGCCATATGTCTCATTACTGGATATTCATCAAGAATACCGTTAGCGCCATGAATATCTCTAGCAACACGAGCGATTTCTAAAGCGATGTCAACATTGTTCATCTTTGCAAGGCTAATTTGCTCATTGAACCAAGTTCCATCGTCCTTCTTTCTTCCAAGGTGATAGGCCAATAACTGACCCTTGGTAATTTCTCTTAGCATCCAAGCCAATTTGTTCTGCACGAGTTGGTAAGATGCGATTGGTACATCGAATTGAATTCTGGATAGAGCATAAGTTTTCGCAGAATGGAAACATGCCATAGCAGAACCAAGCGCACCCCAAGATATTCCAAATCTAGCATTATTCAAACATGAAAACGGTCCACGTAGGCCTTTGACATTAGGAAGCATTCTGTCTTTGGGTATTTTGCAGTCTTGGAAAACAAGTTCACTGGTTACACTAGCTTTTAGTGAGTGCTTTCCTTTCATTTCAGGAGCGCTAAATCCTTCATCGTCTTTCTCAACAATAAAGCCACGAATCACGCCATCTAATTTTGCCCATACGATTGCAATATCTGCAATTGTTCCATTTGTAATCCACATTTTTGCTCCGTTTAGGAGGTAGTGGTCACCCATATCTTCAGCCTTAGTGATCATATCACCAGGATTGGAACCATAATCTGGCTCGGTTAAACCGAAACATCCAATCCATTCACCAGAAGTCATCTTTGGCAGATAATATTCCTTCTGTTCTTCACTACCAAAATCCCAAATCGGATACATTGCTAAAGAGCCTTGAACACTAGCGAATGAACGAAGACCGGAATCTCCTCGCTCTAATTCTTGGCATATTAGGCCATATGCTACATATGACAATCCAGGGCAGTCATATCCTTTCAGAGGCGCTCCTAGAACTCCCATTTCACCAAGTGCAACTCGCCATTCATCTGGGAAAATTCCCTTTTCGCAAGCATGTTCGATTTTTGGTAGAACTTCCTCATCTACCCAATCTCTCACCATGTCACGAATCATTATCTCTTCTTCAGTCAATAGTGACTCGATGTCGTAGAAGTCTAGACCCTCAAACGGCTCCATGATTTGCTGCGGTAGCAAGAGCCTCATGAAGGTTAGGGGATTATTGCTCATCTTTCTTATTACGACCGAACAAATTTGCGTATTTCCGCTGCAACCACGGGCTATTCCAATAAATCAATCCAATGAATACACCTGGTACACATAATGCTACCAAAATGATCAGTATATTCGGGATTTCTCCATCATCTGCTTCACTTGCTGGCTCGAAGGAAACTATTCTTCCTTGGCTGGTAACCAAGAATCCCGAATACTGTGAATTCTCCCATGCTACAGCATAACCATCTCCGCCAAGTAACACATCTTCATCAGATGCGTTGTCATTTGAGAACATCAAGAAAGCGTCTTGGGTATACTGATTCCATCTCACCATTCCCAGAGGAGCTAGTGCGATAATACTCGACGACTCAGAGGCTTGACTATCTCCAATCGTATCTCCTTCTAATTGACCCAAGATAATGATTTCACCTAACTCTGAATTACTTGAATCTAGAATATCAATTTCTATAGAAGCGGCTTTGTTGCCGCTAGCAAACCCTGTACAAGCGTTCATAGTTGGATCTTCACAACCAATGCCAACCCATGTGTGGTATCGTGAATTAGGTAACCATGTAACTGCATCTGCCTGGTCGATTATAGCCACGCCATCATTCAATGTACCTGCAACACAGATGTTTTTGTTACGCAAACAATCAATATCTGTAATCCTTGAGGATGCTTCATCATTCAGCAAGGTGAAACCATCTGCATAATATTTCCAAATCTGTCCATCATCTGTACCTAAATATGCGACTGATGAACCTGCAGTAAAGCGTATCGTGTTGATATCTTTGCCAGCCATAGCGATGGAGCCTTCAGCTTCTCCAAGAGCATAATTGGTTGAATTTAATCGCAATATTGTACCATTATCACCAACGATTAGTGCACTCTTACCACCAGGATGCCAAGTTGCATCGTTTAGTGAACTCATGGTTTCTTTTTCGAGCCGAATATCTGTGGATTCATCATCTGCATTGTTAGCGGACAACAAATGTGCATAGCCGTCCTCTCCATAGATTAGTACTGAATTACCATCGGGGGAGATGGTACCTCCGTTTACTCCTAGATCAAAATCTGTTAACTTCCTCTCTAAATCGAGGTTTACTGTAATCTCAGGAGATGCGCTGACCACATGTGATAACATCAGAATTGACAACAATACTGCTAATCTGCGCATACCTCGGGGAGCGAGTGTTAACCAAAAAGGCCCCGCTTGTAACTACTGTTTCAAAGGTAGTCCTTATGTTCCTAATTAGTTTGGGAAAAGACATGGAGCGATTCGAGGTCAAGCGTGGAATTATCAAATCAATGGGCGGCAACGCAGGTTTAGCCAAGTTGGCAACTGAACATTTCAATGATGTTGAGGTGAATGCAGATGGCGTATTTACTGCATCTTTTGCAATTCTAACCAGTGTTACTGCAGAGTATACCGATGATGGTAAATTGCAAGTTGATGTTGAACAAATGAAGGGAGATGATTTGTCAAATTTCCTCTCTCAAGATGGAGGGAGAGAAAATGCAATGCAGTCAAGGGTACGTTGGTCGAACTTCTTGGACCGGGCAACGGGTTACTCTGCAAAGCAGCGAGGAGACAAAGCCAAAGAACAAGCAAAGAAGTTCTCAAAGGCTCGCTCCGCGATTAAGATGGCACACAAATCCATCGAAATGTCCTCTACTGTCACTCAAGAAACCATCGACAAAGCACATCAAATGATTGCTGAACTAGAGAAAATGATCGAAGAAGGAACTGCTCCTTCCGAAGGTAGAGTCAAGAAATTGAATGACTTGCTATGAGGCGATTGGATGTTTGATAAAGAGAGTCTAATCGAGCGATGCCCTAGAGTGGCTGAACTCGATGATTCTGCTTTGGAACGTCTAAATCTTATGATTGGATTCGTAGATGAATCTGTTGGAATTGACCACTTGGTAAATTGCATAGCTGATGGAACCTCTGCTAAAGGAGATGGAATTATCCGCTGTTATGTTGGATTCGAACCATCTGGAAAAGCACATATTGGCTGGAAAGTGATTTCTCTTCAAATGAAAAGAATGCTTGATGCCGGGGCAAATGTTTTGATTTTCTTAGCCGATTGGCACGCATGGGTCAATGACAAATTTGGTGGAGTAATGGAAGATATTCAAACTACTGCAACCTACATGGAAGAAACATTTCGTGCCCTTTTGGGCAATCCTCCAGAAGGAGAAGGCGCTGGAGAATTGAGGTTCCTATGGGCATCGAGTATCATGGATTCTGGTGACTATTGGGCAAGAGTTCTACGCTGTTCGAAAAACATGAGCCTAGCAAGAGTTCGTCGAACTTTCTCAATTATGGGTAGAAGTGAAGATTCATCCGATGGTGATTTGTCTAGATTTTACTACCCGGCATTGCAAGCTGCTGATATATTTGAGATGGACATAGATGTGGCTATTGGAGGAATGGATCAGCGTAAAGCGCACATGTACATGAGAGATGTTGCAGATAGGTGGGGTTGGTACAAAGCAACATGTTTGCACACTCCAATCATTTCTGGGCTCAAGTCATCTGGAGCGAGGATGGAATCATTCGATCATAAGATGAGTAAATCCGACCCGAGTGGTGCCATTCTTTTGCACGATGATGAAGCCAAATTGTCAAAGAAAATGCGTAAGGCATACCTTGACCCTGAGCAACCTGATTCACCAGTGTATGAACTCATCGAACACATCATTTTACCTGAATTTGGAGAAGTCGTTGTAACTCCAAAACCCGAATTTGGCGAGCCTAGTACATGGACAGACCTTGATTCTTTCAAATCCGCAGTAGCCGATGGAACACTCCATCCTTTCGATGCAAAGATGGGTGTTGCTGCTGGTCTTTCACGCGGATTAGCAGTCGTTTCAGAGCATTTTGAAGCAAATCCAGAAACTCTTGAACGAGTGAATGAATTAACAAAGTGATTAGACAAGTTCATGAACGGTGTTTTGGTGGGACAATCAACCCCCTAGGGGGTTGGGTGAATCTTATGCCGAATATCGTGGTTTTAGTAAAGCGTGTACCTGACACCAATGCAAGGATTGTAGTTAGTGGGGACAGGGTCGACCTTTCCGCTGTAAAGTGGGTGATTAGTCCATATGATGAATTTGCAATTGAGACTGCATTGCAGCACAAAGAGGCAGATGGCGGAACAGTTACTGCACTAACTCTTGGACCGGCTGATTCAGACAAAGTTCTGAAAGACGCTAAAGCAATAGGTGTTGATGAAATTGTTCGCGTTTGGGATGATTCGTGGGCTGAATTAGATTCTAACGGAATTCAATCTGCTCTTGCGCAAGCGATTACTGATTTAGGTGCAGAAGTGGTTTACTGCGGGAAAACGGCAGCGGATACTGGTGCAGGTTCAACCGGCCCGGGTATCGCAGAAAGGTTAGGCTGGGCTAGTGTATCAAACATTTCAGACGCTTCATTCGCAGGAGGGGTTACTGTTACAACTCCCGTAGAAGGTGGTTCAGCAAAGGTTTCAGTTTCTGGAAATGCTGTCATTTCTTGTGACAAGGGAAGCATGAAGGTCAGAAAACCAAATGTCAAGGGCATCATGATGGCTAAGAGGGCTCAAGTGAATGTAGTAAGCGCAAGTGCACCATCACCAACTGTAACAATTGTATCTCAAACTCCCCCACCTGCAAAGCCAGCAGGGAAGAAGTATGAAGGTGGCTCAGCGGCAGAAGAAGTCGCTAGATTGCTTAGAGATGAGGCTAACGTAATTTGAGGTGAAAATATGTCAGAGAGTATAATTATCGCAGAAATAAGCAAAGGTTCAATCGCATCGGTAACCGCAGAATTAGTGAGTGCAGCAATAGCATTGGGAACCTCACCGACTGTAGTTGTACCATGTACAGATGCATCTATTGCAGATGGTGCTGGATATGATGGCGTAAGCAGAACAATCGCAGTGAAAGGAGATTGCTTTGCAAATTATGATGCTTCATCCTGGGCTGCAGCAATTGATTCTGCTGCACCTTCTGGAATTATTATCGCAGCAGCGACACCACAATCAAAGGATGTTGCTGCAAGAATTGCAGCGAGAAGAGGACTTTCTATCGTTCAAGATGTCGTAGCGATTGATGGAATGAATTTGACAAGTCCGATTTACTCTGGAAAGGCAATGCAAACCGTTGCATTATCCGGAGATGCTGCAATTTCAGTGAGAGCAAATGTGTTCCCTGCAGCAGCATCGAGCGGCGCAAATGTTTCAGTTGTCGATCAATCGGGTGATGTTGCTACAGCAGTTCAAGAAATAATCGCAAGGGCTTCTACTCGTTTGGATGTTGCAGAAGCAAACATCATCATTTCTGGTGGCAGAGGCATGGGTAGTCCAGACAATTTCTCTCACCTAGAGAAGATTGCTGATGTATTGGGTGCTGCTGTTGGAGCATCACGTGCTGCTGTTGATACATGGGATGCTATCCCACATTCAATGCAGGTTGGTCAGACAGGAAAAACCGTCAACCCGAACTTGTACATCGCAGTCGGAATTTCAGGAGCGATTCAGCACCTTGCAGGAATGCGCTCTTCGAAATACATCGTTGCTGTTAACAAAGATGCAGATGCGCCTATTTTCTCTCACGCAGACTACGGAATAGTAGCTACTTGGGAAGAGACTCTACCAATCCTTGAATCTGCTTTGTCTTCGATGATGTCTTGATTAAAGCCAAGCGCCGCGGCCTCTAAATCCGTCATTCAAGAATGGATTTGTTTGCTTTTCTTGTCCAATTGTGGTTAGGGGACCGTGGCCAGGGTGAACTATTGTGTCCTCTTCTAATGGCCACAATCTCTCTCTAATCATTCGCAGTAACAAATCTAAATCTCCACCTGAATTAGGTAGATCAGTTCGACCGATTGAGCCTTGAAACAAGGTGTCTCCCGCAAACAAATGGTCTGGGCCATCATCGACAATAAGTCGAAGACAGCATCCACCTAGAGTGTGCCCTGGTGTATGAATGATTTCAAAATCCATACCTGCAAAAGTGTGTACTTCACCGTGCTCCCAGGTATTTTCTGCTTTAGCGGGCTCTGGTAGTGAGAATCCCCACCGGCGTCCAGATTCTTGCGCTAAACTTTGCAAGAAAAAATCATCTTGATGTAACCACCATTCTAGCGAATAATGCTGTTTAAGATATGGAATATGACCACTGTGATCGAAATGTGCATGTGTATTAATCAGAGCAACGACCTTTCTTTCGCCATCATAAGTTCCTATCTCATCATCTGGTGAACCTATTCCAGAATCTATCCACTGGATAATTCGGTCGGAATCGCCTCCGCCATCAATTATTACTGATTGGCCATTATCTGTATTGGTGACAATACTACATCGTTGCTGCAAGGCAGTCACAAAGAAATGTGCTATGTGTGGGGAAGAGGTCATCTCACTCAATCCTCACATCTATAGAGTCAGAAGACCAGCGCCCGTCTTTGTCTTTAATGCGTAATTCAAGGCGGTGGTTACCTTTGTTGAGTTTTACTCGGACAACTGGATTGTCAGAAATTTCTTTGCCACTGGAATCCACCCATGACCAGGAAGTTATTCTCTCCTGAGGGTCTTTGGTCTCACTAGCATCTAAAGTAACGATTGCAGTACCGTCTTCATCTGCATTAAGCGATTGATCTCCTCCTGCATCCGGCAACGGTGCAATGATTTCTTCAGCATCAAGAGATAATGCTAACATCAAATCTTCCTCCTGCACATCCACAGTTTCAATTTCGATTTCATCATTGAGTGCATCGAGTAGATTGCTTGCATCACTAAGGTCTCCAGCTTCGATACCCGCAATTTCTTCCAAAGAGGTATTGTCTCCGTACAATTCATCTGCATCGATTTCGATTGCAGGTGCTTCACCCCAATCATCTATTGCAGTCTCCTCTTCTATCAACAAACTCGGTTGAGCGTTTGAATCGATTAACACAACTGGTTCTGGATCTGTGTAATCGTTCTGATCACTACCTGCAATCAGTACTGCAGAACCATCATTGTTTACTGAGACCTTTTCTACCATCCCTTGAGTTTCAACAGCCCATTGCAAGCCTTCCTTGTTTACATTATGAAGATGAAACCAAGAGCCAACTAATGCTGATTCTCCTCTATCAATTACTATGTGAGCAGGATGGTTAAGTTCGGCAACAAGAGTTTCATCATACATTATTCCGCCCATGTCTAAGCCCATCCAAAGACCATCAATTGCAACCACACGGCGGTTAACATCATACCTCTTGATCAATTGTTGTGATTGCCAATGCTCAATCTCTAGCGCCTCTTCATCACCAGGGACTAGACCGTGGCCTTCTCGGGCTACTATCAATGTCGAATCATTCCACCCAATAGCGGTGATTCTCTCTCCTACATCCCCTCTCATCGGTCGCTCCCAGACCTTCTGGCCGTCAAGTGAGTAAGTGCTAACTTTACCTGATTCTGTAGCTATGGCAACCTGTGAGCCAACTGCTGAAAACAATACTGAACTCTCATTTATCGAAGAAATATTACCTGCAGAATCTACGATGTGCGCCCTTCCTAATCCATCGATAGCGATGGCATGATCTCCTTTTCCAGACAGAGAATCAATACCTGTTTCAAATGCGTTTGATGTTATCTCTTTACCGTCTCTAAATATTTGCAAAGACTCACTAGTTCCAACTACCAAGTCACCGTAAGGAAATTCATACATGCAAGTAATTGATGAGAGAGAAATTTCGTTTTCGCCAATCACCAACCTTCCGTCAACTTGACCATATGACAAGTTGATTCCACTCGATACTGCTGTGATTCTGGCTGTCGCACTGAACTTGCTGACCACCGGTACAGTAAGCGCCATGTGAAGACCAGCAAGGCCATCATTCATGATACCCATGCATCCAAGTTCGGCATGCACAGATTCTTGCTAGGCACTCTAATGTGCTTGGATAGTGCTTCGACCTCTGACTCTGTCCAACCACATAGGGGTTCTAAAGTCGAAAGAGGGACGGTCTTCACATCAGATTCTGGACGTTGAATCATCGATTCTCCTTCTTCTACCGAGATTCCAACAACTCCCCACGGGTGCCTTTTCTTAACCTTGCCATGCAAATCCAAGATTGCAGTTGTCCTTCCAAGAAAGGGGTCCCAATCTTGCAAAATCTGTAGAAGTTGTTCATCACAACCCTCTACTGGAATAATTCGTGAGCCCCGACGCATTATCAAAAATGTCGAAAGAAGTGATTCTTCGTCTGATACGCGGCAAAGCACATCGCCCTGGACACCTGGAGGAAGGCCGCCTGCTGCAATAATTCTCTCTTCTAGTAGCCACACTCTTTCAGGCTCGAGAACCAATCTGACCCAAATGTCCGGATTAGATAGATTGACTGACAGAGTTTCATCTTGTTCACACATGCACCTTCCAATCTCTCCACTATAACCTTGAGAACTGTAACTGCCTTTGGGCCCAACTCTCTTGGTCCTAACTCCAAATGTCCTTTTTTGCCCCCTCAGGTTATCATTTTCTAGAATCGCCTTAGCAACCTTGGACGGGTCAATAACATCGGAAATCACCTTTGCGGGGTCAATTGCAACTACTCCCAGTACATGACAAAGCAAATTTTCTACATCTTCTGGTGGTGAATTACTCGTTACTACTTCCATCGATTTGATACGGTCTTGAACTAGTGAAACTTGGTATTTTTTTGCCAAATTCTTCATGTTATTGGATAAAGCTCTTTGAAATTGGCGCCTTACTATTCTGCTCTTGAGTCCAAGCTCGCCATAACGAAGTATCCAAGCTTGTTGCATTTCACCATCTCACTCATCATTATGTAAGCCGATTGTTTCATCTGAAAGTCTCTTCACAGTCTTGGCAGAATCATTTCTTGCGGCCTCTAAAGCGTCTAGATAATCTTGAGTTACATTACCCGCTACATATTCACCATTGAAGCAACTAGCGTCCCAAGATTGCTCACCATTGATGCTGGTTACTTCGATCAAATCTTCCAGAGTTTGGTAGAATAGTTTGTCCGCACCAATATCTTCTCCAATTTCATCTATTGTCTTACCATTCGCGATGAATTCAGTAACGGCAGGCATGTCAATTCCATACACATTAGGGAATCTAACAGGAGGTGCAGCGGAAGCAAAGTAGACTTTGTTTGCACCTACTTCTCGTGCCATCTCCACTATTTGGGCAGAGGTCGTCCCTCTCACTATTGAATCATCTACCAACAACACATTCTTGCCTCTAAATTCATGAGGTATAGCATTCAACTTACGTCGAACTGATTTCTTCCTCATTGCTTGACCAGGCATAATGAAAGTACGACCAATGTACCGATTCTTTACGAAACCTTCTCGGTATTCAACACCCAATGCTCCAGCCATTTGTAAAGCCGCATATCTGCCAGAATCCGGCACTGGAATAACAGCATCAATGTCGTGATTAGGGAATTGCTCGAGGATTCTTTCGGCTAATCTTTGCCCTTGATTCAATCGTGCTTGATAAACCGATATTCCATCAATTATTGAATCTGGGCGAGAAAAGTAAACATGCTCGAATATACATGGTGAATGATGAGTTTCTTCGGCACATTGCTGAGTAAATATCTGACCAGCAGAAGTCAAGAAGATTGCTTCTCCTGGCTCTACATCACGTACAACTTCGAATCCAAGAGCGTGTATTGCAACTGATTCGCTGGCGACAACCCATTCTGTCTCTCCATCGATTTCTCTACTGCCGAAAATCAGAGGACGAATTCCGTTTGGATCACGGAATGCAAGTATTCCATATCCCGAAATTAGAGATACGCAAGCATAACCTCCTGAAATTTGCTTGTGTAGAGCGGCCACAGAAGAAAAAATCGTATTGACATCGACATGTAATTCACCATCGATAGCAACATTATGGGTTCTTGAATGTAATTCCATAGCTAGCAAATTCAGCAGCAATTCTGAATCAGAGGTGGTGTTAACATGCCGGCGATGGTCACTTGTTAGCAATTCTTTGATTTCATTAGCGTTAGTGAGATTGCCGTTGTGGGCTAGTGAAATTCCAAATGGATAGTTCACATAGAATGGTTGTGCTTCTGCTGCTGAAGATGAACCAGCAGTAGGATAGCGAACATGACCTATGCCGATTGAACCTAACAAATTCTGCATATGTTTTTTGAAGAATACATCTTTCACCAATCCGTTAGATTTTCGAAGATGATATCTGCCTTCGTGCTCAGTCATCATTCCTGCAGCGTCTTGACCTCTATGCTGTAGGACAGTGAGCCCATCATACAACAATTGATTGATATGATAGCCACGCCTTCCAACGAGACCGATAATGCCACACATTTGTCTCGCCCAAACTAATCGAATCGCAGGGGCTTTACAGCCCTTTCTCTAAATCTGAAAAAAACTCAGGGTCGGCGAGTCTTCTTGGACCAGCGGTATGAACGCATTCTTGAAGTGGAGCCATAGCCACATGATGCACAAACACCTTTCTGCTTGTGGAAGGAATTTTTACCGCACCTGCGGCAACGAATATGGGTGGTCTTCTGCCTCTTACCCATTGATGGAGTACCCTTGGACATGATATCACCTAACGGCTCGGCCACCAGCCCTCCCTTTATCAAACCGACGGGTCACAGAAATTCTACTCTTCTTCGAAAAGAACCCTTCTTTCCCGCCCTGTAATCATCGCAAATGTGACACCAATAGCCAATAATGATGCAAGAAGCATTGCTGTGCCGCTAACGAGAAGATGTACTACATTGGATAACATTTGAGCACGCAATCCACTATTTGCTTCTAGCAATAGATCATCATTCGAAATTAGAGCCCAAGCAATTAGTATTCCAACTGCTAAAGCAAACATCATTCCAACAAAAGGAGCGAATGGGCGATGCCTTGAATCCGCATAGAAGAATAAATTTCCAATCAAGATAATTCCCATTATGACATAAGAGGTTAGAATCGCATTTCCAAATCTCTTGAATGATTCAGGATGGAAATCATTCTTCCAATCTCCAGTGATATTGATTGCAACTAGAACTAATATCGGTAAAAATGCTGCAAGTATTAGCAACCTCCATGAAGACTCTGATTGCTTCATTCTTCTTCACCTCCGATATGGTTTTCAGCTAAGGAGACGACATGCTTGATTTCTTCTTCAGTTGGCGGTAGTGAATTTTCTGGCAAAGGCAATGAATTTTCATATGCCCATATCACCATAGCAAAGGCACCTATTGCTAGAGAAATTCCAACTATTGTTCCGAAAATATCTGCTGTGGCTAACCAAAGATAATCTCTGAACTCATCCGATGTGGTCATGTATCCGTCGAAAATCATCGCTGCAAGAGCGATCCCCGCCATAATTACTGAAAGAATTGCAAGACGGATAGATTCAGACAATCTGTTGTCCCCGTAACTCACCAATGCAACAGCCGACGCTGAACTCAGCGATGTTGAAAACAGCAAAAATGTCGGCCAGAACACAATCCAGTACGGATTTACTTCACCGTCCCTCCAAAGAGGTGTCAAGTTGTACCAATGCATCAAACAGAAAATCAACAAGGATACTATGATCGCAATCGAGCCACTCCAGCGCGCAGTTGAGTCTAATCTTCCTACTGGCACATTTCCTCCGAATACCATTCCATGTACACCGTAAGCCAATAACAACGAAGGTGCTAGAATGGAAAGCAGCAAATGGCCTCCTGCGGTCGAATCTGAGGCTGGGACTGTCCAAGATGAAATCATTACCAGGAGTAATCCAGCAACTGCGATTATTTTGCCCAGTGATTTGGCTTTCCCACTTATTGAAAGCCATGCCCCAAGAGGAATCAAACTTAATGGAATCCAAAACCAGATTGCGGCCTCCAACATTGAATCCATAAGTTGGACGGCGACATTATGATTTATGAACATCACCGGTAATCTTGGCCTCAGTGGGCTGATTCGTGATTTATGCTAATCCGTCACCACTAAATAGAGGACGCTAGTGGGCCGAATGCTCAAGGTGAGACTATGGTAAAGATGCCACGTCAAGTAAAGCGATACAGCCCTAGTGCTGGTAAGCATACAATGCATACCGTAGAGCGTGTCAAGAAGCGACGCGCTAGTGAACTAAAGTGGGGTCAGCGACGTTTCCGTAGAGTCATGGCAGGATACCGTGGTTTCCCTCGTCCAAAGCCAGATGGTCGTGAAAAGCCTACAAAGCGTGTAAACATCCTATTCCGTTGCACTGAAACTGGCAAGGCCCACTATGCTCCTTGCCAGCGTGCAAAGAAATTCGAACTAGTAGATAACTGAGGTGTAAATGATGTCTGGTAAGTTCCTAAAAGTTTCATGTCGAGACTGCTCCTCAGAGAGCATCATCTTCTCCCGTGCCACAATCCCAATCGCTTGTGCGGTATGTGGTGCTACAATGACAAACCCTTCTGGGGGCAAGGCCCAGTTGGTCGGCTGCAGTGTCGTAGAAATCCTTGAGTGAATGGAGGCAAGTCCTCCATGGCCAAAAATCTCCTCGAAAACGGTCCTTCCGAAGGAGAACTAGTTGTTGCCTTGGTTCGTGAAGTTAAGCAGAACGGTGCTTACGTTGACCTAGAGGAATACGGAGGTATTGAAGGATTCATTTTCATTGGCGAAATTGCTAGCGGCTGGGTCAAGAATATCAGAGCATTCGTTCGTCCTGGTCAAAGATTAATCTGTAAGGTTCTAAGGACACGCAATGACAAGAACTCCCTAGAATTGTCACTAAAGTCTGTTAGTGAAGAAAGAAAGCGAGATAGACTTGCACAGTGGAAGAATGAAGAAAGAGCGAAGCAACTTCTCAAAGTCTTAGCTGAACAAGTCGGATGGTCATCAGATGAACTCGCTGAATATCAAGCCGACTTGACTGAATCATTCGCTACTCTATACGGGGCATTTGAAGAAGCAGCAAAAACCCCAGAATCACTGACTGAAATTGGATATGAAGGAGATTGGATTCCTGCATTCATCGAGATAGCAGTGAAGAATATTATTCCAGACACTGTTGAAATCAGAGGTCGCTTCACACTAAATGTCGAGCAATCTGAAGGAATTGAAGTTATCAGAGAGGCTTTGATTGCTGCAGAAAATGTATCTGACAAAGAAGCAGAACTAGTGGTTACATGCCATTATGATGGAGCGCCTTCGTACCGTATTGATCTCAAAGCACCTGATTTCAAAACCGCAGAAGAAGCATGGGATAATGCGACTAAAGCATGTATCGATGTTGTAGTTGCTGCTGGCGGTTCTGCTGAAGCAGAGAGGGAGTGAAATGGCTCGCCAACAAATGCAGAAATGCAAGGAATGTGGAGCATATTCTCTTTCGACCACTTGCCCAACCTGTGGAGGCATTGCACAAGCTGCAGCACCCATGAAATGGTCGCCTGAAGATAAGAGAGCTCACTTGCGTAGAAAACTCGAAGGAGTGGAAGAAGACGGGTGGGCTCAAACACTTCCAACATTGGCTTCTAGCGAAGAAGAATGATGCGAATCATTATACCGCGTCAAAATACGCTGGACCTTTCATGGGTGTACTCATCGACTGGATTTCGCAGCCCCAAACGGCTGGTGGCCTACTATTGGTTGCCATGCCAGGGGTTGGAGATGTTGGTAAATTAGCGGTTGATGCCGTCAACACAGAATTGGATGCAGAACCCATTGCTAGAATCATACACCCAACATTACCTCCATTGGCCAAATTAGATGAAAATGGATTACTTGCACCTCCCCACATACTCCTTTCTAAAATTGAAGTAGATGGCAGAGTGGTATTCACTCTAACCGGTGATGCACAGCCAATGACTGCGGAAGGACAGCATGATATGGCAGTTACAATTCTTGATTTGTTTGAAGGAGGAGAGGTTTTGGTTCTAGCAGGGATGTCTGCGCCTGCTGAAAGGAAAGACATTTTTTCAGTTACTAGTTCATCTAAATATAGAATTGAACTAGAATCCCAAGGAGTGGATGTTCGTAGAGATGAACCCAAATCTGGTGTAATTGGTATGGCTGCATTGATCACAGCAATTGGGCCGGTAAAGAATGTCAAGACATCATGTACAATTGCAACAACTGTAGGAAATTCTGCAGACCCTGTAGCCGCACAGTTGCTACTTGAGACCATACGTAAATGGTGGTCATTGCCTTTGCCAATTCCAATCGATGCTACTGAGAGACTCGCAGCCAAACTGAAAGAAATGCACCCTGGCAAGGCTGAAGATTTGATTTCAGAGTTATCAGAATCTCCTGATTCAATCTACATGTAATCAGCCACCAGAACTGACTATTGTCAGATCTAGTGAAACATCTGCGTTTAGAACGGTGGTATGTGGCAACACTATGTCCTCGTGACTAACAATTACTGTAGAAGGATGTATTCCAATCTCGATTAGAGCTTGCTTTACTGTAGAACCTGCCTCTAATTCAATGACATGGTCGTGGCCATGACCCTTCAGTGCAATCTTCATCGCTCCACCCGAGTGACATCACGCTTATGATGGTCGTGCAGGTGGGCGGCTTGTCAGCCGAGATCGCATAGCCCGGTATTGCGGTGGATTCGAAATCCACTGTCCCTTGGACGCGGGAGTTCAAATCTCCCTCTCGGCGCTTCCTCATCTAATGCTTATTCTGGAAGTAAAATACCACTGCTTAGAGTTTGCTTGTGGGCCATTTTACGTTTCAGATTAACACCGATGCTTACTAGAGAAAATCCTATCGGTAAATATGCGATATAACTGATCAAAATTTGTGTTTTGTAAGCATCATACTTGTCTCTAATTTCTTTGCAATCCCAATCGCCAGGCTCATAGTAATCAGCGCCTAGAGAGACGCAAATGAATCGCTCTTCGGCTGTTACTTGATTCCTAGTTGCAAGCATATTCGTAAACGCTGATACGGCGACAAAAAGTATCAACAAGATTACCCAAAATTTGATTTTCCTATCATATCGACTAAGAATCAAATTATCTTCAGCCACTTGATTATCAGATACAATTTCATCTGGTTTTGTGAAGAGTAGATTGCCTCCTCTCATATCTCATACTAAATATACAATTAATTAAAGAAAACTCCGGATTATTGAAATTAATCGTCTGCTCTAGATATTACATGGATTGTACTACCTTTCTCTAGGTTAGCTTTCACATCGACTGCCCAGGCGTCTAATGAGACATTGAGTATTGCAACCTCGTCTCCTTGCTTGAGGGTGTTGTAGATACTTGGCCACGCATTATCCCAGCCCTCAACTGTCACTCTACTTGTTTCATCCAAGATAACCAATCCTTTGCGCGCCCATGGTTTTCCAGTCTTACCAATACCTGACTTGAAGGTTGAATAAGCGACTCTGCCAACTACATTCCACCTGGCTCTGAAATCGAATAGGCCGATGTCTCCATCTTCGCTATGATCTGCTTTTTCAACTCGAGCATAGGGGTCGACTTTGAGTTGTAACTCCCCCTTCCAATTGGTTGAAGGAATTACTCCGACTAGACGCAGTGTGTCTCCTTTCTGAACTTCTACAGGGTAAGTAAGCACTCCTTCACTTTCCTCTGCAATGATTCTAACGAATGCAAATCCACCATCTTGTTCTATTGTGATATTTGGTGGCTTATCTGGAACATTTGTAACACTAAACGCTTCACAGAATATATTCACCCTAGGTACCAATTCATTGAATGGAGTCAAATCATATGTCTTGAGGTCTCCAGGCGGCTGGTGAACTCCGCCGCTTGGTAAATCATCATCACCTGTTCCATTAGGACACAATCCTGACCAATCACAAGTTGAACAACGAGATTCTGAAGGATCTTCTTCCTTAACTCCGCCTTCCCCATATCCTCGAAGTGGCCTTGGAATAGGGGGGCAATCTTCGATTGTAACCTCGATGCCCTTGATTTCTTGCCACAAATCGTGAAGTTTACTTTCCAATTCCGATACTTCTTGCGCGGAAGGAACTGCAACATTCTTTCTTACACCAACTCCAAGATACCAAACTTCTAGATTATCAGGAATCTTTCCTTCATGAGTAATAGACCAAAGCATTGCATAAATGCGCAACTGCTCGATGTAATTACCACTTCTATCTCCGCCACCTCTGCTGGCTTTGAGATCCATGATTCTGATTTTGCCACCGTGACGGTAGACTAGGTCGTATTCACCTTGGAACCAGTGGTCTGGATGAACAACATTCAATGAAAATGGTTCTGCATCTGGGTCTACGAACCATGGCCTAGCTATTTCCCATGCCTCCACTAGAGTGCATTCTCCTGTTTTGGCTAGAGGGTGCGCCCCTGAGTTTTCTCGACCATCTGGTGCCGAAATAGGATGATTGATACCGTTACGCCAATCGGATAACTCCTTTTTATCGACTGTATCTCTACATTGGACAACTTCATCCATATGCATTCGTAATGCTGTTATGCACATATCTCGATATGCATCCATTGAGTATTCATGCCAATTACCTGCTTTACGGGCATTTTTGGACCATTCCTCATGCATTTCATCTCTGATTTTTGGCCAATGAATGTCGACTCTAGATTCACACCAAGTCATGAAATCATTTGGCAACTCATCATCGAAAAGAGGTAGTAGGTTATCAGCACCATTCGACATTACATCCAAAGGTGCTGAAGCGAATACTAAACCTGGAGATTCCATTAGAACCCTACATACACATTCTTCAACAGCTCTACCCAAGAACAGAGGAGGTGTTTGCGGGAATTTTAGCCTCATCTTATTTTGATAATACCACAACCTAGGGCAATCATCCCAAGTGTTTGCTTGTGAGGCTGAAAGCCGGTTAAAGCGACCAATGTCATCGGTCTCGGGATCCGCACTTCGCACTGGCATGACTTAGCAAGCCCCTGATGGAGTCTATTCAAGGCTTCGATTTGATTTCAATTCTAGTTGTCCGAGAATCGATACGTAATTGCACCAATCCTTCTCTCCAACCTAACTCTGCAGAAGTCAATTTTACTAAATCACCTGGTTTAATCGAGAGCATAGTGCCGTTTATCGCTGAACCGAATGCGACCACTTCAGCAACTCTCTCTCCATCCCACAAATGGAAAGACAACATCGACCACGGGCGACCATCTGATCTTCGACCATCGCGCTTCGAACAAGATAGAACTACACCCATTACATTGGCTTTTGTCCTCAACATACCCATGCGAGTTAACTTCTCCTCAGAACTTGCTTCTATAGAGGAATTCTCATCTAAATACAATCGGGGTTGTCCCCTCCAAACTCCTGGAAGAGCTCCCGTGATAACTACGTCATCTTGTGAAGATTCATGCATAGTCGGATAAGAACCAGGTTGGCTCTCTTCTAATGTCACCATCTTATCTCCTGCTTGAATCATAGCACCTAGAACCATCTCGCCGTAATGATTCGGCAATGGCCCCCAAGCGCCTTGCAGTCTGCCTTTCACATTCACTCTAGATGGTATGGATGACAGCGGTTCGCATGGCATGGTTATTTCTGGTGAATCAAATTCAACTTGATTGACAGAACACCAATAGCATCCTCCTGCTTCTCCATTACATGGAGATTTTATTGGGAACGAATTGTCATTGCTCCATTCCTTCATCTCATCATGAATTGCCCTATATTCATCCGTTGAGAGTGGTTTCACTTCGACAACCTTACGCAAACCATTGCTAAGATACCATCCTTCAAGACCATCGCATGTCGATTCGTGGGTTTCATTCCAAAGCCATGCATAGAAATTCAACTGATCTGGTAGGGAAGAGGCAAACTTACCTTCACCATCACCCATCTTAATGTCAATGATACGTACTTTACCATCCCATCTTAAGACTAAATCACATTCACCTGCAGCCCATTTATCGCGATGGTACATCCTCTGAGGTTCAGGATTTCTTGGATCTTTTACCCACGGCCTTGCGATTTCCCAGGCATCCTGCCAAGTAATTTCTGGACTAAACTGGTGAGGTTCATCTTTCCATGCAATCATGCTATTCGCTTTTTCTGGCTGAGTAAAATGCGGCGGAGAATCCCAGCAAGGTGCTGGAATCTCGAACTCATGTACCCCTCCTGCGGACTCAAAACAGGCCTGGACTTCTTCAAGTTGTAATCTAATTCCGTTTTCTAGCATTTGAGAAACATTATCTATACCAAAATACTCATCGAAATCTCCTTTGTTCCACATAGCATCTTCAAAGGTAGATTTGCCATTTTGTAATGCTTTAGTGGCGTGTTCTTTGATTAAACTATGACACCATTTCTCTAAATCATTCAATGATTCAACCTTTGGAGCTCTATGCATCAAGATTGAACAGAATGCATCTTCCACTTCGATTCCCATTACTTGGTGAGGAGAAAGAGGGCCGCGCAAACCTATTCTGTAGTTGAGAAACCATTGCTCCTTGCACCTTCTAAATGTCGTCAGTGATGATGCAGACAATCTCCCCCTAGCCCTACCTATCGATTGTGCTTCGGGAGGGATTTGTGCTGGCATTTACACACCTCAGGAATCGAATGAGTAATAGTCGCCTTTCCCACGTTGCTCTCTGTCCTTGCGACTCGAATTTTTGTTTATTCTAGGACGTTTTGAATCATGATCTCGGCGGAATGTA
>CACEWA010000001.1 GCA_902563095.1 uncultured Candidatus Poseidoniales archaeon | reverse complement strand
TACAACTCCATTTGGAATAGCTTCTGCCAATTGTGTCGCTTTGGAACCAGGCGCTGCGCATGTGTCCATCACAAGGTCCCCGTCCTTAGGTTCAAGAACAATAGGGGGCAACATCGAGACGGCTTCTTGTCGAGTTATTCTTCCAGTTTCATGAAGTAAAGCCATCATTTTCTTTGCTTCATCGCTAGGGTAATCACTCTTTGAGAATGGCATTACCCAAGATTCACTCGCAGTAATCCAAGGAATTTTCTTTCCACCGAGAGACTCCAACATCTCCCTTGTCCAATCCATATCGTGTCTTCTTGGAGTCAATCGCATCGTTACGGGCAATGGCGATGATGCAATAGGAAGCCATTGGTCAACATCGATTCCCAAACTGCGAGATAATCCAGCAAGAGGCGCCTTAGCCAACTCTTCGAGTAACTCCTCGTCGGCTGGTCGCACCATGGCGCGGGGTCAGGTCTCTCACTCTTGTTGCTTGTGCAAGTCTAATGGGTCAGTTGTATGTGGGGGGGTCATGGCAGAAACGCTGGCGACCCTAGCCTTACTTTCTGCACTGGCGATGTTTATCTCTCCTCTTTTTGAGAAAGGCAAGTGGTTACCAAGTCTCACTGCAACACTATCTTTAATCGCATTTATTCTGTCTCCTAGCGAATCAATTCATCAATCTGGAGGCTCGGCTTTAGTCATCGTTACAGTGATGTGTGCATTGATTCAGTACCATATCAATCAGGGACGTCACAAGAAATACTTCAATGGATTTGGCGGAGGCATAACCTTTGTTTTGTTACTGACGATGTATCCAGAAGGCGGGATAAATGAGACAATTCACGAATTTACATTCACAGAATATTTACTCGCTGGTACTGAATCAATAATCCTCGGAGTAATCCTTGCCCAGTTACTGTCTAATTCAAACACCTTTGATGAAAAGAATAGCATTGGAATAATTGTGGCAATAGCAATACTTGCAATTGTATTTGAGTTACTAGATAATGAAGAGATATTGGTAATTATATCCTCTATGTGTTTCATTGGCTTCTTGCCATTTTTCGAAGACAAAATTAGTCCAAAGATTGGTAATGGAACCGGAAGAGCAAACGCACTTGCAATATCCATTCTAATCGGCATCGTCTTAATTTTTGCAACAACCTTTGCTTTGGTTTCGAATGTAAACAGAATTGGAGATGGCGATGGAGCAATCGCTGTAGCATTATGGCTAACAGTGGCGGTAACAGGACTTGGATTGATTGGAATGCTATTGCCGCTTCTAGGCTTTGATTCACACCCACGGCCAGAGGCTTGGGGCTGGAGATTTGGAATCTCAATCAGTCCGATGATAATCTGTTTACAGACAGATTTGACCAGCAATATTTTGCTAGGAATAATACTAGCTTTGTTGATATCAATTAGTTCACCTTTGGTACTAGAAAAAGGTCGTCCAAAAGCGCAGTAAAGAATGGGAAGTCCCCCCAACTCTTATGAATGGATAAAATTCGATTGCGGTTCGGAGAAGTATTTCTCCAAGGATGGGGATCCTGATGGGAAGAGCATTTAGAGACGGCGTAAGCCAAGAGAACAAGGTCAGAATGAGAGTTAAGAAGCGTTCATGGAGACCTTTAGCAGATTTACAAGGACTTAGCGGTAGAACAAGATCGATCGGCAATGAAATGGGGCCACTAGTCGACGTTCCTGCTATGGTTAGAATCGAAGACGAAAAGTGGATTTTTGAGCGAATTAGCCAAGAGACACTAACACATCTTACTCACAGATTAATCGTTCACGAGGCTGAAGGGCCTAGAACACTGGGTGCAACATTAGACTTGGAAACAGCAATGCAAGTTGCACAAGGAATGGCTAGAACCGAAGGTTCTGTTGTATTGATTGAACCTCTAAGGTAATCAAAACATATCCATGATCCATCCGACAACGCCCTCGTTTACGAGGTAGATGAATCCAGACAGACCAATACATGCAAGGTAAATCTGTCTTGGAGTGATTTTCCAAGCGTCTTCCGATTCTTCATCGAAGTATCGAATTAGACCTGCAGCCTGCTGAATGCCGCCGCCGTCTTTCTTTGCCATGTCACCGCCGACAATTATCCCCTTTATCAACGCGACGCGCGCTGATTATTCCTCTTCAGACGATAAATCGACGAACGGAACCGCATCTTCATCAATTTGCAAAACCATTCCATCAGGACTGACATCTTCCACTTCTACATCTATCGAATCGGCTTCTATTCGGGACAATGCTCGTAGTACTGCGGGCGCATTATCATCAGCGAGAGCGTTCCTGGCGATCTCGATATCTTCACAATCTCCTTTCTCGAGAAGAGTCGCTTCAATCAATTCGCCTAAATCTTCTCGTGCCCTCTCAATATGAGCCTGCCAACATTCTTGGTTTTCTGTAATATTACTAATCTTAGAATTGAATTTTCCTCTTCTGGAAAATTCCCATGGTTTGTGTGATAATGATGCCACTAAGTCAAAGACAACTCTTGCTCTCTCGCCCAAAGGCCCTTCAATAGTAATCGTATTTGCATAGCATCGAGTAAGTAATCCAAATCCCCAATACGAGTAGCTGTCAATAGTCAGCAACACATCTCCTGCACGGCAAGATATTGTCCAGGTCTGTTCATCAAAGCCGGGCTTTTTATCCATAATTGGAGTGCTTGAACCTTGCATTACTTTGAGCAAGGTTTGTGCTACGTCGCCTAGGTACACAGTGGCTATGTTTGCAGGATGTGCTTTGGGGCGAAGATTACCTTCGAGATCAAAACCATGAGTTGGCCCAGCATCTCTAACCTGTGCATAAAGGGTAGAAGATAGCGCCTCCAACCTCTCTTGCATAATTTACTCACGCCAGCACTTGGACTTAATTCTCCCCCTCAAAAGAGAAGGGTTCATCATATGGGTGTGTTATGCCTACATTAGGTGAAGATATGGCCGCTAAGCCGAAAAAGGACCCTCTCGCTGCTCTAATGGCATTGCCAGGAGTAGGTAAAGCAACAGCACAGAAACTCAGTGACGCAGGAATCAAATCCGCTGCAGGAATCAACAAAGCAGGCTCAAAAGGGCTAGCGAAAGCAGGCGTAAGCGCAGCGATTTCCAAGAAATTGCTCGCATCAGTAGCAAAGAAAGGAGCAAAGAAAGCAGCATCAAAGGCCAAAACAGCCGCTGCAAAAACCAAATCATCCGCTAAGAAAGCCACAACTAAGGCAAAATCCTCTGCAAAGAAGGCCGCTACAAAAGCCAAGTCTACTGCTAAGAAAGCAGCATCAAAGAGCAAGGCAGCAGCGTCCAAAGCAGCCGCTGCTGGAAAAAAGGTCGCTGAAAAGACAGTCAGTAAAGCTGGAGAACACAGAGTCAAGGCTGAGAAATCCAAAGATGGAAGAAAGGGAAGCACTCTCAAAGTTCCTCGCTCAGTCAAAGATATGCCTTGGTTCAACAAAAAGTGAGAACTTACGGCGATATATTGTAAGACCCTCATTTGTGAAGGGTTTGCATGCCAAGGCGCAAGTATGGAAAATTGCGCAAGGTAGTCGAACTACCTCCTAAGGGTAATTGTTCACGTTGCCGTAGTGGTAAATATTGTCCAATCGAAGGACATGAAGGCAACAAGGTTGCCAGTCACAGAGAATGGAGCGGGCCTCCAAAAACCGAGAAGCGCAAGAAAGCGCGCTCATGATTCGTCTTCTTCAACTTCAATAGAAGTTGCACGCTTGTAGATCTCTCTCAGAGTTTGGTCACTAATTTCTAGGTACACTCTGGTAGTAGCGATGCTAGCATGACCAAGCAGCCTTTGAATACTAACTAAATCAGCACCTCTCTCCAATAGACCGGTAGCGAAGTTGTGTCGTAAGACGTGAGGAGTCAATCTCCCTCTCGGCATTCCGGCTTCGTCCGCTAACTTATCCATCAAGCGCTGAACGCTTCTAGATTGTAGAGCATTACCTCTCTTAGTAACAAGGAGATGGTCTCCGATTGGATTTCTCGATTCCCTAAGTGGTAGCCAACTTTCGATGCTGGCTACGGTTGAATCGGTAAACAGAACCAGTCTATCCTTTCCTCCCTTACCGTCAATGACCATTGCAGAATTATCATCAAGGTCAATGTTTGAAAGTTCTAAGTCACAAATTTCACTCACTCGCAGACCAGTATCAAGAATCATTGTGACTACTAGATTCGCTAGTGGGTCTTCACTGCATGATGCTGCATGCTTTACCATAGTCAATTCTCGACTGGTGAGAGTTCGTGGCAACTTCTTTCCGCTCTTTGGCCTAACTAGGTGCTCAGGCCATTTCTGTCCTAGCCAATTGATTAAATGGTTAGCAGCGGCTAATCTTGCTTTTACAGTGGATGGTGATTTGTCGATCATCGAGTTTACCCAGATGTCTAATCTACCGTTGAATGGCTCGATTCTTTCTAGGAGTTGTTGAACACTCATTGAATCTCTTTCGAATTCACTGAGAATATCTTCTCCAGGTAATGGAGTCTCGATAAGATGGCGCAGTCCAATCATGTACGACTTCTGAGTATTGACTGATTTACCTTCAGCCTGTAACTGAGTAGTGTAGGAGTTTAGCCAGCAGAGATGCCCCCTATTTACAAGACGCGGCGGTAGCTCTGGCCCCTCTCCGTACAGACGCTGCTGTACGGCTTTTTGCCTAGCATTGTATGGCCCTGTTCTCATTGGTGTTACCACCTTAACCGCCGAAGCGGCGTGCATCCCGTGTCCCGAAGGACATCACGCAGTTAGGGCTCCAATACATCAAGGCTTCGCGCGTTATCCCTCAGACGGTGTGCTGAAACCATTCAAACACCCGCCACCAACCAACTACCTATCGACACTCAAAACCACTGGCTACAGTGATGAATAATCGTTGACTTCAATAACGACCGACATTGACAAAAAGATATGGCGAAACCATTTCTGAAGTGGGCGGGTGGTAAACGTCAGTTGATTTCGGAGATTGAAAAGAGGCTCCCTTCAGAAATAAATGAGGTTGAGACTTATGTTGAGCCCTTCATAGGAGGTGGCGCTTTGCTTTTTCACATGTTGGAAAATTACAATTTCAAACAAATTCACATCTCAGATATCAACTTGGAATTAGTATTATGTTACAGGCAATTACAATCTTCTGTAAATGATGTGATATCATCATTAGAGAAATTGGTTGATGAGTTTCCATCGACCACTGAAGAGAGGAGTGATTATTTCTATAAAATTAGAGACTTATGGAACTCAAATCTCGATATTGAATCGATGACTGATGAAGAAAGGTCATCACGCGTTGCACAGATGATATTTCTAAACAAAACATGTTTCAATGGATTATTCCGTTTGAACCGAAGTGGTAAATTCAATGTACCGACAGGCCGATATAAGAATCCCTCTTTTCCCTCAGCTGAATCTCTAAAAGAAGTTAATCAAGCGTTAAAAGGCGTAATAATTCATCACGCCTCATATGAAAAATGTCTCGAATGGGTCGATGACAAGAGTTTTGTTTACTTTGATCCACCTTACAGGCCTTTGTCAAAAACATCAAGCTTTATTTCATATTCCAAAGGTGATTTTAATGATGAAAATCAAGCAGAATTAGCATCTTTAACAAAAGAACTTCATAAGAAGGATGTGTTATTCTTACTTTCCAATTCAGATCCTAAGAATACTGTTGAAGATGACGAATTCTTTGATGAACTCTACAGAGATTTTGATATTGATAGAGTGTTTGCCAGTAGAGCAATTAACAGCAACCCAGACAGAAGAGGAAAAATCAGTGAATTACTGATTAAGAATTATTAGAATTAGTTCTAATATCAGAACTGAGTGACCAAGATATGGGCAACCCCTCTAAAGATATTCCTTGGTTGGCCATATTTGATGCATACGACATACACAATCATGATTTTGACAAAGAGCCTTTCTACATTACTGCGAAACAAATCAAAACAGCATGCCAGGATTTCAAAAAAACTGCAGAAAAGGAAGTTCGAATTTTATGTTATCAAGCCCAAAAGAAAGACAAACCTCAAGTTTTTAATGAGAAAAACCTGTTTCTATTACCTGTAAAAAATGGTTATTATGCCATTATCAAGGGCCAGGGATATACCGATATTCCCGAGATAAATTCAGAACCAATACTGTATGATGCAAAATTAGATTTCCCAATAGAATCATCCTTAGTAGGAAACTCTGAAATGCAACATCTTGATTTTGCGTATGCAACTGGAATGATTGAGCATTTTGCAGGAGTTGGGAAACTATATCTCACAATAAGAGGGAGAAAATATACGCCCGAATTTTCTTTCAGAGTTCGTAATACTTTAGTCGAACAAAAGAGTGTTCAAACTGAAGTTGATGCTGGATATGAAGGCAAGAATCACGTTATATTGATTGAAGGCAAGAATGTGAAAATGAAGGATGTCATCATTAGGCAACTATACTATCCGTACAGAAAGTGGTCTAAGGATACCACAAAGCAAGTACTTCCTTTGTTCTTCGAAAAACGTGGATTTGAGTATATGTTTTGGATGTATGAGTTTACAGATGAATACGACTATAATAGCATAAGACTGGTCAAAAGTGCTAGATATATTATGACTTAAATAGGCCAAGGACACACCGAGGACAACAACTTCGTTGAAAATGAAAAAGAACAGTATTGGATTGAATACATCAAGGTGCGATATCATGAGGATGACATCTCAATCTCTCAAATCGCAAGAGAATTGAACACTTGTGGAGTTCCAACTAAGCGTGGAGGAAAATGGTCACACAAACAAGTTTCCCGAATTTTAGCTTACAAGTAAGTATGAGTTATTTACTCAAAATACAATTCCTGCATAAGACCTGCATTCCATTTCTGAATCAGTTTCAATACTTTTATTGCATCCATGTCAAGATTTTTGTCATTAGCTATTCTAACCAAAACTTCTCTATTTTTTTTCTTATCGAGTAATTGAGAGGTTGAATACTTGAAGTCTTCAGTAATTGTTTCGGGCAGGAATAGAGTGAGTCTCTCTCCGATTTTGGACTTTAGTTTACAATATTCATCTAGCCCTACTGGATCATAATCTGGACAGATTGTAACATTCATATTTGATTCATTAATCCATTCTGATATTTTCTCATTTACTCTTCCATTATAGCAAATTATTGCACTTGCTCCACTGAATAATGATTGAGAACGCAGGTAAGGTTCTTGATTCTCGATTAGGATAATGTCACCATTAATTTCCCATTTACACAAAGAATCTACCAACACCGATAATGAAAATGATTCAATGCCATCGGGAATTGATTTACCATTCAAAAATACTTCAGATGGACTATTGACGAACATTTGTACTGTGGCGTATTTTTTCCTAGATAATTTGGCATCTTTTAGGGATTTAACTCCCAAGTGCCTAGATGAATGAGAGTTGAAATTTATTACCGATTCTAACCCTTCTGGATATCTAGCGGATATTTCCGCTTGGAAAATTTCTTCGTTACCTATTGAATATCTTGAACCTCTTTTCAGAATGTTCAGTTCTAAGGCATTTATTGCGACGAGTTGATCCACACTTGACTTAGTAGACTTAGGAATTTTAGAGCCTGTAATATATCCATCATCAAGAATCTTTTTCAAAATCTTGGGAAGACTCATTCTTCCTCTCCCCCCAAAGTTGTTGGCTTGGGCCTAGAAAATTCTGGAGTCACAAAGAGCCGATCTTTGCTTCTGCCTCCAATCAGAGGATAAACTACATCTGCAGTTTCTACAGATTTCGGACTTGCAGTAAATATCTGGAATCCAAGGCTATTTGAAACTTCGATTATTTGGTTGTAATTCCTTGGCCCCAGTATACCAACCTCATCGAGATATATTGGTAATGGGACTCTACTCCTTTGTTTGTATTTCAACGTCTTCTTAAGTAAAATCATTAACAAAACAGCCTTGATAATTGTCACAGTCCCAGTGGAACCTGAATCATCTAGATTATCGATTACCATTTGTTTCTCACTACCCTTGTTTTTCACGTTATATCGCAGGTGGAATAAATCGGCAATATTAATCGAAGATCTTGAGGTCATTGCATCTCCCAAGCTATTGATTGCAGCAACTTCATCCTCATCCTTTGTCCATGCAGAAAAGGCAGTCAGATTCGAGATATTTTTGATGAGTGAAACATCATTAGAATGTTCAATAAATTCTACACTAAATTCATCCAGATTAGAAACATTTGTCCCCCTGAATAATTTGTTAATGTCATGTACTTCTTGTCTCAATTTGTTCAAACTCTGCTTCAGATTATTTGCTTTAGAGCCCATGTTCGTTGCGATATTTATCCATTCTTTGCCGAGATTTTCTTTCTCGAGTTCAAGGTTTTGTAATCGTTCAAAGATCATTGGGAAGAACTCTTCACTAGACGGATTCCTGACATGAGCGGAGAGAGAATACAACTCTAATTGATATTCAGTGACTTTCTTATCAGCCTTGTCGTATTTTCGTTCAATTTGGCGTAGCTTGAAGATTTCAGCCTCAATCTCTTCAAGTTCTAGTTTACCTTCTGCGTTGAAAGCCAGGTTTGGAATAAATTTCTGTTGCAATGACATCCAGTCTTGCAAAACATTGCCATTTCTAGACTCTAAACGACCTAATTCAGATTCCATTCGACTTAATTTGGCTTTCACTTTACCGTGCTTTTCTTCGACTGAGATTACTGCTTTCTCAGATTCTTTCTTATCTTCTAAGAGTTTGATCATTTCTTCTCTCTTTTCTGCAAGCTTTGTTTTTCCATTCTCTTCCCATTCCATCATGGATTCAACGTCTTTTCTTTTCATGTTGAAATCCTTTTCGCAAATCTCCATTTCTGCTTGTAGTTTCTCATAATTTTCGATATCTTTCAGTCTAACTCTCATGGCTTCTAAAATTCGTAATTTGTCATTATATTCATTACGAATCTCCTCAGGATTGTCGAACTGTCCAGATCCTTGAACTCCCTCCAGAGATTCAACCTTAATACCGTGATAATCCAATGACAAATTTGTTATTGAACGTGAAATAGTATCAAGAAGCGTCTTGGTTTCATCGGGATTTGAAATGGCTCCTGTTTGAATAAGTAACTGGGGATTCAATACTTTCCACGGATCTGGAGAGAATTCAAGACTATGTTTTTGTAGACTATCGATTAATGTGTGTTGCTTATTTTCTAAGGCTGTTTTGAGATTGCTCACATCGGTTTCATATTTCTGGATTTGAACCTGTATCCGTTCTGAGGATTCATATTCCTGTAACTCAGCCTTCATCACTCTACTTTTCAAAGAAAAATATTCCTTTTCAGCGTCTTTCGACAATTTTTCTAATGAAACGATTGTTTTGTCAGAAGCCCATTTCTCCATATTTTCATGGAGGCTAATTTGTGTACCAAGGCCCCCCTGATCTCGATTCAATTTACTAACTGACTCCTGTAACTTTCCTTTTTCTAACTCTAATTCTGCTAGTTCATTTTGCACATCCACTATATTTTTTTGATGATGTTCTTTCAATGAATCCATCTTGTTGCTCAATGATTCAATACTTGGACCAATTTCGTTCAACATTTCGATTATTCGTGTTTGTGTTTCTGCCTTTTGTTCAACATATTGCTTAGCCTTTACAATAGATTCTGATTTTTTACTAATCTCGATGTGGGATAATTTTCGTTCTTGATAATCGTACCATTGAACCCCGAACTCTTTAGAAAAGTCCATGCTAAGCTCTAAGCTTTCATTAATATCGAGTAGAACTTGTTTCAACTTCTTTTCTTTGACCTCTCCTAATGTGTTCAATGTCTTCAAAACAGTAATGAAATTATTATGTGCAGTACCTTCTATTGTAGGTAACCAGCGGGGATTTGAGCGTAATCTCTTTCTCAGGTCATTGGCTGTTCGGAATTCGTCAATCGGTCTTCTTTGGTTGGCAGCATTCGCAACAATGATCTCCCAATCATTTGGAACTAGTTCTCCCTCTTCATTGTCTGAAATAAATATTGATTTGTCATAATGTCCACCCATTATCCACCGTGTATATCTCTTATTGCTAGCTAAACCATTACCTCTAAAAATTACCATGTGTTCTGTACCTTCAGCATCTTTAATCTCAAAAATGATCAGGCTTTTACGTGATTTGAAGTAGAACTCCTCGGTTTCAAGTCTACTTTTTGGGAAATCCATATGTTTCCAATCATCAATCAACAAAAATTGTAATGTGGACAAAATCGATGTTTTTCCGATATTATTGTCAGCAACTAGATGTGTAGATTTTGAGGGTTCAATCTCAACATAATCTGATACCCCTGATCCTATCATAATCAGGCGAGTGAGTCCATTTCGAGTCATTCTTCTTCATCCTCACTATAATTTGCATACTTGCTGGCTACACGTTCTAAACGTGCAATACTCCTTCTGAATCTCCAATTATTTGTTGGCAATCTTTCAACTAGATTCATACGTTTCATTGTATCAAGCACTTCTTCGGTTTTAGCATCATCAGTCAAGTCGATATCCTTCAATAAGCGACTTAGAGTATCGTCCAAATTTGAATGAGAAATCAGATTTTCTAAATCAAACCCCTTGCGATCTGTGAGATAAGCAAAATCTAATGGTTCATGCCCCTCTTTACATTCCTGTAATCTTTGAACAATTACGAAAAACAAGGTACAAATCTTTGCTGAGGTGATACGTTCTTCAGACTTATTTGGTCTTTGAAGATAAAAAAAGCCCATAGAATCGTGAATCAAATCAAATCCTAGAGAATGCAATATTAATTTAAACTCATCAAATCGATCTACGACTTCTTGATACCTGTTATCTTCTATATCGATGTGCTTACCACGAAGTAGTTGCCAAAGTAAATCCTTTATTTCGGGTAAATTTTCATTCAATTGCAATTTTCCTCACCTCAAGTTTTTGATTTCCCCTCTGGTATTGCTGGATTCCACCAACATTGATTTTTCCAAAGTCATTAATCTCAATTAGAATGTCTGTTGCAGCATTATTGCAGTTTGAAAGTGTATGGTTTTGGAATTTTTCTGCATCCAAGATATACGCTAACAAGTCCTCTATTGGCCTCTCTGAAACTATTTTTTCTGCTAAGCCAATTATGGGAATATCAAATTTCAAATCATTGATTAGTCCTGGTGCAAATGATATTTCCTCATCAACAAAGTCACGCGATTTGTTTCTTTGGAACCACATTTCTAAATGTTCATCATCATAGATTCCTGTAGGCCTAGTTGATTTTGTTAACTTGAGGTGTTCGTGTAATTTAAGTGATTTAACCCCCCGTTTATTCATGATACTAAGGGCAATACTTGCCCCCTTTACTAGATCGCTTGCTGGCCTCAAATAAGGCGCTAGTATTGGTTGCAATTGAGAGTATGCTGACCAGTGATTTTCTCTAACAGACTTTTGATTATTGATTAGTTTGTTCTGTAAATTTGAAGCATTTTCTCTGTCAGAAAGAGGTATTGTATTTCTTGACTGAATTTGACTCAATTTGTTTGCTGCTGATTCAAGGGCATGAATCATAGGTCCATCAGGATCAATTATTTCTCTCATTGGAGTTAAGTGATCATCCATCAGTAACCTTGCCTTGATTTGTTTTGTTTCGAAATCAAGAATTTCTTCCTTGAATTCCTGAACTTTAGTTCCAATCGAACGTAGATTGCCACCTGCACACTCCGCTAATTCAATATTGGATTTAGATAACTGATTCATCCTTTCTTTCAGCATGTAGAGATTGATTGGTTGTTCCTCAATAATCTCTGAAATAGAATCGCAAACATCGTTGATATCATCGATTAGAGCTTTTATGATTCTATGACTGGCAAGATGAAGATTGTTCGATAACCACAAAACTAGATTCGCTACTTTGGGAGCTAGCAAAAACTCGTCGGTTTCTTCTTGATAACTCAATACTGGGAATGGTTTTGAGTTAGATAACCGCTTCAAACGATTTTGCAGAATTTCAGGTGTAGGAGGAGAATATAGTTGTTCGATTAGGTTTACCAGATATTTATGTGAGATAGTGTGCGATTCTAGTTTTGCTACTTCATTAACAAGTTCCACGTTGCTCTGTAAGATCCCGATAAAATCTCTTACTCGCTCTGACATGGCCTCACCTACTCTTTCTGATTCTTCAACAGTTCAAGAAGTGCAAATGTTGCAATACCTGCAGTAGCACCAACTAAGCCACCGATCAATGCAGCATTGAACGCTTCATCTGTTCCATTCTTCTCAGCTTTCTCTCGTAACTTCTTCAGATGGTAAGCAATATTCTGCTGAGTAGTCTTGAGTTTGTCAGCGATTTCTGCTTGACTAAAGCCAAGAGCACGCATTTTCAGTAACTCTGCAATTTCCTTTGGACCTAACGCCATACCATCACCGAATAAGGAGGGGTTAATAATAGTTTCAATCAGTCATTTGTATTATACAAATTATTTAATAATTATATTTGTATTTAACAAATAACTGTTGTTTCACTGAATTCTTCGAAACACCCTATTTTTGCATTTTATTACACGGTTTAGCATCGTTTTTCGCTGGTATAGCTGGTTAGTCAATTTCTTCACATCCTTGGCACTTGGTTTAGTAATCCCGCTTGCCACTGCGGGATAAGACCCTCAAAGTCGAGGGCATATTAAGGCTTTGAAAGAGGTGATTTTTGCCTACTACTATAGTAGTAGAATACAAATCTGAAACATATTTCTCTAATTTTTGTATAACTCCGAATATCAAACCTTGGCAGCTAAAGCTAATGAGTTCGTGGAGTAATTATGTCGGATGAATATCCTCTGTCTCATGTATTCGGGGAATTCCCTTCTGGCACGATTGAGAAGTTATGCGAAGCTGTTGCCAAAAGAAAGGTTGAGTTAGTTGCTTTGAGAAATACCAAGAACGTACGCAGCAGCTCAATAGAGGGTTTGTTAATTGGACCTGGCCAACCCATGGAAATGATTGGATATGAGCCAAAGAAAACATTCAGTTTAGGCGAGTCTGGTCGAGCAATATTAGATGGATATCATCCAGATTACAATATTGCCGTCGAAATCGAAAAAGGCAGAATTCTGCTAGGAAACCAACTGTATGTAGATCTTTACAAATTCATAGCAATTGATGAAATCGACTATGCTGCAATTATTGTTCCAACAATTTCCCGAGAAGGTGCTGAAGAGCCATTTCGAAGATGTGTTGTGAAGATGAAAGTCTTAGAACCTAAACTCGAAGCTTTGGGAATCAAAGGGCTAGCGATTATAGGTTACTGAGGGATAATATGGTTGAATTGCCCAAGAAATTGATTGATGATTTGACAACAGGCACCCTATACTCTTTTTCAAAAAGGCCAGATCAAGGGATTCCTACAGTTGCTATTGGAATGTACACAATCTGGAATGGAGATGAATTTGCTTATGTTGGAATCTCTGGTACTAATGTAAGAGAAGAGGATTACGAAAAAGATAAAATCAAGGGTTTGAAGCAAAGACTTAGAGCACATCATAGTGGTGGAATTGGTGGTGACAAATTCTGTGTTTTAGTATTCGAGCGTTACATTTCTAGAGAAATTACATCAGAGGATTTGCAGAGAATGGCCAGAAAAGAACTCTTCCTGAGAGAGCTAAATCGCAATTTCATCCGTGGAAACTTGACCTATCGATTCACAATCCTTGATTCTAAGGAACACTTACAAGATTATGAGAAATTCATCAAACAGGGTGGAATTGAATCAGTTGGCAAGCCTTTCCTGAATCCGATAGACTAGTTGAAATAGGTCTAGGACACACCGTGCCCTGTGATTTTATCAAACAAGATGAATTGCAAAAACTACTGAGTGTTCACCATGACGTTTTGGCACGACCGCTGGAAGAATCAACTGACTAGGTGGCACCGAGCCGAATACAACGATTTGATGGTCAAGCATTGGCACTCACTTAACGCTCCAGATGGTAGTGAAGTATTGGTCCCCCTATGCGGTAAATCTCTGGATATGCTTTGGTTGGCAGAACAGGGTTATTCGATAGTCGGACTAGAGATGGTAGAGCAGGCGATTCATACCTTCTTCAACGAAAATCAACTCTCACCTGAAAGCACCCAATTCGGCAAACTAGTGAAACATTCTAGCCCTCCATTCACAATTTTTCAAGGCGATGTATTTGCCTTAGAAGCAGGCACTGTGCAGGCTGATGCCTGGTATGATAGAGCTGCAATGGTTGCGATTCCCCCTTCTACTCGTGAATCATATGTTCAACAGATTCGCCAGCAAACCAAGCCCGGCGCTGTCGGATTGCTTATTACGCTCACTTACCCTCAGCATGAGGGGGATGGGCCGCCCTTTTCACTGACTGATGAGGACGCGTTCAGTTTATTCTCTGAAGGATTCGAAATTGAACGCCTTGAGGTAATTGACGTGAGTGATGAGAAAGACCGTGGAGTTTCGAGTGTTACATCATCGGTATTCAAAATCACTAGATTGTGATCTAAATCCGGAATTTCCTTTATATCTCAGACAGCGATACCAGAATTTAGTGAGCAGCATGATGAACACGCTGACTTTAATCTACTACAAACTGGTTGAGTTGTTGATGATTGCAGACCCATCATCCGGTGGATTACTCAAATCAATGGTAATGCAGATGACAGAATTATCTTTTTCACACACTTCAATCCTTGAGTTCATTTATGGTGTAGTATATTTTGTTGTAGGAGTGATAATTCTCTTTTTTGCAGTCCTGTTAAGAAAACTAATCGAATTAATCATTGGACAACCAATACCAGTTCCTTGGTTCTGAGATTCAAGCGTTAGTGTCTTGTTCATCGCTTTCGGTTTTCGAAACAGATGGCAAGTCGAGTATTCTGCGCTTGATATTAGCTCTGAGTTGCTCTAAATCACCATAGCAAATTAGTGAGTCGCCGAATCTAAGTTGCATCTCTGGCTCAGGGTTCCAAATCAAATCGCCAGCACGAGATAAAGCGAAAACAGGGATCTCGCCTTTGAAAATTTCACTGATTGGAGAACCGATTAGGTGCGGGTGATTGCGCAGATGAACCGAAAGAACACCTTGTCCAGGAATTGTCTTGAGTAATTGGTCGACATTGACTTCATTGAAATCAGATTCAGCGATGACATAATCGATAATCGCACCAGCAACATTTGCTCCACTTGCTTTCTCAATACCTTCTAGTCCCGGAGACGAATTTACTTCCAAGACCAGTGGCCCATCATTGCCTTCTAGCAAATCCACGCCAGCCACATTCAGCCCGAGGACTCTAGCAGCACGACATGCAACATCTGCATATTCTTCCGAAATATCCACTTTTTCTACAGTGCCATTGAGATGGTAATTCGAGCGGAATTCTCTACCTCTTGCCTTTCTGCGCATACAGGCAACGACTTTCCCGCCTACCACCAATGCTCTGATGTCTTTACCGTGACTTTCTGCAACGTACTCTTGGATCAATACCGCTTTTCCAGTCACAAGCAATCCCTGAACTAGATTGGTTGTTTCATGCAAAGTATGTCTTAGGAATACGCCTTGTCCTTGGGTTCCCTGTGTGACTTTTACTACTACAGGCAAGCCGCCTACAGCTTCAATAGCCCTCTCGATATCTTTCATATCGCGAACATAAGCAGTTCTTGGAGTAGGGATTCTATTTCGTGCTAGAATTTGCGAAGAATGTAATTTATCTCTACTTTGCAGAATACCTTGGCTAGTATTTGCAGTCCAAACATCGAGTTGCTCCAAATGGCGCAATACCGCTACGCCGTGTTTGGTAATCGAGTGACCTATTCGGGGAATGACGGCATCAAAATCGAATTTTTGACCCTGGTGTAGAATTCCAATATCTTGCTCTGCAACGAATAGTGAAAATTGCATTGGATTGATGACTGCTACATCGATATCGCGCAATCTTGCTTCCTCAACAAGACGGCGTGTACTGTACAATCGCGGACCACGCGATAGCACTGCAAGTCTTGTTGTCATGGATAACCGGTGCAGCCCTTACCTTTTTGATTCCTTTGATTTTTTTCAATCGTTCACTTCAAGTTCTGATTAGCGATGGGCGGAGCATGACGGATGAAGTCGAGCAAGAAGCATCAAGTGATTCTGACGAAGAATCGGTGCCTGAATTGACTATTGAAGAGCGCAAAGAGGCGCTGAAAAAAGCTCGTTGGAATGTCTTCATGTATCTTGGAGTTGCAGCACTCTTGTTCGCATTCGCATTATATCCGTTCATGTCCATGTCTATGGATGTGGATGAAGGAATAGGTTCCACTGATAAAGCGATTACAGTATGGGGTCTTCCGATAGCAGGAGAGGATTTCACAGACATCCCAGTCGATGTTGAAATCATAGTTCAATCGATTCCAACCGATGTGAGTTCAATTGAGATTTTTATGATCGAAAATTCGAAGGGCTGCGATGCAACTGACGGTTCAATAGAAGATACTCGCACACTACTTCAGAAAGACGAATCTGAACATCCTAACCAATACCACATCATCGAAGACCCCGTCGAATCTCAAACCTACGATGTCGAGATGAGTGTAGACCCAGGTATTTATTGCATGCAAGTCGTTGTAAATTCTGAGGCCGGAGGCGGTAGTTTCGGTGGAATCAATGTACAAGCAAATGTCGATATTTATCCAACACAATTACCGCTTGCAATCTTTGCAGTAATGTGTTTATTGATGTCAGGATTCGCATTCATCGGTGCTCAGAAGCATGGGAAGTTTGTCAAAGATTTAGTTGAGCCAAAGGCAGAACCATCAATCGAAGAAACCGTTCTCGCACAGACAAGTGAATCTAGAATCACTGCAGGACCTTCAGGCCCTCCTACTGGCCCAAGCGGCCCACCTACTGGTCCATCAGGTCCACCAACTGGGCCAAGTGGCCCTCCGGTTGCAGGACCAACCAGCCCGCCTGCTCAGCAAGATGCAGAACCGGTTGCAGAACCAGAGCCAGTCGCTGAAGTAGAAGAGCCAGTTGCAGCAGCACCGTCCGAGGATGTATACGAGGACCAAGGCGATGGCTGGTACTTCCGTAAATTCCCAGATGGCACCTACGACCAACAGGTGTATGTCATCGAGGAAGGCGCATATGTTCCGTATGTTGACCCTGATGCCTGATATGGCCCTGTAAGGGCCACATCTATACCCACCATTGAAAGAGGGTGAAGTCCCCGTCTTTAGCGATGGGTGAGTCGGAATCCTATGTGTCCTCTTCTCACACAGTGGCCGAATTGAAGGTCATGTGTAAGGAAAATGGCCTATCCGTCGCCGGCCGAAAAGCCGAGTTAATCGAGAGATTAAACCAATTTTTCACAGGTGATGATGAGCTAGAGGAAGAGATAATTTCTCTAGAGGATGAAGAAATGATTTCACTAGAAAGCGAAGAACCAATTTCTCTTGAGGAATCAGAATCGGTTCCATTGCCCACGACTGATGACGATGATATTCTTGAGGCTGAAGTTCTCGATGCGGAAGTTCTCGAAGAAACAACTCCTTCATCTGTCAAAGAATCAGCCACCTCTGCCACATTGATGGATCAAATCAAGAATCCAAAAATGGCAGCAATCTTGTTGACTATACTACTTGCAACCGGTGGTTGGTATTGGTATGTTAGCAATCAACTTCAACCGTTTACTGCAGACGATTTACGTTATGGCGATTCGATGGAATATACTGTTCTAAACGGGGAATTAGAGGTCACCGGAGAATATGTCGAATACATTCGAGATAATGTGAATGTGGACCAACTAAACAAATCATGTAGATTGCTGATGACCTTCTCAGGAATAGGCACCACTTCTGTGACTGAAGGGGGTGCAGATGAATTGGACATGGAGCCAGACGATTCACTGATAGGAGTAGTTCGGGCAAAGGGAGCATATGGTCTAGATTGGCTTGCTGTTGAGAAAGTCCAAACTAGAAATTTCGACCAAATTGCCTTGAAGAGTTACAATCCAAAGCCACTACAACCAGATGAATGTCAATCTGGTTCATCGATTTATTCGGTCGGCGGCAATTTAGAATTTAACACAAAATCATGGACTGAAATCTCTGAAAGAGATGTGATTTCAACCCAAGCAGATTGGAAACTGACATTGGGTGAGGATTACAATCAAGGAACTACCAAGTCGTACGGATTGGGCGGAGTACTCGGCTTATTGGAAGATATCGCACCAGGTGTTGCAGTAGTAGTCTCGCCTGTAGAAATCCGTGACATGATGGGTACTCAACTGATTGAAGAAGGGACAAATGGCACTCATCTTGGTTGGGAGTGGAATGTAATCGGTCCTGACGAAGTTGATGGTGAAGAAAGGTGGAAGGTTTCAATGGAGAACCGTGAAATCCGCGACAACTGTTTCGGACATGCCCGAATTACAATGTGGGTTGAAGAAAACTCACCGTGGGCTGTTAAGCAGAATGTAGATGTGTATATCTCCGGAGACGAGGGGGATAAATCCGCATGTGGGACAGTCACCGAAAGGCTTGCTGATGTGGTTTTGCCAGATGGCAAGATTAGTCTAAGTCTTGAAATTTCAAAGAATTCGTTGACACGTGGAGAAAAATTGCTTGACCTTGGACGCAGTTATTCTTCAATGCCAAATGCAGGAGCATATGTTCCTACGACTAGCGAGTTGATTGATTGGGGAGATACTGAGATACACATGCCAGATAGCACCAGCATTCGCAGCCACTCTTTGGAGAATGCAGTCGCTTGCTTAACCTCGGGACATGTTTCAGAAGCAGTAGCTGCTAATTCTGCATTGAATGATGATGGTTACATATGGCGAGCAAGAGACGACAGAAGTCAGTCAGGCATTACTACATGGAACCTGTCTTGGGTCAGTTCAGATCCTAATTCAGGATGGGTTGAACTTGATGTGACTGGTGCAGCATCTGCTGCAAATTGCACCTATGTAGCTCACGGTGGGCACGATGAAACCGTTGCACACAGCCGAGGAGATATTCCTGCAGTTCTAAGTATTCAGATGATGGAAGAAGATTTGACAGACCCTCTCAGGTATTCCGATGTAATCGGGGAAAACGGCCTATTTACTTCAAGCGGGGAATATCATCCTGAAACGAGAGTAGGTCTCCTAGTCGTCACTCCTGATAGTGACCTTACCGAGTGGTTAAGCAATCTTGATTCTGGAGATACAGGGGCGACAACACTAGATTTGACCCGCACCTGGATTTCGACTGAAAATGGTTTGCAGTGGGACAATTCGCTTTCACTAGCAATGGATGCTCGCACCGGTCAGGTAGTAGGCTGGAATTTGATACAAACTCCTGTTTGAGGTGAAGGTATGAGTGGAAGAGGACTAGATCATCTCATCGAACAAAACGAGACCGACCTCGGTTTTCTTTCCGCTTATGGTGGTGGTGAAACTTCAGAGGAATTACTCAAACTGATTCAACAGGCGATTAGTGAAGAGATGCAAATTGAGGCTGTAGATGAAGGAGTTTCTTTCATTTTGCAATTACCTAATCTTCCTCTGGTCGCATCAGATATCGAGCGCAGAGGTTTTCTGAATGGCAAGTTGGACGCTGAAGGCGTAGAGGTGGTAATCACCGACTTTGGGCCTGAGCAGCGCAGATTTATTGAGCGCCTAGTTGAATTCATTCAAACCGAGTAGCAGCGGCTAGCATAAATGCTCCAGCGGTCATTACGACACCGATTGCTGGTAGGAAGGAATCATCATCCTCGCCTGATGCCTCGCTTGGACAATTATCTCCGCCCCATTCTCCATCATTGAACCAGCAATCAGACCAGGTTTTGTAAAACCCGGAAGAAGGGAACATCTCACTAGAGTCATTGTCATCAGCATATGTTGCCTTGACTCGCCAGTTGACATATGAATGGTCTTCAATAGTTGTAACTGCGGATGTGAAAGTTAGACTATCAGCAGTGGATAAATCAGCAGTAGTAGGTGGGAAACAAACGCCCTCGTTGTTACAAATTTGTGTAATCAACTCGAATGTAGTATTGTTGTTGGCTGCATCATCATTTAGTGTTAATGTGATTTCCCAATCTTCCAAATCTGTAGTGGTCTCAGTATGTGTAATCGCACTGAAGATTGTTTCTTCGACGATTGGTTCGATGTTTTCTCCGCCTTCTACATCTGCAGCTGTAGCAGAATTTAGTATAGCAATACTCATGACAATACAAAACAAAACCTTTGATTTCACAATTCCATCTCCCATAACTCGTCGCCTACCCAATGAATATTTTTCAGGCCCTTTCCTTTTAATTCTTTGATTAAACTGCTTCCATCTTGTACTGCCCAACCTATTGCTAGGGGGCGCTTATGCTGTTGATCTCTAACCCAGACCAAATCACCTTCAGCGATGTCTTCGTCAGCATTGTGAATCCCAGCAACCATACAATCAGCCCCCTTCATCAAAAACGGAATTGCACCATGGTCAACCTCCACATACCTCTTTTCACAAGGGTGTGCTAGGAATCCTCGCAAAGTTAGGAACACCACTCTTTCATCTTCAGGACTCAACAATTCAACCGCTAATGGAACTCTATCGACCAAGACCATTTTCCACGGCCCGTAATCTGCCATCTCCAAAAAAGCACCATCAACAGCCAAGTCGATACCAAGCGCCTCTTCAAGATCTTTGAGAAGAGGTGCAATGTGTTTGCGTCGCACTGGCCTTCGCTTCTTGATTTGCCAATCCTTCGCCATATCCCGCCGTACCGATACACAGGTTTGACCCTTCGGTTTGATGAGCCTAGCACTCTTGGGATTAACAT
Organism: uncultured Candidatus Poseidoniales archaeon; assembly: GCA_902563095.1. Lineage (GTDB taxonomy): Archaea > Thermoplasmatota > Poseidoniia > Poseidoniales > Poseidoniaceae > MGIIa-K1. Next base: position 185,155 of record CACEWA010000001.1, on the reverse strand, counting down.
GGACGTATGGTGCGCCATCCGAACTTACCCTAAGCACGCTACAGAACTAGGCAACCCCATTCCAACCGAGCCCGTGTTTTTCTTGAAGCCATCTTCAAGCGTGGTAGATTTTGGAACAATTGATTCATGCGGGGGCGATGTACATCACGAAATCGAGTTGGTTCTCAAACTGGGAGATAACATGGAACCTACTCATATGGCGCTTGGGCTTGATTTGACTAAGCGAAGCATCCAAGACTATCTCAAAGAGAAAAGCCTGCCTTGGGCTAAAGCTAAAGCATTCAATGGCAGTGCAGTTCTAGGTGATTGGGTTGATTATAATCCGAATGCTGAGTATTCGCTAGAAGTAAATGGAAATGAAGTTCAAAGAGGCTCACTGGCTGAGATGAGTTGGAATCCAAACCAATTGATTGCCAAACTTGCTGATTGGGCGCCCATTGGCCCGGGTGACATTCTGTTTACAGGTACACCTTCCGGCGTTGGTCCACTGGCAGAAAATGATGAGTTAACAGCCTCGCTGTACATCGAAGGCCAGCATATTCTCTCACATCACGCAAAATGTGTCTGAGGCATACCATTCAAATATGAACGGCTGGTCGCCAAGCCGCTGGAGACAATTAACATGGCACAGTGGCACGGAATTTCACGTCGCAAGTCAACAGGTGGTCGTCGCGTCGCTGCACGCGGCAAGCGCAGTACTGAAATCTCATCCGAGAAGCAATTCGCTTTGATTGGAGAACCAAAGAGAAAGATCTACCGCAAGACCGGTGGCAACACTCTAGTTCGTGTTCTATCAGACAACCGTTGCACGGTCAACGGAAAGGACGGAAAGTCCACAACTGCAACAATTACTACCGTTGTAAGAAATGATGCAAATCCTAACTACACTCGTAGAAACATCCTCACCAAGGGTGCAATCGTAGATACCGACAAAGGACATGTCAAGATTACTTCTCGCCCAGGACACGATGGTGTTCTGAACGGTGTAGTTCTTTGAATGGGTTCAAAACCAACCACCCACTGAGGGGTTGACATGGACCACAATCCAGACCGAATCGCAGTCTGGCCTGGATACTTTGATGCCAAGGCCAGTCGCCGTAGTGGTCGACGTGTTCCTAAGGACTCTAGCGTCCTTAAACCAGACCTAGAAGGCCTGTTTATCGCATCACGTGCTTTGGGTCTAAAGAAAATTAAGCGCGAAGAAAGGGTTTCACATCCAAACCGTCCTCATGCCAAAGAGGGAAGGCTTTGGGTTTCCAAGAAAGGAGCCAATGAATCAATCGGAGCCGCCTCAAAGGAAGAAATCCTACAATTGATTGGTGGTCAATGGCGACAAATGCAGAAAGACCAGCGCAATAATGAGAAGGAAGCGCAAAAGCGTGGACCCAAAGTTGGCGATAAGCGCGCACGTTCACAACGCAAAGGTGCAAACAAAGCACGAGCGGCGCAAGCTCGAGCGCAACGCAATCAGAAGCAACGTCGTCGCCGCTGATTATTCAGCCAGCCACGATTCTACCAATCCTCCCCCATAGGGGGAGAAAGTGCCTTTTTTCCTAAACCGCCAAATACAGGGTAGTGTAAGGGTTGGCCATGAAGGGGCGTATTTCGGCACTATGCATGGTCGCTGTTATGCTTATGACAATGCTCGGTGCTCCGCTTGCTGCAAGTGGAGAAGTGATGCAAGAGACTACCTCAGTTAGTCAAGAAATTACCACCACAGAACCTCGTGATTATCCAAATGGTTGGACTCATCGCCCGGTTGTAGAAGTGTTCACTTCACTATCCTGTGCCCCATGTATGTCCAATTCTGAACCGCAAGTTATCGCTATGCATGAGTCATTGAAACAAGACAACTCACAACCTTACACCATCATCACATTCCACCAAACAAATGGCGGTGCTGGTGATGACCCAACCGCAAGCCAGGAAGCAAAAGACCGCTACAATTACTATTCTCCAATCGGAACTCCAGACGGAGAAATAGATGGTGGTTACATCCAAAGTCAAGACCTGTTGGCTTCGGTTGAAGAGGCTGGACAGCGCGAAGTAGCTCCTACAACTCTCAATGTTACACAAACCTACAATGGTGAAGGAGCATTCACAATAACTGCAACCTTAGTCTACCTTGGAGAAGGATTCAATCCAGATCTTACAGACCCTACAGGAATTCCACAAGACGTACTCGATGGAGATACTCTAGATTATGAAATTCAGTTGTTCATGATTGAGCACGATGTTTATGCATTCTCTTCCGAGCATGGTGGTATGGTTCTAACTCCGATGGTATACAGAGGAAACGCTGGGCAACCTGCAACCGGTAGTCTAGATGCAGGCCAAGAAGCAGTAGTGATGGCAGATTGGGCAATTCCTTCTGAAATTGTGCACCCGAGTGGTCATGCAACCCCGGGAGCAATGCCATTGGACCCAATGGTAATTCCAGGAAATGTAGAAGTCGTTGCTGTAGTATATGACCAAAATGATGAGGCAAAATCCTCATCTCCGAATCCTAAGCAAGGATTGATTCGCGCAATCAATTCCGCAACTCCTCGCTCAACCGCATATGATGCATCAAATGAGATGCCAACCGTAATGCAAATTGATGAAACTACCGAGGATGGAAATGCAAACATAATGGCGTTCTTTGATGATGAAGATGGAATCGGTACTGCTTCGGTTTTCTATAATTATGAGAGTGCTAACTATACTGGAGAATGGTTTAGCCAAAACCTAGAAATTCAAGGCTCTGAAATCTGTGATGAAGAAGGAGTGTGCTATGCATATGGTGATGCGACTGGACTTGGCTCCATTCCTGCAGTTGAAGGTAAGGCGATCTTCTATCAACTTGCCTTTGCGGATGGAAAACAGAATTACAACACTCACGAAGTCCAATCATTCGCAGGCGGTTCTATCGTCGCTCCTGCCACAGCAGGAACTAACTTTGTATTGATGGGAGCAATCAGTTTAATCGTTCTAGCCTGTGGGGCATTCACAATTTGGGCTCGTATGCCTTACACAGGAACATACTTCGATTGAAGTAGGTGGTGAGTTCTTTGGCTAAAGATTCGAAAGATGATGCATCTTATTCTAATTGGGATATGGTCAAAGGGCGGGCTTCTGAAAACCCACAAATTGTCACTCTTGCAATTGTGATGTTATTGGTCATCAGTATACTCGGCTTTACCATGATGGGTGGAAGCTCAAGCGCACCCGATTTTGAAGCACAGTGGGTTGGTGGAGAAAATGATGGAGAGATGTTCAAATTGTCCGACTTACAAGGAAAGGTTGTCGTCTTAGATTTGATGGCAACCACTTGTTCACCGTGCAAAGATATCGCTGATGATATGCTAACTCCCTTGCATGAGAAGTACAAAGACGACCCAGGCGTCGTAATCATTTCACTATCTGTTGGTGAAGATACACCTGAAGGTTTGATGGCTTATTCTGAAGAACACGGCTATCATTGGTTGCATGCATTAGATGTTAACAAAGAGGCCTTTGAAGCATATAATGGAATCAAGATTCCTAAGGTTGTCATCATTGACCCGTCTGGTGATTTAGTCTATGAAAAGTCAAGCAACAGGATTCCTTTGCAGGAAGTAGAAGATACCGTTGCTTCGGCTAAAACTGGCCTTGCAGATACCGTTAATTTGCAAACAGGTTCAATTTGGTTAATGGCTGTCGGGGCGGGAGTTTTGTCGTTCTTCTCGCCTTGTTCATTCCCTCTTCTTCCAGGATATGTTTCGTTCTACTTGATGCGCAAGAAAGAAACTTCAGGCGGCCTAAATGAAAAAACGATGCGGGCTGCATTGCCTGCTGGATTAGCTGCTTCTGCTGGAATTCTAACCATTTTCCTCGGTTTAGCAATTATCGGTATTTTCTTTTCTGAAGCAGTTCGTGAAATGGTCCCTGTATTGATTCCAATTACCGGTGCGATAATTTTGATTATGGGAATAATAATGCTGGCAGATATTGATCTGTCGAGATTTACTCACCCCATCAAAGAAAAATTCCGAGCGGGCACTCGTAAATTAAAACCGATTTTCCTCCCTCCTGTTGAAAAACTACTTTCATTTATCACAAGAAAGGAAGTCAAGTTTGAAGCAAATGAAGATTCAGAAATGATGGGCCAATACCTGTATGGACTTGGATACGGTGCCGCTTCAGCAGGTTGTACTGCTCCCGTTTTCATCGCATTATTGGTAGCCTCAATGAGTTATACATTGTTTAACACCGTATTGATTTTCTTACTATATGCAGTAACTACTGCTGCCCTAATGGTTACATTCACATTATTGGTAGCTGCTAGCCAAGATACTATTGTTAACAAAATGCGAGCATCCACTGGTCTGATAAAGAAAATCGGTGGTGCTGTATTAGCGATTGTTGGTTTGTACTTGGTCTACCAATATGTCACCGTATGGGCTTGATTTAATCAAACATTTTCGTTAAAATAATATAACATTATATTTGGAAAAAAAATCATGGGAGATGTGGGCTCGCCCCTATCATATTACTTACGTTCGTTAGGCTCCTTTTTGGCATATTGGCATTCATTAGCTATTTTCAGTATATTGGCAGGAATTTTTCTTCTCTTTCTCGCATATTTGATTCTCAAGGCCAATCCTAGTAAAGCAAAGAATCGTTTCATGGCCTTAATGCTTGTCAGCGAAGCATTACGTTGCTTTACCTCGATGTTGTTTTGGGTTTATGCTTGGCCAGAAGAAATGTTGAATATTTTGAAGCCGGCGCGCGTAATCTATTACACCATGTCGCTTCAATTGTTTTTCCTGTACATGGCTGCAGCCACATTCTACAGTAATAAAAAATGGGCAAAACAAATTTCCGAATCATTTAGACTGCATAGTTTGTATCTGCTCCCAATTTTCTGTTTGAGTGTTGTCCTCATCGTTAGTTACTTCGCAGGTGGAACAAGCGTTGCTATTGGAGATGTCAGTTGGGTTTATTGTGAAGGCGTTGGTTCCGGGGAGGGCAAAACTGCATCTGGAAAACCGTTGGGCTTTGATGTCACATGTACGAAAGAATACGAATCTGTGTATCCATTGACAATGTCAAATGTAGCGCTGGGGCCGCTTACTCGAATTCTCTTGTTTATCCCGCTTGTCGGTGCAATCGTAGCAACTGTCGCTCTCACAAGTTCCCGAAAAAGAATCAATGAAGAAGGAAATTCCGACCTTTACGGGGAAGTTAGGGCAGTTCGCGTAGGCTTCATTGGAAAGACCGCTATGCAAATTACAACCACACTCATTCTTGTTTGGATGATTCTTACACTCGGAGAGTCGCCCTCTTTACAGACCAATGTGTTTAATCCGGATTTACAGTCGTCCAACTTGAACTTGCTTTTGTTTCTTCCACCATTGATGCCTACAGCAGTCGTCTTGGCTGCTTTATTTGAAGGAATAGTATTCACTTATGCAGTAATCAAGAACGACATGTTTGGAATCGATGAACAATTACGAAAGACATTCACAACGACAATTTTTGCTGGTTCCGGTGCTATTCTATTCCTGGTAAGCACCGAACTTATGGAATCTCTTTTTGACCAAGGTTGGATTGGTGGCGTATTCATCGGAATGACATTTCTGCTGATGAGAAAGCCGATTATCTCGACGTTAGGAAATGTTTCATCGAAACTAATTCCCGAATCGCATACAAAAGAAGAGTTGGGCTATCTTGAAATGTACTATCTGGCTAAGAAGGATCAAAAAATTACGGATAAAGAACGGTCGATGTTGGATCTACAAGCTAGGAGTTATGGGCTCACAGAAGAACGTAAAGCGTACCTTGAGAAATGGTATGAAGAAATCTTGGAAAAAGCCGGAGATAACAATTCCCTTGCAAAAAAGTATGGGAAAAGTGGAATCAATATGATGAGCGTATTCGGCACGACAGGAGAAGCTCCCATCGATGAAAGGGAAATCAAAGAAGCATTTACTCTGATGGACAAAAACCGTGACAATGTGATTTCATCAGATGAGTTTTCGGAAGCGCCAGAAGTTTCCAAACTTCCCGAAGAATCACGTACAGAATTGTTTAATGAAATCGATTTAAACAAAGATGGTGTAATTCAATATGACGAATTTAGAATCCAAGCGCAGGTAACTGAATCTGAAGTTTTGAACATCAGTAAGGAAGAAGCCTATCTTGAAATGTATAAGGTTGCTATGAACGACTTGATTATCACGGATGACGAACGAAAAATGTTAGAGATTCAAGCGAAAACGCTCGGTATTTCAGAACAAAGGGTCATCGAGTTAGAAAGAGAGTATGATTCAAGTTTAGAAAAAACGAATTAATCCCTGAAGCAATGGAACAAAATCGTCCAAGACATCTTGTTGTTGGACGTTGTATAGGGTAGCGTCTAAAATGACCCACTCAAAGCCCATTCAAACAGGAATGTCATTCGTATGGGTATTCGGATGAACCCTCTGAAACTATCCGAATTCGATTATTAGAATTAATTTTAGGCCACCCTAAATTTATCAAGAGGTTGCTTTACAGCAACAACATGGGGCCATCCTCGGATCGAACATTGACTATTGTCGGTTTGATATCAGCTATTGTTCTATTATCGAGTTTGACATACGAATATCTTCTTCATGAAGAAAATGAGATTTCGTTTTCAATAGATAATTCGGACATGATTGAGGACATCGATAGAATTGCTTCATTTGGCCCAAGAGTGGCAGGTTCTGCTGAAGAAAATTTGGCAACAGAGTACATAAGCCAACGATTTACCGAAATCGGTCTTGAAAATGTTAAGGTTGAAGAATTTCAGGTAACCGGTGCTTGGTTTGTTGATGCAGACCCTGACGAGCATCAAATATTGATGCATGCGCAATTAGAGCAAGGATTGCAAAATGGCCCAGGATTGCCTGACGGAACTGCAGGATCGGGAAGAATTGCTATTGAAGAAACAGGTGAACTAAATCATATCGAGGCCTTCACTTATCTCGGATATTCAGGTGCTAATCACAAGCATGACAACATGCTTACTTTCCTTGGCAACGGTTCAGCAGAGCAATTCGAGAATATTGGTGATTTAACCGACCTCGCTGTAATGATTAATTATGATAATTCACGAAGTCTCGCTGAGATTTATAAAGACTCAATAGATCGAAATGCTGGCGTCGTAATGATATACTCAGAAGGGGTTGAAACGCCGCCCTTCCGTTCAGTAACAGTCAAAGAAAATGGAGAAACCGTTCCGTTTCCTGATGCTTACAATGGGCAATATGCAGACTCACTGATTCCATACATCTACATCTCTGAAAGTGTCGCCATGGTGTTTCATGATTATATCGAACAGGCGGAAAGCGATTCCACAATATTTGCTTCATTGGATGGATTTTGGGAAGGAAATAATGTTGGCACTAGGAGTGTAAAAGTCGTCACTGGAGAACTTCCTGGTAAAGGAGAAGGCGAGATTTTAGTTGGCGCTCATCACGACTCTGTTTACATTAGCCCTGGAGCAGTAGACAATGCTGTTGGCGTGTCTCAACTTTTCGAAGTTGCTACACAAATAAGTGAACTTAACCTAGACTCAACTGTCAGATTTGCGACATGGGGCGGCGAAGAGCTTGGTTTGCTTGGAAGTCAAGCCTACATAGAATCCAATCAAGAATACATAGACTCTCTCGATTTGTACATCAACCTAGACTCAACAAATCTTAATCCATCCAAAGGGCTTGGCACTCTTGGAATTGAAACATCCGATGCTAACCTTGTTGACTCCATTTCTAAAATTCAGAGTTCAGTGTTGAATAATGGGGAATGGAATGAATATGATGCGACTGTCCAAGTCAACCAGCAGGGTAACAGTGACCATCGAGCGTTTAATCAATTTGGTACGACTACAATTGGATTTTATGGATGGGAATATGAAGAATACCATCGCCAAACCGATGTGCCAAGCGTTATTCACCAAGAGAGTTTAGCATTAACAGTAGAAATTGTCCTACACGTCCTTGTTACTCAAGGTGGTCATGAAAGTGTAGAGGAACCGCTCATCCAAATTTCTGGTTTGGAGGGTGAATCAGAATCATGGGTCTTTCCTTTTGTTCTAGCTCTAATGGCTGGTCTAGCAACGGGAATTGGTGGGTTGATTGTGTTTGTTGTGAAAGAAATCAGCCAGGAAATGATGGCCTTTTTACTAGCTATGGCTGCTGGTGTGATGCTGTTGGTTTCAGTGCTTGATTTGTGGTTCAGCCAAGCTATGGAGAACGGTTTCCTTCCCATCACGCTCTCGTTTGGTGTGGGAGTAGGCATCGTTTATGCTGCGAGCATGTACACTAACAAGGACGAGGATATTTCCTCCATGTCAAAGGAAAGAAAATTGTACAAATCTGGTATCCTTACAGCCATCGCCCTCGCCATTCATAATTTCCCCGAAGGTTTGGCCATGGGAGTGGCTGTTCTTGAAAATGCTCAGTATGGTGTTGTGCTCATGGCTGCTATTGCCTTACACAACATACCAGAAGGAATCGCAGTAGCTGCACCAATTCAAGCAGGGGGCGGAGGGCGGCTGAAAGCAACCCTTATCGCAATGGCAACGGGTTTCACAGAACCATTAGGGGCCTTGTTTGCCTTGTTGATTTTAGGACCAATATTGACACCATTCATGGTGGGGTGTTCGCTTGCATTTGTTGGAGGAATAATGACGGTTGTTGCTTACAAAGAATTAATCCCTCAAGCAATGGAACAAAATCGTCCAAGGCATCTTGTTGTAGGGGCTGTATTTGGGGCTGCAGTAATGCAACTTAGCCTACTGTTACTTGGTTGAGATATACCTTTCGAAACCCATGCAGATGACGTGTTTTGAAGGGGTACCATTGTATACAGTCATCCAGAGCAAGATTCAATACTCTGAGTCCATACTTATGAACAAAGGGATAGAAGATGTTGGGATGGTTCAAGCCGTTGACATTAGCGTTTATCATCGGAACGATAGTGCCTCCTATTGCGTGGATTCTCGCTTTCCAATTTTTGGGTGATCCTTGCGTTATTTATTGTGGTGATGCTGTTTGGAAACTTATGGACGCTTGTGGTCTCAATATTGGAATTGCAATTTTCTTTCTCATATTCGTGGCTATGGGAAATATAAATGAAGAATTAAGATACAAGGAATCATTAGAATCATTTGGCAGATTTTCAAGAGGATTTGTTTTAGGGACAGTTGCTACTCTGCTCTCGTTGGTGGTATACTAGAAATCCCACGCCGCGGCGTGTTACACGACTTACCCTAATATCTGATTAGATGCCAAAAATCAATCAGAGCCCAGGAACTGGGTGGACCCATCCAAAGATGTCTTCATCGACTTCATTTTGGATGTTAGTAAGTGCATCATACAATCTTTGAGTTAGATCGCCGGGTGTTGAACCATCTGCATAAGTGGCGGTCTTGTCGCCAAATGTGATTGAGCCAATAGGTGAAATTACAGCTGCTGTTCCACAGCAGAATGCTTCTTCTGCACTCATTGCGAATTCAGCGGATACCTTTGTTTCAACGACTTCATATCCCATGTGGCGTGCTAGTTCAATAATCGAATTACGAGTGATTCCCGGAAGGATTGTTCCGGTCAGTTCTGGAGTATAGAGCACACCATCTTTGAGGCAGAAGAAATTCGCAGCACCGACTTCTTCCACATACTTGTGTTCCTCAGCATCGAGATAGATGACTTCAGCATAACCTGCAGCCTTTGCTTTCTTGGAAGGCATCATTCCAGGAGCATAATTCCCTATCGCTTTGACTCCACCAGAACCGCCCGGTGCGGCTCTATGATACTCATCACTGATTAGCAACTTGATGCAAGTCATTCCACCTTTGAAGTAAGGCCCAACCGGAGTGACATAGACCATGAAAGTGTATTCTGGCGCAGGAGCAACTCCAAGCACTGCACCACTACCATTCAGTAGTGGGCGCACATACAATGCTCCTTTGCCCATAGGCGGAATCCATCTAGCATTCTGTTGGACACATTGTTCCACAGCATCGATGAAAATGGATTCAGGTACTGGTGGCATTTTGAGCCTATCAGCGCCTCTTTGCATTCTACGCGCATTCTCTTCCGGCCTGAATAAAACAACTCTACCAGCGGCGGTTCTGTATGCCTTCATTCCTTCAAACAAACCTTGTCCGTAATTCATTACTCCAGCAGCTGGGGAAATTGAGATGTTGCCATAGGGGCGCATTTGACCAGGCTCCCAAGGAGCGTCGATTGCGGTCTTTGTCATATACATGAAATCGGTCTCGGTCATAGAGAATGTTAGGGAGTCCCAATCGACCGGTGCTTCGCTCATCATAGGCGACCACCGCTCGGCGGTATTCAATGATTGTGCGAAAATTCTCATCACACGCACTTTCGACAAGTTGTTGGCCTACTGACCTTTCCAGTAACTATGCGCTGGTCTGGTGATGTGGCAATTATCACCGGGAGATATGTCTCACGGGATGATTCTACCGTGATGGAATTGTGGTCGCGCGCACGCACAGGCGAGTCGGTATTACTACGGGTCAATGGAGTCAAACCGTGGTTTGAGATTACACCACACGGGCGGTGGGAAGATTCGAAGAATACGCCACAGTTGCCCGAAGGTCATGAAGAGATAACCGAAATTGTCGGGCCGGAAATGAAGTGGACATATCTGGGGGTCAAACCGGTTTGGAAGGTGTATGTTGGACAACCTTTCATGGTGCCTAAGTTACGTGAAGCCCTCAAAGTAAAATGGACTATTTTATCGGGAGATATCCCCTTTGTCAATCGTTTCTTTTTGGACGGAGATCTCTCAATGCATGTCTCTGTTGATGGTGAAGTGACTCAAACTGAGCACCCCGTAGATGTTTGTCTTGATATTACAATGGACGATGTTGTGCACTGCGACCCATTCCCTGCTCCATTCAAGATTTTTTCATTCGACTTAGAAACATCAATTGCTCACGACACTATACTTTGTGCAGCAGCGGTAATCGAAGATATGGGAACCGGCGAGAGAACACGACATACATTCGCTGATGATGAAGAAACCATTTTGAAACAGTTAACTGAATTGGTTAGAAAGAATGACCCAGACATCATTACAGGTTACAATATTGATAATTTCGATATGGGCAGAATTGTCGATAGAGCAAATCTAGTTGCCAAATCAAACAAAGCACTCAGAGCGCAAGTTATGGGATGGGGGCGAGTTGCTGTAACCGAAGAAGGTAGGCGTAGAGATACGTTGATTCCTACAAGAGGAACAGCCAGAGCTTGGAATTTAGCAGGTCGCTGTGTAATGGATGCATGGTGGCAGGCACGTCAAGCATTGAGGCCACAGAGAGAGACACTGAAGTTTGTGTCAAGATTGTTATTCCCAGATAATGAAGACATGCAGAAAATCGATGTCGATGCATCGAAAATGGATGAAGAGTGGGCAAATCGTCCTGATGAAGTATTGGAATATTGTCTAAGAGATGCAGAATTGCCATTGGATATAATGCATAAAATTCAGGCATTCAGACGTAAAGAGGCGGTTGCTGCAGTAGCAAAAGTTGCTTTGGACACTAGCGCAAATGGTACGACCTCGCAACTAATTGATTCACTGGTAATTCGCATGGCAGATCGTAATTCAATCGGAGTGCCACTCACCGGTTCAGCCGATAGAAAAGAAGGTCAAATCGAAGGAGGTTATGTTCACGATGTTGAAGCAGGACTCCACCGATGGGTTGCAATTTTAGATTTCAAATCGATGTATCCCTCTATCATGATCGGCAAAAACATCTGCTATACAACAAGAATAGACGATGGCAGTACAGACCAGCCTGCAGAAGGAGAATTGGTGTATGAGTCTCCAACCGGTGCTCAATTCAGAAATGAAAGTGGCAGAAGGGGCATGGTTCCCACATTACTAGAGGATTTGATGTCTCAAAGGGATGTGCACAAAGCGGGAATGCGCGAGGCTAAAGATGATGCTAAGAGGTCATATCATGACCAAATGCAATATGCGGTCAAGATTCTGATGAACTCATTCTATGGCGTATTCGCGAGTGGATTTTATCGCTTCACCCACCGGCAATTAGGCGAATCAATTACCGCCTGGGCGCGGAAAAACATCAAGACAATTATCCATAAGTTAGACGATGAAGGTCACCATGTAGTATACTCTGATACCGATTCAATTTTCGTGAAGACACCGGTTGATGGAGTTGAAAATCCAAAACAGGCAATGATTGATTTCGGGCACAGTACTGCAGAAAGATTCAGCGAGGCTAGTGCAGAATTAGAATTTGAAACCGGCATGTCAGTATTCTTTAGCCATGGTGCAAAGAAGAGGTATGTAGGGCAAGTTGTTTGGCCAAAAGAAGTAATGATGGTAAAAGGGTATGAAACCCAAAGGACAGATTCATTCAGATTCTTGACCGATGGAATGAAAGAAATTTTCAAACATGTGTTGGCAGATGATTCAGAATCTGCAATCAATCTTGCAATAGAGACAATCGCGGCAGCCAAGAATGGAGAAGTTCCAATCAGAGACCTAATCATGAGTAAATCTTGCAAAGGTAGATGGGATAAACGTAGGGCTGCGTGGGATTTCACCAAAGATTATGCAAATCCCGATTCTATGATTCAAGTCCGTGCTGCTAGAGCAATAATCGAGAAAGGTCTGCCGTTTACGCCTGGGATGAAAATTGCATACATCGTGACCAATGCAAAGAATAGACCAATGGAAATACAGCCATGGTTAGAAGAAGACCCGGTTACAAATTATGACGGCCAATTTTATGCTGACCGACTAGCTACTGCTTTTGGAAGGGTCACTGAAGCGTTTAATTGGTCAGCCAAAGATCTTCTAGCCGGCAATCGCCAAACATCCCTATTCTCCTTTTGAGATATAGGACAAGAAGGGCAAGCATTGAATGGGATGAGGGAGTCACGCTGTAGTGATGAAGCCCGTATTCATGGTACTGATGTTTGTTTCTGCAAGCCTTGCTGGGTGTCTGTCAAGCGAAGAATCCTCTTCATCTCAACTCGAAGCGATCTTCGATTATGAGCCAGACAACAATATTCGCACAGATATGGAAATAGAATTCGATGGCGGAGCATCTCTGCCTGCTGGAGGACTAACCTACAAGTGGGATTTTGATACCGATGGTGCGTATGACGAAACAGGCAGAACAGCCACATGGTCATATCCGGACGCAGGAACTTATGACGTAACTCTAACGATATCAGATGGTACAGATTCTAGTTCACAAACTCGTTCCGTCAAGATTATTGATGCTGATGCTCAAGTCCCAGATGCGGACCCAGGGTCTTATTCTCCGAATACTGATTGTGATGGAGAAGGCGTGAATACAGGTAATTTCTATATTGTTTACATTTGTGAAATGGATAAGAGTACTTCGAGCAAATCGGTTCTAGCAACTACATCCGTTACTCTTGATGCCTCAGATTCTGAACCTTGTGAAGATGACAGCCAAGGCTGTGATGATTATATCTCAGAATGGAATTGGGATACGAACCTAGAGAGAGATGAAGACGGAGACGGTGACCCTGAAAATGACGCTGACCTAACTGGAGAAACAGTGGAATGGAAAGAACTTGCACCGGGGGAATACAAAATCGCTCTGACAGTAATCAATGGAGCTGGGTTATCGAGTACTGATGACACAATTGTCTATGTCAACTATGTGGGTAAATGGAATGAGTTCTCTATTGGAGGAAACACTTCCAACAATCCAATCGACATTGATTTTACATTCCAGGCCACACAAGATTTGGATTCAGGTAATACAATCAAAAGAGCATCGGGTGAGTTAGTCTACCAAAAGGAAGACAGCGATTGCACGGATGTGGTGCCAGGAGATGGCAATAATTGTAGAGCAAAGATAGACTTGTATGGATTCAACTCTACCGATGATGAAGCGGGTAACACAAGTAGTATCGGGGTCGATCAAAGAAACCATGGCGGTGATTGTGATTCAGATACAGATTGTGTTTGGTTACAATTTACAGGGTCTTACCACTTTGCAGAAAGTCAATGGAAAGATGGAGAATGGACCTTGACGGTTAGAAACGAAATGGTCAATGATTTAGATATAGAATCTCTGACGATTAGACTGATTTACAAATGAGGCACTGGGCTCCATTTGTCAATCTATTTTACGCCCCTGCAATGATGATAACGCGTCGCGGTCTTCAAATAGGGGTGGAATGTCGGCGAGTTGCTAAGGAGAGAGCATTATGGGATCTCAATGGGAAGATAAATCAAAACCACACCGCAATATCGTGTTTATCGGACACGTTGACCACGGAAAGTCTACTACCGTAGGCCGTCTACTTCTAGACTCTGGTCACATCGAAGAGCACGTAATTGAGAAGAACGAAAAACTAGCCGCTGAAGCGGGTAAGGCCGGATTCGGACTTGCTTACGTTATGGACGGTCTAAAGGAAGAGCGCGAGCGCGGTATCACAATCGATGTCGCACACAAGGAGTTCTTTACACCGAAGTACTACTGGACTATCATCGATGCTCCAGGTCACCGTGACTTCGTAAAGAACATGATTACCGGAGCTAGCCAAGCAGACACAGCAGTTCTGCTATGTGCAGCTAACGACGGTGTCAACGCTCAGACTAAGGAACACGCATTCCTTGCTAAGGTATTGGGTGTATCCGAACTGATCATCCACGTAAACAAGATGGATATTTCTGGTGTTGACTGGTCAGAAGACAAGTACAAGTCCGCTTGTGCTGAAGTTACCACTCTGCTAAAGATTGCAGGATTCGGTAGCCAACTTGACCGCATCCCAATGATTCCAGCATCCAGTCTTAACGGAGACAACGTCTACGAAAAGTCTGACAAGTGCCCATGGTACTCTGGACCAACACTATTCGACGCTATTGACGCAGCACCTATGCCGAACAAGCCAGTCGACAAGCCACTGCGCCTACCAATTCAGGACGTCTACAAGATCTCCGGTATCGGTACTGTACCAGTCGGTAAGATCGAGACAGGAACTCTGAATGTTGGAAAGACTGTAGTCTTCAACCCATCTCAGAAGTCCGCTGAAGTCAAGTCAATCGAGATGCACCACACAATGGTAGACAAAGCAGAACCAGGAGACAACGTTGGTTTCAACGTTCGTGGACTTGCTGCAGTCGACATCCGCCGTGGTGACGTCGCAGGGTATTCTGGCAGCGAACCAACATTCGTACGCCACGACGAGACCTTCGTCGGACAGATTCAGCTTATGGACATTCCAAAGGCAGTTTCCGTTGGTTACACCCCGGTATTCCACGCACACACCGCTCAGGTCGCTGTGCGCTTCCAGGAACTACTAGAGAAGACTAACAAGTCAGGTAAGGAAGCAAACCCGTCTTTCCTAAAGACTGGTGACGCATGTCTTATCCGTTTCCAACCAACCAAGCCAATGGCTATTGAAGCAATGAGCGAGTTCCCTGAACTTTCACGCTTCGCTATCCGCGACATGGGTAAGACCGTCGCTGCTGGCGTTTGCATGAAGATTGAGAAGAAGTGAGTTTGATCTCCAACAGGACTACGATCCGAACGGAATAGAGGTGCAAGTCATGGCAGCAGTGACCATCATCAAACTAACAGGCGAGAATCATCGCGATATAGATGCAGTCGCGTCTCAGATTAAGACAATCTGTGACAATGGAGGCATCAGTTTGCGAGGACCGATTCCGCTCCCAACTCGACGCCTTGTGGTACCAGTCCGCAAAGCTCCTGATGGCGAGGGTAGTGAAACATACGATCACTGGGAAATGCGTATTCATAAGCGCCTCCTAGAGATGGATATCACTAGTGGAAAGGACGAGAGTGCTCTGAGACAGGTCGCTCGTATTCCAATCCCGGACACGGTCAGCATCGAACTATCGATGCGCTCGATGAACTGAAACTGACAATTTGTCAGGGGCGCATTAGTGCGCTAACCCCGATGAGTAGACGGCGAGGATAGTTCCAAACTATCTCTCCACTCGCCGTCTACTCATCTTTTTTTTTTTAATTCCTTCAAAGCGTTGCTAATTCAGCAACGCCTGAATCTACAAGATAGTTGGCAGTCATTTCATCTAAGAATAAAACGTCGCCAGCACCTAAGGTAATCTCACCATCGATTGTGATAATTGGTTCATCCATTGATTGAACCACTCTGATTCTCAGAAGCTCGCCCTGAACTGGCTCAAGGTCTTCTTCCTCCACGACTTCTACTTGTGTTTCAGATTCAGCATCCGCTGCTGCCCAGGCATCAAAATCCATGTCTTCCTTCTTTTTCGAAGGTGCTAACTCCATTGCTGCAGCATGGTTTTCACCAACTTCTGCATCATTTACTGGTGTTTCTTCACTAACCGGTTGCGCACCTGCTAATTCTGGGAATTCTTCTGCCTTAGCTAGAAGGTCTTCTTCATCTGTTTCAGATTCTGGCAGCGGCTCACTATCATCTTCTAATGCGATTGTGGGTGGACCCTGCCCGGTCAAACCTCCACTTTCAGGGACAAATGAGTCGAGTTGTGTGGTTCCAGCAGCCATTTTTGGCTCACCAAGGCCTCCTTCTGCAGCGACTCCTCTTTGCATGGCATTCCAGTTAACCGACTGCTTGAATTTGTTCAACTGTTCAGTTGCATTAGCATAGAATTCTCTCTCTGCAGGGTCATGTCTAGACCAATCCATTGCCGCTAGATCTTGACCTTGCAAACCCTCTGTCCTTAATGTCATACTCGCTGAATGTTGTAGCATTGCAACCATTCTTTTTCTTGCTAATTCTGAAGCAGTGCGTCTAATGTTTGCTTGACGCTTTTGCATGGTTTGCATCTTTAGCGATGGGCCTACAGTTTTGTAGACTTCATGAATCTCCATTTCTATTGTGTCCAACAGTTGGCCTACTTTAGTCCAGAAATCACTTCTCGGCAAAGGCATAGGTACGCTTCTTCCAGCTTGTTGTCTTAGAGTCGAGAATAACTGTTCTTCAATCTCTTTGGCCTGAGATGGATTGAGGAAGGTCCGCTCGGCCATGCTTATCCTCGTGGCGCGGGACTCCTATCAACCCTTCAGCGAAATCGATGAACAAACAAAACGAAGTTTCAAACCATTTGACGCTGGGTTCACCAGCGGTGAACCCAATTAGACAAGCATGCATCCTTGTGTTTCTGATGCTGTCAACCCCCTGGGCTGCAGCAGATGTTTCAACTTGGCAGGGTCCAACTTATTCACCAGATGATGCAGGTCTTAATCCATCGAATTCAATTTACGATGGTTTCACTATGCCAACCAATTCTACAATAACAGCATCAGAGTTCTCTATCGAACCTAAATGGGTTGAAGCCGAAGATAATGGAACCTTGTGGTCTGGAGATTCTTCAGGATTTGCTCAAGGTAGCGTTAATGGAACATCATATCTCACAACCAATGGAGATTTGACCTTAGCAACCAATTCAACATATGGTGAAATGACCGACTTTGAGACAAGCAAACTACAGTTTGCCTCTTGGTCTTCTCAAGGCGATGAGTTTTGGATGCCTGTCAATTTATCAAACGTAACATATGGCCCCAAAGATGCAACTTCTGGTGATTACGCTGCAGGAACCAATGGTTCAATCCCTCCTGGTTCCGAGGGATATATTAGGTCGCAATTTTGGCAAATTCCTAATGTTGTTAGATACTTCAATCTAACATTTGATCGCTGGAATTCTATGGATTCTGGAGATATTGCAGAATTACATTATTCGATAGATAGTGGTTTGAATTGGCAAGCATTAGATAATTGGTCAGGAACAACTTCGGATTGGATTACTGAAGATTATTCCTTAGACGCATTGGTTCAGAGTGCCTCTTCTATCGGTTTTAGATTCTATGTAAAAACTCTGAATCAATCAAATCCAACAGCAGGTTTGTTCATAGATTCATTCAATATTTCGAATGAGGGTGAGCCGTTGGCTGCATGGTTTCATGGAAATGCAACTGGCCAATATTCGGTCCATGCCGACGGAACACTAATTGTTCCAGTAAATGTATCTGGACTTAGTGCTCCATTGGAGTTGAATTATTGGGCGAATTGGGATATTCAAGGTGGAAACTACGATAATTTGGTTGTCATGATATCTCAAGACAACGGCTCATCATGGACGATTATGAGCCCATTACCCGGTGTACCGGCCCATGGAATTCCATATGGAGGCACTACATACAATCAACAATCATATGGCTGGAGAGAATTATTGCATCCTTTCCCCCATTGGGCAGCAGGACATGCAAATGCATCGAACACTTTACTGAAATTCAGAGTAACCACTGATGGTTCAATCAACCATGGCGGAAGTGCAATAGACGGCTGGGAAGGCATAATGATTGATGATTTACGAGTGGTTTCAGCGGTTGGCACTCCAAATATGCAATCACGCTTACTTGAGAATTTCACAGACAATTCTAGTCACACATTAGAATCGGTTCAAGGATATGCGAATGATTGGCAGTATGTCGATTGGGAAGGCCACAATGGCCCATGGTCAGAGTTTGATTCCTTCGAGGCAGTCCAAGGATTACCTTCTGGTTGGAGAGTAGACCACATCCGCGGAGCTACCTCTTGGGAGAGGGGGGCAATCGACAATAGCAACGGGTATGGTCCGAACTCCACATCTTGGCCAAGTGGTCACAAAGGAATGGGCATCAATCTAGATGGAATATATTCGAACAATGTCTATACTCACCTAATTTCGCCAATATACCATATTCCGAATGGTGCTACTGCAAGATTAACATTCAATCATTGGATTTGCACAGAGGCTGCATGGGACGGGGGCTCAATTTTCACATCTATCGATGATGGGCTCTCTTGGCAACACTATGGAGATAATATCAGTGGTTTCTATGATACAGTTTCGCAAATCAACGTCAATTCACCATTTTTTGGATTGGGAATCTTTGATGGCTCGACCGTAGCAAATGGATGCGGAACATCGAATTCCAATCATACATTCAGTCGCGTTAGTGGCGACATATCGCATCTTGCGGGCAACGAAGTTCGAGTCAAGTTTTCATTCTTCACAGATCAATACGTGGAAGAAGATGGATGGTACATTGATGATGCTGGAATAATTATCGATAGATTCCGAGAACACGGAACTTGGACTAGCCCGGTAGTCGATGCTGATGATGCTGGTTGGGCTAGATTGACTTCGCTATACGAATCACCAGATGAGACCCAAATTAGTGTGGATGTATTAGATGTAAACAATAACATCATTGAAGGGCATGAGAACATGTCCTTACCTTTAGATTTGAAGATAGCAGCCTGGGAATATCCACAACTAAAGTTCAGACTTAATCTATCAACTGCCAATGAAACAATAACACCCAGAGTGAAAATTCTACATCATGGAATCACTGAATATTTCAATTTAGAAATGCTTCAGCGAATGGACCCAAATTTGCCCAATTGGGTCACTACACCGAGCCTTGCGACATCTAATTCCTCAGAATATATCTTACAAATCGAAACTCCCTCTTGGAAACCATTCAGCGATGTTAAACTGGAATGTGACGGTAATATTTCAGCACGGATTAGTTCGATTACAGACAGGATTCCTGTTTTGGTTTACCCATCAGTCCCCGTAACTGCTCAAGGAAGCGTAATTGACGAGGCTGATTGCGGCAATGTTTTGGTGAATAGTTTCGGGCCCGCACAAGCAACCACTCTAGAATTAAGAATACAAGGCGGAGAGGAATTTGATTGGATAAAAATCGAGCCTATCGGTTTGCTAGCACCAAAAAACCCGAGCATAGATTTAGGCAATGACGGTGTTATTGATTGGGCGTGGCAAGGAGGATTCCATCATACTAGCAATCTTCACTCCTTGGTAGTGGACGGTATTGAAACGTCTGTCGCAAATCTATCTGGATTCTCCTCAAATTATTCTCAATCTCTGAATTTCTCAATTTTGCTTCCTGCGCGGAATCTTTCTCAACAAGTTTGGACTTGTGGACAGCAGTCTAATTGTTACAACGGTGCTCTAAATTTCATTACAAACGGCTCACAAAATCCAAGTTTTACCGAGGAGTATGTTTGGATACAAAATTCTGGGTTTGCACATTACATGACCGAATACAAATTCCATTTCACGACCAATCAGGATACTGCTTTCAAATTGTTATCAATAAATTATATCTCAGGTTTCGAGCAAACGGTTACAATCAATACTTCGCTTGGAGGATTATTTGTTCCTAATCAAGATATGACCTCTACTATGCCTGTGAAGATTTCATCTGATGTCGGCGGAATTATCTTTGATGGCGAGATAACTCATGAGAAATCGATAATCGATACATGGATTTCACTACCACAACTAACTTTCAGACCAGGTCTAATACAGTCGGCAACATCGAGCCATGAAATTCTAGCAAATGCATCCGAATTAGAATCGGTAAAACTCAAGGTTTCTACAAGCCAAAACATTGAGGACACAATAGCAGAGTTGACACTTGATAATCTAGACTCTGGTGGTAGATTCCTACAGAATTCAGGAGCTGGAGTCCTTGCCTTAGATTCTGCGAACAGTACATGGGATGGACAAAATGTCACTTGGTCTGTTCAAGGCAAGTGGTTACTTGATGATAATGCGCGTCTTTATTGGTTCTCATCCGCTTCAAACATTGATGGAATAACACTTGGGCCTGTCATGGGAATAACCGGTTCCGCACAGCACGCAGCATCTGTAAACGACCTTGAGGTCATTTCATTGAATGCTTGGTCCGATAATAGAGCATTGCACGATTTTTCTGATCCATTGTGGCCGTTGAATGTAATGGGTGACAAAGAAATCGTCGTTTCTGGAGAAGTGAGGTATTCGGGATTAGATGGAATCAACCCTCTGCCAGAGGATGTTGATGTGATTCTAGAGTTGCTAGATGGTGAACAAGTATTGACCAGTACTTCGGTAACAATCAATTCCAATGGTATATTCAACGCTTCCCTAACTACACCGAACGATACCGGTTTGAGCGGCACAGAGTTGAAATTGGTTCCACAATTAGTGAATATTGGAGATTCTCAAACAACTACAGCAAATGATTCAACGTCAATTTCTCAAGAAATTAGGATTGTATTAGATTTGATAAATTCAGGAGTAATTTCGCTAGAAATCGATGCACCGGGAGGAAATCAGCCTGCGGATGGACATATATGGCATCCAGGGCAGGACATTCCTTTGCAGTTGGAAATCGAGGACGATAATGGCCTTCCTGCGAAGATGGAATTGTTCTACAATAGGAGTGGAAGAGGTTGGGAATCTATCGACTTCCTCACACCAATAGGCGCGACATATGCTGTAATCGACTTGCCTTTAATCGATGAAACTAGCGTCCCATTGCCTACAGAAGAAGTTGGATGGCTCGACGTTTACATTTCAGGTACTGATTTAGCTGGTAACTCTCTGATTGGTGGAGGAGACTCTGAACAACCCTATGCTCGCATACATGTTCAGCCTAGGTATTCAACATGGATTAATGGAGAATCGATTGGGCTCGACATAATCGATGGGAATTTGTTACCAGGAAACACTCATCGATTCAATTTCACAGTGTCGGATGAAAATGGAATCGAATCTATTGACATGATGAGAGTCGTTCTTTCCAAAGACGAAGGCATGTGTTGGATAGAATGGATGCCTTGGAGTGGAGAGATTGTTCACGATGTTGGATGTTTCATTAAACCACCAACAATACAAGCGGTACAAAGGTGGCAAGCAAATACTTGGGATGTTTACTTTGATTTTGAACTGCGATGGGATTTGGATGAAGACCTCGCAGGAATAACAAATGTACCATCATTGAGTTTATGGGACGAAAATGCACCATTAGATGCCTTATTCACCTCCATCGATGTTCATTCCTGGGAGATTCATAGCGGCATAGATTTACGCATAGTCAATGCCGTAGACAAGGTCGCTCCTCTTGGCGATTTCATTGATGGAGTAGCGTATATCCACGGCCAAGACATTGTCGATATCGAAGTTACAGCGTTCCATATGGGATATGATATCCCTGCCGAAAATTTACCATTCAGTACAACATATTCGATCGATTTGATTGGTAACAATGCTTCCACTCAATCAACAAATTCTCTGAATAGTGATGGCACCTCAATCAACAGAATTGTATTTGATTCAGCCTTGTATGGTACGCAAATAAAAATGCTAGTTGAGTTAAGCAGCGTGTATAATCATAGTACAACGGGAGATGACATAGACATAGTAATCGATGATAGTCCACCTGTAATTGTAGTTTCAAGCGGTCATTTGGTGACGATTGATTCCGATGAGTTAGACCAAGTACAAATCAAGGTAACAATGACTGATGACCACGGCCTAAATTCAAATCCGCTTACAATGAATTGGAATTATGTACGCCAAGGAAGAATTGTCGAAAACTCACAAGGAACTGCAATTATTCCAGTAGAATTCCAGAGTGTGAGGTCTAATCTGTATTCAGCGTTCATAGATCTGAATACATCTTCAGATTTACAAAAGGGCGATTTCTTGATGGTTTGGTTTGAGGGTTCAGATGCTTCAGGTCGCGAAATAGTTGGCACAGGAACAAGCAATGTCGAACCGATTGAAACGATAATTCGCTGGATTGCATATGAGCCAGAATTACAGGAAATCGTCACTACTCCTTATCGTCCAGATGTAGGGGATATAATATTCATACAATGTAGAGTTCAGAACATTGGTTTGCTTGAAGGCCACTCAAATTTAACTCTCATCGATGGTGATGGGAAAGAATTAGAGCGGGTCAATTTCACATTATTAGTGAACATGGAATTTATCCACACCTTCGAAGTTGAGGCTTGGCAAGAGGGCGACCTTGGATTGCGTTTACAATTAGACGGCCAAGAGTTAACTCCGGTCCCAATTTCAAATGTTCAGGTTAGGGTAGATGATGGCGCTAATTCACAAGCAACACTGCTTGGTCTGTCGGTTTTGTCTGTTTTCATAGCAGGAATTATACTCTTCATTGCAAATTCTCGTAAGAATAATCAGTTCTCTTTCGATGAGGAAGAATGATGTTTGATGAACTCTGCGCTGGGCTCAAGCCGGAGTACCCGAGTGGTCAAAGGGGGCGCACTCAAGATGCGCTGCGAAATGCTTCGTAGGTTCAAATCCTACCTCCGGCACCTACTTTTCATTGATGAGTAGTGATGTTTGCATCAACCAAGTCCAACCTTAGGTACAACGAGAATTAATTGTAATTCTAATTGCCTAGAATGCCGTTAAGGGATCTCATAGCTTCTTTTCGGCCATCTTCTGTAATGGTATCAAGGGGTGAATTTGCTTCAATTTGTGTCAATCCGTCGGACTCCTCAACACGAAGAATCGATTGAAGGTTGTCATAAAGGCTGTTCAATTGAGATTGGCCAAACACGACATAGACCTTATCTGCCTCTCCGAAAACGTCCACTGCCCATTCAAGTCCGAAATATGGCTTTCCGTTACGCACGAGTAACATACAATCGCGTAAGTCGATGTTGTAGCGTGACCGAATCATTGAATTGTTGAATGAATCGTATTCTATTGTATAGGTTTCAGTCCCTTTTATATTTGCATGAAGCTGAATCAATTCCTTTTTTGCACCTTGTTCATCTTCGGCGAGGTTGAAACCCGGCCAATCAGGGTGGTTGATGCCGAAGATTCGGTTAATGCTTAGTCCTCGGCTGATAAGATCAAGGTTGAAGTTGAGAAATTTCTCACCAGTTTGTGGTCTTAGCCACCATAGACGCGTGTTAGTGAAGGCTGTAGCGAAAATAGCATCCCCGCTTTCGGCGAATTCAGTGATCAGTTGATACGTGTCTTTTGCCTGTGCGTCTTTGGATAGGCCAGGTGTCTGTGAAATGAGTTGAATACGGCCGAAGTCCCGAACATTCGCTTCTTGTTCGTGTAAGGTCCAATGAACGATTTCATTGGCAACAATCTCGCTACGCCCATCAGCGTCCTTTGAAGCAATTCCTTCGATTAGGTTGCGCAATGAGTAAGCAATTTTCGCACGAACAGGACCTATTTTTGTTAACGAAGCCTTGGATTTTGGCCAATTCATGGAGAGGACGCCATATTCCATCTCGTTCGTTTTCTGTTGGAGACGATGAATGAAAATCACTGCAGGGCCAATGATGCTTGTTGCCGCACTGGTCAAGATGTATTGAGATATAACCATCGTATCGGCTTCAATCAGTTGCTCACCAGTGGCTAATCGAGAAATGCCCGTGAGAAAGACTCCAACCAAACCGGATATAATTCCAGCAATGATTAGTGATGGATTTGAAATTTCACTCATTTTCAACACCGCCAGCCTCTTCGAGCACTTCCTCGCCTTTGATTACTAAACCCATACCAATCATCAAAACAGTTGCGCCAACCAATGTCCATAAACTCGGGACTTCTGTTGTTCCAAGTAACCATCCAATGAACGATCCAATAAGAGGTTCAAACAGATAAGCGACGCTTACAATGATGGGAGGGAACCAGCGAAGTACGCCGCTGATTCCTGCATGTCCTACAATTCCTGGGAAAACAGCTAGGTAAAGGACATACAATATCCACGCACTACTCATCCATCCGAATAGTGAAAGGTTTTCGTTTCCAATTGAGAAAGTACTACCCTCAAGTATGAGGGACATTATGGCAAGGAAGATAGCAGCGAGTAAGGTTACTGGGAGGATGTAAACGAACAAGGGCATCCATTGCCTAAGTTTTCTACCTGCGACAAAATAACCCACTACAGCACAAGCACCGATGATGGCAGCAAGGTCGCCCATCAAGGTCACTTCAGTTTCGACAGAAATCCCCAGAAGTGTAATCCCGCCTCCAATAAAACCGATACTCGCGCCCCAAACTTGTTGTTTTGGCACATATCTCCTTAACAAAAGTGCACCAAACACGATTAGAAGGGGATGTATCGTAACAAACAGAAGGCTGTGAGTGAGAGAGGTATTGTCTAGCGACCAAACCCATGCGCCCATGTGGAGGCCAAGGCTGATACCGGAACCAATCAAAATCCACCGTGTTTCTGGCATTCTAAATTTAGTCATGGCGTGATTGTCATTTCGCATACTTCTATACTGTACGACAAATAAAGGCGCAATCAGCAATGAAGTTACTTGAAACCTCCATGATGCACGAAGGAGAGGAGGGACATCCTCCATGAGTTGGAAGATGGCTCCCGCACTCGAAATCGCAATGATTGATAGTGAGAGTAAAATCCACAGCCAAATTCTCTGTGACCTCATCAAACCCACTTTTTTTTTCCAACTAACATCATGAAATAAGTCTTGGCCCATATATGGCTCATAGATTAACACGATTGCTCATCACTGGTTATTATTGGTACAGCAATGGATTCTTGAAGGCCATTTTTTATTTTGACCCACATAGGTATAATTTCCTCAGGAGGAATTACTCTTCTTTTTCCATTATCCCACTCAGATAATGTGTTAGCTCGGTACTTGATTCCTAATTGATTTTGAACCTCATTTTCGTATTTGATTATCCAATCAACAAGTTCGATGAGCATTGAAGAACTATGCTCTATTTCTGGTCCTACTGGGAATTTTAGGTCTGACAAATCTCCAACTTCCCAAGGGGGCGTTTCCAGTTCTCCCGATCTAGTATACTTTGGTCGAAAATCAGTTCTTGGAACAAAAATTGTTCCAAAATCTTGGTCTGAGAATATAGCTCCAAAACCTCGTAAAATTAGGTTCTTCGAACTTGATAATGAGAGGGAATATATGTTTTTACAACCAGCCTTTTCTGCAGGGGGATAGATCCCATCAAACCCCTGGTGAATTAACCAATTTCCTTCTGTGCGCAAAATATCTCGGCCCCAGCACCAAATTTGTTGACTGAACAAATCAACAGAATCCGACCTTTTCTTATTGGTTTGATCAGTTGCAATAACGAATTTTATTTTCGTAGTCATTTTAATCAAACCTCTGCTTTGATAATTGGAAATAATCGAAGTTGTTCTTTCGATTGAGAGGGCATAATTAGTATTGCCGCTCAATTATTGTAAAACTAAATCTCGAACTGAAGGGCTTCTAACAATAAGAGCGTTATCCATTGATTGGCACTTTCAGAAACCATCTTTGCTTATTCTGTGCTTAGAATAGCATCGACTAGCGGCGCAAATGTATCACCATGTAGATGAGGCGAAATTACCTTTGCAACGGCTGCTAAGGACTCAAAACATCCTCCAACTGCTACAGAATGTCCTACTAGATTGAACATTGGAATGTCGTTGGGTGCATCACCTATCGCTAAGACATCTTCAGGAGACAATCCCATTTTTTCTAGAGCAACTTTGAGCCCTTCTCCCTTGGAGAGGTGCGGTTCCATAAGGTGGATGGCAAAACCAGTTTTTACTACCGACAGGTCTGAAAATTCTGATTTGGAAACCCATTCATTTACAGCATCTAAATCCTCATATGCGAATAGACACCATTCCGATTCCCTCCATGCATTGGTGGTGATTCCTTGAGAGTCGATGTCAATTTCCTTGGCCATTTCATTCGCACAATTTCTTGCTCTTTCTCCATCGGCACGGACGATAGGCTCACTCCATTTAGGGTGCCAAACAACACCGCCATTTTCGCAAACCATAGGCCCGCTTGCACCGATAAATCTCCACAATCCATAGGTGATGGCTCTGACATTTCCAGTTGCTAGAATAATCGGAATCCCAGCATCTTCAAGACGGCGCAGTGCTTGTATTGCATCGAGATGTAATTTCTTATTGTAATCGGTAATTGTACCGTCAATGTCGACTGCTACAGCCTTAGGTCTCCATCCATTTGGAACCCATTGCATATTTACCGCTAGCAGGTTTTCTTCAATACGCTTGCGATGGGAGGCTTATTGACTGATGAATTCTCAGGGTATAATGTGCAGGAAGATAGTGAACAGTTCCTGTCCCTTGAGGACCTCTCGTCGCCTCTGCCAGAGGTTAAGCCACGTAAGTCTCGCAAACCACTATCAAAGAATTTGAAACCGCTAACCGACAGTGTTATCGCTGAAGAAACTGACCCGATGGACATGCGAGTTTTAGCTGAATATAGCGGTAGTCATAGTATTTCATGGCCAATTCAAGATATGGATTGCCCTCATTGTGCTGCAGAAGCAATGAGTGCTCTAAATCGTCTAGGCCATGTTGACACGTCACTGGTTAGTGCTACTGATGGAACAGTAACAGTCGATGTAAATTTTGAGAAAGGAAACCTTTCCGAAGCCTCTGCTGTTTTACGTTCTCTTGGAAATCCACCGGATATACCATTCATGCAAATTTCAGGAGTAAAATCAAGCGAAATTGCAGCAAGGCATTCCGTACCTGTCAAATCATTGCCTCGAATCTTTAGGCGCCAACCTGGAGTCTTGGAATGTGAATTAGATAGAGACGGGAACATCAAACTCCAAACCGTTCCGAATCTCGTTAAGGAAATGCAGATTGCGTTGGATGAATCTCTAAAAAAAGTGATCGGTAGAGATTTCAAACTGGTCCCAGAGAAAATAAACACCGTTACACCCGGCCAGTGGAGAATGATTGGTTCAGGAATTGCATTCTTGATGTTAGTAGTATTGATTGTTACAGAATCATTGATCACAGAAAACCCATGGGTTTTGGGTGCGATTGGTTTGACAGGAGTCTCCTTAGGTGGAGTCAAGATGTTCTCAAAAGCATGGGCTTCCGTGCAAAATAGACAATTCGGTTTCCAAGTTTTGACATCTTTAGCGGTCATTGGTGCATCTTACTTGCAGGCATGGGAAGAAGCATTGATGGTTTTGATTTTGGTATCATGGACTGAGCATATGGAAAATGAAGCACTTGTGAAGGCAAGAGAAGCAATGCAAGGGGGACTTGACCGACTACCGCGTACTGCAAGAAGAGTACCAAAGAAACCAATAGGTAATTTTTCCATTTCATCGATGAAAGTTGTTTCAGCCGCTAGTATGATGACTCCAGTTGCCACGAATGCTCCTACTGTAGAAGAAATCCCAATTGGCCTAGTCATGCGAGGAGACCATATAGAGATTAGAAGCGGTGAGCTAATTCCTGCAGATGGAATAATAGTCGCTGGAACCGGTTCTGTAAACAGGGCACCTCTAACTGGCGAATCAGTTCCAGTAGATGTTGCAATGGATGATGAATTACAAGCCGGGCTAACCCTTTCGCGCGGTCCGGTAACAATCGAGGTAACTGCAGTAGGAGAAGACACTCGACTTTCAGGCTTAATCGAAAAGGTTCACATCTACAAGGATAAACCAACTAGATTACAGGGTGCGTTGCAAAATTTCACATCAATTTGGATACCGTTTGTACTGATCGGAGCGGTATTAGCTTGGTTGGTTATCCCTGGTGCAGATTGGAAAATTATCCTACTGCTATGGGTAGTAGCTTGTCCTTGCGCCTTACTTTTGGCTTCACCAGTTCCACATGCTGCTAGCCTTTCATTGGCATCTAAATCAGGCGCAATAGCCAGAGGTGGCGATGTAATGGAAGCGTTGTCAAAGGTCAACCTAGTATTGCTTGACAAAACAGGAACACTAACCTCTGGGAAGCCAGTGGTTGGCAATTTGACTCTAGCAAGAGGTAGACGCAGAGATTCTGCTATTGCTTTAGCAGCAGGTCTCGAAGCATCTTCGAATCACCCTTACGCTCAAGCGGTCATCGCTCTAGCAAAAGATGAATCAATCGAACCACTCGAGTTAACAGAAATTTCGGATATTGAAAATGGGATTTCTGCAAAATTAAATGGCGACGAAGTATCGTTGCTTAGAGCAGATAAGTCGATGGTTTCTGGTTCATTATTGAAGTCTTTAGAAGCTGCTTTGAAACAAGGGCATGGTGCCAGCGCTTTATACAAAAGTGGGAAGCAAGTAGCATTGTTCACTTTCGTACATGATGATTTGAGAGAAGGTACTGATGAATTGGTTAGTGCACTATATGCGAAAGGAGTGAACATAGAAATCCTCTCGGGAGACAATCAAGATGCGGTCGACGCACTAGCAAAAAGCATCGGGGTTGAACAGAGCGCAGCCAGAGGTGAAATGACTCCAGAAGGCAAGGTAAAGTGGGTGCAGCAAAGGTCTGAAACTCACATTACAATGATGGTTGGGGACGGGTTCAATGATGCGGCTGCTATGGCAGCAGCTGATGTCGGCATAGCGATTGGAACCGGAGAATCGGTAAACCTTGAAGCAGCTGATGTATTGATTCCTGGTGATGATCCAAGACTTATTGCAGAGTTGTTATCACTATCAAAAAGGACGCATTCAATACTGATATGGAACATCTATTATTCATTAGCAATCACCTTGTTCCTAGTGTATCTTGTACTGACAGGAATAAATGATAGTCTAGCGATTGGAGTATTGGTTCACGAATTGAGTGTTATCGGGGTAATCATCAACGGAGCACGTCTTTCAGGTACCGGGGGGACTCTGAAATTGATTAGGGATATTTTCTATTCAATTTGGCAAGGAACTTTAGATTCATTTAAGTCATTATACAATTCAATTTAGTATTCAATTCAAACGCTACCTTCAAGCCTCATGGACGGTAGCATATGACAACGGTGAACCCCGATGGCGAGAATTCATGCTGACCCGGTTAGTACTTCTTTGATGCACCCAACTCGCCGCGCATTGTACGTGGCATTGCTCGAGGCTGACGAATATACAACTGTTCAACTGCAGGAAATTGTAGGTGTAGATCGCTACAACTTATACCATCATTTGAGGAAATTAGAATCCCTCGGATTGGTAATGAATCATAGAGACCAGGGCCGAACTCGCTGGTGGTGTGTTATTGACCGAGTACCTCTTCCAAGTGATGGCAGTGCAACATCCAGTGAAAACTCCCTTGGGTCAATCGACCTATCAAACCCAAGAGTTCAGGCAGCTGCAAGAACGATGTTGAGAGAATTAGCATCATTATCTGGTTCAGATTTAGACTTAGATTCGGCAACACTTGAAAACTTGCAAATCATTGGTCGTAGAAATTGATTCGCAAAATCGCTCAAGAATGATAACTAGGTGGGGCAGGTAATGTCGGACGAAGAAGAGACTCCTGGAATCGAATCCAGAATACCTGCTCCTGACCTCACATGCCCCAAGTGTGACAATCTTCTTCCTAACGGTTTAGGAATCATAACTTGTGTTATGTGTAATGCTCAAGTCAAGGTCGAGCACGAAGGTACTCGGAAAAAGTGGCGAGAGGAAAAAATCAGTTGCCCAGAATGTTCGAAGGTACTTGTCTGCGGCGTCGATAAGAGGCCTGCAAACTTACAATGCGCATCATGCAATGCCCATTTTGTTTTGAAACCAAACCGGCCGAAGGTCGAAATTACATGTCCAGCCTGCGACCGCAAACTTAGGATGAACAAAAGGCCCGGAGAGAGAGAAATAACTTGTCCAGCCTGCGAAATTGAATTCAAGGTATCATTTTGAGGGGATTTTGTGAAGACAACTTACAGGATGATGGGAATTGCAGACTACATCACTATTGTAAATGGTCTATTGGGAACAATTGCGATATTTTTACTCCTTCTTGCCGTTGATGACATGGGAGAACCATACACAGAAGGAGGCGTTTTGACCGATTATATCTGGGCAGCAATGCTCTGCATTCTTCTTTCCGCATTAGGAGATATTGTCGATGGGCCAATTGCGCGAAGATATTCAAAAAGGCAATTATTAGGTGGCTCTCTTGACATTATGTCAGATTCCATTTCATTTTGTGTCGCTCCTGCATTGATGGTTTTCACAATGTTTGGAAGATGGGGAGAAGCAACTCCAATTTGGACAATTAGCTTAGCACTGGCTTGTTGTTGGTTGATTGCTTGTGGAATGTTGCGTTTAGCGAGATTCCAACACGATGAAGGTGGATACGTGCCTTATTTCTACGGCCTATCATCTCCGGCTAATGCAATGCTGATTCTTTCAGCAGCCGGATTGATTTGGCTTCAACCATCGTCGGGATATGGTCCAGATTTGTCTACTTGGAATTGTGATATTTGTTTTGGAGAAGGGGAGCACCCCTATCTTGACTTCATTATGCTTCCAATTTTATTCATAAGCGGAGCATTGATGATTTCAGATAGAAAAATGTCGAAACTAAAATCGGGAATTCCATTGAGGCTATCTGTTGCTCAATTTGTTGCGATATTATTCGCTGTGATTCATGCAATGTCTCTAACTCACAAGACCGATGCAGCAGAGGATCTTTCAGGAACATCATTTACCATGTTTATGTTCGGTGTTTCTTTAATTTTAGTTTTGGTTTACATCGTCTTAGGACCCCGTTTAGTCGATATTGAAAAGGCGTTTGAAGAACAAGAGTAGTGGCAGACGCGAATAGTCGTATAAATCGCCTCGCGATGTATCGACCGCATCGCGCTCCTTATCTATCATGAGAAGACCATGCGTTACTGGATGGGATATTATGAGTGCTAGCGATAGCAAGTCAGGAGCAAAAAGTGGTTTGAGGAGAGGTAATTCTTCAGGCCAAGTCGACCTCTCAGCATTACGAGCCCAATTCACGTCTACTCCGTCCCCATCTTTGGATCAGACGTTAATGCAAAACTCGCGTTTCCGAGAGGAAGAAAAACTCCGTGCCAAATTAAGGCGCGAAAGCAAATTACGCCGTGAGGCTTTAGCAGAAAGAATTTCTTTGATGCAAGACAATATGGCTACCGATATTTCCCGCCAGCATGAAATGACACTCAGCGCCTTTGAAGGCGAACTAAGAGGCCAGATGGAAGAGGAATTATCGCAATTAGAATCCGAGACTCTGACTCGTGAAGAAATTCGATTGAGAGAAATGCATGAAATGCGCCTCGAAAGAGAAATTCAAAGTTTGAAAGAATCTTTAGAAGTTGAGCAAAACCGTAAGGTAGAGGAACACCGCACTACCATAATTTCTCAATTGGAAAGTCAACTATCCGACGAGCATCGCAGACGCCTATCATTCCAAAGAGAAAGGTTAGAGATAGAATTTAACCAGTCTCTGCAGAGAAAAATCCGTGATTTGGAAGCTACAATCCAGAAAGAAATGGAAGGCCGATTCGAAGAATTGGAATCCAAGGAAGTTGAGAAACTAGAGGAAGTTCAAAACCAGAAACTAGCCGAGAGAGAAGAATCTCTGCGCAGAGGAATTCGAACAAGATTGGAGCAGCAACTCAAGTTGAGGTTGAAGCAAAGAGAAGCGACTATGCGTGCGGAATATGAGAGACGCAGCCTAAGATTGGAGGAAGATATAGCCGCATCTATTCAAGAAGAATTAGAATCTAAATTATCTTCAGAAACTAAGGAATTAGAAGAGAGGATGCGACAAGATATCGAACTAGCAGTCGCTCGAAGGAGAGAAGGGCTCAGAGGAGAAGTAGAAAGGCAGTTAGAGGCTAAGTATTCCGAAAAATTGTCTGAAAGAAAGAGCCGAATTAGAGAGAAATATGATTTGACATTCTCCAAGGCTGTTGACGATATTTCTCGCTCATTAGAATCAGAAATTGAAACAGAACTCGAAGCTAGGATGGACCAAGAATTTGCTGCATATCGCAATGCAAGAGAATCAGAAATCCAAAATCGTCTTGCACGTTTCCGATACGAGCGAGAAGCAGAGTTACATGACCAATTATCCGAAAGGTATGATGCAAAGAAGACCGATTGGTCTGAGCGTCTAGAATTAGAATTCAAGGCAAGAGAGACAGCGGCTCGAAAGGCCATCATGTCAGAGATTGATGGTAGACTACGTAATGAAAGAATTACTCACGAAACCGATCTAGACTTGCTAAAGGAAGAAACTGTACTTGAACTCGAAGCAGAGATGGAGCAGCGCTTATCAGAATTCAGAACACGTAAGGAAGATGAGGTTGCAACTCAACTAGAGAGACAACTCGACAAGCGCGAGGAAATCATGCGAAACAAGGCACTTATCGAAGTGCGAAAGCGTGAGGCTAACATCCGTGCAGAAATTGAGGCACAACTGGGCGTCAAGCGCTCCGAAATCCGTGACCGTCTCTCATCGCTGACTCAGCAAATGGATGACTTCCGTACTATGGCGGAAGTCAAGATGCGTGAATCTATTGAAGGTAAAGTACAGAGCGATATCGATGCTGATGAAGCAAGACTTGCGGAACAGCAACAAGAGTTTGACACTCTCAAATCTCAAGATGCAAGAGCAGAAAAGCGCCAATCTTGGTTACAAGCAATTTCCGGACAAGGAACTCAAGCACAACAACCACAGATGGGAATTGACCCAAGCGCATTAGGTGCAAGACCCGGCTCTTTGGGCGCTACAGCCGGTAGACAACCACGCGGTGCATTAGCTCAAGCAGCAGCACAACATACTCCTTCGATGGGATTAGCAGGAATGCGAGCACCTCGCTCAGCAGCCAAGGCTCTAAGCGGCGCTCAACCGATAGCTAGACCTGTGAAGACACCAATAGGTGGAGCGAATCTACCAGGTATGGCAGCCAACCTCCCTCAGCCGATTCAACCAAAGGTTGTCCGAAAGCCGATTACAGCAAGTCCTGTAATTGCACCTTCTGTTGTAAAAGTTCCAGAAATCAAAGCGCCAGTAATAGAATCAGTTCCAGAACAGGTGGTAACCGCACCTAAACTGGAAATTGAAACAGCGCCTGTAGAACCTGAAGTAGCAAATATTGAAGCCGTTGCTCCAGTAGTAGAGAATCTAGAACCTGAGATCGAAACACAGATTGAATCTGTTATTGAGTCGGAAGTAGAAGAAACTGAAATTGAATCTATCGAAGATGTATTGGAAGAGGCCTCCGAAGATTTAGTCGAAGAGATTCAAAAGATTTCCACACTGGTTCCAATTAAGAAACTCGAAGTTGTAGAAACTGTAGAGGAAGTAAAAACAGCCGTATTAAAGCCAGTTACAATGAAAGTTCTAACTCCAGTCAAGAGAAGAGGACCTCCTCCATCATCTGCACCAGGACAAAAACCAGGCGAAGAGAAAGAAAAAGAGGCAACTGCGTCATTGAAGCCGATTAGTAAACTCAATCCAGTCGAGTCTCCAAACACTGATTTGAACATCGAATCAGATGAAGATGAAGCCTGAATGCTCAAACACTTCACTCCGTGCCATTCATAGGGCCGTCGTACTTGGGGGTAGGTATGAGGAAAGCACTCGCTGTTCTTCTTGCTCTGTTACTACTGCCTGCAATACCTGCAGTAGATGCTGAATCTAACTTACTAGAAGTCGGGATTATCGATACTGTAGATGGTCGATTCATACACACATCGTTTTCCTCTTCCTCAACCCTGCTAACCGTAACCACTGCGGGTAATGTTTCCGAGCATTTCTGGGGTAGTGGTGAGTTGATTACCCAATGGTCACTCGAGTTAAACACAACAGCTCATTCAGCAACTCCTGATGCTACTGGATTACAGGTTGCAGTCGCACATACCGGTGGAGTATACATCGTTAATACCGAACTCAAAATCGTTACATCACAGTACAATACTTCCAATTCCGTAGATGCGGTCGAATGGGATTCAGAAGGAGATTTGTGGTTTGGTTTCTTTGGAGGAGAAAGGCGTGCTAAAGAATACGATTCAATCGAAGAAACTGGAGAAAATACAGAAGCGCATAACACAGCAATGACTGCTATGACCATTATTTCTGAAGACAGAATAGTTACTGGTGGAAGA
Organism: uncultured Candidatus Poseidoniales archaeon; assembly: GCA_902563095.1. Classification (GTDB taxonomy): domain Archaea; phylum Thermoplasmatota; class Poseidoniia; order Poseidoniales; family Poseidoniaceae; genus MGIIa-K1. The sequence continues at coordinate 150,427 of CACEWA010000001.1, read as the reverse complement.
GATAATTTAGTCAAAGTATTCACACAAGAAGGAGTATTGCAAAACAGTCTTTCAGATTTCACATCTTATCCAACCAAGATAATCAATGACGGAAATGGAAACATCATTGTTGGTTGTTCGAACGGTGATTTATTCCGATATGATTTCACGGATTGGTCTAAAGAAGAAACTTCTATTTCTAGCGGACAAAGTATCATTTCGATTACCGTCGCTGCAAATGGAGAAATTCTAGTAGGAACTCAAAATGGTAAATTGCACGTAATTGATGATACCACATTTACCGAAAGTGACGAATTTTCCTCCGCAGGTAGGGTGATGATGGGAGTATACGGAGATTCAGGAGAATTATACATAATCTCGACATTTTCATCATCTTCTAAAATCAGGTTGTTCGATTTAGATACTGACGGAGATGGAGTTACAGATAGTCAAGATCATTTCCCGCAAGACTCTTCTCAAACAGAAGACACTGATGGAGATGGATATGGAGATAATCCAAACGGAAACAACTCCGACGAATTCCCTAGTGATGTTTCACAATGGGTAGATACTGATGGAGACGGGTATGGAGATAATCCTGACGGAAATGATTCTGATGCATTCCCTAATGATGCAGGACAATGGATGGATTCTGACGGCGATGGATACGGCGACAACATGGGCTCAGAGAATGGAGACAGATTCCCTCAAGATCCCACGCAGTGGTCCGATTCTGACTTTGATGGCTTTGGAGATAATCTCAACGGAACTGACGGAGACGAATGTCCAGATGAGAACGGATTTTCTACCATGGACCGAATCGGATGCAAGGATTCTGACAGCGACGGTTATTCTGACCCTACAGATGATTGGACCATCGGGGATGGAGCGGATTTCGCAATATATGATGTAACTCAATGGATGGATTCTGATAGCGACGGTTATGGAGATAATTTGCAGGGTAATGACCCTGATGCTTGCCCACTGGAATGGGGCAATTCAACCAGCGCGTATATCCCAGAAATTTCAAGCGATGGTTCATTGACATTGACTTATGTTGTAACAGAAAAGTTCGGTTGCATTGACAGCGATGGAGATGGATTCTACGACTACGGCGATGATTTGCCAAACGATGCAAGAGATTACATCGATGCTGATGATGATGAAGTTGGTCTCAGTATGGATTATAACGATTCAAACAAACTAGTTCAGACGATAGAAGATCACTGTGCATTAGTGATTACAGATGAAACAGAAACTTGCCAGGGCATAAGAGATGTTGATTACCAAAATTATCTCGCAGATAAGGAATCAGCCGGCGAGACTGCTAAGGATTATTTCGCTTGGAGAAATTCAGGTGATGTAGAAGAGGATGAAGCAAAATCGAGTGACCAGTATCTTGAGACAGCTACTGAGATTTTACCATTCCTTGGTGCTGGCTTTGCAGCAATTGTTGCTGTATTACTGATATATGCAGCAATAGGGCAGGCGCGTCGTCGCAGAGCATTGGTCAAGACCTATGGCGCTCCATTAGTACAAGGTGAAAACAGTGCTGAAGATGAGGCATTGGAAGGCAAAGCAGGTTTGTCAGCATCTGGAGGAGTCGAATCTGACAAGTATTGGGATGATGAAATCGAACCGATGGAAGTTGGTGATGATGGAAAAGAATTGGGCACTGGATTCGATGATATCGATATCAAAGGAGATGGCACTGCAACCGAGACCACCGAAGTGCTTGAAGAATCAGCATCTTTAGAGGAATTAGCAGGAATGCCACCAGAAACCACTACTGAAGAGGTTGCTGAGCCACAGCCACAAGCTGCCCCTGTTCCACAATCACCGCCAGAAGCGCCCCCAGTTCCTGCTGAAGGATTACCAGAAGGCTGGACCATGGACCAGTGGAAATGGTATGGTGCAGAATGGCTTGCTAAGCAAGGAAAGTGATTAATCAGCGCGCCATACAATGGGTAAACTAGATTTTAATTCGCCCAATTTAGTACCAGAATAGACTGGTGTTCCATCAACTTTCAATGTGCTAGTAATCAGCCACAATATTGCGTTCCAACTCTTCGGTGCTGCGAATAATTCCACTTCACCCATAGTGGCTTTGACTAGTAATTTCCCAGCATCACTATTGCCATCAAAAATAGCGTGAACCAGGTCTTTAGTCGATAACATGTAACCTGAGGGCCTCCAATCCATGGAATCACCTCAAACCTTGAATGGTGCTAAGTTCAACCTTTGAACTAGGTGTTCAGCACTAACATCGGCGACCTCTTTCATATGAGTGCGCAACTCTTCCAAATCCCCGTTCATTTTCGCTAATTTATGTGCCCTAATCAATTCTGATAAGAAAGAGTCTACACTACGATGACCATCCATCGTTCTCAATGTATTCAACTGCCTTCTAACTTCATAACTTACACTCACAGAGGTCATCCCTTCTCCGGTCATGTATGCTATGGCGACTGTTGACTACTTGAATCCCGCGCGCATACCATTGCTTGGAATGCGTGTTTTGAAACCTGATTAAACTGACCGGCCTTGCTTTTCTAGAAGCAATCTGGGGTGTTCTGTAACTCCGAATTGTCGGCGCATTTCTTGCACTCTCTGATGGTACTCTTTCGAAAGAGACCAGTATTCTCTACTACCCGCTCCTGCTCCACTTTTACTCGGTCGATTCAGGATTACAGTTGGAGCCCCTGTCCAAGCGGCTTCTGCAACCTTTGCAAGCCTTCGAATAGGCGTCTTGAACACCTTTCTTGGTATCTTAGATTGAACCTCATTACATACATGAAGAGATAATTTCGATCGCTGGTCTACCATAGTCATAGCAACACCGAAAATCTTCAGGTTTCGATTAATTCTCTTTTGAATCATTTTCACACTATTCATCAACATACTGAATCCTTCGAGAGCATAGTACTCTGCTTGTACTGGAATGAAAACCCAATTTGCAGCGCATAATGCGTTTATCGACAATAATCCTAGCGAAGGAGGGGTATCGATAATTATGTGGTCGAATTTGTCAATGATTGGAGCAAGAGCCTCTCTTAGCCTCGTTTCACGTCCAATTCTATGGCTCAATTCAATTTCAGCACCGGATAGATGTATGTCACTAGGAAGTAGCCACAAGTTGTCGATTGCCAAATCTTCAGGCACTCTGTTTGAGTTGTCATTACGTTTTGCCCACGCTTTTTGCATCGACTCAGTTAATTCTTGAGGAGAAATGAGGTATTCTTCCATCAATGGTAAATCTTCACCACTATCGTTGACTAATAAATCATAAGCGGTTTTCTTGATTTTTTTCTTCTCAACACCGAAAGAAGTTGCACAATTTCCTTGAGGGTCTAAATCGATGAGAAGAACCTTTGCTGGGGGAACTTTGAATTTGGGGTTACCCTTTGCCAATGCAGCAGCTAAGTTTACCGCAGTAGTCGTTTTTGCACACCCTCCTTTTTGGTTTGCAACCGCTACTACCATCTTGTACGGATTCATCTAATCGCCTCCTAAACTCGCTGCCGTGTAACGCCGAGATAGGCGCCCCCCTGTAAAGAGTCGCTTTTACGGAGTGGGAATCATCCCTGTTGAATGACAGGAACTGGAACTTCGGACAGGATCTTTCGAACGATGTGCATTCCGGTGATTCCACGAATCTTTGCTTCTGGTTTCATCACGATTCTGTGAGAAATAATTTGTAATGCGATTCCCTTGATATCATCAGGAATGACGTAATCTCTTCCATCGATTGCTGCTGCAGCACGACCAGTCTTGAACAATGATTGGCTAGCACGAGGAGAAGCACCGTTTACAACACGGTGATCTTCACGAGTTCTCTGAACTATTTCGACGATGTAAGATAGAATCGCAGGGTCGACGTGAACGGTTTCTAGCGCCTTTTGCATAGCTACAACCTTCTTTGGTGAGGTAATTTGCTCAACATCGTGTTGGTCTTTACCACGTAGTTTTCTGCGAGCTAGAATTGCTTTTTCTTCAGCACGATCAGGGTAACCCATACTCATCTTCATCAAGAAACGGTCCATCTGTGCTTCAGGTAGAGGGTATGTTCCTTCCTGCTCAATAGGGTTCTGTGTTGCCAATACAACGAAAGGTGCAGGCAACTTGTGAGTAATACCCTCAATAGTAACTTGCTTTTCTTCCATAGCCTCAAGCAAAGCAGCCTGAGTCTTAGGAGGGGCACGGTTAATTTCGTCAGCAAGTAGGATGTTTGAAAATAGTGGACCTGCACGAAGTTTGAATTCTCCAGACTTTTGATCATACATGTATGTACCCATAATGTCGCTAGGTAGCAAATCAGGAGTAAACTGAACACGCTTGAACTTACAACCCAGTGCACGTGCGAATGTATTTGCTAGCAAGGTCTTTGCTAATCCAGGGAAATCTTCCAGCAGCATGTTTCCATTGGATAAGATTCCAACAGTAACTCTTCGAAGATTTTCGTTCTTACCGATGATAACCTTTGAAACTTCACCCATTAGTGAATTTGCAATCGAAGCTACAGTTGCAATGAGGTCCTTTGTGCGGTGGTCGCCTGCTGGTGCTCCTGCTTGGAATCCTGCGTTCATGGTGATAACACTCCTTGGTACAAGAAGCCAACCAGCCCATTCCATACTTCAAGGTATTGCGTCCACAAGTCGCACAGAATCACGACGTATAGCGATTATCTCAACGTCCCCAAAAGTGGTCTTGCTTACGATGAAGCTGGGTTAATTCTTCCAAAATCTCTTCTTCAATCGGGGTCAAATCGAGTTTTCTTAATCGCTTAGCATGTGATGATGGGACATCTACCCAAAATTCGTCACCTTCTTCGATTTGTCTACCAACCGTTGGGCCCATTACTGCGACCGCTAATTCCTCACCCTGGTGGCCTTGTTTGACATCTTCACTAGATCTGGTTCTAAGACTCTTGATTTGCCCGATAGGAGTTCCGTCTAATTTCATGATTTTCTGTCCCACATGAACTCTGCCTCCAAGAACTCTCATCCCGACAATTGCAGGTCCCTTATTTCTGAAAGTATGATCTTTGAGATACAACAAGTGACCTGGATATACTAGATTCTCTCGAGCCTCAGCTTCCATCTCAGCCTTTGTGTTATCTCTCCATTCTTCGAACTCTTCGAGAATACGATAGATGATGTCATCGCTGATGAATTTAATTTCTGCATCTGGCCCCTCTAGTTTTGGTTGGACTTCTGAGTTTCCTTTCACTGAAAATCCGAGAATCACCTGATTCAATGCATCATCTGCACACTGAGCAGTGATGATGTCTCTTTTGTTAACAGGCCCAACAGTTGCCATTCGAATTGGGATTTTCATCTTATCTAATTCGAAAGCAAGTGCTTCTAAGCCACCAACAGTATCCGCTTTGATTACTACTCCTTCTTCAGCTATGCCCACTGAAATTTTTGCTTCTTTGTATGCTTCTTTTTCAGCAATCGATTTTGCTTCAGAAGTATTGGTTTGACGCAATGTAGTTCCAGCCAGAACATTTTCGAGATTCGGTGCCACGATTTTGAGTCCACAAGCAGCAACTGCGTTTTCGCATGCTTCCCAACGGTCACCAGCATCTCTCATTTCAGACATGCCCTTTGGCCTAAACATCCCTTTGATATGCGTGGAAAAGGGCCCATCTGGTCCAACTAATGTGATAGTATCACCTACATTCAACTCACCACGATTTAGGATTACATCGATGGTTTTACCCAATCCCCTTTCATCTTTCATCTCTAGAACAGTTCCTTCGCCATAGCCAAGAGTATCTCTCAGTCTTTCTTCTAGGAAACGTTCTGCTAGTCCTACGGTAACAGTTAGCAGGTCTTGAAGTCCTTCACCATCTTTTGCAGAACATGGTACTAAAGCAAGGTTTGACTTGAAATCACGAATCTTATCGTATCTTTCAATGTTGAAGCCATGCTCGCTAAATTGACCAAGTAGTTTCCAATATTTCTCTTCGAAATATTGCTGAACATCGTCTCGTTGATTAGCCCATGATTCGATGAAAGAACGTCCTTTTTCAGTTCTCCACCCATGGATTCTATCGACTTTGTTAGCAGCGACTACAAACGGTGTTTTCTTTTCTCGTAGAATACGAAGACTTTCAATCGTCTGCGGTTGTAAACCTTCCATTACATCGACAACAAGAATTGCTATGTCAGCTAATGCACCACCTCTACTTCGCAAACTAGTGAACGAGTGGTGGCCCGGAGTATCAATGAACAATAACCCGGGGCTGTTGAAATCCTTTCCACCGGTCATTGCAGCACAGGTTTCGTTGAGTATTTTTGCAGGTACTTCAGTCGCGCCAATGTGCTGAGTAATTCCTCCAGCTTCTCTATCCATTACACTGGCTTGTCTTTCAGAGCCAAGCGATCTAAAATGGTCTAAAACACTGGTCTTACCATGGTCTACATGGCCAAGAACTGAAACGATTGGTTGACGTTGCCAGCCGAGGGTTTTGCTCTCTTCTTCAGAGTCATTTTCCTCTTCTGACATATCAAAACCTCCAATTGGTTTTTTTAATTCCGCAATTGGAATTCAAAAATCACTCATAGACCCAAGATTGACTATCTTGTGTCCATTCGTTAGTTCCTTCTGGGAACCACAATCCAAGCTCAAACTCAGCAGTTTCTGGAGCATCGGATCCGTGAATCATATTGTAGCCAATATCCATTCCGAAATCACCACGGATTGTGCCAGGCGCAGCTTCACGACCATTGGTTGGCCCAATCAAATTTCTAGCAACACTGATTGCATCTCTTCCAGACCAAGCCATACATACAACAGGTCCACTGGTTACGAACTTAATCAATCCAGGGAAGAACGGTCTCTCAGCGTGAACGGCATAGTGTTCCTTAGCGATTTCTTCACTAGGAATAACCTGCTTTAATCCAACTAATTGTAGTCCTTTTCTTTCAAATCTCTGGATGATTTCTCCAACCAATCCTCTTTGTACGCCATCAGGCTTTACCATAACATAGGTAGTCTCCATACTAATTCCACCAATGCAGTCCACTAGCATGCCCTATTTGAGCGCAACGATTGTAGCGATTCGCTAAATTGTCTAGATTCCGCCTTTTACATAATGGCGGGTCCACTTTACTTTGCGTGAGTTTCGCTTCAGTTTGACTGCATTCTTACGAGCCTTGCTGTTAGCGAACCACTGTACTGTGCCATCACGGCGAATAAACATCAATCCTGTACCAGGTTCGATGATATCTCCCGAGAAACTGCAGATTCTTTGTTCTGGCATTTAGATCACCTATAGTTGAGTTTACGGGCTTCTCGGCCAGTGTCGATTAACATTAGAATATCACCTACACGAACTGGTCCAACCACATTTCTAGTGATAATTCGGCCGACGTCACGTGGGTTAGGTGCGTCGTTAACACGCACCTTTACCTGTGTAGCTTCGCCGGTCATTCCGGTTCTACCTACAATTTCGACAACCTCTGCAGGCCATCCTCCGAGTTCTTCAGACATCTCTTATTCCTCCGAAATCAGTGATATGTTCAGTTGGAAAGCCCCTTGACTAACTCTACAACTTCGTTGAATTTTTCTTGTGCTCCCTTGGAAACTTCCAGAAGAGCGAGAGAAGCGGTCTTAACGCCGTTTGGCATTCCGGCTTCTTTTGCTAGGAACTCTTGGCTAGGAACATATCCGAACGGGATACCTTTCTCAGCGCAGATTAGAGGAATGTGAGCCAGTAGTTCTGGCGGGTTGACATCCTCTGCCATAATGATGAACTGTGCAGTACCGCGTTCAGCGGTCTTAGTTACCTCATTAGATCCTTTTTTCATTTTTCCATTCTTGTTTGCCGAAACCATCTCGTAGATCTTATCTGCGACATCGTTAGGGGTCTCATATGACACGTGTGCACTCATTGAAATCACTCTCATGCTTATGTGAAGCAAGGCTTCGCACGGCCTCGCGAATATAAACACCACGGGTTGGACATTTGGTGCTACTTTTGCAAATCATCGAGGATTTTCCGCACACCACGAGCCAATGCAGCCCCTCCAGAGATTACTGCACGACTATTGGAAAGACTGGACGTAGCATGTACGCCATCAACATGATTTGACAATCTTGCGATAGCCCCTCCAGTGAACAATCCGTGAGTACATGCAGCATGAACTTCAGTAGCTCCCTGGTTTCTCAATGCATCTGCAGCTTTGCAAATTGTCCCTCCAGTCGCAATCATGTCATCGACAATTGCCACAATTTTCCCATCTACCTGCAAATCTTTTGCTTTGTGGACTATAGTGTGTGCATCAATTCTGGTTTTCTCCAAATAAGAGAAAGGTAAGCCGATAGATTTGGCAACTGCACTTGCTCTATCGATTGCCCCTTTATCTGGAGACAGAATGAAATCAGGATTCACATTTTCTTGCAAGTGTGCAGCAATCTCTGGCATAGCAGAGGTAAATGCAACAGGTATCGGCATCTCTTCCAGGGCAGCAGGGGCATGCAAATCAAACACAACGATTCCATCACAATGGGATGCGAGCAATTTTCCAATCGCTTTGGCACTAATTGCTTCTCCAGGGCGGAATCTCTTATCTTGTCGAGAATATCCAAAGTATGGTATTGCTACAATTACCCCTGGGCCCACCGATTCCATCGATTGAGGCCCTATTTCTTTCAGATTTTCAGTCCGGCCTGCCCTCACATCTCTTAGGGCTTCCAATAGTAGAAGTGTTTCAACTATCCCTGCATCGGGAAATGTATTCGATACCAAAATTACGGGTTCCTTTCGTACTGCTTCAATCGCTTCTTCAGGGATCCTGATGTATCCTTCAGAATCGGGAAATCTTCTCGCCTCTAGAGAGTGATGGTCCCAGCCAAGTTCATTGGCAAGGTCGATTGCAAGCGCTCGGGAGTTGCTCCCCGACACTACTACCATGTTGTTAGTGCCGGCGAGGGGGCTAAATGAGGGTTCTCCTGCTACAGAGTATTCGCGTTCTTTCAAAAAATGACACAAAGTCTGTGACTGAGTGGATAAATGGTGCGCGAGGCAGGACTTGAACCTGCGACCTCCCGGTTATCAGCCGGGTGCTCCAGCCGACTAAGCTACCCGCGCAAAGGCAGGTCGCCGACCGACCATCCCATCATAAAGACGACGGTATGCTTATTCTTCCATCACTGCGTCAGGGTCGTTCGCCTGGATGTATGAAGGCAAACCTAGCAGTTTGTCGAATGTTCTGGATAGAACTACTTCGTCCAAGCGCTCGCGTGTGCGTGCAAGTGCTGTAATTGGAATATTGATAGTTGTGTCAATGCCATATTGCATCTGGACTCCGATTCGAGTCTTTACTACTACAGCACGATATGTTCTTTTGATTTTGACTAAATCGGTTATTACTCCGATTTCCATACCTTGATTGTCTAGGACAGCTCTGTCCATCATTTCATCAGGCGCATACAACTTTTCATCGATTCGAACTGTGTTTCTCCAGCGGCGCTGGAGTTCTCTCATAGATTTTGAGAGTTTAACAGATCCATCATTTCTGATACTGTGTATTAGTTCCTTGTGTAATGGTGCGAGTTCAGCAGGCTTTCGCATAAATTCATCTGCGACTCCTGGCTCTACCATTATGCGCATTGAGCGCACTCTTGCTTCGTTCGGGTGGTGTCTCTCTCCTACGATGACGCCCACCTTTGTATCATTCACATATACATCCCTTTGGAGTAACTCCTGGATGTCATAATCGTTGTTTGGCATTTTCCCATCTCCTTGGTCTTCAGGCTCTTGACCAATCTGCCCTCGACAGTGGCGACTATTATACTTGCCCCCTTCTAAGAATCCTTTTCCAATTGGATTTGTCGCATAATTAGTTCATCTCCAATTGAATAAGTAGTCGCGTTTCATTTTTGAGAGAGTGGCTCAAAGTTTACTTTCAATTGATGTCGCATAACGCGCGTCCAAAATTTAATCCTAAACATATTTTTCAATTGAAAATTAAAAAATTTAATTGAATTTTTAGCCAAGGGACAACCTCATGAAGGTAGTATATTTGCAGACATTTTGATGGCAATAGTTGTCAAGGGAGCAACCTGTTCACTGGGAGAGGCAGTGATTGACAAATTGCTATCTATGGACATCGATGTTGTCGCAGCCGAAGATTCACACAGAATTAGAAACCAAACATTGCTAGAATATTCACAAGTTAATCTATCGGAAACAGGCACAGGATTCTCAATTTCATTTGATGGTAGTTCAGCAGACATAGAGATTGGCAAGGATATAATTGTTCAAGATCTCATTCCAAGTCGTAATGACAAGTGGATGCCAGAAGAAATCCAATGTTGGCTTGGAGGCAAACATTCAGGGCCTGATTCAAGATATTGGTTGAGTGTTATTGATGCTGCAAATGCTATAGCGCATATTGCAAAATCAGAATCTAAGATTTCCCAATTATACATGTGTGGTCGTCGAGAATGGCTTCCCCAAGATAGTAAGGCAGAATTTGAAATGCTGTGGGCGAGGACGAATCAGGGGATTAGTGGTAAATTTACTGCTGAGACATTATTTGGTCATGAAATCGCGGGGATGGAGGCGAAACCAATCCATGAAAACGAGAGGCAGAGGCCAAATTTAACTCCATTACATCAATTGTTATTGGAATTAACTGGAGATGGTTGGCGACCTTTGGTACCGCTTAGAACAGCGATGATGACTATGATTGCTGGTTTGTTGGAATAGACGAAGGCATTATCCACCAAGTCATTCTGTCATATCCATGGAAATACGGCCATTACGTCTAGCCGATTCCCATGAAATATGGAAAATCAATGAACAAGGGTTACCTGGAACAGGAAAGGTTTCAGAAGACGAAATCGTAGATTTACTGCACTATTCTTCCTTTTCAGTTGGTGCATTTGATGGCGAAGTATTGCTAGGTTTTGTCATATGTCTTCCACCTGGAACATCCTACGGCAGTCCGAATTATACTTGGTTTAGCCAGAATTACAACGATTTTCTTTACGTTGACAGAATAGCTGTATCTTTAGATCAAAGAAACCGAATGATTGGAACAGAACTGTATCTTGAAGTGTTCAAACAAGCAGCAAACCTTGGAGTTCCTGTGACTGCTGAAGTTAACCTAAGGCCACCAAATCCGGATTCTGTGCGTTTCCACGTTCGGCACGATTTTGTTGAAGTCGGTCAAGTGGAGCATGGAGATAAGGCAGTAATTATGATGCTCAGAGATTAGAATGGTGCGAGAGCCGGGACTCGAACCCGGGTTCAAGCGTTGGCAACGCTCGGTGATAACCACTACACTACTCTCGCAAGTGTAACCATCGGATTGGACAGGGGTATAAACCGTTGTCGATGAGAAATTCAGCCTAAATCAGGCGTCTCCAAACCCACCTAAGCCACCTTCTTCATCCGACCCACGCATCACATATATTGTAGCGCCAGCAATTGCAAGTATCGCGAGTCCACCAATCGCCACATAGGTTAGAGTATCACTGGCAGAGCCAGAGGAGATATCTCCTACTGGTTCTTTCAATACGATAGGAACCGATTCTTCAGCACTTTGTGATCCATAAGTATCCATTGCCTTGACAAGTAATTCGTGAGTTCCTAAAGCGATATATGTCTTGATGGAAATTTCTTTGGAATATGTACCGTCACCGTTCGATGTCATTGTGAACCATGTACTTGATTGACCCGGAGGTGCTAGAATTCCTAATTTCACCTTGACCCAATTTAATCCATCGTGATCATTTACTGAAATTGTAAGAACATAATCAACTTCTTCATCTCCGATTTCAATGATTCTTAGTTCACCTATGTCGATAACTGGTGGTTCATTCATCACCATGATTTCTAAATCTTCATCCATCGTGCTTTCGATATGATATTGCCCCGATGTAATCGTTCTTTGAACGGTTATTGAGGAATCAAAAGTGTCCACCATTCTAACTTTCAATAGGTGTTCCCCAGGGCTCATTCCTAATGGAATTTCAACTTGGCCAGCCCACACGTCTCCTACTCTATTCAAGTCAGTAAGATTTCCTCCGAATTCTCGCATGTCTATTGAAACGGAGGAAACCCCGTGGCCATCAAAAACTTCAGCATTGATTAGCATAATCTCGCCTCTATTGACTATCGTTGGAACGATTTCCATAGAAGTGAGCCGAGGTGGCTGATTCAGAACAGTGATGTTGGCTGAGTCAGAGTCAGTTGCATCAAATGCATCAATTACGGTAGCAGTAATTGGCAAGTCACCGTATTCTAATCCTGGAACTGATAGTTCTGCAGTCCAAATATCATCGCCAATTACCCTATCTCCATTTAGTCCCTTGTCGTTCAAAGTCAGAGTTGCAGAACCTCCGATTGAAGTTGTATTTGCAGTTACACCTACGATGTTGAAATCAACATCTGATACTGTGACTTCAAGGAATCCTGGTGTACCGCCCTCACCTGTAACTACTCCTTGCGCTAGTGTGATCAAATCTACACTAGGGTCGTTATTATCGTGAACTGAAATGATTGAGGGAGATAATACACGATTGACGGACTGATTTTCAGTTAGATTAACCAATTGCTCATCCTCTCCAAATTCGATCTGGAAAGCACGCTGAATAGCTACATTTAGTCCAGAAAGCGGGCCATCGATGATTAGGTTACCATTTGCAGTTCCAATAACATCAGTAGAATATACTCCAGTCCATGCAACAGTATCCACTAAATGCCCATCCATAGCAACTGTTTCTGCTTGTCCTGCTGTCACAGTTAGTGACATCCCGCTTTGTTGGTCTAGAGTGAATACATCTCCAGTCATCGCATCGATAGGAGCAAACCCGGATTCACGACTAACAGTTACATCTCCTATCCCTTCTTCTACAGAAGGCGCTTCAGGTGAGTTTTGAATTGGTGAATTTGAATGTATAATGTCGCCGCTGCTTGGGTCAGGTCCGGTTTGACTCCAAACCGTGCGAATAGTTCGATTATCCCATTCCGCTTGTTTCGCATCATATGACCAAGATTCATTGTGATGAGCTCCAGCCCCTAAATCAGAATTAGGAAGAGCAGAAATTCCAGTAATATTGAACCAATCTTCTTGGTGTACAATGATAACATCGTACATTACGCCTGTTTCGTTTGCTTGCGATGTGAAATCTTCTATGGTGCGAACAACTCCAAACGTACCTTGTGCGTCTCCAGTAATTACTCCATCCACATGCAGGTCATCAACAGTCACCAAACCATCTTCTTGCTCTTGGTGAAAGTCGTGAATAGTTCCATTGATTTGTACACTAGCGTTCTCATCTTCGCCAGAAAATCCGAATGTTCCTTGACCGATCATTTTGTTCAGATGGTCCACGCGAACACCATCTTCCCACCTTTCAATTGATTCGAAACTATCCAGAGATATGTCCATCCTAGTATCGTTATTTTCCACAATCAAATCGGCAGTCGCTTCGAATTGAGTGTGAGAAAGTACTCGGGTACCGTTAGAGTCCCAGGTCTCAATCAATAGTACGGCTAAATCGCCGCTTAGATTCATCATTTCATCATCTTCGTTTGCATCAACTGAAATTGAACCATTAGCTTCAATTCTAAATCTTTCATCTACGATTCCGTTCAGAGTTGTTCTGTTAATCCATGCATCGCTAATAGTTCCTTGAATCTGAAGGTCACCCTCGTCACCTTCGTTTTCAACTCCAATCATTCCGCTTCCACGGGCATCAAATACCTGGCCAGTCATTACTCCATCAACAGTAGTTTCATTTTTCCAGACCGAATCCAAATCTATCATCATCGAAATACTACTGTCTGCAGTGTTAGAGACAATGAGTAGAGACCCATTACCCATTTCCCATGATTCTAGAGTGCTTCCAATTCTCTGTTGCCATCCCTGTCCATCGAATAGGAGAATGTATTTTTGAGTTCCATTCTCATTTTCCCACTGCTGGTCCATTTCCCAATGGGAATTCAATGTCACCTCGTGGTCTGCTATCGGTTGACCCCAGAGTCCGACATTGACAATTCGAGTAACATCACCAGCTTGTACAGTAATTATATCTCCGTTAGAAACCGATGTATTCAGAATTATCCGGAGATTTTCACCGGTAGTATCGTAGATTATTCCTACATCTAGCATTTGAGAATCGTGCTCGTGAGTGATATTGATTTCAGATAGTTCAACATTTCCTGTAATGACATATGCGTGATCTTCTGTCCAGTCAACATTTATTGTTACAGCATTTACTTCATCAGCATTGACAATCGGAAAAACCGAGGCCAAAAAGAGCACAACTAGCAGACTTGCTCTTGCCTTCATGATACTATGGTGTACCTGCTACTCTTCAAGACTTGTGGGAAAGTGTTCAGCCCCAATGGTCGGAAGTGAAGGCATTAGGGTTGACTGGTTTGTCACCTTCACGCATCCAGATGCTACCAGCATCGCCGTATACGTCACCGAATGGATCAACCTCTACAACCTCGACTTCACGATTCATGTACGCTTCAACACGCTCTCGCAATTCAGGCTTAAAGCGCCAGTAGTGAATCCTCCATTCACGGCCGTCCCAAAGAGTGGTTTCTTCAGATTCGGTTGTTAGTAAGTCATAATCTTGGAACATGTAGAACAAGTTGCGATCAGTTGGCTCCAGTGCATTGTCGATGATTCTATCGTAGAATCCAAAGAAGCCAAGAGCATGCTCAGCCATTCCACAGGCGACCTCTGGGTCCATTTCCATATCGATATGCTGGCGAATTGCCTCTGTAAGTTCCATCATTGTCATTCCCATGTAATCACCTCGCGCTGGAGATATAGCCCGCGACTCTTCTCCGCTGCGCAGTAATATGTATAGGTCGAAGTCCCTAATTAACCCAGCGATGAATTTCGCCCAATCGAGCACTTCAAAGGGGAAATCTACCCCGGAAGTTCCATGGTTGAGCAGTTCGCCGAGGGTAATTTTCTCGGTTTACCTGATTTTGAGGGCGCTGCTGATGTAGTAATAGCGCCCGTCCCATATGAACTCACCACATCATATGGCCAAGGTACTGCTGACGGTCCTGCTGCATGTATTGAGGCATCGGGACAGGTAGAGTTGTACGATGATTTACTTGGTGAAGAACTGCCTGCTGGCAAGATAATTCGAACCAAAGAACCCTGGAATGGAGAGGGTAATTCTCTTCAGGAACAACTCGATGGAATAGGAAAATATGCTGCAGAACAATACTCCAGTGGTGCATTTCCGATTTTTTTGGGAGGCGAACATGGAATCCTCCCTGGTATACTTAGAGGATGTCCAAAAAAGGTGACACTGATTCAAATCGATGCACATGCAGACCTACGTGATGAATTAGATGGGGAGCCATACTCGCATGCTTGTGCAATTGCTCGTTCGCTTGACGAGGGTGCATTAGCAGTCCATCAAGTAGGAATCAGAGCGTTCTGTCGCCAAGAAATGGATTTGATAGATAGTGATGACAGAATTCATACTTGGTTTGCTAAAGATGTAATGAGTCCTAGTACTGGAGCAAAGGCTTGGACAGATTGGTTAGATTCACTTACTCATATTGATGGTCCAGTGCATCTTACTATCGACATCGATGGGCTAGATGGTTCATTGGTGCCAGCAACTGGAACGCCTGTACCTGGAGGGTTATCTTTCTGGCATGTAGTTCAAACGATTGAAACAGTATTTTCTAATTGTGATGTCATTAGTGCTGATGTGAATGAAATTGTTCCTCAGGATGACACCCCACTTACACAGTTTACAGCAGCGATGATTGCAACCAAAGTAGCGGCAGCCCAAATCGCTAGGTTGAGGTGAGAATATGGCACATGGATCTCACATAATGCTCGATTGCACTGGTGCGGTTGGAGTTAGTGGAACTTGGATGCTATCATTGATGGAGAAGGCGGTCGATGCTTCTGGAGCGCGCCGTGTCCACTCACACAACGAAGATTTTGATGGAAGCGTATCTCCACTTGGTTTTGCTTCGGTGGTACTATTGGATGAAAGCCATGTTAGCGCGCATTGTTATTCAGAAACAGGCTTACTAGCAGTAGATGCGTTCTCTTGTGGGGGAACCGACCCAGCTAGAATAATCGAAGTAATAGAAACTGAGTTGAAATCAAGTTATCCAAATATGAAAATCAATCGACGTAAGCGCGTTGAGAGATTCCTAACAGAACCGGTAAACGGTGGAGTAAGAGGGTTTGTTGAACGCCATTTCCATCATTTCAACGCAGGAGCGCTAAGTGATTGTGCTAAATCTCTTGACAAATTTTTGAATGAAGGGGGCAGGTTGATGGTAACTTTGGCCGGTGCTATGAGTACTGCAGAAATTGGGCGCTCTCTTGCACCTATGATTCGGTCTGGAAAAATTCATGCCATAACTTGCACAGGAGCAAATTTGGAAGAAGACGTATTCAATTTAGTCGCTCATTCACATTATCGAAGGATTCCAAACTGGCGTAATCTTAGTGAAGAAGATGAAGAAGAATTGCATTCTAAAGGGTTTAATCGAGTGACTGATACTTGTATCCCCGAGGAACAAGCAATCCGTCACATAGAAGACAAGATACTCGCTCAATGGCAGAATGGTCCTGCTTTCCCTCATGAACATTTGATGGCTATACTGGATGACTTGGAAGCAGAGATTCCAAGAACGGACTCATGGTTAATTGCAGCAAAGAATGCAGGCATCCCTGTTTACGTACCTGGTTGGGAGGATTCCACCCTTGGCAATATCTTTGCAGCACATTGTATCAAAGGTGATGTAGACAAATCTGCAGTAAAGACAGGAGTAGATTACATGATGCATTTGGCTGATTGGTACATGAATGCGGAACATCCGATTGGCTTCTTACAAATTGGTGGAGGCATCGCTGGTGACTTCCCAATATGTGTTGTACCGATGCTACGACAAGATATGCAAGAAAATGCACCACTGTGGGGTTGGTTCGCTCAAATCTCCGAATCTACAACATCCTATGGCGGCTATTCTGGGGCGCCACCTAGTGAGAAAATAACCTGGGGTAAATTGGCACCGGGCACACCAATGCACATCATAGAATCAGATGCTACAATCGTAGCTCCAATCTTGTTCTCATATATTCTAAACTAATTTGACTAATACAACAAATAGTCAGATTGATGATATGCTGATACTTGGGCCGGACATGCGCGGGCTTGCAATTTTCCTTGCAGTGATTATTGTGGCTCCGACGCTAGTTACAGCAGAACCAAATTGGCCAGGTGAACCAGTAGACAACCACCTATACATGTCTTGGGCAGCATTGACCCAGGAAGTCAATGATTGGTCGATTGATAATCCCGACATAGTTATGCTGTCAAGCATTGGTCAATCTTACTTAGGAAAGGAATTGTGGATGGTCGTCTTATCAGATTGGTCTATGGAAACTAAGAGTGATGGTAGTGTTAAAGAAATCATTTACATCGACGGTGGACATCATGGCAATGAGTACTTGGGAACAGCATTAGCTTGGTTAACTGCAAAGTGGTACATCAATGAATGGAATGCGCAAAATGAAGAAGCAATCAACGTTCTTCAAAGTACAGAATTACACATCATGATAATGCTTAATCCGGATGGGAATGATGCCGATACAAGACATAATCTGAATGTAACCACAGCAGCAAATCCATTCGTAAGTGAACCCGTTCCTACAGGAATTGATCTAAACAGAAACTACGACCATTTCTGGGATGATTGCTCGCCAAGCGACCCATTTGCACCTGGGGGGAGTGCATTTAGTGAACCAGAAACACGTGCAAATGCGAATTACATGAATTCAGTAGTTCAGGATGCAGACCTGTATGTAACCATGCACACTGGGGTTTGGATTATGCTATACCCTTGGGGTAAATGGCCACAACAACCTCCAGATTGGGAATTATTCCACGGAATCAGGGAAGAAGTAAACGATGGAATTTCGGATATACCTATCCAAAATGCGAATCAAGGCCTTTACCCTAATTGTGGGACTAGTAGAGATTACGGCTATGGTGTAATGGGCTTCCCTACTTTCACATTTGAGACTGATGATGAACAGTTTGCGCCTGGGACATTTGAAGATGTCAATGATAGACTAGATGAAGAGTTAGATGTAATGCGATATCTAATCGACAACATCTGGTATTGGAGAGCACGTCTTGTTGTAGAATCGTTTAGTATCGATGATGAAGTAGTAACCTTCACAGTTAACAACATGGGTCGTGCAAGTACTCAAAACGCTACACTACAGTATGTTAATGGAGATAAAGTTCTGTGGGAATCAGATAATTTCACAGCAAATGCAACTAGCACAAAAACGATCACAAGTAGTGGATTTGATCACGAAGGCGGCGAGTGGCGCCTGTCCTATCAAAAGCGGGTTGTTCATTCATCACAATGGGTAAACGAAAGTGTCGACATTAATCCGTCTACGTCTAGTTTCCTTACTCAATCTGTTGAAACATTGGTTTGGATTTTACAAGCGGGTGCTGTTCCATTGTTCGTAGTAGCATTTGCATTTTGGTGGTCTAGAGAAGAGAAGCCGTTTGATTTGGATGAAGAAGAACCTCTTGAAGCGGAACTCATTGAATGAACCGTTTGATGCGCATCTTCAAGTGCCACTTACTTCTGGAACGATTAGGTGAGCCCATGCAGGTATCAGTAAACACCAATGACAACATAAACGGAACGCTTGTTCTTCCAATATGGCAAGACAGTAATTCAATGGCTTCAGGAAGCGAATCAGGAGTCCATAGAAGTCTGAAAAATCAAATAGAGACAATCTTGAGTGAAGGCGATTTCAAAGCTAAGGCTGGTTCAGCAATGACACTGGCTGGAACCGACGGCGGCAAAGCAATGCTAATCGGTCTAGGAAAGGCAGAAGATGCTAATCTTCAATCGATGAGAGAATCAGGAGCAAAGGTTACAGCAAGCCTTTCTAAGATTCATGGCAAAACTATCACCGTCAAGTTCTCCGGTATGGAGAGTGCAGACATGGGAGCATTCGTCGAAGGCATGATTTTGAGAGATTATTCCTATGACAAGTACAAGTCAAAGGATGAAGATGATGACTCTGATGATGGTGAAGTACATGCGCATGTTACATGTGAAGCAGAGAAGATTGAAGATCTTCAAAAATCAGCAAAACTGTCTCAAGCGGTTGCATCTGGAGTTTACCTAGCTAGAGACCTAGGTAATGCACCACCTAACGACCTATACCCTATGGCATTCGCAGAGCAAGCAATCGAATTTGGTGCAAAGCACGACAATGTAAAGGTCACAATCATCACTTACGAACAAGCCATTTCCATGGGAATGGGTGGGCTTGTTGGAGTAGGTATGGGCTCGGCAAGGAAACCATGTATGGTAATATTCGAAATCAATCCAGATATGCCTGGGCCAAGTCCATGTATTGTTGGAAAAGGAATCACATTCGATACTGGAGGAATTTCGTTGAAGCCACCGCCCTCAATGGATGAGATGAAGTACGACATGCATGGTTCTGCAACCACTTTTGGTGTAATGCAAGCAATCGTTGCTAGCGGGCACAAGGACAGAGTAATCGGCGTTACATGTATGGCAGAAAATATGCCGTCTTCTAACGCTCAACGCCCAGGTGACGTAATCAAGACATACTCTGGTAAGACCGTTGAAGTTCTGAACACAGACGCAGAAGGAAGATTGGTTTTGTCCGATGGATTGTGGTACACAGGAACTCATCTGAACCCGTCTTACATTATCGATTTGGCAACTCTAACCGGAGCTTGTGTCGTTGCACTTGGTCACGAAGCAAGCGGCCTATGGTCCAATGACGATGATTTGAGAAACAAGATCAAGGAAGCAGGAGAACACTGTGGAGAAATCGCATGGCCTATGCCACTGTTCAAGGCATTCGAAAAGGAAATGACTGACTCCAAGATTGCAGATGTTCGCAACCTCGGTGCTGGCCGCTGGGGTGGTTCAAACACCGCTGCGGCTTTCTTGAAGCAATTTATTCCAAACAAGGATGGAACCGATGAGCAAATTCCTTGGGCACACCTAGATATCGCTGGAACAGCATGGGGTGCTAAGACAAACAAGTTGGTCAAGACTGGTGCTACTGGAATCCATGTAAGGACTCTTCACCACTTGATTACTGGTCAGTAATCATTGGCTAAAGTGCTTGATTGCATCGCGAGTGATGTCGATTACTAGGTCGACTTCTTCGCTTGTAATATTGAAGTGAGGTGTATACCTTAGGGCGTTTATTCCTCCATGAATGACTCCAAGGCCTTTCTTTCTGCACCAAACTTCGACATCATCGAATCCAACAACTTTCATCTTTTCAGGGTCTAGTTCTGCAGATAATAGTAATCCAGTGCCCTGAACTTGGGTGATAGTGCCCGGTAATTCTTCTGCCAAAACTTTCAGCTTGTCAACAAACTCACGCCCTCGGTCACGAATGTTCTGCCTCAACTCAGGAGTTATTCTTTCAAGCACAGCGACAGCAGTCTCCAACGCTCTCGGATTTGTTGTCATGGTGTTACCATATATTCCCACAACATACAACTCAGCAGCCCTGTCGTTTAGTCCTAAGACCGATAGTGGATACTGCCCTGCGTTCAATGCTTTGGACCAAGTTTCTAGATCAGGCCCTTCAGCATCTTGGAATCCCTCGTAGTCCACAACTGATAGAGTTCCTTGTCCTCTGATTCCTGCCTGGATTGAATCTACAATAAGCATAGAACCATGTTCATTTGTTAGCCTCCTCGCTTCATCGTAGAAATGTCTGTCAATACATTGGCCGGGATTTCCTTCCCCTTGTACAGGCTCAATGGACATGGACTCGATGAAGTATCCTTCTTCATCTGCCTTTGCAAAAGCTGCCTGTAGGGCTTCGACATTGTTAGAAGGAACTAGGATAAGATTGTCTCTTTCAGAAAATGTTTTCAGAACTTTGTCGTATTTTCCTTTACATGAATGAGAAATTTGTGCAGGTCTGTCGGTTCTTCCGTGGAATGCTCTCTCAATAGCTAACAGTTTGACAGGTTTACCTTCATGCTTGCCGCCAGGCCCAGTCATTATTTTCGAGTTCACGTCACATATTCTCATTGCAACAGTCATCGATTCTGAACCCGAGTTCATGCAGATGAACTTCGAGAATGGACAACTTCCTCTTGTGTGCCCTAATTCCTTTTTTAGAGCAGTAGCAAGTCTAGCCTGAGAGATTGAAGGAGTCATTACATTGGCCATGACGTGGTTTTTGCTCATTGCATCAATGATTTCCTCTGGGCCATGTCCACCACCTAGCATGCCATATCCTCCATTGTCGTGGACTACTGCGCCGTGCGAAGTCACAATCCAAGGCCCTTTTGCTGCAACTGCGACATATGGATTGATTGTTGCTGGAGCATAGAAATTCACAAAATCTTCCTGTAAATGAGAGACTAGATCCTTTTCAGCCATCATCAGCAATTCACTGGAGAATTCCCTTTGTCGAATACCGGCTTCCTCAATCGCTTGGACTAGAGTGCTGTCTCTTGAAGCAAAATCTAGGATTACATTGTTAGTCAATCCGATAGTTTCAGCATGACCACTTGATGCGCGCATCTGCTCTAGAATAGCCATTACATCTGCCATGTCTAAAAGGCGATGCAGGCGTATATTCAACATTATGCTGTAATGGTGTAATTTTTCACTCTTGCAGGCGATTTTATCTTAATGCGAATAAGTTTGGCCCCATCATGGTGGAGGGTAAGCAAACCATCGACCACACCTCTCTGCAGCACGGGCTTTTTCAATTCACTTTCCCGCACACATGGAAGGGAATAGTCCCATGGGTCATTGCAGCAATACTGTTTCTTGGAGCAGGCGCATTTCTTCTAGTAAGCTTTGATATCCCGGATGTACCTCCTATAGCAGATAGTCAGTACGTCGATTCTTTGGATGATATCGATGATGAAGATACAGTGACTTTAGGCGCTGGTTGGCAGAATTCAGGCGATGAGGCTACATTTGCTGTAATCGATGTGGTGATCCAAGAAGGAACATTGGTTCATGGATATTGGACACTTGATTCAGACGGTGAAAATTGTTCAGATCATGTTGATGTTTATGATCACGTAATTTTGACAGTAAAGCCAACTTCTGGAGGTGATTCATTCGAAATTGGTTGGTCAGATGAAGTTAGCACTGAAGTGTCGACAGATAGCAGATCATGCCCTGGCTATAGTGACTGGTTCATTGAAGAAGGTGATAAAATTGAGATATTTATGATAGGTATCGATGGTAATTATTCTATGCTCTCGGTTGGTGCTGAAGGTAATGAGCCAGGCGAAAGAACAGAGAGGGAAGATGCCCAAAGAGTCGCCTTGGCAATTGTTGGAGTTGCAGCTGCCTTGATGATGGTAACAACCCCTACCTCACTTTCAGATGATATCAAGAATTTGAAAACAAGATGGGAAAACAAACCTTTCGTGCATGGCACTCCGGATGAAATGAAGGATGCAAAAGGGCCGATTAGAGAAGTAGACGAGTACGATTGGGTTTTACCTCCTCCCGAATACGAAACGTGGCCTGATAATCCATATGCGCCAAACGATGAAAATTCACTAATCGAAGAACATCCAGACGTTATCGGGACCCCAACCCCTGCAACTTTCACCTTGTACTCAATAAATGGCATAATCTTCATCACTGCAGCATTATGGCTAGCTGCAGATTTAACTGCAAGACACAGCGATGATACACGACAGGCAATCGGTTTATGCTTACGTGTTGGTATTGTGCTATTTTCGCTATTGTGGTCGATTTTTGCATTCCGAAAATGGAAATTAATGCACAATATAATCGACACTCCTTCCAGCAGAGTCAGAAGTGTTGCAGTAGGGCCTGCCGAATTGGTTGGCCAAGTTAGACCAGGACCTCAAGGTACTCTGTCAGTGGATGTCGGCGGTAGCGATTCAAGGAAAGTAGAGGGTGTAGTCAAGTATAGATGGAAAGAAGAAGAATATGTTTGTACAAAGGATTCTGATGGAGATGAATCATGCAGTTGGGAAACGAGAAGAACCGATTCAGGGGGAACTGAATTCATTCTACACGATGGAACTGGAGGAATACTAGTAGACCCTAATTCTTGGGATAAGGTCGAGTTGGGAGACGAACTATATTGCTGGGAGAGAAGTCGTTGGAGATGGACTGTTTGGGTATTAGCTGCCGGTGACCCAGTATACTGTCTTGGCAGAGTAGAGACTAGGACTCACGATGAGCGAGAAGAAGGAATTGATACTACAATTCCTAACTCATTACTCGTTGTTCGCGGCAACAAAGACATTGGAATGCAAGTGCATCTTCACAGAGGAACCGAGTTGTCACTAATCGCTGGCTTGCGCTCTACTACAGAAGCACTAGTAGTGCCAACAGTAATGTTGATTTTCAGCGCAATACCGTTTATCTGGTGATCAGTCTTCGTCTTCATCGACTACTTCGAAGTCAGCATCCACGACGCCATCATCAGATGCATCAGCGCTAGCTTCTTCTTGCTCGGCCATTTCAGCAGCAGCAGCCTCATACAACTTAGCGGAGATTGCGTGCATTCCTTCCTCGATTTCCTTGACCTTGGCTTGTACGGCAGCCTCATCGATTTCATCAAGTTCCTTAGCAACGCCTTCTTCGTTTTGTAGTAATGCTTCAAGTTCGTCAACCTTGGAAAGAACTGGCTCCTTGTCTTCGTCACTGAGTTTCTCGCCAGCCTCGTCGATAGTTCTTCGAGTTTGGTAGACGATTTGGTCAGCCATGTTTCTCATTTCGACTTGTGCCTTCAGGCGCTTATCAGCCTCAGCAAACTCTTCAGCCTCAGCAATCTTTGCCTGGATATCATCTTCGGATAGAGAGGTATCAGATTCAATCTTGATAGATTGCTCCTTGCCAGTTCCCTTATCCTTGGCAGATACGTTTACGATTCCGTTAGCATCGATATCGAATGTTACTTCGATTTGTGGCATACCACGAGGTGCAGGTGGGATTCCCATAAGGTGGAATTGGCCAAGGCTTACATTGTCCTTAGCGAACTCTCTTTCTCCTTGCAGTACGTGGATTTCTACAGCAGGCTGGTTATCACTTGCAGTTGAGAATACTTCAGAGCGACGACTTGGAATAGTCGTGTTTCGCTCGATCATTGTAGTAGTCACTCCTCCCAGAGTTTCGATTCCGAGGGTTAGTGGAGTAACATCCAGCAATAGAATGTCAGAGACACCTTCGTCTCCGGCGATAATTCCAGCTTGTAATGCAGCACCCATAGCCACTGCTTCATCAGGGTTGATTCCCTTGAATGGAGACTTACCGGTTTCTTTCTCGATAGCGGTTTGAACTGCAGGAACACGAGTAGAACCGCCGACTAGAATCACTTTGTCGACTTCGCCCTTAGATAGTCCAGCATCCTTCATCGCTTGCCTGGTAGGCTTCATTGTCTTCTCAACAAGTGGAGCGATAAGTTCCTCGAATTTAGCACGAGAAACAGTGATGTCAAGGTGTTCTGGTTGACCATCCTTCATAGTGATGAATGGTAGGTTTACCTGAGATTGGCCAGTTCCGGATAACTCGATTTTTGCCTTTTCAGCAGCCTCTTTGAGACGGCTCATTGCTTGAACATCTTTTGCAAGGTCAATACCTGAGGATTTCTTGTATTCTGTAACTAGGTAATCGATTAGAACCTCATCGAAGTCATCTCCACCAAGTTTGTTGTTACCAGCAGTAGCCTTTACTTCGATTTGAGGTTGACCATCTACATCGTAAATCTCGAGAACCGATACATCGAAAGTACCTCCTCCAAGGTCGTAAACAAGGATGGTTTGGTCTTCTTCCTTGTCAACACCGTATGCTAGAGCAGCGGCAGTTGGCTCGTTGATGATTCTCAAAACTTCAAGTCCAGCGATACGCCCGGCATCCTTGGTTGCCTTCCTCTGAGCATCTGTGAAATATGCAGGACAGGTGATTACAGCCTGTTTTACAGTTGTACCTAGATATGCTTCAGCATCTGCTTTTAGTTTCTGTAAAATGAATGCAGATACCTCCTGAGGAGTATATTCTGAGTCGTCCACTTTGGTTTTCCAATCAGTACCCATCTGTCTCTTTACAGAGATCATGGTTCTCTCGTGATTGGTAACTGCTTGACGCTTAGCGGTGACTCCCACCATTCTTTCTCCACCATCTTTGGAGAATGCTACTACGGAAGGAGTTGTTCTTGCTCCTTCTGCGTTCGCAATAACTACAGCTTCACCATTCTCAATCGTTGCAACACAAGAGTTGGTTGTTCCCAGGTCTATTCCAATTACACTACTTTTAGCCATTATTTCACATCCGTAAAATTTCCGATTTCAAAAAATCGGGATTCCTCCATCATCTTCGTCTTCGTCGTCATCTGCAAGGTCTACGCTTACATCGGAGGAGACGGGAGCAAGATCGTCTTCGACATCATCATCGATGTCTTCTGAATCGGATTCCACAGCAGAACCTTGTGGTGTTAGTTTCAAGGTTATGTCAAGGATTCCGTTATTTATCGACCAGTCAACAACGTCGTCACACTGGTGCGGCAGTTCGATTTGAGCTAGCGGCGGCTCGGTTGGGTCGGAGAGAACCTGTAACAATTCACCACCGCTTGAGAGTGCAACTTCGATTTCTTCGAAGTCTGTTCGCGTAGAGAAATCGACTGTGATTGACATATTCCATCCTGAAAGATAGATGTTTTCCGAAGGAAGCCTGAGAATATCATTGTCCTGTTCGGTTTCTTCAATATCAACCTCGACAGGTGCCGCATCAACCTTGACATCGACTCCTAGGTTGGATAGCATATCATCTAGGGGCATTCCTGATTGGAACAATTTCGAAATGTCTGACATGTCGAAATTGAAGTTGACATCTCCCTTTGCAAGCCTCTCGGGGTCTATTCCCATGGCTTCAAACTTGGATTGGAACTGCTTCATCATGGCTTTCAATTGCTTGATATCGACGGTCATACCCATCTTTTGAAACATTTCAGCCATCTGTTCGAGCATCTTTTCTTCCCAGTCTTCAGCCATCATTCTCACCCACTAGGTAACCATCGGTTGTATAGTCGGAGCAGTAGCCCATATATGAACTCGACGCTTACAACCTCACAACATGTTCAAGGTAGGTTATCGGGTCGCAAGGTCGATGGCGGAGGAAACCATTCTCGAATCTACTGAGAGAACAAGTGGCCGCGAGGCGTTACGCAAAAATGTCCAAGCCGCAATCGCTCTAGCAGGAGCAATCCGCTCTACTCTTGGTCCAAAGGGTCTTGACAAATTGTTGGTAGATGACCAAGGTGAAACTCTGGTAACCAATGACGGAGTTACAGTACTTGAGACCGCAAGAGTTGAACATCCAGTCGCTAAAATGATTATCAGCGCTTCATCAACACAAGATAGAGTTGCAAGAGATGGCACAACCACCACCGTAGTGATTTGCGCTGAAATGTTGAGAAATGCTTGGCAATTAGTTAGACAAGGTGTGCACCCTGCAATCATTGCAAGAGGATACGCATTAGCAGAAAACTTCGCTTTGTCTGCATTAGATGAATTGGCCATTAATGCGAGTACTGAACAGATTGAATCTGCGATAGAAACTTCACTAGCAGGGAAATTGGACAAGGGGATGGAAAGGCATCTCGCAAACATCTCCCTACAAGCGGGTAAGACAATATTGTCTGAGGGAAGAGCAGACCCTACAAGAGTCAAAATCATCAAACAAACCGGTGGAAATATGCAAGAATCCACGCTAATTACAGGATTAGCACTCGCAAAGAGCCGCATTCACCCTGAGATGAAAGAGAGAGGTGGCCCAGGTTCAATACTAATCTTGGATGGTGGAATAGAACGCAGAAAACCTCAATTTGAAACAAAATTGAACATAACATCTGCTGGAATGGTAGATGCATTCCGAAATGCTGAATCTAAATCCATTCTAAAACAAGTTGAAAATCTCGTAGAAATCGGTTGCGATTTGTTAGTATGCAAAGAAGGCGTGGATGATGAAGCAAGACAAGCACTCTCTAAGCATGGGATTCTAACTTACCGTAGAGTTGAGAAGAAAGATCTCGACCTTCTTTCACGCGCATGCGGAGCAAATCTTGTTCCTGATGCAGGTAGAGCGTCCAAGGAAGATTTGGGAGCGTTTATCAAGACTAGAGAGGAATTGAGAGGCGGCGTAAATCACTGGATTTTGGATGCAGAAGATAGTGGAGCAACTCTGATTGCTAGAGGGAGCACTCAAAGCGTGTTAGATGAGGTTGAGCGCTGTTTTGCTGATGGATTAGGAGTAGCCTGTCAATTGTTGGAAGAACCAGTTCTCCTTCCTGGGGCTGGTGCAACTCAGGTCGCCCTTGGCCGCCGACTTCGAAGGTATGCTGAAACTGTACCAGGTCGCGAACAGCTTGCAATTGAAGCATGGGCTGATGCTCTGGAATCGATACCTAGGGCTTTAGCGGCAAATGCTGGTTATGATGGAATTGACTCTTTGCTCAAACTAACAGCTGCTCACAATGATTCAGGGGATTACATGGGATTAGACTTGAATGATGGTGAAGCAAAGGACACAATTTCTCGAGGCATCTTAGAGCCGAAGAGCATTACTCAACAGGCGATTTCAGGAGCCACGGAAGCAGCGATTAGTATACTTAGAATCGATGATGTTCTCTGGGCACAAATGGATGCTCAAGTCCCCGACGAGGTACAAGAGCAACTCCAAGGCTTTGGCGCAGAATGAGTAATTCTGCTCAGATATCGCTTCAAGATAATTTTTCTAGGCACCTTTAGGTTCAAGTATCGACTCTACTGTAGGTGTCTTATGGGCGACTCGGGAGATAGACGAATCTTGGTCACTGGAGCCCTAGGCCAGATCGGAATGGAGTTGCTAGATGCATTACTTCACAAGTTTGGCTCAAAGAATGTCATTGCAACAGATATTAGGGAACCTGACAATTCACATGGTCTGAATTTCCAATTTCAAAAATTAGACATTCTAGATCATAGCGAACTAGAGAAGATAATCCAAGAGCATAGCATCAACGAAGTGTATCACCTAGCTGCAATACTTTCTGCAACCGGAGAGAAAAACCCAGAACTATGTTGGAAGATAAACATGGATGGATTGATGAATGTATTAGAATTATCTCGTAAGTATAAATTCAGAATTTTCGCCCCTTCTTCAATAGCGGTTTTCGGTTCAGACGTTGGTACAATTGCTCATCAAAATTCACCTAAGAACCCTTCAACTATGTATGGAGTGACGAAGGTTGCTGGGGAGTTGATGGCTGAGTATTATCACGCTGTTCACGGAGTTGATATCAGAGGGCTACGTTATCCCGGGCTAATCTCATGGAAGGTTATGCCTGGTGGAGGAACCACTGATTACGCTGTAGAAATTTTCCATAAAGCAGTAGCATCAGAGAGTTACACTTGCTTCGTAAATCGTCAGACCCGATTGCCAATGATGTACATGGATGATGCAATCAAAGCAACTTTGCAATTAATGGACGCTCCGAGTGAGGACTTATCGGTACGAGGAGGTTACAATCTTCCTAGTCTGAATTTTACCGCAGAAGACCTATACAACAAGATTCGTGAAAAAATACCCGGCTTCGAATGTGAGTTTTCCCCCGATCACCGCCAAGAATATGCAAACTCATGGCCCGATGAAACAGATGGTGCATTAGCAGAACAGGAATGGGGATTCCAGTTGGAATATGACCTCGATTCTATGTGCGACATAATGATTGAATCTCTCAAGCAATGATTTTTGTGCTCGGCAACGGAAATTTCGAAATCTATCAATTATGAAATTTTTAGTGTGTAAAAGCGAAAACTATCTCGCAGTATCCTTTGTAGAATTGGATTAATTGTGTTTTAATCCATGCATTTTGTTTCCGGACGCGACCCAATGTTGAAAGGGGAGGCGCGACCGCCTCAAAGCCCGTTGAAGGACATGAAGTATGTCGTTGTCTCGGGAGGCGTCCTCAGCGGACTTGGCAAAGGTGTTACCGCATCTAGCATCGGAGTTCTTCTCAAAAGCGCTGGACTCAGAGTCACTGCAGTCAAAATAGATCCTTACCTAAACAGCGATGCTGGAACAATGTCACCATTTGAGCACGGTGAAGTGTTTGTTCTCGATGATGGCGGCGAAGCCGACCTCGACCTTGGAAACTATGAACGCTTCTGTGGGCTTGACTTATACAAAGACAACAACATCACCACAGGGAAAATCTACTCACAGGTAATCGAAGCCGAACGCCGTGGCGATTATCTTGGAAAGACAGTACAGGTAATCCCTCACATAACTGATGCAATTCAAGATTGGATTGAGCGCATCTCTGCAGTATCAGCAGATGGTAGTGGCGAAACTCCAGAAGCCTGTGTTATCGAACTTGGAGGAACTGTCGGAGATATTGAATCATCTCCTTTCATTGAAGCGTTGCGTCAGTTCCAGTTCAGAGTAGGACGAGAAAACATCTGTTTCGTACACGTTTCACTAGTACCAGTAATGGGTCCTGTTGGAGAACAGAAAACCAAGCCAACCCAACATACAGTCAAGGAATTACGAGGTCTTGGAATTACTCCAGATGTGATAGTTTGCCGTGCTGAAGCACCATTGGCAAAAGAGACCAGAGAGAAACTTGCAGCGTTCTGTCATGTATCACCAAATGCGGTAATGAGTGCTCATGACGTATCCAATATCTACCGCGTCCCACTTCTATTACGTGACCAAGGAATATGTGATGCCCTAGACATCGACTGCAATGCTACCGATCTGATGAGCCGTTGGGAAGATATGGCCGACCGTGTAGACAACCTTGGTGATGATGTCCACATTGCAATGGTTGGAAAGTACACTGGATTATCAGATTCCTACCTTTCAGTCATTAAAGGTCTAGAACACGCTTCATATGCTGTAAACCGAACGCTGGTAATCGATTGGATCGAGGCTGAAAATCTAGTAGACACAACCCATTCAGACTGGGATGTGCTGAGAAATGCAGATGGAATCCTTGTTCCAGGAGGGTTCGGTGTTCGAGGCATTGAAGGAAAGATTCTCGCCGCCGAGTACGCTAGAACCAATCAAGTTCCCTACCTCGGAATTTGTCTTGGACTACAGGTCGCAACCATAGAATTCTGCCGAAACGTTCTCGGCCTAGAAGGAGCTAATTCCACAGAGTTTGATGAGAACACTCCTAATCCTGCTGTGGTATTCATGCCAGAAATTTCCAAGACCCATCTTGGCGGAACAATGAGATTAGGAAGCCGTCCTACAATCTTCCAAGTTGACGATTGTATGACTAAGCGCCTGTATGGCGGAGGCTCACAGGTAGATGAACGCCACCGTCATCGCTACGAAGTAAATCCAGACCTGATTGAGAAGATTGAGAGCGCTGGACTTGTTTACGTTGGAAAGGATGAGACTGGCCAACGCTGTGAAATCTTTGAGTTAGAGGGACACCCGTATTATGTTGGAGTTCAATACCATCCTGAATTCAAGAGTAGGCCAGAGAAGCCAAGTCCCCCATTCTTGGGACTGTTAAAGGCAGCTTCTGGGGAAACTGTTTGATTCAATCAGAGGGTAGCGTCTAAAATGACCCACGCAAAGCCCATTCAAATCTCTGAATTGAATATTTGATTTCAGGCCTCAATTGATTTTTCAAAAAACGAATGGTTCAATAGGGGCTACTATGAATTGTGGTCATGGGGAAATGGCCCTCTCTGGCTTATTATTGGCCAACTGATAGTTTGATTTCTGCTCAAGATGCTATCAAAAAAAGGGAGAGGAATGATTTACGGACAGGAGATATCCATTGCCATGCAGATTGTTACAAAAGGACACCGCGTACAGGCCATACATTATTTGCTCGCAAGGGACCAGGAAGCCCTCACTTTTGGATTGGGACGGGAAATTTCATCAAGGATAGTAATTGTAAATTTGAGAGAATCATGAGAAATAGAAGTGAGTCATACCGTTTTTCACAGTTTTTTCACGATCTAATAGAATGGTTTGAAAATGAAAAAGAAGAGGTTCAGGGCATCTTCCGAATTAAATCATGGGATCAATCTACCTCTAAATCTTCTGACATCAATATTGTCCACAATAAGTCTGAGAATATTGATTGGAAGTTCACAGATATCACAATTGTCGATAAGAATAGAAAAAGGGTTCAGACAAACGAATCTACATTATTAATCGATATATCACAATGGCCCGATTCACACCTACTTGAGTTTAGCAAATATGGCAAACGTAAAGTTATCGAAGAGTGGGAGAGATTGATCGCGAAGAATGAGGAAAAACGAACAGAAAAAGAAGCTGAATTGTCAAAAAGACGTAGGAATTTCCAACATCAAAGGGAAAATAGAAGTGAATTAATGAAAGGGGTGAATGAATTGAAGAAGAAATCTAACCTCTTTGAAAAACAGGGTAAGAAATTTCCTCAGTTTCTTAGTACTAAACTTAATAATCAACCCAATTCACTTGCCGAGGCTGAAAAGCAGATAGAAATGTTTGACGAATTTCTTTCAGATGCCCGTGAACATGAATGGGAATGGTATATGGCGGTATTATCAGATGGAAAGCATCAATTTAGGGTAGATGTCTCATTAAAACAAGATTTTCTGCCTGATCGAGATTCTAAGGAATTGGATCTGAAGGAAGAGTTCTTTGCGGTTACGGGGTGGGATGCAGAAGATACACATTCTGGTTATTTAGATTTAACAGAATGCGGTTTGTCGGGCGATTTTCAAAATGTCTTTCTTTCCTTTCCCTATGGTAATGAGTTTTTTTCATTACGCAAGAATGTAGTTATTCCATCGGCAAAATTAGCAGCAGAAACAAAACGGAAACTAGTAAAAATTAGACAAAAACTATGGAAAAAGGAGAACCCGAATTTGGTAAATAGAATAAAACGCACGATCGAGCGGTTGGAAGAACGTTTGCAGGAAAAACGTGACAAGCTCTTGGAAACGAAGCGGATATTTAGCAAGTTGGTGCCGGGAGAAACAGACCTAGGTTACTATCTGGTGACGGAAATGGCATTAAGTGATTTACCCAGAGAAATCTTTCGCATTGAGAAACAGATTAGAGAACAGAAAGACAAAATTCGATAATTTGTAAAATCCCGCAGAACTAATGTAAATTATACCCTCGCAAAACCCTATCAAAAGCCCCCGTTTGCATGGGTACCCTTTGTGTAGGCCGAACACCCTTTCCATTCGCCTTCGTCTAATCCTCTGCCACTCTGATTACTCTAGTAGTTCTGTAACCCTGTAAGACCTTGAGATATTTCTTGGCACGAATTTCAGAATCTAGGTTTTCGTCACCGGTATCGATTCTCAATTCGTTTAGCCCTAGGAGTTTAGCTGGAGTTGCAATGCCAAGAATATTGTCTGTTCCAATCGCACGCAGTACATCGGGCGAAAGTTGCAAGTTACCTCTGCCGATTAGGAATCCTTGACCACCCATAGGTGATAGCAATAGCAGGATTTTACCATCATGGGTGGCTATACGTTCAAGCAAACCTTCCTCATTTAGGTCGGGATACATTTGACCTCTATGCTGTATATCGATGCCGAGTAGTGTTGAATCAAATCCGTTTTCTAGACAAATTTGCCTCAGTGTTCCACCACTGCCCCAGACAATCATCAAATCTGGATCATCTTCGATTAGGCTAGCAACATGCATTGCCATTGCCTCAAGGGTCTCTTCTTCGGATTCTCTCTGAACTTGCTCTTTAGCTCCCTGCATCCATCTAGGACTTGCTGGGGTGAATGCTTCACCATACATCCGAACTTTCCACTCGCCTTTCCTGTAGACCTCTTCATCTAAATCCATGACTTCAGTTCTAGCAACCATCAAGTCCCCAGTTACGAATGACCAAACCACTTCAGCAGCGGCCTTAGGAGTGGTAGCAAAGCAACCGCTGTGCATCTTCACTCCACCAGGAACTCCTACCAGTGGGATGTTCCTTTCATCCAATGCCTCGACAATATCTCGTGTTGTACCATCACCGCCAGCGTATAGGAATAAGTCCGGAGAATGTGCTTTGATGAAATCAGAGGTTGAACTAGCGTCAGTAAATTCTGGTGTAACTCCTGTTGAAGTGTATTCTCCAGGGATCCAATCTCCTCCCATTCTACCATCCCATGCAACGATTTCAATAGGTTCTCTTGCCAATTCGGAAAGTTTCTCCAAGCACTGTCGCATTCTAGGGCCCGCCCTGTCTTGGGCTCCTGCTGCACGTGCTTCGGCTGCTCTACCATCACTTCCTTTGAAACCGAGCCTTCCTCCAAGGCCGGCATCTGGATTGACGATGACCGCTAGGCGCATATTGAGGTCCAGATGTTCACGATACATCAAACCGATTATGTATTGTTAGTTTCAAGGATTTAACATGCAGAGGCGCAAGGACGACTTGACTTTCGAGGGCGCTTGGAAAAACCAAATCGAAGAAGAGAAGAAAGAATCACCTCCTGATGAGAAGAAAGAGGTCAAAGTGCACGAGGCTCCAGCCTTCCGTGGACAAAGAGATGTGGTCGAGACACGAAGCGAGATTCGTATGTCAAAGAAACAACAACCTGCTCCAGAAAAGAAGCATGTGGAAGTAGTCTCACAGCCATCATCCAAAGAAGGCGACGATTTTGATGTAGAGTGGTAATCCACTCGAATGGCAGATAACTCAATTTTTGGCGATTGTTAATCGCCAAGGTGAAAGGCAGGAGCGCCCCCGTAGGGGGCGGAGGCAAGACCATGTCGATGATTTCAGTCACCCTGCCGGACGGTTCAGTTAACGAATACGCGTCCGGTATTACGGCAGGAGAAATCGTAATTGATATCGAAGGCAGAAAGCATGACTGCGTCGCTGCTTTAGTCGACGGAGAACAGAAAGATTTCTCAGCGCCTTTAGATTCTGATTGTTCAGTTGAAGGGATTTCAGGATTCACTGATGAGGGTATTCACATCCTCCGTCACAGTGCGGCTCACTTGCTAGCACAAGCGGTAACTTCGATTTATCCTAATGCTAAGCCAACAATCGGTCCAGCTATCGATAGAGGATTTTACTATGATTTCGCAGAACTCGAAGATTTCGGAGAGTCTGAATTGAAAGCAGTTCAAAAGAAAATGCATGAAATTGCACGTCGTAATATCACCGTTGAGAGAGTGGAATGTAGCGATTCTGAATTGAATGAATTATTCTCTTCCAATCCGTACAAGATTGAAATCATTAATGATAAATTAGAGGCTGGAGATGGTTCGACCATCTATCGTCAAGGAGAATGGTATGATTTGTGCTTAGGCCCTCACGTTCACTCAACAGCTAAGTTGATGCATGTGAGACTGACATCGGTATCTTCCGCTTTTTGGAGAGGTGACCAAAGCCGCGAGCAATTAACTCGAATTTATGGGATAGTCGAGCCAACCAAGGATGCTCTAAAGGCAACAATGTCTGCTATCGAGGAAGCTAAGAAAAGAGATCACAGGAAACTGGGTAAAGATTTGCAGTTATTCCATGTTGACGAAGATGTAGGTCAAGGCCTCATACTTTGGACACCACGTGGTGCAATTATCCGCTCTTGCTTACAGGACTTCATTTCCGAGCATCTAACCAGACAAGGATACCATCAGGTATACACTCCTCACATCGGAAAATTAGACTTGTACAGAACCAGTGGTCACTTCCCATACTATCAGGATTCGCAATATCCTCCATTGGTTGAAAAAGATATGATGGCCCGTCTTGCCAAAGAAGGATGCAGTTGTGGTGAGTTGTCGAATATGATGGCTGAAGGCGATATTGAAGGATATATGCTGAAACCAATGAATTGTCCTCACCACATCAAGATTTACTCCTCCCAGGCACGTTCATACCGTGACTTACCATTGAGATTAGCAGAGTTCGGGACGGTCTATCGCTGGGAGCAATCCGGAGAGATTTCCGGTTTAACTAGGGTTAGAGGATTCACACAAGACGACGCTCATTTATTCGTTACAGAAGACCAAATTGCAAATGAGGTAATGGGCTGTATCGAATTAGTTCAGGTAATCTTCGAAGCATTGGGGATGAACGATTATCGTGTCAGAGTCGGACTTAGAGATCCTGATTCTAGCAAGTATGTCGGTGCCAGCGAAAAGTGGGATTTAGCCGAAGAAGCATGTCGTGCAGCTGCGAACAGCCTAGGTGTCAATTGGTCCGAAGAGCCCGGAGAAGCGGCATTCTATGGCCCGAAAATCGATTTCGTAGTCAAGGATGTTATCGGTAGAGAATGGCAGTTAGGAACTGTCCAAGTTGATTACAATCTACCAGAACGTTTCGAACTTCAATACAAGGGTAGTGATGGAGAAATGCATAGGCCTGTGATGATTCACAGAGCACCATTCGGTTCGATGGAAAGGTTCTGTGGAGTATTGATTGAACACTTCGCTGGGCGCTTCCCAACATGGCTTGCGCCAACCCAGGTGCATGTTTTGACAATCTCTGAAAAGCAAGTCGAATACGGCCAAGAAATTACTGCTAAACTCAAGGCTGCTGGAATTAGAGCAGATTTGGATGATGGCGACGATACAATCGGAAAGAAGATTCGAATGCATAGGAAATTCCAACCAGCATACATGTTGATTCTTGGCGATGATGAAACCAACAACAACACCGTTTCTATTCGGGCAAGAAACGGCGATCAAAGAGCAGGGGTCCCCTTCGATGAATTCATCGATGAGTTGTTGGAAGAAATCGATTCTAAGAGAGCAACTCCAACAATTGTTCCACCAAAGGAAGAATGAGGCTAAACAATGGGAATCGAACTCGTAAGTGAATTCGATATTATGGCCATTTTTGCCATTTCTCTATCCGCTTTCATTGCATATTTATTCCAAGAGTATGTGATTCCAAGAGGCCTTTCTGGATTGCAAGTAGCATTCCCTACAGGCCCGAGGAGATACGAAGTTCATACAGTTACAGATAACAAAGACGAGGCAAAAGAACTGTTGAAGACGCCCGGTATGCGAAATGGCCTGACTGTATATGTCATGGCATTAACCGGTGCAATTTTGCTAGGAATGGAATGGCTACTCTATCAGATGGAACTCTCAGAAGGTCTTCATCAGATTTCTTTAGCAGTAGCACTAATTTTGATTATTGTACCAGCAATGATCTCAACCGGCGTCTCCATGAGCACCCAAATCATCACCAGAACTGGGGGCAAACGAGCTACCCTCCAAGGTGCTAGTACATTCAGAAATGGAGTCGGAGTAACAATTACGATTTTGTGGTTCACTTCACTAATCATGCTCTGGTTCATTATGGGTCTTGTAGAAGTGGATTTTGATAGGAGATTGGCTTTGACAGGTTGTTTAGCATTCGCCCCTGGTTTCATCGCTTATGGGAGAGTCATGGGTTCATCATGGACCGCTCTGAAAGAATCTAGCAGACAGTTATCCAAAGGTGAGCCATCGGCTTTCTATCCATACAAACCCCCTGCTCGAAAACAATTCATCTCTACTCTCGTTTGGTTAAACACAGCAGCGATGCCATTTATCGCGTTCAACACATTTGTATCGCTTATTTTACTGGCGATTGATCCAACGATGTTTGAGCATACCCAGAGAGTGCTCGATTTACCTGAATACCGTCCACAGTCAACGATTATGGAAGAAGGAGGAGTACTTGGATTCTATGCAATCGAATTATTTGCAAACATTTCAGAACCGGGAATTAGGGTTCCATTAGTCACAATAGTTCTCCTATTCCTTTTGCTTAACGTTGCAATCGTAGGTTTCCTTTTCGTATACGAAGTTGCAAGAATTTTATTCCTAGATATCGCTGATGTGTCCGGGAAAGGCGGAATCAGACTTGCAGACTCACGATTATTGCGAAGTGAGAAATCTCAACAAGCCAATGTCTTGAATTTCTGTTTCACAGGATTCGCTGGCCAATCTATGCTGTTACTAGCTTTGGCTATGTTGACGTTTTGGGATTCACAGTATCTCCCTCAAGGCCAACAATGCGGTTCTTGGCAAGATTCCATTTGTCAAGTTATCAGGAAAGATTCCTTAGAAGAAATGACTTGGATGTTAGCATCGGGTGGGCAAGTTGTATTCTTAGGAATCTGGGCTCTATCTAGGAGAACAGGGCAGCATTTAGACGATATTTCCTTTGATGCAATGGCTAACCAAAATAGAATTCAGTTAGAAGCAATTGAACAGATGATTTACCGTAAAGGTGAAGATTTCCGTAAGATGATTTCATCAGACAATTGGTCTAAAGCAATGGAACAAATGGAATTATTGTATGAGGATCATGGCGAAGAGAGTATCGAAGGTTTGTCTCTAGTCAGGCGAACAGAAGCCAGTATGGAGATGCTGATGGGCTTAGGGAGGTGGGACCAAGCCGAACAGGTGGCGCTTTCCTTCCTCGCCTTGAGAGCAGGGCGTACAGCAGAAATTGCTAGAGTTATTTTAGCAGCAGCCTCCCTCGCTCAAAGAGACATACCTGAAGCGATTCCTCGTCTTGATTTACTAGCAGACGAAGATATTGAATCCGCTCGACTAAAGTGGATTACATCCGTTCTAGATCCTTCTGTAAAGTTACCAGATGCGGTTAGGCCATTATTGCGATTGGATTCACTCACTAAGAGAAATATCGACTTATTGAAGAGATTCAAAGAAGGCATACCTGGTAGCAATATTGCTTGGAAATACAAACCTGCTTCAAAATTATACGTCCTTGGAGATATAGCAAGATTCAGACTATGGTCTCAATCCGATATTGCGTTGGATAAGTTGGAAGCTTGGGCCAAGAAGAATGAAATCGACATGGAAGAATGGCCGCATGGTCAAACCGCTAGGGCTCTTCTCTATCTTGATAGAGGAATGAATGCAAGTGCAATAAACATCGTAAAGAAAACCATGAAGAAACACCCTCGCCATCCCCACCTAAGGAGATTGGCAATACATCTCGCAACACTTGGCGAGATGGATATTCCTGACCAAGAAAAGACCGGATTAATTTGGGCAGATACCATGGACGGGGATTGGGAGAAGAATTGGCAAGAATCACATAATGTAGTGGCTGCGCCAAGTATCTCTACCAATGCAATGAAAATACATGCATGGAATGCGAATGCGTGGACTTCACGCCGTGAAACCACAATCAAGAATCTTGGGAAGAAGGGTTGGAAGAAAGTTGATTGGACAAATCCACCACTAGCAAATCACCTGATAATGACTGGATTAATCACTACAGTTGGTGGTGTGCCAATCGACTTAGGATTGCCCGGATGGATCAATTTCCGCGCTTGTGAAAAGGCCGATTTGTTTGACCTGTAATCAAATAAGATTGTCCACTAATGCCTCAATGTCTTGTTTTTTACCACAATATCTGCAACGAAGTTCAAGTGGGTCTCTTTTTGTTACGATTAGCCTATGTGGCAAAGGCTCACGGGGATTTTCAGTGATACAATTGGAGAAAGTACATCTTGCTACATTGACCACTTCATCGGTCAAGTTGATGTCTAATTTCTCAGCAACAGAATATGCGCGAATAATCGCAACGGATGCATCAGGAGCAACAAGGGCCAAACGGTCTAACTCATGCTGAGTTAATTCACGATCTTCAACCTTGATGATATCCTTCCCACCCATTTTTTTGGAGGGGACATTCATTACAAGAGATACTGGGTTTGACATATCGCCACCGATACCTAGCATCTTCAGAACAGATAGAGCTTTACCAGCAGGAACATGGTCAATAACAGTACCATTTTTGATTGCAGTAACTCTTCTCATGTTTGCTTCTTGGCTCATTGAATCCCTCCTTCAGTACCGATTGTTGCAGGCACATCGACGCCCAATAACCTACACATTAGTGCCATTCTAGCAACGACTCCATTGAAAGCCTGTTCGAAATATCTGGCATGCCTGGTGGAATCTACTGATGGATGAATTTCATTTACTCTCGGAAGAGGATGCATGATAATCATCTCAGCCTTCGCTCCATCCAAGTCACTAGCTTGTAATTTGTATGCTCCTGCAACTTTTGCATATTCGTCTTCGTCAGGGAATCTCTCTTTCTGGATTCTAGTCATGTAAATTACATCAGCGTCGTTAATTTGGCCTAGCAAGTCATCGGTTTCGACAACTTCAGCACCATGTACTTTCAAATCAGCAACAATTTCTTCCGGCATTCGTAAACTTTCAGGAGATGCAAATGTGACATTGCATCCGAACCTAACTAGAGCATGCGATAGCGAGTGAACAGTACGTCCATATCTCAGGTCACCTGCTAGAACTACATTTAATCCCTCAAGGGTTCCGTGAGATTGTCTAATAGTGAACAGGTCAAGCATTGTTTGAGTCGGATGGTGGCCAGCGCCATCGCCGCCATTCAAAATTGGAACATTAGCACTATCGCAAGCATATTGCGCGGCTCCTTGTCTAGGGTGCCTCATAGCGATAATATCGGTATATCCATCAACCATTTGGATGGTGTCAAATAGGGTTTCACCCTTGACAACAGAAGAGGTTTTCACATCTCCCAGATTGACAACATCTCCTCCTAACCGCTTCATTGCGGTCTCAAAAGACATCCGAGTTCTAGTTGATGGTTCAAAGAAAAGGTTGCCTAGGATTCTACCTTGTAGCAGTGGCAAGTATATCTCGCCACGAGCTACAGGAAGCAGCCTTTCCGCATCATCTAGAATAGAAATAATCTCATCATTCGTTAGGTCATCCATGGTGATTAATCCGGGCATGTCGCTCCCCCTTCCGTGGGTCTTGTGCCAAACCCGACCATGAACATATGGGCGCGAAAATCCGCTTTCTTGATGAGGTATGAATTTCTGCTAAGTGGTATGCGCAGGGTTTTGTTGCTCGTATTTCTACTTCTCATGCCTGCGGTTTGGGCAGAAGAATCAGAGTCTTGGACGGTAGAAGTAGAAGACCCATTGGGCAACCCAATTGCAGATTGCGACATTGTTTTGACAGAACCCTGGACTGGCAGCATAGTCGACAGTCCTAGTGGCGGTATGTATCAAGCGAGTGCTACCTGTGAAGGATATGTTGTGATGTGGCATCCTCCAATCCCTTCCTCTCAGACAACAGTCGTTTTGCAAGCGCATCCTATCATTGAAGATCTCTTCACAGTTCAAGGCGCACATACAATGCAGGCATTGGGTAGCACTTGGGAGGTTTCGATAGATGATGGATTCGTAGACGCTCCAAACGGGATTCCAATTGTTTTGATTGGTGAAGGCGGCTCAGACATAAGGTATGGAGAATCATCGATTACTATTCCAAATGCGACTACTGCATATGATTTGCATGGGAATTATAGCGATGATGTGCTTGTAAAAGCCATACATACTGGTTCTGGTAATATCGTTGAGTGGGAGAATCAAAATTTGACTGTAGGTGAATTCGGCGGGGGCTGGAGCGCTCGTGTTTATCTGCAAGGAATGCCACTTGGAAACTCCATTTGGCCTCCAACCGGCCAATGGATTACAGAACAATTGAATTCCTCTGTAATCAATGGACAAGCCAGTCTAGAATTCACTTCTAATCTGACTCCGAATGAGGATATTGCGGGAGTTTGGAATGCATCGCATAGTTTCAACAACGGGATAGGATTGCCGTTTATTCCTGATATTGCGGCAGGAATTGAAAGCCAAGTTGATCGATTTTTGGGCGGTGATATCTCACAATTAGAATCTCTGCTTGAGAGCATAGAATATCTCAACGGAAAGGAAGCACTGTGTTGTATTATTGATGACTCAACGGTGTTGTTTTCCGGACTTAGTGTTCAGGCAGAAATAGATTTTGCCAATGGTTACTGGGGGTGGAACGAAACAGCAGCGATAAGTGCGGATCGCTCACATATCAATTTGATGAGATTAGAAGTTCCATTCTACAATGATTTGAGGCAAATAACGCCACTAAATATTGTAACTAATGGAGAATGGCAGTACCTTTCTAGTCCATTAGGAGAATGGATTGAAGGCACTC
This sequence comes from uncultured Candidatus Poseidoniales archaeon, assembly GCA_902563095.1. GTDB lineage: Archaea > Thermoplasmatota > Poseidoniia > Poseidoniales > Poseidoniaceae > MGIIa-K1. The sequence goes on along the minus strand of CACEWA010000001.1, from coordinate 109,416 downwards.
CCGCAGACTTCACACTAACAAGAGATGTAACCTCTGTATCCGGTTTCTACACTATCTCTCTAGGCCCCAATACCGCTCCTGTTCTTTCTATGTCTGAAGATTATGCTTTACCTTGGGACAATGAGTCTTATGATTTCCATATAATCATAGATGATGCACCGCTATCGGTTCACGAGTGTGAATGGAATATTTCAGGCCTGACCAATAATTTGGACGTCAATCTTTCAACCTTTGAACAAGATTCATCCCTACCTGTCATGGTCTCCTGTGTAGATGAAGGCGGCTTATCTGAAACATTCTCGAAAAGCTTCGTCTTAGACGGCGGTAGTCCATGGATTAACGCCAGTAATGATGTTCAAGAAATCACTCCGGGTTTCTTCAACTGGGACTTGATGGTTGGAGACGATCATGATGACAATTTGAGAGTGTATTGGACCAGTAACAAATCCGACGATTGGTGGTTTACCGGGGATGTTCTGCAAACTAGCTTTAGTGTCAATTCAGAACTTAATTCAATCAATGATAACATCAGTGAGAGGCACAAAGCACGTAATCAAATCGAGTATTGGTTGTCTGCAGAAGTAAGCGATGATGTTGGCCATACCTCTACAGGTAATTGGACGATTCGCTTGCTCGATAATTCTGGTCCAGTTGTCATTGCTACAGTGGAATCTTTGGAAGAGGACGGCCGGTGGAAAGCCGTGACTTCTGTGTCTCGCCCCGGCGATAAGTTAAGGTTGAATTTAACCCAAACATTTGACGACCATTCTTCAATTGACAAAATTAATTTTTCAATTAATAATTTAAACGGCGAATATACCGATTTATCATGGTCTGAAATACAGTATTGGGATCTGCCTGAATTGGGAATCGGCTATCATGAAATCAACATCGCTGGAATGGACGAAGCAGGTAATTTGGCAGGTAGCACAATCGGTGTTGCAATCGCCCCGCCAATAGCTAGAGATCTCGAGGTAATCGAAATCAAATCCTCTGCAACTGAAGTAGAGCCTGGGATGAATCAGTTTTGGATTACAATACAAAATAATGGAGCAAGCAGTACAGAATTCATCCTTTGTAGCGACGACACTTGTGTAGATTCTATTGTCGCCCCTTCCACTTATTCTCAAACCTCGACTTCAATAGTCTCGATGAAAGTCGATTTAGATTGGTTTGAAACATTCTCGGTAGAGTTGTCATATCTAGATGATTCAAATCAGACAGTGGTGAAACACTCTACAAGTGAATATAATTCAGGAATTGGATTTGGTGCTTTAGAATTAGTCATCATTGTTGGTTTAGGAATTTTGGCCGTAGTGTGGGCAAGGTCACGCAAAGAACCGCGATTCTGATATGTTCGATAAAGGTGGGTAGTTTATGGATGGCTTTGTTGATTTGGATGAAGCGATTAAGGCGGAGGCCAAAAGCCGTTTGGATAGAGTCGAAAAATTGGCTGGAATATCAGCAATGGCAATGCTTGTAGCGGCTGTTTGGTTAGCATGGCCGTCTCTGAAATCAGGAATGAGCGGTGACTCGATTACTTCAGATTTGAAGTACGCTTTAATCATCATCGCCTGGGGCGTTTTTGTTCAAGACCTCGGTTTGATGGATAAGAAATCTAGGTCAAGAATTGGAATAATCTCCACTATAGCATGGCTTCCATTAGCCGTTGTAGCATTATCTCAACTGGAAGGTAATATTTCACAGATGCTAGGAATGGTAATCTTGTTATCAACATCAGTCGCCTTGTTTTTGACTAGTCGGGCAATATTGGAAGGAGATGTTGCTGTTATGAAATTCCGTGCATTGATGGGTTTACTCGGCCTTGTACTTGCAGTATCTTTGCTTACCACAATCAAATTTGACGATAACTCTTCGTTGATCCAGATTGGATTTTGCGTGGTTGGATTAATGTTGATTGTTACAGATTGGTTTGGTAAAGACGACCAACGCGGATTGAGAAAAGAATTCAATTCGCGATTAAATTCAATGGAAGAAAGAATCCTTCGTCTTCGAAGCACTGGTTCTGCGGTAGACCAAGCAGCAAGCCTGATTATGACCGCTAGAGAAGAAGGCCATCGAGAGCCAGAGTGGGGTATGAGGCTTCTAGATGAAGCTGATGAGGACATCGAGAGGTCACTATCTTTGGCTGGCGATGTCGAGGAAATTAAAGCAGATTCTCTCAAGGCAGTGGAATCGGCAGAAGAAATCGCTCCAATCGCAAAACGCCCTAGGAAAGCATGGGACATGGGTCAAAGAGAAGTTGAATTGGGTAGTTTACGAGAAGGAGAGGCTTTGTTCAGACAAGCCAAGCACAGAGCTAGTGAAATTATCGAATGGTGGCAGAAAGCCGAAGAAGCGATTAGAGAAGCATCTTCCTTGTTATCTTCATCAAAACATAAGCAAGAAGCATTGGAAGAAATTTTGGCTGACGCAAAGAAGAAACTCAACTCCGAAAAGCCGCAAAAAGCATACGAATTTGCAATGGTTATTCCTGACCAATTAGAGGCTTCTGACGATGCGATGATTGTTGCTGAAAAATCAGTCAAAGATGCTGCAAGGCAATTGAAATCTGCCGATGGAATCAACAAAGATTTACTGGAGGCAAGACTCGAGAACGCTGAAGACGAATTAGAACAAGGTAACCATGCTCAAGCCAAAGGCCTCGCCGATGGAATTGTTAGGGAAATCAACGCGGAAAGAGAGGCAATGGATGATGTACGTAGAGCACTCAGGCAGAAAGTGCACTTGATTTCTCGATGGTCAGAAAGAGAAGATTCTGCAGATTGGGATTCACGATTAATAGAGATCGAAGAATCTGCTGATTCACTTGAATGGTCACATGCAGCAACACTTCTAGAGCGCCTGACAAAGGATTTGGATGTAGAAGGCAAGGCCAGCGGCGAAGCCAATGAATTATTGGAATATGTCTTAGAAGAATGGAATATTTTGAGGAATCAATGTGACGCCAGCGGAATCAAGGTCGATGATGAAGATAGAAGATCTGTTGAAGAAGCAATTGCTTTAGCTGGTGATGCACACAAGGCTGGTAGAGTAGATGAAACATTGGAATCTCTCGGTCTCGCAGATGGTTTCATGGAAAGACTAAGGCGCAGGGTTTGATTACTGCATTTGTTTTTTCATTTCGCAAGCCTTGCAAATTTTGCCGCTACACATTTGTCCACATTCTGGACAATTAATCGGGCTAATCGTGTTGAATTTTCCACCCGCAGAAGCATGTAATCTCTTCAGGTCATCCGCCATTCGCAGTAAACCATGCCGAGTCCCTGGTACGTCAGATTCCATCATTGCGATAGTTTCTCGATGTCTGAATCGCAAAGCACCTTCTCCGTGAGGGCATTCTTCATGATGAATTGGCAATTTTTTATGAAGAGCATATAGGTGAATTTCTTGCTCAGGAATCCAGCGCAGTGGCACGATTCGAGGCACCATTCCTTCCAGCGGCGTACTGGTGTGGGGTGCTAGTCTAAGCGTTCTTTCCAAGTCGCCGTTTTGCATGTTCATCATGATGGTTTGAGCCATGTCGTCTAAATTGTGACCCAAGGCAATTACGTCAGCATTGACTCTGTCCGCAAGATGATTGATTCCCTGTCGTCTAAACACTCCACAATATGAGCAAGGCGCCTTTTTTTCTTCAAGTTGAACTATCTTGTTTACGACATCATCCATTTCTTTGAATCCAAGTTCTGGGTAAGATACGGTCTCGAACCTTATTCCTAAATCTTCACAAAGTTGTCTTGCACATTCTAAAGAGGGTGGCCTATATCCTTCAATTCCTTCATCCACGCATCCTCCAACAAGTGTCACATCACGTCGCTTCCCCAAATTTTCGTGAAGCCTTTCTAGTAGCACTGCCGAATCTTTACCTCCAGAGATCGCTACAAGGATTGTAGTATGTTCTCCTTTTGGCAGGAATAATTGTTCTCTTAATGCCTTGGAAGCTTTCTTCCTGACGCTTTCAGCAAGGTGTGCTCCACACATCATTCTGCCAGAGTAAACTTGGTGATGAATAGCCGGATTGCGACACTTATCGCAACTCGGGACATCAAAAAGGCCGGCCATGGTTATTCGACGAGGTTCTGGCCTTGATGTCAACGGTAGAATTTTTTAATTCAAAAATCAAATTTCCAATAGGAATTTACAAATCAGAATTTGCGATTACCAAAAAACTAGTTGGCAAAATCAAACAACCCTACAAACCGCCCTACGGGCGTTTTGAAAAGCCAAACTTCTTGAAGCCGTTTTCAACCTGCACCCATTTGAGCGCGCATGATGCAACGCATTTTGGCCGAATTTTCAGCCCTACCAGGGGCAGACCAAGCATACATCGTTTCTAGACGAGATGGTTTGGTTGCTGCAGTGGGGAAGAGAGGTCGTGCACCGATGGTTGAACATGCCACCCAGTTGGTCCAAGCTATGGATAAACTCGAACAAACAGTTAGTGTTGGGAGAGGCTTGGAACTCTGGTCTGAAGGAGGAGGATTGTTTCTCTTGACTCGCTTGAGTGAAGATGCAAGCCTGGTGATTTCCGGAAAGAAGGGTGGCAGGATTGCTAGGTGGCGACACGCCGTCGAGTGTGATGTTGATATGCTGAACTCAGTGATGAGGTGATGGACATGTTCGATCTGCCATATGGAATGCCAGTTGAAAATGAAATCGATGTTAGTGATGGTGTAATTTTACCGTTTGAAAACGGTTCGATTACGACTTATTTGGGCCGCAGGTCAACCGCTAGCGGCCATCGCATAGTTCGCGCAGGCAGAGTCGTCGGATGGATCGCTGAACCTGCTAAAGGCAAGGTTTTGCTATGTGGCAAAGCGGCAAAGGAACGCCTTGAATCATTAGAAATAGACCAGCATCGATTAGTTGCTAGAGCCTGGACACAGTCTGCTTTAGGTTCTGTAGCAGAGATTGTCCCCGAGGCATTTGAGCACAGCGCTGACATGAGAGGGCTACTTGGTGCAGGCGATTCACTTGAACGCTTACTATCCAGAGACCTTTCTGCAGTTCTCGCTAATCTAGTTCAACGTCCTGAGGTGCGTGGAGGAATCGCTGTAGATTCTGGAATGTTAATAGATGATGCTGGAGACCTTCCTTCCAGTGCTGACAAACTTGCAGCCCAAGTAGGAGAAACATTGGCTGGAAGAAAAGCAATGGCTAGCGATTTAGGCTTAGATGGTGCAGGTCACTGGACTTTGCATACCGGAGATGGCTCCTTATTGCTGGCAGAAGCCGGAGATGTTGCTCTTGCAATTTGGACAGAAGCAGATGTCGACCATGGCCGTTTGATTAGTCAAATAGCAGCATTGATGGATGGACAAATAGACGCTATGGGCTCACATGGAGAGGCTCTAACTGATGGACATGTGGTCAGAGAAGGCCGTGGCGGGACAGATGCAGTACTCTCTATGCTCACTAGTGCAGTCGATGAAGGACTCACCGGGCATCTAACCGCAGGAAAATCCTCGAAAGCAATCCGTGTTGCTTTAGTCAAGGGTGTACCTGTAGCCATGCAAGCACCAGGCAAAACCAAACTCGCAGAGGCAGTGAATTCACTTTGTGAATCTCGAAGGGTTTTGGCTCTACACAGATTACCAGTCGGAACTATTCTAGGGCCCGAATCAGGAAACGTAATCGATTTCAATCTAGCACAATTCTGTGACGAATTAGCAACGACGCGTACTCGCTCGGAATCTCGTCAAACTTTGATTAAGCAGATGATGATGCAATTATATGGATTTGAAATCGGTCTCCAAAAGTTGCGCAAAGAGCGAACTAGATTCGAATTTGCAATCACAGTTGCCACCCCGTCTGAAGGTTTAGCAACAATAGAAACCTCAGCCGGAATCGATGATGGATTGAGAAGAAAACTCGAAAAGTCTGAACTGAAGTTGTCAGAGGCAAATAGTGAGATTGCTTCGCTTAAAGTCGCACTTGAATCGGCACAAAAATCCGAGAATGCAGCTAAGGTTAATGCGAATGAAGCGAACCGTCAAGCCTCTGATGTGCAAGATAAAATCGTCTCATATAACCGCACAATCGATCAATTACAACTCGATTTATCCGCAGCTCAGGCTACTGCTGAAAACTCTGAATCTAGAAGCGATAGGTTATCGAAGAGAGTTAACGAACTTGAACACCAATTAAGTGAGAGGGCAGTAGAACTGGCAAGAATTCTTGGTGATAACAAAGCGAGTTCTGAATTATCTTCCCAGATTGAAGAGATGGCTAACAAGGAGGCTGCATTGTCGAGTGATATCGATTCGCATTCTGCAACTTTAGCAAGCATTCGTTCCCGTATCGAAGATGACCAACGCCGCCAAAGAATGATCGAAGAACAAGTTGAAGCAACTCGTGACCGACACCGTAGGGCTCAAGGCGAGTTATCAGAATTAGAAGCAAAAATCAGTGACGCCCAATTGAATCTAAAGCAGATACAATCAGAGTCAAAGGTTGCCAGTGAAAGAACTCAAGATGACAGAATAAGGCTCACTGAGCAAGAAAACCGCGCATCAATGATTCAATCTGAAATGAGAGAATTGATGGATGAACGCCGTCAAGTACTGAAAGAACTGGGTGATTTAGGAGCCAGAAGAGGTCAAGCGGAAGCCGAGTTGTCTAATCTGTTAGACCAAGCAGAAGCGTTAGCAATCGCACACGAGGAAGCCTTGTCTGACATCAAGGAAGCCGAATTGCTGCGCGCTAAACTATCCGAGGAACCACTAGCACAAGCTTTGCTTGAAGATGGTGCTCAATTTGATGGTCTTGGTCCAGTATTGGAAAGGTTAGAGCACTCTAGAACACTTGGTTACTCGGTGTCTCTACTTGACCGTGCAGTAGAACGCGCTCTACAAGTTATCCAAGGATGCGTAGACCATGTTGCAACGACTCCTCGTCACTTACTCTCTAACGAAGTAATGTCACTTTTAGAGAGACAAGTCCCACAGACAGCGGGCGCTGTGAGAGGCCTGGCAAGATGGTCTGTCCAGCAAAGATTAGAACACCAACTCGGTGAAACGGTGACCAATCTAGTTCTAGATTTGGAGAACTTGCTTGAAGATTATGACCGTTCAGTAACCATGTTACGAAGAATTAGGAATGTTCTGGAGCAACTTGAGAAGCTAGGGGCACCATCTGAACAGGTTCAGGCATTGATGACCAATACCCGCAGACCTGAGTCCTTACCAGTGCTAGCAAGAGAAACACGTGCATTGATTCAGAAAGCACTGGATGACATTCATCTTGAAGCAGATATGAGAGACGCAGGCTCTGCCGTCAAACTCGAGGGCACTACTAGTGCATTAGAAGAACTCCTAACACAACTAGATGCAAGTGGCTTCGTCAAGGGTGAAGTTCGTGGAGCATTGTGGGATTTCAAGAGAGATGGTATACTTCCGTTTGAGAGAGATTCTGTTCCTGCAGGCGAAAGAGCACCAGTCGATGAAATTGTTCTAGAGCAAATGAAAGGCGAATTGATTGATGAAGAAGTAGCGGTTTCAGTTGAAGTTAGTGATATCACTGAAGAATGGGAGGAGTTGTCCACTCCAGTCGATGAAAAGCCTACTGAATTAGTTGAGGAATCAGTCGCAGCGTCACAAGATGATGAACGAGCAACTCTGGAAGAAGAATTGGCACGATTAGATGCGAGATGGGCTCGAAGAAGCGACCCGGTTGAATCTGGGGAAGTTTCTGATTCGACTTTGGATGAACTAGAAGATTCTCTTGACGGTATAGATCTCTGAGGCGATTAAATGAGTTCTTCTTACTATCCATTATGGATTGAAAAACTTGTATTCTTGGCCTTGGTTTCTTCAGGAATCTATGCTGGATTTTTCTTACAAGACCACTTAGATGGTGCAAGCCTCATTCTATCTTGGGTATGTGGAATACCCCTAGTTGTCTTGGTATTGACAGAAGGAATAGGACGAGCGCTCCAATCCAACCATTCGAAGTGATTACTCTCTAGGAGTAAATGAAGACTCGATTAGGCCCCATACTCTTTGCCAAGGTACTACGAAGCGTAGTAATGCCATAATTCCAAGGAATAGAAGTGCAGAGATTACCAATCCATAAGTTAGGGTCAATTCGATCGATTCACCTACTTGCGAAGCCCACTGGGAACCTGTAATTCCGCTTACCCAGTCGAGTAGTACAGAGTGGAAGCCCAATGCGATGGTCGTTGCAACAACTGTGAGCGAAAGGAAAATCGCAGTGTGTTTAATGTGTCCATTCAGAAGGTTATCCATTTGAGCCACGTATTCAGGGTCTCTCTTGCAAGACTCAGGTAAGCGGTAGGCGTATTCCAATTGGCGGATTACTCCAAACGCTGATTCTTGGAAAACCATCATCAAACATGCGATTAGGATTAGTGAGAATTGTTCTGCAGTTACCAGGCCAAATACAGTCGGCTCTGAAACAATAATTTCTAGCGTAGTTAATTGAGAACCGTAACTACCAAGTTGCCCTCTAATTAGAGGGAATGTAAGGATTGCATGAACTCCGAGGAATAGTAGAGTAAATCCGATTGACCAAGCAACCCCTCTTCGCGATAGGCCCCATATTCCCTTAGTTCCAGTGATTATCGGTAGTAGATAGAATGTCAGAATAATGAATGACAGCATCATCAACAATGGCCATTCGAGTAGTTGCAATACATCTGTATCGGGGGCACTCCATCCGTCACCGACAAGTTGCCAAACGTATCCTAGAGTGAATCGTCCAGCTAGTAAAACGATCATTGTGATAATGAATCCAAGTTTAACTCTCTGCTGGAACTTAGGGGTTTGGAATGCCATAATTGCCATTGCGCCTCCTAGTCCTAGGCCTAGACCCATTGGAACATAGAATCGGGCTAAACCATCACTTCCACTGCCGGTTAGCCAGTCGGCCAAAGGTAGTTCAGTACCCAGTCCGGTTTCCAGAGTTTCGAATAATTGAGTGTGATCAATACTGCCAACAACATAGGTGGATACGACTTCGAGATACATCCACACCAGAGCAAGAGTCGCTAATACCTGCAGCGTCACAATTTGCCATTGCATCCTCAATTGACGAAGATGTAGCGACCTTGCGCCTTCTCCTTGAGGTGTTACTTCTCCTGCCATAATATCGCCTCAGTATCCTCTCACCTGCAATAGAGCCTGTGATAGGTCCATGTCCGGCATCCAATCAATCACCTGGCTGCCGAATCCAGCCAGTGATGTGAGCCTGTTCTGTCTTTCAAGTTTGAGAACTTCATATGACATTCTAGGGATGCGGCTAACAAGCCGCTCGAAATCGATTGATGATGGAGAAAGAACAGTCACTTCGTGACCCCTTCCTACCAGGTCTCTAATTGCAGATGGTACAGTTCCATCACCTTCGCATGATGAAATCACGAAGACTGGACTTCCACGACTAAATCTTGCTGCGAGACTGTTTGTAACCGCTTGTAAAGGCATAGTTCCTCTAGGTGCAACCCCGGCAAGAGATGATAGGATCTTGAAGTACTGCTTGTCTCCCGTATCTGGAGGTAAGAAGGATAACTTCTCATCATAAATTGTCAATGACACAGAATCGCGCCGCTTGATGAAGAAGGATGCTAAACTAGCTGCTGCCACAGTTCCCATCTCAAGTGGATTTTTCAAAACGGTTCCAATTCTTGCGATATCTCTACTGTCTAGTATAATGTACAAATCGGTCACAGCGTCTCTACACTTCTCATTAATCATCAAGTCTCCAGTTCTTGCGAACGCCTTCCAATTGATGTTTTTGAACGGATCACCAGGGACATATTCTCTCAAGGAATAGAATTCTGTTCCCGGTCCCGGTGTTCTTAGAGTAGTTGCACCTGTGTACATCTTTGCAGTTCTAGAACGGATGAATGCTTCCTCGACATCTCTGATCTGAGGGAAGATGATAATGTCTGAATGGTGGTCAACATACATCTCATCTACCGAGAGGTTGAATGTATTACGGTAGCGCAATGAAACCGGACCAAGCGAATAATGGCCACGTAGTGGACAGCGTAGAACATAGCGGATACGTGCACTCTCTCCTGGCTTTAGGTTGAGCCTCATTTGGTTCAGGCCACTGCGCAATTTCATCTCGTGAGGAACGTTGTCATACACTTCCAATTGCTGTGTTTTACGTCTGCTTCTGTTGGTTACTAGAAGTTCAACATACAAATCGTCTCCTTTGTACAAGTTGTCTGCAGAAAGGGTTCTCTGAACTTCGACATCACCGTGTCCACTAACCCAAGAATTGACGACAATGAATGCGATGAATGCAACACCAAGAATCATCATTTGATGATTAGAAATCATCATTCCAATCAGAACCAATGCGATTCCTCCGGTGAATGTAAATGCTGCTTTACGTGTCCACATCTAAATCACCTCATGTTCTTCCCCAGACCTTTATTCGCTTAACAATAGCCACGGTCTGTTCCAATGAATAGTTCCTATTTTCGAATACGAATTTTACTAGTACAGGGTCGTTGATCATGCTCTGCAATTCTCTTGCTGGCAATGAGTCAAACTCTTCTCGAGTCAATCCATTCTGATTTCGAACCTTTGAAAGGAACACCTGTTTGATTTTATTCGATTTTGCGTAGTAAGTGTACCTATTCGCATCTCCAAATCCATAGTAGATGATACTGAATACATGTCGCCATGGTTCAGGATCTTTCTTCTTCAGAAGAACTCCTTCGAATGCAATGAATAGGATAAGGAATAACAGGAGCATAGCTAGTCCTTCACCGGTGAAGTAGACTAGCAAGAAGTAAACCGTGTTGTATGATTCAGAAGCGATGCTTGGCTGAATGTGTCTGCTTTCGTCAAAGATGACCATTGCATTCGGTGCTGGTTCAGGAACATCTTCGGACACTCCGGGTTCGTCGGTATCTACTAGCGAGTCAGCAATATAATCCAAGGCCCACTTCCTGTTATCATTTCTAGGAATTGGCTTGTCCGCTTTACCATAATCGCCATTGTTGTATCCTTCATAGTCGTATAGAGCATTGGTTAATGCAGAACCATCGGCGATGAATGTAATCCTACCTCCTTGCACGAAATTGCAGTCTTGTGAGATACAAACTTCGATTGATAGATTGAATTGTCCCCAAAGGTCAGGTGTTTCTGAGGTCTGCTCAGAACCTACCCAAATTTCACCATCGCCGTTTACGTCAATAGTCGCTTCTGGCGAGGTTAGTGCTCTGATTTCAGTTGCTCCCATTCCGGTTTTTGCATTTGGAATAATGTCGATTCCAGTGATGTTATTGAGTAATACTTGGTAAGAAGAATTGAACTGTATTTGTCCATCCTTCCAATGCTGTTCGCAAACTCCTGAATCGGATTTTGCCATAAATCTACCATCATATAACTTACAGATGTGAGCGCCATTGTCTTGAATTGACCATCTGCTATGATTTTCAACAGTCTCTGGGTCAATTGATGTACCGTCCATTCCACAAGGAGATTCTTGTACACACATCCAAACGAAGTTGTAATCTAATTCAGTAACATAGACTGTATCATACAATTGTACTCCTTTGAAGCGAACACCAAATGCTTCTGCAATCGAAGATGAATAACCAAAGTCATCCATCACAAGGACATCGCCTCCAGCGAATACGAATTCTTTGATCGCATCGACTTCTGCCGGTGTGTATCCGTCTTCAGCTGCAAAAGTAAGGAAACCATCAGATGAGAACTGAGGCAGTGAAAGAGTATCTCTTTCTACTCCTGCGATGATGAATGTTGTATTTGCAGGGTCTTCAATATCAGCCAATAATAGTGGAGAAGAAACTAGCGATTTTGTATCGATACCCATGTCCTTGACGTCTTGTCGGAATGCTGACATGTCATTCCAATCATCTCCATATGCGGATTGACCCTCATTGTTCCCTATATTGATGACTTGAGAAACTACGGTAGATAGCAACATTACAAGGACAAACCAGAACGCAATTTGAAGAACAAGTCTTCTTTTGTTAAAGCGCGGCTTTTCGTCCAAACTATCACCTCTAGTACAAGATACAGACAACCGACTCTAACATTGGGTTTAGAAGGTTGTGGGCTGATGATAATCTATTGCTCATCGTCTTAAGACGATACGTGCACCGATTTGAGAGATTTCTTGGGCTGGAACTTGGCAAAAACCGCCGTCGCTCGGCCAAGGTAGTTTTGTTACATCAATTTCTGAGATCACTTCGACTAAAATTTCGGTGATTTCGCCACTTCTAGGGTCGATTACAATATCAGCAAGATGTCCAAACAATTCGCCGTTTATGTCAACAACAGAACGTTTGAGGAATTCTCCGCTGAAACTTGACATGGTTTGCCTCCTCTCCTATCAGTTCATGCAATTAGTTTTGTCACTTCAATCATACGGCGACCAATAAATCACATTGATTCCATTCCGTAACCAGTATCTCTGGTACGCTTAATGTTAGAAAGACCAGATGTTAATCTCTCTTCCATCTTTGAATAATATTCGAGCATTTCCGGAGTGACAGTTGGGCGGACTCTTGAAATTGCATCTTCAAAGTGCCCTTTGTTCACCTTTTTCTTTCCAGCCCGCATTGCAATTAATGCGGCTTCTCGGCAAACTGCTTCAATATCTGCTCCAGTAAATCCTTCCATCCCACCAAGGACATCCTTCATTGAGAATGATGATAGTGGCATTTCAGCAGAGTGTATCGCCATGATTGCTTCTCTTGCAGGTTTGTCTGGCGGTGGTACATGCAGAACACGCTCAAATCTTCCACTTCGAAGTAATGCAGGGTCAATCATTTCCGGTCTGTTAGTTGCTGCTACAATGATAACTTCGTCCAAGCTTTCAACACCATCCATACTGGCAAGCAATTGATTGACAACACGATTTGCAACATCAGAACCTCCTGATTGTGAATTGGATGAACGCATACCTGCAATCGATTCGAATTCATCGAGGAAAATGATTGAAGGAGAAGACTGCTTCGCTTTCTTGAAAATTTCACGGATAGCCTTCTCAGATTCACCTACCCACTTCGAGATTAACTCCGGACCTTTGATCGAAATGAAATTCGCTTTTGCTTCATTTGCAATGGCCTTCGCAAGTAGTGTTTTCCCAGTACCAGGAGCGCCAAATAATACAATCCCACGAGGTGGTTTGATTCCGAAGTGTTCGAATAACTCTGGTTTGGTTAGAGGCCACTCAACACTTTCCTTTAGACGGTCTTTGATTTCGGTAAGACCACCGACACTCTCCCATGAAACATCAGGGATTTCAACATAAATTTCACGAAGAGCACTCGGTTCAATTTCACGGATTGCAAGGCGGAAGTCATCCATTCTTACCTCCATCTTTTCAAGCACCTCTGGAGGAATAGTTTCCTCATCCAAATCAATCTCTGGTAGGTATCTTCGTAGGGCCTTCATTGCTGATTCTCTTACCAATGCTGCAAGGTCTGCACCTACGAAACCGTAGGAGTTTTCCAACACCCAGTCTACATCAAAATCATCTGCAATAGGCATTTGTCTGGTATGAACATCAAGGATTTCTTTTCTCCCTTCTCTGTCTGGAACACCAATTTCGATTTCTCTATCGAACCTACCCGGTCTTCTTAGCGCGGGGTCCATTGCATCTCTACGGTTGGTAGCACCGATGACAATGACATTGTCACGGCCCTGCATACCATCCATAAGAGTCAACATTTGCGCAACAACTCTGCGCTCAACTTCCCCACTTACATCTTCACGCTTAGGACAGATAGAATCTATCTCATCGACGAATACTATTGCAGGTGCGTTATTTGCGGCTTCATCGAATATCTCACGCAATTGTTTTTCAGATTCACCGTAGTACTTGGAAATAATTTCCGGCCCGTTAATTGAAGTGAAATGTGCATTAGTTTCTGTAGCGACAGCCTTTGCGATCATTGTTTTTCCAGTTCCTGGCGGGCCGTGTAGAAGGACACCTTTTGGTGGATCGATACCTAGGCGACGGAATAACTCTGGATGCTTCAATGGAAGTTCAATCATTTCACGAACCTTCAACAATTGGCTTCCTATTCCACCAATGTCTTCGTATGTAATTCCTTGAGACTGTCCTACATCATCGTCATCAATCGCCTCGTCTTTGATTACAATATCGGTATCAGAATTAACTTGAACTATTCCTTTAGGAGTGGTTTGAAGAACTGCGAAAGGCAAAGCTTCGGCGAATAGTGTCATTCCTGGAATGAAGATTCTGTCACCAGCAACAACAGGTCGCTTGTTCAATCCCCTTCTGGCAAATCCTTCGATGCCTGGGCCAAATTTGACCTTCTGCTTGTTCGCCATAACAGGGGATAGGACCAGTTTAGTGCAAATCTTAGCATCGACTTTCGAAACAGTAACTCTGTCCCCGAGGCTTACGCCAGCATTCTTTCGAATGATTCCATCAACTCTGATAATGTCCATTTTTGCATCTTCTGGGCGGCTTCGCCAGTAAATTGCAGCGGTTGAACGATTATCACCCTTAATCTCAATGATATCTCCGGGTTTCAGATCTAAATCATTCTCGCCACTTATGCGCGCTCTACCGTGACCTACATCACTTGGTATAGCCTTTGAAACCTTCAAAGAAATAGAATCAGTATCTTCACCAGCCATAGGTAAACCCCTCCGTGTGTTCTATCTTCACAGTCGGTATCACTTTAATCCATGGATTTAACTTCAATGCAAGACTTATGTTCTAATTACATGACGCAGGGCCATGACGCACATTCTGGAAGCCGGACTAGAATTCATGGAAAACAACAACCCAGACAACCTGCCTAAGGTTAAAGGATACAATATCATCAATGGACAACTTACCTTATCTTCAGATGGTTCTACATTCCTCAGCAAGAATCCAGCAGTTCTCGTAGACGAGTTAGGCGAGTTCCCACTTTCCACTAGAGAAGATGTACATTCTGCAATCGCAGCAGCACGAACTGCATTGACAGGCTGGGCGGCAACTCCTGCACCAACCCGCGGTCAAATTATCGGAAACATGGGTCGCTTGTTGATGGAGTACAAGGACGACTTGGTTCGCTTACAAGCACGTGAAATCGGCAAGACGCTGAAAGAATGTGGTGGTGAAATCCAAGAAGCTATTGACA
The DNA here is from genome assembly GCA_902563095.1 of uncultured Candidatus Poseidoniales archaeon. Taxonomy (GTDB): domain Archaea; phylum Thermoplasmatota; class Poseidoniia; order Poseidoniales; family Poseidoniaceae; genus MGIIa-K1. Next base: position 94,289 of record CACEWA010000001.1, on the reverse strand, counting down.
CCTGCTTATTCTTCCAATCTGAAGGCCGCCGACTTTATGGTCAAACAGTCAATTCTGAATTACCTGACAAGGAATTATTCACTTATCGACGTCCACTTGGAGTATGTGGGATAATTAATGCGTGCAATTTCCCATCTGCAGTTCCATTCTGGAAAATGATTCCTGCAATCATTTGTGGTAACACATGTGTATGGAAATCCCCACAAGATTCTCCTCTGCTCTCATTCGCACTGGCACGTGTAATGCACCAAGCAGGATTGCCGGATGGAGTTATCAACTTAGTTCACGGTAAAGGAAGCAGCGCAGGTCAGTACATCGTTGACGCCGTCGATGAAGGCCTTATCAACAAAATTTCATTCACTGGAAGTACTGAGGTTGGCAAAGCAATAGGCGAAGTCTGTGGAAGAAATTTAGTGTCTTGCAGCCTTGAATTAGGTGGCAAGAATCCATTGGTAGTTATGCCCTCTGCAGACATTGATAATGCAGTAGCTGGCGCTTATTGGGGTGGCTTTGGAACAGCAGGTCAGCGTTGTACTAGTTTAGGTAACCTGATTCTTCACAAGGACATCTATGATGAGTTCATGGAGAAATTCATGGCCAAGGTCAAGACCACAAGAATCGGAGACTCATTGAAGCACGATGATGTGTTGTATGGTTCGATGTTATCAGAGAAGTATGCTGTCGATTTCTTGAAAGGAATCGATATGGTTGAGGCAGATGGCGCAACTAAAATTTGGGGACAAGGCAGAATCTCGTCAGGTAATACTCCTGAGAATTTCCAAGGAACTCCAGAAGATGGAGTATACATGTGGCCGCATGTTTACACAAATGTTACCGAGGACATGAAGTGCTTCCACGAGGAAGTATTTGGCCCTGCAGTTACTGTGGTTAAGGCGGATGATTTTGATCACGCTTTGCATCTTGCAAATGCATCTCCTTACGGTTTATCTAGTGCAATTTACACCAACGACCGCCTCGAAGCATACCGTTTCAAGACAGGAATCAAGGCTGGAATGACAGGAATAAACAATTCGACAACAGGTGCTGAAGCTCATCTTCCATTCGGTGGTGTAAAGGGCAGCGGTAACGGTACTCGAGAATCAGGAATTTGGGTAATCGAAGCGTACTCTTACTGGCATGCAGTAAACGATGAGTTATCAGGAAAGTTGCAACTCGCTCAGATGGATGTTGAAGAAATAGAAATCGAAGAAGCAGAAATCGATTGGAAATCTTTGTCTTAACCAAGAAATATTTAGTGAAAAGACTGCAATTTTGTAGTTGGATTCTTGAGTTGTACGGCTCAAAGACAGCATATTCCGAAATTCTGAGAGAATCTCGGTTCAATGCTTCAAACAAATTATCAAAAGCCTAAACCATTTCGAAGTGGCATAGGGGCGAAATTATGGTTGAACCAAGGCATCTTCCAATGGACAGGGGATTGGGTAAAACCGAGAGAATCGACGCTTGGTGGAAATCACCAATGGCTATGGCGATTTATCTTGGATTGGCTATTGCGTATGCTACCTGGCGGGGCTTAATGGAAGCGGATTTCTGGATCTTTAGTGACTTTGGAAATTCTGCAGGAACCCAAACTATGGCAATTGAAGACAAGGGTAGCCATGTTCTTTCACCACTATTCTCACCGCTTATTATTCCAGGTGAAGACGGTCTGGGCTCGCGTGTGCCAGAAGCTCTTTGGTGGATGAGTCCTGCAATGTTTATTCTGATTATCCCAGCAGGATTCAGAGGAACATGTTACTACTATCGCAAGGCCTACTACCGCTCTTTCTTTGCTAGCCCTGCTGCTTGTGCTGTAAGCACACCATTTGGCGATTACAAGGGAGAGACCAGACTATTCCTTTTCCAGAATTTACATCGATATTTCATGTACCTCGCGCTGCTATACATGTTCGTACTAACGTATGACCTTTGGATGGCAACACAATTCCATCAAAATGGAAATACTTCATTCGGAGTTTCTGTTGGAACCTTAGTACTGTTACTCAATGTAATATTGTTGAGTGGCTATACTCTAGGTTGTCACTCCTTCCGACACATGATTGGTGGAATTCGTAACCGATTCAGAAATGGTGGTGGCTCAATTGCTGAGGCTTGCTGGAAAAGTTGTACTAAACTCAACAAGAATCACAACAAGTGGGCAATTTATTCATTATTCTGGGTAATGTTTTCCGATTTCTATATCTATTCTTGCACAGAAGGTTGGTGGAGCGACATCGTATTGATTGGAGGGATCTGATTGAGCGAGTTCGAAAGTTACGACTACGATGTAATCGTAATCGGTGCCGGTGGAGCAGGACTTAGAGCAGCAATTGAGTCTTCTCGCCAAGGCGCTAATACCGCAATTATCTGTAAATCATTACTCGGTAAAGCCCACACTGTAATGGCAGAAGGTGGAGCGGCTGCAGCCCTCGCAAATGTCGATGACCGTGATGGGTGGCAGACCCACTTCAAAGACACCATGAAGGGTGGGAAATACCTCAACAATTGGCGAATGGCTCAGATTCATGCAAAAGAATCTGCAGATAGAATTCGAGAGTTAGAACAGTGGGGCGCTGTATTTGATAGAACACCTAGTGGCCTAATCAATCAGAGAAATTTCGGAGGCCACACTTATCCTCGACTTGCTCACGTTGGTGATTCAACCGGGCTTGAAATTATTCGAACCCTCCAAGAGAAGGGGATACACTCTGGTGTTGATGTGTACATGGAGTACACGGTAAGTCACCTGCTACAGGATGATGACGGCACCTGTATCGGTTGTGTTGCATACAACAGAGTCGATGGCTCGATGCATGCTTATTCAGCCAAGTCGATAGTCCTAGCAACTGGAGGCATCACTCGATGCTGGTCGGTCTGTAGTGGTTCTTGGGAATACACTGGCGATGGACATGCTCTAGCTTTGAATGCTGGAGCAGATTTAATCGATATGGAATTTGTACAATTCCACCCTACAGGCATGGTTTGGCCACCATCGGTTCGAGGAATTCTCGTCACAGAAGGTGTTAGAGGAGAAGGTGGAGTTCTAAAGAATTCAGAAGGTAAGCGTTTCATGTTCGATAATGTACCTGATATGTTCAAGGGAGACCATGCTGAAACCGAAGAAGAGGCAACAGAGTGGGTTCGACAAGTTGTAGCCGGAGAGAAGGCAAGTGTTCGTAGACCTCCTGAACTATTGACTAGAGACGTGGTTGCTAAAGCGATTAACAAGGAAGTTGCAGAAGGCCGTGGTTCAACTCATGGTGGCGCATATCTTGACATTGCCACTCAGCGAACGGCTGAGGAAATTATTGCTAAGTTACCAAGTATGCATCATCAATTCATGGAATTAGCAGGAGTTGACATCACTAAGGAACCAATGGAAGTTGGTCCAACTGCTCACTATGTGATGGGCGGAGTTAGAGTAGATGCAGAAACTCAAGAATCGACCGTATCGGGGTTGTATGCTGCCGGTGAAGTCGCAAGTGGATTGCATGGAGCAAATCGTCTTGGAGGAAACTCGCTATCCGATTTGATTGTATTCGGTAAGAGAGCCGGTGAACATGCAGCCAAGAGAGCGGCGTCACTTGAGCAACCTACCCTTGATAATGCAGCGATTGAATCTGCGATTGCAGAGAACCTAGCACCTCTTGCAAGAGAGGGTGGAGAAAATCCTGGAAAGGTGTATGATGAGTTGCGTGAAATGATGCAACAAAAGGTTGGAATCATCCGTACTAAAGACGACCTTGAAACTGCAATTACAGATCTAAAGGAATTCAAAGACCGTGTATCGATGACCTCCTCTGGTAGTTCAATGACCTACAACTCAGGATGGCATCAGGCTCTTGACCTGAAGAATATGGTTGACATTTCTCATGTTTGTACTCTTGCAGCATTGACAAGAACGGAAAGCAGAGGCGGGCATACACGTGATGATTTCCCAGTTCCCGATAAGGGGATGTGGAGCCACACAACTAACGTCTTGAAGAAAGAAAATGGCGAAATCACAATCCACCAGGAGGACCTAGAACAGCCTCCTGAAGAACTAGAAAAATTACTAGACCGTTCGAAGAAGGAGGCCTGAAAATGTCAAAAATCAATATGAAGGTCTTCCGTGGGGAAGAAGGAGAAGGAGAACTTGTAGATTACGAAGTCGAACTCGATGAAGGTATGGTTCTCTTGGATACAATTCATCGCATTCAGCACGAACAAGATGCAGAACTAGCATGTCGCTGGAACTGTAAGGCTGGTAAGTGTGGTTCATGCAGTGCTGAAATCAACGGTAAGCCTCGTTTGATGTGCATGACTAGAATGGAGGATATCATTGAAGAGACTCCTGAAGATGAAATCATCACTGTAAGGCCGATGAAGACTTTCCCGCATGTGAAGGACTTGGTATCAGATGTATCTTGGAATTATGAAATGGCAGAAGCTGTTGCACCGATTAAGGGTCCAGAAGAGCCGGATTGGGTGTTCAGTCAATTTGAGGCCAGCCGTGCTCAAGAATTCAGAATGTGCATCGAGTGTTTCATTTGCCAGGATACCTGCCACGTTCTGAGAGAGTATCGTAAGTTCGAAGAATTCGGAGGGCCAAGAACAATGGTTCGTCTAGCCAATTTCGAGATGCACCCAATGGACCAAGAGGATAGAATCCCTGAAGTAAAAGGTGAGTTTGGAATTAGTTACTGTAACATTACCAAGTGTTGTACCGATGTATGTCCAGCTGGAATCAATATCACTGACAATGCAATCATTCCTCTAAAGGAGAGAGTTGTTGACCGTTACTATGATCCAGTAAAGAGAATCTGGAGAGCCTTATCTGGAAAGAAAGCACGAATGTGATTGCATCTCATTCGCAAGGGTACCCATTCGAATAGGCGACTGTGATAGTGATTACAACCTGTTAGAGAATATGAGTTCGAACTTCACAAGATGACGGCTTCTTTGGTGCTTCACTGAATCCAAATTTGCAAGCCTCATTCATTGGAGCCATTTCACCTACATTCTGTCCATTGATTGTTGCCAGGGCGCTGGATAAATTGGATACTCTGTCAATAGCGTACCATTCTTGGCGGTTATTGCGAGTTAATCCATAGGTCCTCGTTGAGAAAATCAACTTTGCAAAGAATAACTCAACTGTTGCGATGAATAGTAGAGATCTCTTGAATGGAATTGCAAAACCTTTCTTCCAAGAAAAATCTAGTTGCATAGAATCGCACTCAACCTTGAGATTACGCCCTTCTTCGTTAGTTACAATTTTTTCAATCAAAACTTCATCAAAAGAGTACATTTCTGTTACGTAATCAGCAACATCTTGACTTGGGGCAATCAAAACTCTGACTCCATCAGGTTTAGCCCACATAATATCAGTAAATTTCCCGAATGGAGAAGAATTCCATGCACCTACTACTATCCTATCGCCTGTTTGAAACCCACTTGAGGTTATTCGACCTTGGAATATATCTAGTGAATCATGCAATTTTTCCCTGCCTTTGAACGGTGTAACTTGACCAATCCAAGTTATGGTAATAATCAGGACGATTTGTATTACTAATCTGACAACATGCCAGATGTCATCGTAGGTTGCACCATTCAGTGGGATATCATTGTACCACATATTGAAATTTGCCCAATAAAGTACTACCAGCATCCATGCTGTTGCTACCGATGCCCATGATCTTGTTCGAGGAATAATCAACAACAATCCAAAGAGTGCTTCAAAGAACCCGCTAGCTAGTACCCAGAAAGTGGCATTGGGGAGTAATGAAGGTACGATTGGCTCATACCATACTGGATTAATGAAATGGTCAACACCTACTAAGATGAAGGCTAGGCCTAAGCCCAATGCCAAGAAATCTCGTACCGTTAATCTGTATTCCACGACTCTTCGAGTTGAATCGAATAAAAAAAGGAATGTGAGCAACCAAGACTCGATTGCCGATTTGAAATAAAAAAAGCCCCTCACAGGAGCGAACTCCTGTGAGGGGCAAAGTCCCGCAAGGGCGTTTCAACAATGCATCATAGCATCCTTAATTCAAAGGTGCTCGATACCTGTCTTGCTTACGTTAGCCTTCTTGATCTTGTCAGGAAGCCACGCTGGGCCGTTTGCAGGCTTGTCAACAGTTTCGATGCGTCCGGTGAAGACGTGGACTCTCTTGGTTCCACGCTCACGTAGACGGATGTCTGTGTGTCCACGAGTAGCAGCTTTTAGTGCCGCTCCACGTGGTTGTCTGCTCGCAAATACTTGGCTTGTGTCTTTTCCGCCCTTCATCAGAACGAAGTACTTCTTTTCACCCATAGGTTTTACCTCGTACCGTCTACGGTATTGCAAGGGTTATAATATTTCCCCCGTCAAACCGCTATACTGCGCCACATATTGGCCGCAGTGAGCCTTTTCACAAGGCACTTTAGAGCAGTGCGGCGTTTAGAATAACCCTCATTTTTCTGTTTTCACAAGGTTATTGATCATGATTTATCTTAGGTCTTCTAAACTGGTTCGATACAATTCCCATTGTTCTTCTTCCCATTCATCAGGCATAGGGCCATCAAGCCAAGATAGGAATTCTTCAAGAGTCCATCCTTCCGGAATTCTATCATCGCGCTGAGGTGCAATTTCTTCATTTTGCCAGGTTTCTTTTTCTTCGTCTTCCTCGCGTGCGCGCACGCGAGTAGTAACTAAGAGCACAATCAATAATAGAATCACGATACTTACTGTAAGGGGTACTGCAAGCGATTCTGAACTATCATCTGTTTCCTGTTCTAACTTCTCACAATCAAGGCATTCTTCGGCTTCATCAATAACAATGATAGCTGAATAATTTACTACATTACCACTCCAGTCTTCACAATTAATTTCTGCTGTAATATTACCACTTAATTCAGCCGGTAATAGCCAAGAACTTGACCAGAATCCAGTTCCATCCAAATCTGTAACGGCACTATCTGGTTTAGAGTAAATCACTTCTCCACCTTGTAGATAACCAATAGCGCAATCAGCATCGATTCCATCGGCATCTTCCATTTCCAGCAAAATTTCCAATAGTGAAGCATGCGATACATTTGCTGGATGTGAGACTTGAATTTCAGGAGGAGAGTGTAGGAATTCGAAATTGAGATAGGATACAGAACTAATTTCGTCAATATCGACTACTCTAATTCCTAAGGAACCATCTCCTGGTACGAAAGATGAATCGAGTTGGATTCTGAAATGGAATGCTGCATCCTGCTCAGCCAAATCATTTCCACAACTAGTTGCAGACTGGGAAGGAGCATTAACAATCCAGCCCAACTGTTCTAGGCTAGCAGTAACCTCACTGATTTGTCTAGAAGAGCGAATTCTAACCACTGCATCTGCAGTCTGACCAAACATCAGTTGTTGTATTTCTTCTCCGTCCTGACACAAGTCGATACTGAGAATTTCAGGTGGGCTCAGTACAATTGGAGTTAGGAATTGAGCAGAGTTACTAGCACCATTTGCACCTGTTATGTTGGCTGTGATTAGAAGGTCTCCATTTTCGATGCTTTCAGAAGTCGAAAGAGGAACCATGGCGATTCCATCATTGAATTCTACCGGAACTGAATACACAGATTGTCCAGGCCATCTAATTGTGAGGTCACCGTATACTCCTTCGATTGAATCATCATTATCTGTAACTATGACTTTGATGAATTCATCACCTCCGCCTAGAACATTTTCTACTTCGGAACCCGAGTTATCAACAATTATAATCTCTGCTTCGGGCGATTGGTCCGCAATCTGAATTGTTCTTCGAGTCATGAAATCTCCATTGTGGTCCCGCAATTCAATTTTGAACGAATCCAAGCTTGTCTCTGTAGGTAGTGTAAACGATGCGATGTAACAATGCTGGTCAGAACTGCTTCCAGCAACGTGTGTCAGCCCGTCAATCTGTCCTCGTGTTGAAGAAAATAATGGTGCTTGAGAAGAAAGGTCATGATCGGTATCGAGTACACACGCCCTCAGTGTTAGGACATGCCCTCTGAGAACACCAATACTGGGATAGGAAGTTAGCACAGAAGCACCACCCCATTCAGGGTCATCAACACCCGATACGTGAACGCCATACCAAAACGCTGGTGCATCGGTTATCTGTGCAATTCCTGAAGCGATAGATATGGTCGAAATATTGGACTCATCAGTTGAATTTGCCATGATGTCTAGCATTCCTAACTCCACATCCGAGGGCAGGTCAATGGTTGTCCACCACAAGAACCCATCTTGACTACCTGTACCTTTCCAAATCCATTCAGTACTGTTGTTGCCATTGGTGATTCGCCATGCAATATCTGTAGTTTGAATGCCACTATCATCACTGGCTTCAATACTGCAAACAAATCTATCTCCTCTACTATATTGTGATGAATCACAAAAAATGTCTTCGATTACAGGTGCGCTGTTTACCCAAAGTGTGTAGTCGACCAAGTTATTGTCGATATTTCGTTCTGGGTTCAATATCGATGTAGCTTCCCAGCGCACCGCTAGATTATTCCAACCTTCACGAGATGTATTCAATTGTAACTTGATGATTTGTCTACTACCGTTTTCTGCGCCATTTGGCATCATCACACTTTGATTCACCAAGACTAGGCTACCTAATTTGTCAATTACCTTCAGATTACCAATCGCTGTTCCAGGACCAATGTTTTGGATTGCGATTTCAATCTCGAAATTCTGATTTTTAGATACATTTTCTACAACTCTTACGTCTATGATGTCGATATCGTGTACGATGTCAGCGTAAGGGCTCATCTTAGGGTCACCAACAACAACTCCCATCCAACTAGTCATGGTGTTTGCAGCAGCATAGGATTCAGCAAGGTTGAACCCGCTTGCATAAGATGAGAGTAGTACGCTTGGAGATGATACAGCGGTTAGATATGGTTCATACACATATCCTTTGATGCCACTAGCCCCGTCTTCAAGAATATCAGCAACTAGTGATTGACCGTATGTTGTACCCCAATTGAAAGATCGAGCACCTGTACTAACTGCGGTTTCGACAATTGAACCGTTTACCCAATCCATGTGCGGTCTAATTACTCGTAAAACAGTAGAATCAACGAATAGAGAACCTTCAGTTGATGTAGGAACAATGTCAATCGAGATTCTAATTTTCATACTGGTAGCATTTTCATGAGGCCTGAAGCGCATTGTTTCAGAGTTCCACGATGCGGTGTAATCTTGTTTTGAAGATTCATTGTAACTAAGTTCGGTCCCATTAGAATCGTAAGATGTAACTTGAAGTTCATATTCTCCAAATACATCTCCATCCCTCTTACCGTGGGCATATACTACCCATGCATGGTTGGTGAAGTTAGTAGGAATATCATGTGTCGTTTCGAGATATGCAACCCCTTGGCCATTACCCGAATAGGCCGTACAATTGTCGATTATATTCCTACTAAGAACCGTGATTGAACTATTACTGAGAGCAGTATCCCAAACCATCACATTGTCAATCATACCTTCAAAATGCGAGTTACCGGCTCGATTTACTCCAAGTTTGTACAAATCAAAGTTATTGACAGAACCGTTAGGATAGTAGTTTGAATTTACCAGAACTCCATCCATGTATTGTCTAGTTTCACCCGTTTCAAACACAGTAACCAAGTGGCTCCACTTTTGCGGAATCACATCTCCAAATGACTTAGTTTGGTTGTTATGTAGTTTCCATTCACCGCCAGATATCATGTGTTGGAATGATTGATTTGAACCTGCATTATCGTCTATTGCAAATGTAGAAGCATAGTTAGATTGGTTTGATGTGTTGGCCCAAACCCATTGACTGATAGTGAAATTGCCCAACCAATCGTCGACATTTACTTTGGCATAATCATCAGTTCCATCAAACCACAAGCAGTTTCCATCAATACAATTCTTCCAATTAGAAGAGTTCATTCCATACAATGTGAAGTCTGAATTATTGTCGATGCTATCATTGGATTGTGTTCCACTGCCTTCTTCGAAATCCCATCTGTGAATTAGATTTTCAGATTTGGGAACATAATCTCCCGAAACGAAGAATGCAGAAGCAGGAACCGTTGTTTTACTCACATTGGGACCTTCCCAAGAAAATTTCAATCCATGTGGGCCTCCTCCTTGGAAGAATTCAATTCTGAAATCATGATACCCTTCACTTAGATTCAATGTAGAGGAATATTCCCGCATCCCATGCATTCCATAATTCTGAATTTCACTTGCACCGTTAATCCATAACTCAGAACCATCGTCTGTATTCAGATAAAAAGTCCAATTTCCTGATTCTGGCACATCGATTAAGCCACTAAATCTCGCACCCCAGTTATTTTTGAATCGGTCATCCAAACCAGGGTATGCATTTCCAGATGAGGAGTATGCAAGATCGCTTTCTAATCTGATATGGTCGGGGGTTCTATCGATAAGAGTAGGCATAGATGCGGCATTGAAACTAATTCCTTCATTATCGAAATATTCAGCATACATTCCGGGTAGCAGATAACCAGATTCTTGACTGCATTCAGAAGAAATCGAAGCTTCGAATGCTCCATTACCACCTTGTTTGTTAGATGTCTGATACGACCAGTTGAATTCATCACCTGCAGAAACCGTTGGTCCAGAGATATTCCAATATCTTGAACCGCTAGACCACGATGAATCTAGGGTGTCAAAGCCCCCATTTGCGAGATAATTTTTATTCCAATTTCCATCATTGCTGCCCCATGATGCATAACCGAGAACATTGGACATATTTGTTACAAATTCGGTTTCTTCATCGAAATAAACTGGCAAGTTCATACTGCCATTAAGTGTGCTATTTGCAACATACAAATCATCGTTCCAAAATTTGTAACCAGTATCGTTTCGGTTTGTTGCTAAATCCAATACATGCATACCTCTTGAACCATACGAGTTGTTTGCTTTTTCAATCAACTCCAGTGCAGTGTCAACGGTATAACCCGTCAACCTTGTGACCAGGAAAAATCCGTATTCATCCCTTGTAAATTCCTTCATCTGCTTGCCCGCAAGTGGGCCATAGTCGTGATTACTCCACCAGTCTGCCCCTATATCTGAATCATAGGTACCGCCTGCCAATGAAATCTCTTGATCAAAGGAAGCTTTGTTGTTGCCTCCATTTACTCTTAATGGAATCCCTTTAGTTGTGACTAGATAATTGATATCTGTTCCATTGTAATTAGAAAGCATCACTTTGAATGGGTCTAGGAAATATGTGTTGAATTGGTCTCTATTGATAGTCTCACCAGTCGGATTAGATGAATTATCGAAAACGAATACTCTGTCTGCACTTATGTTTCTTGCAGTTACGAAAGCCCATCCAATAGTACGGCTTGCTTCAGATTTATTGTTAATCAAAACAGCAACGTCACTGTAGTCGACCGCAGTTGAGAGTTCAAAACCACCAGGGACAGCTATGGATTCGAGAGGGGTTTCATTCCAAATGTCATTAGCGACACTAAATCCATTGAATATCTCATCACTAATTTCATTCGTTTCGATTTTTTCATTTGGTAAATGAATCGTACTTATCACGAAAAGCGCGACTAAAAAAAGCGCTTTTCGAGCGGGGGACATATTACTATGGGCATGATGATTATTCAAAGTCACTTCGATTGATTGTATGTGCCAAAAATAGCCTATTTTTGCTAAAATCGTCAATGTGTATATGAAGGACGGCCCCCCCTGCTCAAAACATGGTCGAGTTGTACATGGCGCGAACTTGCCGATGGGGAGTAGTTCGAGTCATAGGAGGGGAACTCCATTTACAAGAAGCAGATGCTGTAGTCACTCCTGCTAATAACCGACTATCTGGAAGGGAAGGTTTGGATGCACAAATTCACAAAGCCGCAGGAGATGAACTTCGCGAATTTTGCCGTGATGTAAGCGTAGAGCAAAGAAAATTGAATTTACCACCTTGTCCAGTTACAACAAATGTTGTGTCAAAGCCGTTCAATCTGAAAGAACGCTTCAAGCACATTATTCACGTTGTAAGCCCTGATTGCCGCAGGCCAAATCAAGATGAGTCAAGAAGAGATTTACTTCCACAAGCATATCACAATCTGTTTGATACATTGAAAGGAATGAAGGGAGTCAAAGTCGTGATGGCTCCACCGTTATCCATGGGTGTTTTCGCATACCCTCATCGTGAAGGTGCACGTCTGACACTTGAGACTCTACTTGGGTTGATGGATGGTGAAGAAAACCCAGGAATCAAGGAATACAATATTGTTGTTAAAGAAAAGAATTTCATTAAAAACATGCGTACAGTATATCGAGAATCTGAAGATCAACTTCCGGGAATCGATACCACCATGCAATGAGGGGATTAAATGGTCGATCTGCCAAATTTGGTGGCTTCGGCAATCGAAAATGACCGCTCAAATTTTTCTGCAGCAGTCTTACTTTCAAACAATTCACGAACAGTTAAGAGAATCAGAGAGATCCTTCCTAAAAAGATGAGACTCGTCACACTTACTTCATCTTCAAAGGTTAGTGATAATCTCAAAGAATTAGGGTTTGAGGTCGAAGTTCTCGAGGATTCGTTGTCTTCTCAGGGGTTATCGGTTTTGAATAGCCTTCACGACATCATCCTGCAAGGTTTGGGTGAAGGCCGCTTCAAATCGAATGATAGGATACTAGCAATCATGGGCGAACCAATGGATGGAGTGATTGTCATCGAGGCAAGTACTCTGGCATCAAACAAGTTGGCGATAATGGCTAATGAGCATGATATCGAAATTGAAGTACTTGCTAAACTAATGGAGTTGGCAAGACATATTGGGGGGCGTGGTCGTGAAGGTCATGCTGTTGGCGCATTATTTGCGATAGGCTCGGTGCCTAAACTTAGAAGATATACAACGGCATTAGTTCTCAATCCTTTCAAAGGCCACTCCGATGCCAAAAAAAGTGTATCAGTTCAAAATAATCATGAAACTTTAGCCGAATTCGCTTGGTTAGATGGAGCGATTCTATTCAATTCTAAAGGAATAGCCAGCGATGCTGGAAGATATGTGCAAGTCCCTGCAGGAATCAACCCTAAACCTGGAGAAGGAGGCAGGCACCTTGCTGCTAGGGCAATCAGTCAGTTGGCAGACTCAATTGCAATTTGTGTCTCATCAAGTGGAGTAATCACTCTGTACTCGAAAGGAAGAGAAAGATACCGCGTCAGGCTCTCCTGATTGCATCTTCCATAGATAATTCGCCACAAGCAACTAGTCTTGCTAATTCTGTAGATATTGTTAGATTGCCAGAACTCATGATTCTTGATTGTCTTTGAATTTCTTTCAAATCTCCTTCAGTGGGATTCAATTCCCTAATGGCATTGACTCTAGTTCCTCCCATCAATGCAATTCTAGTAGCTGCGTGTTGATGCGTTTTGATTCTTGACCCTTGGCTGGTTCGATATTCGTTTACTTGTAATGTTTCAATTCCTTTGAGAATTAATTGATTGATGATTCTGTCTCGAATTAATGGAGCGCCGTCACCGACCTTGACACACATTCTCTTGTGTTCCACAGCTGAAGATAAACCGATTATGTGCTCCGCAACAAATTCAATTTGCTCGAGTTGAGCACTTCCAACAACTATTCCATCTGCTAACCAAGCAATTCCAGGTCTAGGCCCAGGGTCTACTCCGAACACCAATTGTATAGCGGAATCTAATCCTCTAGATGCTTGAATCGCCCTTTCAACAGAGATTTCTAGTGTTTCTTCAGTTGCTGGGATCTCACCATCCAGAACTTCTTCGGGTGAAGTTAGAAGTATACCATCCCATTTTTCACCAGATGCTAACATTACGAATTCACATTTTCTTCTCTTTAACTCTCGCATCAAATGGAAAGAAAGTCGAAAATTATCCGTTCTGACCGCTATTCGGCGCACATACCGTCCTAGTGCTAATCACGCTTCAATGTGACGCGTAAACAGCGATATCATCAAAAGCACTTGACATTGATTCTCTATTGTGGCAGGACAGTATGAGAGAGAACTTCGCGCAGTTCTCGCAGGTGTACCAAAAGGAGTAGATGCGGTTACTAGGTCATGCGATGCTGTTGCTAAAGCTAAAGCGAGACAAGTAATCGAAAGACCGTTCTTAGTAGTCAGGGCAGCAGGTTCTGGAATGGAAGGAAGCGGCGATTTACTCGCACTTAGAGGAGACCTTTGTTTCCCTATCGAAGTGAAGACTTCTAAAAAATCAAAATTGTATCTCTCAGGAAGAACATGGGATCAGTATCAAGCTATGATTTATGAAGGCAAACGGTGCAAATTAATGCCACTATATGCCTACAGATTAAAGGGAGTTAGAGGAGACTCATGGCGCATTTTCAGAGTGGAAGTTGGTCGTTTAACTGGCAGATTAGGAATGCTAACTAGAAGAATTCCAGAACTTCCTCTGACAAGAAACGGCAAACCATTCCTTGATTGGGAAAAAGGAATGCCCTTGCACAAATTCTTATCATTAGTATGTAGAAAAGAGGCAAGCAGTTCACTAGAATCTCTTGACAAGAGAATCAAGGCAGTTGATTTGAGCACTGTGGAAGAATCAGAACCTTCACAACTGCGAATCACAGATATGGTGCACCGATGAGAACTATCAGAACAATGAACAGAATCATTGACGATAGTGAAGAAGCCTTTCTTGTGAAATGTTCGACCCAAAGTGGATGTACTTTGTACAGACCAGTTTTCTTGCCTAGGTTTCTAATTCCAGTCATGATTCCATGAACCATATCCTTGAACAAATGGCCACCATCGAAAGGAATCATCGGGAACAAGTTGGTGAATCCAAGCAGAATATTCACCCAAATCAACCAAAATAGTAGGTTGACCAAGAACAACAGGCCACTCAATCCGATAGTAGATGCAAGCCAACCATCACCGGAATCGAGCATCTCTTCTTGCGCAGGGTGAATAGCCACTCCTTGGTATTCGAATGGAGTTATCAAAATCTGACCAGTATTGATTGGAACACTGATTAGGTAACCCACAATGCTAGTCTCAAAGTCAGGGTGTGCCCAACCTGCTAGGCGGTCAACTCCTGCAGTTCCTCCGGCTAGGTTTTGAACCCCCAAGAATGCATCACCTTGCTCGATGTCCATCGATTCTAACAAATCTTCTTCGTATCCAAGGTCGAGGTAATATTGGTATTTATCTGTAAGATTAACCATTAGCGTTTCAGTAGTCCCATCGCTATACCTTACAACTTCCATTGGAACAATTTGACCTGCAGACAATCCCCCCATCACATCTACGAAATCGTTAGAATTACGAATTTCACTACCGTTGATCATAGTGATTACATCCCATGCTTCTAGCCCAGCCTCATCCGCTCCAGAATCTACGATGATTTGACTGGAGTGAACACCAGGATCTGCTGCTGAAAATTGTCCTGCTACTTGCCCTAAAATAACGATGAGAATGAATGCAGCGAAAATATTGGTTGCTGGGCCAGCAGCAAACATCCTCTGTCTTTCGCGTCTTGGAGAGTTAGCAATTTCATTGTATTCTGGTTCAGCGAATGCACCTAATGGCAAAGGTCCAGCCATCAGTAGGCCGAAATTACGAACACGCATTCCATGCGCACGCGCCTGTATGCCGTGGCCGAATTCATGTATTACTAAGCACACAACAAATGCGATAACTCCCCATCCCAGTGGAATGATTGGACTTAGGCCTGGAATTGCAACCAATTCGGAAACAGGCCTGGCTTCGGCCTGATTTCCCATTATAATCGCTGATACTACTGCAAGAATAATCCCCACAGCAACAATAAACATTGCACCCCAACAAACCCAAAGGGATAATTCACCGTATGCTCGCCAAAATTTGCGAGGCTTGGAGACTTTCTCTAGAGATTTCTTCCCTTTTTCCGTACGGACCATTAGGACCATTCCGAAGAAAATTCTTGAAGCATTCCATTCATCGAGTTTACCACTATTTTCCCAATATCTTAGCAGTAAATACCACGCCAAGACTAGTAGCAAGACTTCAGTCCAACCGAATTGAACCGATAGGAAACCACTTGCCATGTACTGCCCACTCAGCACTCACACTTCAATCCCATGTCGAGTAGTTCTTGAAGGGTGCCTGCTTGGCATTAGCATGGACGCAATGGGGCATGAAGTGAAATCATGGATTGTCGAAGCATTGGGTGAGGAACCTGCTGAGATTTCTGTATGGGCTCAAGATGATGATTTTGTCCAATTATTAATCCGTCTTTCCGATAGGGTTGCGATTATGGATTTGTCGACAGAAGGTGGAGAAATTGTCGAAGAAGACTCACTGATTATTCGCCAAAGCCAATGGCAGCAACCCAATTCGATTCAAACTAGAAGGATGCCCGATGGTTTCGTAAGAATTAGACATAGGTCGAATGAGATACTACTAGCTCCTAGGGTTCAACCAATCGATTGGGCGTCTAATCTTTTGGAGAATTGGCTAAAAGATATGCGAGGGGAATCAAGAATTCCAAAGACTAAGCAACAACGTTTGTCTAGCCTAAAGAGAACAAGAGATCGTGTTGAAAAATTACTAGACCAAGCCAATCTTTCAGATATCAATGATGAGGTTAGGTATGTTGAATTTAGGCTTGACAGCGCAGATTACAAACTTGCAGGAACCAAATCGGATTATTCTTCTTCGGAAGAATAAATCAGCGCAATTGCATCCTCGATCTCAGCTTCAACCGCTTCTGGAGAATTTCGTAAAATTCTCTTGATTACTGGTTCAATTACAATTGGAGCAACCAAAACCGCTCCTACGAATAAAATTAGGAATATGAATGATTGACCAGGTACTTGGCTAACGCCAGGAGAATCTCCTCCACTGACCATCAATTTTACAGTTCCCAGCCAAGGAATTTCAGCACCTGAGATGCCAATAACCCAATCTTCTTGAACAGGCCTAATCATTCCACTGTGGATGGATGAGAGCCCTTGAGCGAATTCGAATACCCCTTGGTCATCATTGCAATCATTATTATCTCCCAAAGTGATGTAACCCGGATTCATTGGGGTGTAATTCTCAACGCTGAACCATTCGGAACCATGCTGTGCAGCAATTCCTTCACAAGCGTATTTCCCAGTATTTTCTCCATCAAAAATTAGGTTGATTTCTTTGACATTAACCTGGTCAGAACCGGGAACAGACCAAGACGTAATGCAAACATCTTCCCAGAAGACACCTCCCTCACACTGGTCTTGATTCTCCGCAGGTACTGATTGTCCAATTACAATTTCAAATAATGCTCTATGAATAATTGGTGTACTATCACTCTCGCCATTACGTTCATAGATGATTACATCGCCCTCCATTCCTAGAGATTCATAGCCGTAGTAGTCCGATTTTGAGTCGGTTGCTTCTGCAAATGTAACTATTCGATTATCCTCTGGTGCGTGTACAAGAACCAAATCTCCAGCGTCAATAGTGCCGATTTCACCATCTGAATCATGTTGCATAGAATTTGATTCTACCACGACTAACGGGGGCATTGAACCAGTATGGGCCCACATTGCTAGCACTAGTAACGTAATCATTCCCGCCGCTAATACGAGTTCACGGACGAGTGTGCGCATCGGATCGTATTCGCCCATTACAACTACCCAGTGGTCAACGCTTCTTCAATCCCTTCTCTTGAAGGAATGCATTCCATGCTTCTTCATGGCCGCCACCTAGGATTCGGGCTGCTTCATCTCCATCAGGCTTCATTTTTCTCAATTCTGAAGTGGATTTAATGGTCTTGATTCTCTCTAAAGTACTGGCTCTAGCATTCAAATTGATGAATGCAGGAGCTGACACAGCAAGTCCGATTGCGCCAATTACGATTAGAACGATTGCCAAACCAGTATAATCTGCAAAGTCAGCGTTGTCTTGTAAGAACATCAATTGTGCAGCCGACATGGTAGTCAGTAAAGCGAATGCGAACGTAGCAGTCCCTGATATTCTGAGTTGATTTCCGTGTTGATTGTCCCACCATCCCATGTGTCTCACCTGTTTGGCGAAAGTCAGGCTTCTTATTCGATTTTTGCTTTTCTTGATAATGACTTGACGGAGTATAGTTGAAATGGGATGTAAACACGTGGGCCGAAGGCCCACAGGGCGAAGAGGCGGGTTTGAGATGAAAAAATCACTATTCCTAACGGCAATTTTCGTTATCTCAGTACTATCTCCAATGGCGTTAGCAGATGTTACTGAAACGCAATTTCAAGATGGTTCTACATCTTATACTCATACTTTCACTGGAACAGGAGATGGTTTTGCGGGGAACCTTACATTCCCATATGGCGCAGAGGTTTCTTCTGCAACATTTGACATTGCAGGACAACCTTCCTCAACGTCATGGGGTAACATGACTACAAACTCTGATTTCGGCGGTGCTGGTTCAGGTCAATGGGTAGGAACCCCGCCAGGTTTTGCATATGGAAGCCGTTCTAATCTCGATATTAAAAATGACCAAGTCGAGTTGGTAGGCAATCCAACTGACAATGTCAATGGATTAGACCGCTCTGCTGAGGCGACATCAACAGGTACAATCAACAATACTGGAGGGTTTGCTGCAAACGGTGACCTTGGATTCATAGGCTCTACTAAACCTCTTTCTTCATTCTCACTTACTTCTTCAACATCCAACTATCGTGGATTTGTTATCGCCAATGGAGATGAATATGTCTCTGCAACTTATTCATCAACCACTGTTTACACCACTCCTATCCTAAAGAGGTACAACTCAACAACTGGCTCTTACATCGGGACTTCTAGCATTAGTGCTGGTTCATGTTCCTATTCTACTCCGTTGTATTCTACTTATGATGCTACTAGTGATTTTAATGGGAATGTATGGACTGTTTCCTACAGTTATCGAATCCTGGTTAAGTGGTCGGTTTCAACCAATGGAGATTGGACATGTCAAGGAACCTACACATATTCAGGAAGTTACTATCCAATGGGTGTTGACGTAGACGAGGATTCTGGTAGGATGTTTTTGCTAATGTATGAGGCATCGTATCCAAATTACAACAGATATCTGTACGAAATTAATCCAAGTAATCCAACTAGCGTTAACGGCAGTTGGCTTCTAGGTTCTCGTGAGCAATTAGGTTCTTCAAGCACCCAATCTAGTGGATTAGTAGTCGATCTTCCCAAGATTGTTACAAATGAGTATTATCGAAATTATGGATATCACAACCATTTCACAATGAATGGCATCTTTGTTGAAAGAGATGGCAAAATCAAGATTTCTGGCGGTGGGCACTATGGAATGGACCAATTAGGTGACAACACATTTGGGTATCAGTGCCATTACAGTTCATACTGTTCCTCAACAACGAATAAGATTCAGCGCCAAGGGACCGGCGCTGTATTTGATCACAGAACTGTATCCAGTTCTTCCTCTATTGTAACTAGCACTACTACTGCCTTATCCAAGCAAGTGACCGAAATTACGGTGTCGGCATTGGTTGGATATATGCCTGCAAACACGAGTATAGAGTTGCAGGTTTCGAATGATGGTGGTACAACTTGGCTGAGTGGTATCTTCAATCAAAGGTTGACATTCACTAGCCCTGGTTCGAGTATTGTTTGGAAGGCTTATCTCAATGGTACTTCTAGCGAAACCCCAGTGTTGGATTTCGTAGTTTTGACTTATTCAACTAGCTACCAAACCAGCGGATATTTCCAAATACGTTCCAACTATTACTCTGGAAACGCTCCAGTTGCAATTTCAGCATGGTGGAATTCTACCACTCCTTCAGGAACTGGTATACAAGTCGAATTCCAAGACTCTGGGTCAACTAAGATTTTTGGTTTTAGCGGCGACTCAAAGACGGTTGCGATGACCAGTGGCTACATTTACATCTATGTCAGATTCACTTCTACTGGATCAAATACGCCCACACTAGACGATTTACAAATTGCACTACATACCAATGCCCCTGAACAGGTTGGAATCGACGTAGGAGGAGATGGCAGCAAAGAATGGACAAGTCAAGGAGTGTTGCTAGGAACTACGACTCAAGGAGGAACTACTTTTGTCAAAGCCTTCAACGATTTGATTCCTGATACCGGTGCGGGTAGTGTAATCATACCCATACATGTTAGTTCGCAGGCTGCTGGAACAGTGGTGCTGGAGAGATTCAGTGTTACCTACTCAATCAATACGGTGAATTTAGACATCAGTATTCCAGATGGAGAAATTCTTCACGAAAGAAACGAACCTTATGAGGTAGTGACGAGACATATTGTTGGTGATGGTGCTACAAATTACATTCAATCAGCATCTCTGTCATTCATAGCAACACCAGCATCTAGTGCACCTACTTTAGAATGGCAAGATGGCGATATATTCCCGTCTCCAAATGACCCAGATGACTGGGTTGAAATCGATCAATCATCATGGTCTTACCTAAACAATGGAATTTTGGAAATCCACTGGTTATTCTTTGTGACATCTAACTTCCCAGACCAAGAGAATGTACGATTTGTGACAAGTTGCCTAGACACTTCAGGTAGTGCAGGATTTAGTCCCACGCCACTATCCAGTGACACCGGATTGAAAGTAAACAATTCATTCGGTCTGGGCTGGTTGAATGTTAGGGACAATGACGGAGAGGTAATTTCTACCGATGTTGAAGATGGAAGCTGGGTTGCAGCAGGTGATACTTTACACTTCCAAGGCGCAATGTGGTTCGCTGATTCAACGGATGCGCCTAAGGACAGTGCTTTCGATGTTCGAATTGCACAAAATGGATTCGTACATGCAGATTGGAGAGATACTTCAAACGTTAACGGTTCGTTCTTCATCTCTATTCAAATGCCAGATATCGATGTAGAAAGTGGGCTATCCTATGAAATCCAAACCTATAACGAAAGAGATGCAACTAAGGTTCTGAATTCTAATTCCGATTGGTTCAGAACTTACAAGGTGGATGCATCACATCCAGAGGCTTTGGTGACTTCTCCTGAAGATGATGCTTACGAAGCTGCGGATGAAAGCCAAAAGGTTAGCATTGCAGTATCTGACGTTGTTGGAGACCCAACGGAGTTGATTCTCTATTACTGGGTTGAAGCGGACCATGATCTAAACAGAAACGGAGAAGCGGACCCAAGCGAATATGCTCACAAGATTGTAACCAATCAAACCGAGGCGGATTACAAGATGTTCACGACAACAATCGATCACTCTCGCAACCCTAACATGGGCCGTGTTTCGTATTATTGGGATGGAGGAGACAGGGCAGGAAACCCGTTACACTATTCCACAATAATCGATGACCAAACCTACACCTGGGAGAGTGGACCTGGATTCGATACAGATGATGCAACTTTCAGAACTAGAAAGGACTCATCTGCTATTTTCACAGGTCTTGAGTGGGCAGGGCATAACGACGGCGCTCCGATTTTTGCTGGCACAGAACAAACAATTTCTCTAGGTCTAATCGATGCAAACACAGCGATTGATTTCGAATACATCGATCTTGTATTCGACTTTGAAGGGCCTGATGACGAAGTTGACAAACAAAGAATCTCTTACTATGGGATTAGCGATATGTTTGCAAGTAACTCAGATTTCATTAACTTAGCAACTTCATCAAATATGGTTCAGACTACAAACGAATCTGGGATGCCATTGATTCTAATCGATTTCGATTTCACATTTGGCTGGGATTGGCCCGATGAGGATATTTCTGACTTAGCATTGGAATACAAAGAGAGAGGTTACGAGTACCCAACACGTCACATTATTGCAGAACATACATTCACTGTAGAGAATGATTTGGTACTTGATGCGGCATCATTCTTGGTTGAGGATATAAGCGAGCCAAGAACAGGAATTGTAGCAGATGGTAGCAGGGTACGTAATGATGACCGCCTAGAATTTACAGGTAAAGTTGTCTTTGAAGGTAGCAACGTTCCTGCGCCGAATGACGCATCGATTGTAATCGAAGTATTCGATGGCGAGAGTATCTGGTCAGATGGTTCAATTGCTGATGACGGAGGATATTCGGTCGAAGTCCCACTATCGCACGCTGAGACTTTGAAATCCTCGCCAACCCGAACCTGTCTAATCTCAATTGGAGGAATCCCTGGGACTGGAGAGGACATGACTGGTCAAACGGTTTCTACTACGCTAAGAGTAGTTGTTGATGACACCGCTCCGAGAGTTGTTAGTAGAACTGCTCCTCTGAATATCATCGACATCTCTGCAACCACCGACCTGACCAAGGTTCCAGTTGAATTCCATGGAACAGAAGATGCTGATATGACTGGTTCAGAACAGATCGTTCATTGGGTAATGCGTGATTCCAGCCGTACACTGACTTTAGGAGCAGGCCAGTCTAAATTGGGAATGCAACAAGACGGACAGAGTGTGATTTGGACAGGTACAGTAGACTTGACCGATAACGGAAGAATCACACTGCGTGAAGGAGACTGGGTAGGTTTCTATCTAACTGGATATGATTCTGCAGGCAATGAATTCCCAGTTGTATCTAATTCTGAGGCAAGTCCTATTGCCGAAATAGCTGCAGATGATACCGACTTTGAGAGGCAATGGGTTCGATTGGGAGCAGTCGGCCCTCAACTAAAGATTGGCTCAATTGAGTTATCAGATGACCATGTAGCTCCAGGGCAAGAAATCGAAATCACTGCAAATGTGCTAAACGTTGGAGGCGAAACAAATTATCAATTCAAAGTCGCATTCTATGCAGGAGATGCGATTGTACCATTCGATACAGTAACACTGAACAATATCGATGCAAATGAGAATATCCCCGTTTCGGCTAAGTGGACTGCCAAGGAAGGAATTGACCGTATTCGTGTTGAAGTAGACCCAGATGATGTCATCGTTGAAGTTAATGATGATGACAACTCTGCAGATCACAAAGTCGAAATTGTCTATGTTTCATACATGGGATGGTTTGATTCTATACGTGAAGAACCTCTGATTTGGCTATTCTCGATTCTATCGATAATCGTTCTAGTTGCTATTGGAATAACTGCAAATAGAACCGCGATTAGCCATGGCGAAGATTCTCTTTTCGATGAAGAATGGGAAGAGGAAGAAGATTGGGAAGAGGATGAAGACGAAGAGGATGAAGACGACGATTACGATGAAGATTATTGATTTTCAAATCGTTGCCCTCTTGAACCAGTGACTTCGCCCAGCAATCATGGCCGAGGGTGTATTCTCTAAACTCGACGAGAGTCTCCAGAAGGCTCTTGAAGAGAGGAAATGGACACCAACGCCGGTTCAAGAAGTAACTCAAAATGCAATTTCATCCGGTGGAGACAGGTTGGTAATCGCTCCGACTGGTTCCGGGAAAACAATGGCTGCAATGCTTCCATTATTGGACAGATGCCTAAAACAAAAATGGCAGGGTATGTCAATTCTCTACATCACTCCACTGCGTGCATTAAACCGAGACGTAGATAGGCGATTGGATGAAATTACTTCCGCAGTAGGGTTACGCCTCGGCCTCAGACATGGAGATACAACTCAATCGGAAAGAACCAAACAGGTCAGAAATCCACCGAATGTGATGATCACAACCCCAGAAACATTCCAACTTATGTTCACAGGCTCAAAACTGAGAGAATTACTCAAGAGTGTTCAGGCGGTTGTAATCGATGAAGTTCACGAAATGGCTGATGGAGAAAGAGGCTGGCAACTCTCGGTTGGGATTTCACGTTTGGAATCATTCATTGGCAGACAGGTTCAGAAAATTGGTCTTTCAGCAACGGTGGGAAATCCTGACCAAGTAGCGAAGTGGTTGTCCAAAGATGCTGAAGCGATTAATGCGGTCGCTCCACGTTCTACAGAGCTTTCTGTAGATGCGGTCATTCAACTACCTGAAGATGAAATTGGTTCACTAGAATTGGCAATTTCTCCAAGAGCGCACGCAACATTGAGAGGACTTGCGGATATCGTTGCTAACAAGTTCCCTTGCTTAATTTTCGTAAATTCGAGGAATAGTGCCGAAACAGTTTCTCAACGATTGACAGCCATTGCTCCAGAACTATCGATTGGCGTCCATCATGGGTCTCTTGCGAAGGAAACTAGAACGCAAATGGAAAATGACCTCCGTGAAGGGAATTTGCAGGGCTTGGTTTGTACTTCGAGTTTAGAGTTGGGAATTGATGTTGGTAGTGTCAATCATGTAGTGCAGATACGCTCCCCTCGTTCTGTAGATAGGATGTTGCAAAGAGTCGGTAGAGCAGATCACCGGTTGGGAGGAATAGGTCGAGGACACCTTTTGTCATGGGAAAGTGATGATATATTCGAGTCTGCAGTTATCGCGCGCAAAGCGATAGCTGGAGAAATCGAAGCAGTAGAATGGAGAGACCGTCCTCTTTCTGTAGCAGCAAATCAAATTGTAATGATGGTACACAGTCACGGCGCACTCCCAATCGATACGGTTTCACAAGCGATATCTGGTGCATATCAATTCGAAGGATGGTCACGAGAAGATACAATTTCTATTGGTAATATTCTTGCTGATAGGTGGGTTGTAAGATGCGTAGAAGATCCAACTACTGTTCCTTGGTATCGCTGGCCACATGATGTGTGGCAGGAATTCCAAAAAAATCACAAAAAACCACTTCCTGAACAACCCAAACTCGCTTACGATGAAGAACCCAGCGAGGATTTGGCAAAATTGTCATTCGATGTACCACCCAAGTTCGCTAAGGGTTGGCTGAGTCGCTCAGGAAGGACACGAGAATGGGTAAGCAGGCACCTTTCGATGATTCCAGATAAACAATCGTATAGGGTGCGAGATGCTGTTACTCGAAAGCAACTTGGTAATGTAGACGAAGCATTCGTGCTATCATTGAATGATGGCGGTGAAGACCAAGATGGAACTCAAAGAAGATTCGTTATGGCAGGTAGAACCTGGATTGTCGTAGATGCAGACCCTGAGCAAAATGAACTGCTAGTGGCTCCCGTTTCCGACCAAGGGCATGCTCCTCAATGGGTGGGAGAATTACCTCCAACTCCAGCCGAAGTAGCGAGAGAAGCAGGTCGATTACGTCGTTTGTTTGCTATTGACTTAGGCCTAATGGAAGATGAAAAAGTGAATGAAATCGATCCTGCAGAATTACTCAAAGGTGATTCAAAATTAGAAGACTATCCGCTAAACGGGGAAGCAAAGGGAATAATCGCAGAGATAATTACCACTCATTTTGACTCAGCAGGAATGATTCCTAGCGAGCGTTTGATTACAATCGAAGATAGAGACGAGGCTTTGGTAATCAATTCATGTCAGGGGAACCGAATAAATGAAGCTCTTGGACACTATCTGTTAGCGATGGCAAGTACCCGTACAGGTAAGTGGGGTAGATTAGTCGTTGAACCGTGTAGAATTTCACTACAGGTAGGCGGGGTTGCTCCTAGGGAGATTATCGAATGGTTATGCGATACTCCTCCTGAAGCATTGGAAGGCGTCTTGTCAGTAACTCTTCCAAATTCTAGAGAAGTTAGATGGCGCTTCGCACAAATAGCCAAAATTTTCGGAATTTTGCGACACGGAGTGGATCCAAGAAAAATCAACATCCAAGCATTGTTGAAGAAGTATAGAGGCACACCAGTTCTTGAAGAAGTGTTGTCAAAATTATTTCATGAGAGAATGGATGTCAATGGTGCTAGCGATATAATGCGGGCATTGCAATCCGGATTGATTAGTTTAGAAGTAACTGCAATGGGGCCTCTAGGTATCTCTAGTCGCTCGGAAAAAGACCTACTTCTCCCAAATTTTGACAATCAACAAGTCCGTGCTAGACTTGAGGGCCGATTGATGAACGAGAGAGCGGTTCTGTGTTGCTTAAAATGCCATTCAATACGAAGATTCAGGGTTGCAAGATATCCTGAAATGTCGGATGGTAAAAAGTGCTTGAGTTGCGGTGGACATATGTTGGCTTGCGCACGTGAAGGCTTAGAAAAGCAACTGATTGAATGGGTAAAATCAGATGATGAAAAAACTCGAGACCGGATGATGAAAAATGCTCAGACTGTTGCAAATAGAGGAATGGACGCCATACTTGCATTGATGGGTAGAGGAGTTGGAGAGGCAACTTGTCAAAGGCTGATGCGTAAGGTTCAGCGCGGAGATAAGGAGGCTTTGTTAGAAGCGATTCATATTGCAGAAATAGAGTATGCTAGGACACGGCGATTCTGGGGTTAGTCAGAATCTAGTTCCATCAGGTTAACCCTTTCAACCGCTTCAACTACATCTCCTTCCTCCCACCAATCAACAGCAATGAAGGTGGGGCGCTTTTGATGAAGTTCGATACATTCGATTGCGCGTTCAACCATGAAATCAACATCATTCGCTTCACTAGCGCGGTTTGGATCTGACAATCCTGCTTGATTTTTCAACCAATTATTCATGTGGTACACAGGTTGGTTGACATCGCCTCTTAACTTCTCACAGTCCATTGAAGATGTATCATCATCAGCATAATTTGTGGTCCAGCTATGCGTTAGGAAATCATGGAAATAAGGATGTTCAGAATCACCCGATTGCTCCCAGAAAACAACAAGGCGCTTGTCCATGTTGATCATATCAATCAGGGTGGGCCATTCGGAATTCATTTCATGGACATACATCATTTCTGACAGTCCCACATCATCGAATATCTCCTTCAAATGGTCGGGCTCAACATAATTTTCAATCAGTAAAGTGACAATGTCTCTTTCTTCACTATTCATTTCCGATTCTAGATTGCTCAACCAGTTCCAAGGGTCAACAGCTCCGTAGGTACAGGGGCTGAATCCTCTATCTGAATCGCCATGGCAAAATCGTACATTTGATGCGCTTTGGTCTGCTGTTGTAAGGTAATGAGTGTCTAGCATGAATGCCCTCATGCCTGCATTCCATTGTGCTTGGAATCCGGTTCTATGATTGCTTGCAGGATAGTAGATGTTATCTTCGTGTGTTGAGTAGGAATTGTGAGTTTCAGGGAATGTCACTTGGTCGTAAGTTCTGTGGCAAAGTATGACTAAACCATTGCATGGAATCGTTTCCATATACTTGCATGATCCATCATCTTCAGTTGCATTTGAATCATAGTTCATCGCATCAGAATCCGTACAACCCAAAATAGGTTCAGGTTCGGGCTCCGGTTCATCATATTCACACGAGCCATCATCTTCGGTTGCGCTTGAGTTGTAATTGTTGGCTTCAGAGTCAGTACATCCAAAAATTGGGTCAATTTGCTGAGTTGCATCTACATTTTCTTCGCCAGAAATTTCGTCAAAATAGGTGCAACCCGGCGATAGAAGCAGAATCAAGGACACCAACAAAACATGCCCTCGCATAGAGTCAAACTAGCAAACTTTCCATTTGAACGCACCGGTATTGCGCTTTAGAAAAACATGAATTACGGCTCAAATTTTGCGAACGCCAACTCCGGCTTCAGCAAACATACTCGAAGACACATTGAAGTCATCAACCCACCTTTCTGGAATTTCAACATCTCCATAATATACAACTTCTCTTATTCCTGCTTGAATTAATGACCTAGCACATCTTGAACAAGGGGGCCAAGTTACGTACGCAGTACTTCCTTTGAGTGAAACTCCAATCCTTGCGGCGTGCATAATTGCATTCTCTTCCGCATGGCAGATTAACGGGTACTTTAGTTCACGATTACTCAACCTTTCCTCGTCATCATTTATGCCTCTTGGAAACCCATTAAATCCAGTTGAACGAATTTCACGGTCCTCTCCTACGATAACACAACCGACTTTGGTTGAAGGGTCTTTACTCCATTTCGCAATGTGGTTTGCTAACTCGATGAATCGATGGTCCCATTTGTTACTCATAGAGCCGCCCCAAACGAACTGATTGGTTCCCCATTCAATAAACTATGTCGGCATTAAGGCCTAGATGAGAGAGTATATTTCCGCATAGATATAGTGATCCGATTACGACTATGAGGTCCGATTTTTCAGAGAATGAATCTAAAGCAGTATCCGGTTTTTCGATATGCTTCACTCCATTAAGAGGGTTTTCAACCCCCGGGTATCTCCCGTTTTGTGGCTCGGTTGTTATCACTTCAACAGGTGGAACTGCTCTCATCAATTCATAGATAGGGGCCAGGAACGCATCCATGTCTTGTTGAGGAGAGGTTCCGAGTAAAAGCGACCACCTCTCGGGTAGGATTGTAGCAATTTCGGGAATTGCTCTTCTCATTCCACTTGGGTTGTGAGCTGCTTCGAGTAGGTAGTTCTGCTCACCTGGTATGTATTGCATTCTTGCAGGCCATGAAATGGGTCTGCGAATGAAGGAATAACCGATCATTGAACACAACATTTCTGCTAAATCACCGGCTTCATCCATGAATGTAGATGGTTCGGGAGAATAGAATCTAGCACTAATCGCTTCATCACGCATGGCATTGCGAACTCGTGCATTTCCAGGATCTCGAATTAGCATGGGGATTCCTGGCCTCCATATTGCTGCCTTTTCTCTAGCGACTTTTTCGATAGTATCTCCCAAGATATCACTGTGCTCCAAACTGATTGAAGTGACAAGGCAGGCCACAACTTCAGCCGATCTAGTTGCATCAAGTCGGCCACCTAACCCTGTCTCTAGAACCATTATCGACACTCCCGCATCTCTACAAGCGATTAGAGAAGTAAGGTATGTTATTTCGAAAAAAGTTAGTTCACAATCAAGGTCCCTAATTTGTTGTAATGCGGCATCAAAATCATCCTTTGAGATCGCCTTGCCATCAACTCTAACTCGTTCTTCAATACTAATCAAATGAGGCGAAGAGAACAGTCCTACATGATAACCTGCCCGAATTAAGCCGGCTACGAGTTGTGCACACGTACTTCCTTTACCATTTGAGCCGGCAACATGGATACAATCCATTTCTTTATCGGGGCGCCCAAGGGCTTCCAGTGCTGCGTTTACTCTAGATAATCCAAGCGACATCCCTTTTGATTTAGAGGCCTGCAACCACTCTCGAACAGTATTATCGGTCATTGGCCCCGTAGGGGCCAGACCATCCAATGATTAGAAAACCACCCTCACTCTCGGTGTAAAGCATGGGAGAGTCTTCATCTACAGACCATGTCAAGCGCGTCGAACGTGAATTGGCCAAAGAAGACAGCCTTCTTTCCAATATGATTGAGCAGGCTCCGGGCATGATTGGAATGGCGTTCATGTTCGTGATTACCATTTTCATAGGTATATGGTTGCAGCCTTGGTTTGATGCTGCAGGATTACAAGCATTTGGTGAATCGGGATCTACAGAAGTTCGCTGGATTGTTCTTGAATTGATTGCTATTTTTGCATTTACTTTCATGATTTTGTGGTTAGCAAAGAATCACCTGCAACATTTCATCAAGTATGGAATTCTGTTCGTTTTATTCCTTGCTCTTTGCTATACTACCGTTCCAGGGGCACACATTCTATTGGTTCCTGAAATAGAAACCGAGGCCTTTGAATTTACAGATTTTGAGGATGTGGAAGAGAATTTACTCGCTGTTAACAG
Organism: uncultured Candidatus Poseidoniales archaeon; assembly: GCA_902563095.1. Lineage (GTDB taxonomy): Archaea > Thermoplasmatota > Poseidoniia > Poseidoniales > Poseidoniaceae > MGIIa-K1. The sequence goes on along the minus strand of CACEWA010000001.1, from coordinate 64,783 downwards.
CGACGGTTCGATAATTACTCACAAAGTGATTTATGGCGATGATCCATCTGAACATTCGTTGATAGTTTCCAAGAAATCGTCTAATGCTACATCTCAATGGTCTGTTGAGTTGGATTCATATCCAGGGGTTCCCGACCAGTTTGCAGTAATCGAAGGTGATTATGGCTACACAGTCAACAACAATGCATGGATCTGGACTTTAGACAAAGACAGCGGCGAAATTTTGAGCAAGTACGCTTGTTTTGAATTCGAAAATTGGGATGGTACACTGGTTAATGCTACTGAAATTGCAGAGATTGGACCGTGCGTTTCAGCCTTAGAAGTCATTGAAGACGCTGAAGCAGAAACTGGGCAAAGGAAAGGTGCGCTGTATATTTTGACCGCTACGAATACAATAGTCAGGTCCGAGACCTTTGCAAATTCCTTTATCGAGTCAGATCAGATGGATGATGTCGAAATTCATCGCAATGTTGCTGAATGGTCTTACCCCCAATTACAAATGAATGGCGAGGTTCTAATGAGCCGGCAATATGATTCAGATAGTTTGCTAGTGGCGACTCCATACGGTGCAGCTATGATTGAATTGGAACAATCATCTAGCCCTTATATGGATCAGGGGCCGAAGCCTGGAAATTGGGCTGACGGTTGTAGTCTTGAATGGATTCTGATTCCTGAAACAAATAATTTGATTTCGGCATTCAATGTGGTAACCAACCCTTGGAATGAATCACAAGAATTAGTGATGGCAGGATTTGAAAATGGAGCAATAGATGCAGAGATTATCGATGAAGAGGTTGATGAGATTTTCGAAGAGGAAGATAGATTCCGAGGGGGCGACTCCTTCCAAGGGCCAATTGCATACATCGCAAACTTCGATCTGGACGCTCATGATGGTGATGAGTTATGGATTGCCGATGGTGATGGAATTCACGGCCTATTCTATGATTCACTGATAGAGTATGTCACTATTAATGTAGAGTTAGGTTCTGATTCAATTATGTTCATCGATGGTTATGACATCAAAACAACACGAACTTCAGAATATCAAGATTCGAATAATAATACAATGGAAATGTTCGTTGTAGAAAGTGGTCAGTTCAACCCCGATACAATGTACAATATCTATGGAATTCAGTGGGATGATACAGCATTCCTAGTCGGAATTGGTCTTGCAGTCTTGCTAATGACTGCTCTTATGATTCGTCCAGAATGGTACATTGTCAATACTGTAGGAGTATTGGTTGGAGCCGGTGTAATCGTCATGCTAGGAGTAACATTCGTTCCTACACTGATTGTAATTTTCATGGTTTTAGCTGCAGTATATGATGCATGGGCAGTCTATCGCTCAAAGCACATGTTAGACCTTGCAGATACAATGATTGGTCTAAATCTACCAATATTGCTAGTAGCACCTCAAGAAAGCGGTTACTCAATGCTTGATGAAAAGGATTCAATTCGTCCGCCTGAGCAACAGAGCGATGCTCCTGCAGAAAGTACAGCAGAATCCAGTCCTAAGCAGGTCGTAAAGCGAAAGAAGCCTAAGGAAGCCATGTTCATGGGTCTTGGAGACGTAATTTTCCCCGGAATGTTGGTGATTTCTTGTGTCAACTACATTTCTGATAGCGGTTTAGCAGTAGGCATATCTGCACTGATAGGTGGATTGATTGGTTATCTCGTTCTGATGACTTATGTGGCATCAGGTAGGCCACAGGCTGGGCTTCCATTACTGAATGGTGGCGCAATTTTAGGTTACATTGTAGGCGGGCTAATTTTCGTGGGCAGTGCAGCATTTTCATTTGGAATTACATTGTGAGGTGATTTTCGTGTTGAGTATGGATTTATTTCGAAATGAAGTGGATAAGGTCCGTGCAGATCACGATAAGCGTGGAATACCCCATGACCGAATCGACCAAGTAATCGATTTAGATGAACAATGGAGAGGCGCTCTGAAAGAAATGGAAGAGGGTCGAAGGGAACGTAATCTAGCAGCGCGAGGAATCGCAGATGCAAAGAAGAGCGGCAACAAAGAAGAAGCGGACAAAATCATGGCCCAAGTCAAAGATTTGGGCGATAGAATCGCTGCTTTAGATGAGAAGGCAAACTCTCTGCTCGAAGAAAGAGATCGCATCAGAATGCGAATCCCTAACCTTCTCCACGATGCTGTACCAAAAGGTGATGACGAATCTGGAAACACTCAGCATTCTCTACACGGAGCAAAGCCAGAATTCGATTTTGAGCCAAGAACTCACAACGAATTAATCGACATGAACAAATGGGTCGATTTAGAACGTGCTGCAAAGATTGCAGGCAGTCGCTTCTTTTTCCTAAAAGGAGATTTAGCACGCCTTGAGTTAGCTCTTCAAACCTATGCTGTCGATTTCTTAGCATCCCGTGGATTCACTTTTGTGCAACCGCCGGTAATGATGAATCGTCAGGCCTATGAGGGAGTAACAGATCTTTCTGACTTTGAGACAGTAATGTATGGCATAACTCCAGACCCGCTATACATGATTGCAACCAGCGAACACCCTCTCACCTCGATGTACATGGACGAAGTAATCGAGCCAAGTCTCCTCCCGATTAAGATGGTAGGGGTAAGCCCTTGTTTCCGTAGAGAAGTGGGTGCACACGGTCTCTCAGACCGTGGAATTTGGCGAGTACACCAGTTTACAAAGATCGAGCAGATTGTGATTTCTCATCCTGATGAATCTTGGGACCACCATGAAGATTTGTTGCAGAATTGTGTCGACCTTTGGGATGAACTCGGACTACATTACGAGGTAGTAAACATCTGCACAGGAGATATGGGAACAGTTGCTGCAAGGAAATACGATTTGGAAGCATGGCTTCCAGGTGCTAATGCATTCAAGGAAATCGTCTCTTGCTCAAACTGTACAGATTACCAAGCAAATAGGCTACGAATGCGTTACAGGACTAGTGAAGGTAACGCTGCCGTTCACACATTAAATTCAACAGCGGTTGCAACTAGCAGAGCTCTTGTAGCAATCATGGAACAAAACCAACTTGAGGATGGCCGAGTAAGCATTCCCGATTGCTTAGTACCGTTGATGGGAGGAAAAACCCATCTTGAACCGTGCCAGTGGTGAATAGCCGAATTAGTGCTAATCACAGAGTCTGAGGGCCACCAGCAGGCATCTCAGGTAGCATGAATATTGTCTCGCCTCGTAGGCTTGGTCCTACATCGAAGGTAGCGAATATGCCGATATCAGCGATGTTGTGAGATAGTGAGAACCAAGTTCTACCGTATGCATCTACTCTGATGTCTAAGAAGTCACCTAGGCCTCCACATCGGTTGTATCCACAATCTGTGACTGTGTCGATTGGGTCATCATCTCCGTTCAACTGTACTGTAGTCAGCAATGGTGTCTCGTTGAACGCATCAGTGGCATACGTTAGGTAAGCATTCCAGATTTCATCTTCGCCTTCGGTTTCACCAACATATCCGAATGCCACAGTTCCTACATCGCCTGCTACTACAACTGGGAATCCGGTTCCTGACAAATTGATTGGTGGTGCAATCATTGTGGCATTAGACCATGTGTCACCCTGGTCTCTTGAGTAAGACCAGTAAGGCATGTTGTCTAGCCCCATCCACATAGCGTGTACATTTCCTTCACTATCGACTTCGACCTGTGCCTCTTCAGCGTTCCAAGTATCAGCAGTGCCAGATTCAGAAGTTGGTAGTTCATGTTCGGTCCAAGTAAGGCCAGCATTTGTGGTTCTGTAAACCGAATAACCTTCGCCAGAACAACCGGTGTTACCTCGGTAGAAATTCCCGTCAACACTACCAACAAGATGAGCGGTAAGGCCTCCTGAACCACAGGATATAGGTGCGCCAGAAGATTCTGGAGTCCATGTATTGCCTCCATCAAAACTAGCAGAGCATAATGGATGAGGTGCATTTCCATTTATGCAGAACATCCAAGTTGTGGGGTGTAAAGCAGTTGGAGCATTTGTACTAGCAATCGTTTGATGGTCTTGAACCGAGCGAACATCTGTAGCTACAGTAATCGGGCTCCATGAATCTCCATCATTATCTGACCATTCAACAGTCATTCCGAGAAGAGCATGCATGTCGAATTTCATAATTCGGCCAGTCCATGGATCTACATACACATACGGATCGTTAGAATTTGGAACTGGAATTAAAGGGTCATATGTATTCTCACAAGTGTATGAAAGAGCATCATACATTCCAATCAAATCACATGAAATAATCGCAGTTGAGCCTGCAGGGCCATTGCCCCATGATGTCATCACCATCGTATCGGTTTGAGTGATTCCCATCGTCGGCTCAAAGGTTGACATTCCTATTCCGTAATATGTTCCAGTAGCAACAAATGGCATATTCCTGTCTTTGAATTCATACTCATTATTTCCCCAAGCATCAATCGCATCGGCAAAGTGATACCAAGTAAGTTCAGGCCTTTCAAAGTCCCAAACGGTTTCTTCCACAACTGTGGTTTTGGATTCCTCCTCTCCAAAGCATCCGGCAAGAGATGCACTGACCATCAGTAGTGATAGGAAAATCGTTCTCATTCACTCACCCTTGAATATATCAGCGCCAAGAAGTGGCAATAGGACTGATGCATCGCCTTCGACGCAAACATTCGGCGCTTCTGGGCGCATCTTCCCCCAACTGATTGCCTCTCTCAAACGAGCACCTGAAAGGCTACCGTCGTGTTCAGGAGCCGTAGTGATGTAGATTGCAGAATCTAGTCCTCCTCTGTATTGATTCCACCAAATAACGTGATGCTTGGATATTCCTCCTCCGACCATGAGGGCGTTGGATTTCTCCACATCCCATGTTAGATCGCTCATCACTTGTTCATCTGCAAGGGTATCGATATGGAAATCACGGTATTTCTGCCTGAACATGAATAACTGCGCCCCAATACTGCCGTCAGTGATTCCAGGGATGCACACAGGAATTTGATTCTTGTAAGCCCAATAGATTAGTGAATCAGGAGTCCCGATTCGCTTTCCAAGTTCCCATACTAGGTGGATGGAGCCGAACCCGACCCATGCATCAGCACCTTCTTTTCCTGTTTCTGCAATCCTGTCGGTTCTGATATCTTCAAGAACAGGCAAAACTACTGATTCAATAATTTCGCCATAACTAGCGTTTGGAACTATTACATTTCCTAAACGCATTAACTCATGCTCACCTAGTTCAATATCATCTAATTCGAAAGCACCGTGGTAGTAGTGCTTGTATGCTCTAGCGATATCATGGTCTAACATTCCACAAGTTGTAGAAACTACATTGAACATTTTACGCTTCACTGCTTCAACAAAAAATCCTCTAGTGCCGGTAGCACACAGGCATGCTGGAAAAGAGAGCCAGTTTGTGACTTTGCTAGGGTCTCCCTCTACCTCATCGATCTCTGCTTTCATGTCCTTGAGAATTTCTCTAGCATAGGCTAGTTTTGTTGCAGTGAAACCACCGGCTGTAGCCATCTGGTCAATAAGTGAAGAAGCATCTCCTAAGGATGCGAAATCGTAGTCTTTGACCGGCTCGTCAAATGACTCGGGGTCTATTGCCATAGACAGTGCGCGAGGCTTTCACATATGAAACCCATGACTGCGTCATGAGGATTCTAATTCGTGAATTTTGTCTCTTAACATTGCCGCTCTTTCGAAGTCTAATTCGAGTGCAGCTTGTTGCATCATCTTCTTTAATTCTTCAATTGAATAATTTAATTCTTCAATTGGTTGTGAAATGTTGCTAGTAACGGAATCAGAGCGTGCCCATTGACCGGCGCCAACTCGTAAATTGCTAGCCCAATCTCCGCCTTTTCGGCCACCTTTAGAGCCGACTAATCTCTTGCCACCGGAAGTGCCAGCGATCAGTTCGTCGATGTCACTACCCATTTGTGGAAGCGCCTTCTTGATAGTAGCAGGAGTGATTCCGAATTTTTTGTTATGTTCCATTTGTCTATCTCTTCTTTCCAGAGTTTGTCGAATCGACGCCGTCATTGCTGGACTCATCGAATCAGCATACAAAATCACCTTGCCATTGGAATTCCTAGCAGCTCTTCCAATCGTCTGCAATAAACTTCTTTCATTTCGTAAGAACCCTTGGCGGTCTGCATCAAAAATTGCAACTAGGCTAACTTCAGGAATATCCAGACCTTCTCTTAGTAGGTTGATTCCAACGATTGCATCGATATGGCCGATTCTTAGGGCGTTGAGTATCTCTGTTCTCTCAATCGTGTCAATTTCTGAATGTAGATGATGCGCTTTAATTCCCATTTTGTTGAGATAATGAGCCACTTCTTCTGCGAATTTTATGGTCAGTACGGTAACCAAGGTTCTCTCTCCCTTTTCGATTCGTGCATTGATCTCGGAAAGAAGGTCAGCAACCTGCCCTTCAGTGCCTCGAACTTCGATAGAAGGATCGAGCAAACCGGTCGGCCTAATCTCCATGCGGGGGATATGTTCAATCATCTGTAACATGTCATACATACTTTCAGAATCAGGATGTTTCTTTGCATATTCAGGTTCTTCAACTCCGCCGCCTCCTGAGGTATGCCTGAGGCCAATTGGGACATCTTGTCCAGTCACTTCACACAAATGTAGTAGTTCTCTTTCACCAGGTGTGGCGCTAACGTACAACATTTGAGGGACTAAACTTTGGAATTCTTTCAATTTCAACGGCCGATTATCTGCAGCCGAAGGTAATCTAAATCCGTGTTCAATCAAATTCAATTTTCGACTTCTGTCTCCTCCATACATACCTCCAACTTGAGGTAGAGTCACGTGAGATTCATCCATTATGACAAGGAACTTATTCGCATCACCATGGAATTGTTTTGCAGCAGCGGCAAAGAAATCAAGCAGACAATACGGACGTTCGCCATGCTTTCTGCCATCAAAATGCATCGAATAATTTTCAACAGCGGTACAATGGCCGACTTCTCTTAACATTTCTAAGTCGTATTGAGTTCTCTGTTGGAGCCTATGTGCTTCAACTTCCTTACCTTCGCTTTTTAATTCTGCAAATCTGCCATCCAATTCCATTTCAATATTCTCGAGAGCTTCTTCAAATCTTTCTGGAGAGACCATGAAGAATTCTTTTGGATGAATCCATGCTTCCTCTAATTCATCGAGAATTTCCCAAGAAACTGGGTCACAAATCTGAATGTGTTCAACTCCCTCGAATCCAAATCTAATTCTAAGCGGGTCGTCACGACTCGGCATCCAAACATCGAGGTTTTCTCCTCTAAGGCGTACCTGTCCTCTTTCCAAATCAGTGCTTGTCCTTTCATATTGTAATGCTACCAATTCCCGGACTAGGTCAATTGGCTCAATAACTTGGTCTACATGAATTCTACAATGGTAGGATAGGAATGTTTCTGGGGCGTTAAGACCGTATATACATGACACTGATGAAACTACCACACAGTCTGGTCTGCTGACTAGACTTGCGACGGTTGCAAATCTTTCCTGCTCAATTCTTTCATTGATTGACAACTCTTTGTCGATATACAAATCTCTCTTCGGTAGGTATGCTTCAGGTTGATAGTAATCATAGTGAGATACGAAATATTCTATGCCATTCTCGGGGAATAATCCAGCCATCTCTTGATAGAGTTGGCGTGCTAGAGTTTTGTTGTGGCTGATGATCAATGTGGGGATGTTCAACCTCTCAATGATGTTGGCCATTGCGAAGGTTTTTCCCGAGCCAGTAACTCCTAAAAGCACACACCTTTCTTGTTTATTTTCCAATTGAGAAATTAATTTTTCAATTGCTTTTTCTTGGTCGCCGGCAGTGCTGTGTTCGGAATGAATTTTGAAGCGAGAAACTTCTGGCGAAAGTTTGTCTTTCACTGCCCCCTCAAGGGCCTTCGAGATGTCGAAGGGGTCACTCATTTACTCACATCCTATGGTAGGTACAATCCACCATTCACATGAATTACTGCACCGGTAATGTAGGAAGAATTCTCGCCTACCAAAAACGACACGACTCCAGCAATATCTTCAGGTGTTCCGATTCTTTTTAGAGGAACTTCTTGTTCCCTACTGGTTCTCTTCTCAGGACTATCTCCTGCTAAAATATCAGTGTCTACAAATCCGGGGGCAATAACATTCACTCGTTTTCCTTCTGGTGCTAGAGATTGAGCCAGAGAGCGTGCCCAAATGGATAAGGCCGCTTTGGATGCCGAATAATCTGCACCATGTGGCGACCCTCTTGTTCCTAACTGGCTTCCAATTACACAAATCCTGGCCTCTTCAGAAAGACGAGGTTTTACCGCATCCCAGACTAGGAATGCTCCTTCAAAGTTTGTAGACATAGTTCGACGTAAGTGGTTAAGATCCAATTCTTTTGCATCGATTCTATCGTATCTTCCATGATTTAGAACTAGGACATCGACTCCTTCGGTAACCCATGGGTGTGTTGCTAGAAGAGCAACTTCTCTTGCGTCTGTAACATCGCAGTTAGCAGCAACAGCGTCAACTCCTGAATTGCGAATGTCGTCTACGACCATCTCTGCAGGTTTGGAAGAGTTGCAGTAAGTCAACAAAACTCTGTAGCCATCGCTAGCTAGTTTTTTGCAGATCGCAGCGCCAATTCCTCTGCCGCCTCCGGTCACCAATGCGGTGCGCATGAACTCCCCACGAGGAGATACTCAATAACTCACTGGAGGAATTGTGCGAGTTGTGGAGGTTGCCAACCATCTGGTTTGAGCACCTTCCCATCCTCTCTACGTAGGACCTTTCCATCAACTAATTTCGCCATATTGGAGCGATGAACTTCATTGAATGCATCATCATAGATGTCTTGCATTCCATGGTTGATGATAGTTCCAGCCAAGATGTATCCAATATCTGCAAGCGCATCAAGAACTTCTACCAAATCTCCTGCTCTAGCGGCTTCAGCATATTCTTGCACTTCTTCAGTTAGTAGTTTGATTCTTAATTCAATCAACTCATCAGGCCCGAGTCCTGGTTGGTCTAATTTTGGAATTTCGAATGCATCATTGAATTCTAGTAAGGACTTCACTATTGGATTCATAACTCTACGGGGGTCTTGCCACTCTATGAAAGTTGCATTACAGCAAGTAGAATCCATCCTGTGGATACGTGAGCCCTAAACCACCAATTCTGGAACTGTGAGCCCGCAGCAACCAGCACACTGACAACCAGTACTACAGAAACTAGAGAGCCTATTGGCGATACTACAGAAAAAGCGGCAGCCCAAATCGGAATGGATAGCAACATTACAGCCATTGTTGTAGGGGGTTGGAATCTAGCAGGGAATGATTTCACTCCGGTTTTTTTGTCACTTTCAATATCCATTTGTGCATATCCTAAGTCGAATGCTGCAATCCAAATCATTACTCCAAGCGAGACAATCAATAGGTCGGGATACCATGAGTTGGAAGAAATTTCTCCAGTAATTGCTACCCAGGCGCCCGCAGGGGCTAGTGCTAAGCAACCACCTAGCCACCAATGGCACATCCATGTGAATCTCTTGAGGTAAGGGTATACAACGAATGCAACTACAGGTATTGGTGAGAGATACAAGCACAATGGATTGAGCATGGCAGCTCCGCCGACAAGCATTATCAAGAAAATTCCACAAAGGATCCATGCGGTTTGAATCGACATGCTTCCCGAAGCAAGATGCCTGTTTGCAGTTCGCGGATTTTCAGCATCGATATCTCTATCGATTATTCTGTTCAACCCCATCGCCAGGCCTCTGGCACCAATTGCGGCAATCAATATCCAGAAGAATTCTGAATTAGTTGGTTCGCCCGCCATCAATGCTCCAATGAAAACGAATGGTAAACTAAACAGTGTATGTTCAATTTTGACGAAGGATGCTATTTGCTTCAAGTCCATTCACATCACCAAGTTTTCCGGCCAAGGTGGTAAATCGAACCTTTCAATCGCATCTAAAGTTTCAGGATCATGCATTGTAATTGCGGGCCATCTTCGAACAGGAGAGGGTCCTTCGAGCGAAGGAATTGGTGTCGTTGCATCCCAGAATATACGGCCGTTCTCCACGATGAAATCACGCTCAACAGCGAAGCGTGAAGTTAGTTGCCAAAGCAATCTTCTCATCGCCCCTTCACCGTGAAGGTTCATGTCATTATCAGTAACAAATAACCATCTCAATTCATTTTTGGAGTCTAATTGCCAAATTGAATTTCGCAATTGAGAAATTTTCTCCCGTTGTGCCTTCGCTGCTTCCTCATTTGGCCATTGCATTCCGGTTCTAGGCTCTGGTTTTCCGTCGATATCAACGGTAACAACAAGCATCGAATTTCTAAGGAGTAGGCAATCTTCTACGCCTTCGAGTTCTGAGATTTCATTTAGTAGAGATTCGCTAATTCCTGGAGCTTCTTCTTCGCCTCTTCTCCAAGCAGGAGTTTCCTCTACGGAGGAGCCTTCTAATGGCCTCCCACTTCTAGGGTCTGAAGAAACAAGTTTTGTGGCATCAATGATTACTTTCGAATGTACATTTTCGTAAGTTGATGCTGGCTCTAGAGAATCACTTACCATCCCATCGATAATTGTGATATCACTCTCAGGATCTACTCTATCATTTAGGACATCCAATAGGGCATCCAAGTCACTAGGGTCTTCATCAGTAGCGATTAGGATTTTCAAGAACATCATTTGTCCCGCACCAAGCAATCCAAGACATGTTTTCCTAGCTTGTCTTGGGTAACGTTGTTTACTTTTGACGATGGCCAAGTTATGGAATCCAGTTTCCAATGGTAGGTGTAAATCCAAGACATCTCTGTGTTGGAAGGACAAAATTGGTCTAAACTGCTTTCCAATGGCTTCTCCAAGATAGCCATCTTCCATAGGGGGTTGACCTACAATTGTTGCAGGTAGTATTGCATCTTTCCTTCTAGTAATTGCAGTAACGTTGAGAACAGGGTACTGGCCAGTAAGAGAATAGAAACCAAAGTGGTCTCCAAATGGGCCTTCAGTTCTTGTTTGAGTTGCATCGACCCATCCTTCGATTACGATATCAGCATCTGCAGGAACCAGCAAATCTTGTGTTAGAGCTTTGGTGATTCTAAGGCGTCTTTTACCAAGCAATCCTGCGAACATGTATTCTTCCAAATTGTCTGGTAAAGGTGCTATTGCCGAGAAAATCAATTCAGGTGGTCCGCCTATGCATATTGCGACGGGCATTTTTCCTTCAGGCCATGCGGCAGCATGGTCAGCGCCATGTTTGTGAATTTGCCAATGCAAACCAACTTCTTTTGGCCCAAAAATTTGACCTCTGTACATTCCTAGATTATGTTCTCCAGACTTGGGGTCCTTTGTAACTACAAGAGGTAATGTGATGTATCGTCCACCGTCCATAGGCCATGTTTTGGGGATCGGTAATTGCGTAACATCGAGTTCCATTTTTACTCTCTGACAAGAGCCCTTTCTTACTTTCTTAGGTGGAAGCGACATCGCATCTCTGAGTAATGGAATCCCGGTCCACGGCTTTTTCATGATTCCACCAATGTCGGGTTTCATCAGTGCAACAAGTCTGTCTCCTACTTCGGTCGGATGGGAAGCACCCAGCGCTCTAAGTGTTCTATCGTGAGAGCCAAACAGATTCATTGCAAGAGGTATTTCGCTAATTTCTCCGTTAGGTAGTCTTGGTTTCTCAAAAAGAACGGCTGGCCCGTTGTTCTTCACAAGCCTGTCTGCGATTGCACCAGCCTCTAATTCTACATCTACGGGCTCTGATATGCGCAGTAGCTCACCCTGCTTCTCGAGATGGGCGAGCCAGCGAGTAGAATTACGCCAGGCCATGATACCGCTAGGAGGACCTCCTCATCAATACTTGTTCTGTGCCGACTCATTGAAGTCCCGCCTCCCCTTCGGGGAGGCATGGCGAGTTGCGACGTTCTGGTTATCGGCGCCGGCCCAGGAGGGGGTTCGGCCGCTCTACACTCCGCTCGCGCAGGCCTCAGTACAATGATTGTAGAGGCTGATGCCGAAGTCGGAGTGCCAGTGCACTGCGGAGAATGCCTATCGCAGATGGCAGTCGACAATCTTGATTTGGAATTGCCGGAAGATGTGATCGCACTTGATTGCAAAGGTATTCGCGTAATATTTCCCGATGGTACTGCAAAGTTGTTGACAGAGAAAGGATATGTTCTCGAGAAACATAAATTCGAACAATGGTTGTGTGATGAGGCGGTCAAGAAAGGAGCTAGCCTACACCTCTCTCACAGGGTAACTTCTATGGAAAGAATTTACAATAGCAAAAATGAATTTGTCAATTGGAAAATTGATGGACGTGGAGACGAGTTTCCTATTGAATGCAAAGCAGTAATCGATGCCTCTGGAGTGACAGGAGCGGCCACAAAATTACTTGACATGGGAACTGAAGTTGAAGTGATTGCAGGATTCCAATATGAGATGACAGAAGTAGATAATGACGGTTATTTGGATTTCTATCTCTGGCCTGAATATTCTCCGCATGGATATGTTTGGATGATTCCTAAGAAAGGCGGAAGAGCAAATGTTGGCCTTGTTACTACTGACAAGAAGGGCGCCATCAAATATCTCGACAAATTTGTTGAGGATACTTATCTCAAAGGTAAAGGTATTCAGAATCCAGAATGGAGAAAACCCGGAATCAAACCAAGGCCATTCGGCGGTACAATACCAATCTCTGGGCCTAGAGAAATTACTACTGGAGATGGTTTGATTCTGGTTGGAGATGCGGCAGGATTTACTTCACCGCTGTTTGAAGGAGGTTCTCATCTTGCTTTATGGTCAGGCAGACAAGCGGCTCAAACTATTGCTGCAGCAATTTCTGAAGGCGATTTGTCCGATTCAAAAATGCAGAGTTACGTCAAGGCTTGGAAGAAGCGCTTCCCACCATATCACAAGATTTTGAAGGGGAAAACATCACTGTATGATTTGAGTGATCAAGAACTATCCAATATGGCCAAATGTTTGCCCGAGGAATTAGGTTCAATGTCAGTACTTGACAAACTATGGATTGGATTGAAAATTTTGGTACGCCATCCTTTCTTGTACACTAAAGGCGTGATTAGTGTTCTACTTTCATTTGGTTATTCGAGGGCGAAGCATTTCGGATGGTGAATAGATGGAATCTTTGCTGATGCCATTCGCTGTATTTGTTGCAGCGTGGGTAACCTTTCGACCTGATCCAAAGGTAACATGGATTCTAGCACTACCATTTTTTCTATTGGCATTCATGTTTACAATGAATTACGACACAATTCATCTTGTTGCTTGGTATGGAGGTGCAGAACTCCCACTAAAATACAGATTTGCAGCCACATGGGCTGCTAGAGAGGGGCCAATCCTCCTTTGGGTAGCATGGATGGCTCTATTGTCAATAATATGGAGAAACCCACTAGCATCAGAATCTGAAGAAACGCATTTGCTCAGACTGCGATTGATGAATGGTTTCGCACTAACTCTCTTATTGGTTGCATGGATTTTACAACCATTCAAGCCAGCAGATGTCCGAGGGCCTGGTCTGAATGAATTGTTGCAGACAGACTTGATGGTAATTCACCCACCTCTTATCTTCCTAGCATATTCCTTGTGTATTACTTTAGCTTGTATTGCAATTTCTTCAATATTGACGAATTTCACAGGAATTAAGGACAGGTTAATCCAAGTCGCTAGACCTGCTTTCTTCTTCGCGACTTTAGGAATTGGCTTAGGTGGATTATGGGCCTATTTGATTCTAGATTGGGGTGGCTATTGGGCCTGGGATCCAGTGGAAACCGGTTCGTTATTGCCGTGGATTTGCTTGGTTATGTTACTGCATCTAAGAACTCGGCCAGGTAGGACGCCCGACCATATGTGGGCAGGAGTTGCAATGGCTTGCGGGGCTCTCGCCCTTTTCGCTACAATGGTTACCAGAGCCGGAGGAGTTTGGGCAGTGAGCGTCCATACATTCGTTGTGAATTCTGCCGCTTCTCCTCCGGGTGATGTATTTGGGCGAATCATGGTCTTACTTTCTGATGCAAGTGGTATTGAAGTGGTAGTATACTTCCTTGGGATACTTCAGTTACTAGCAATTTTCCTTGCTTCAAGGCTAGGTTTTCAGTTCTCGAATTATTGGCTAGCGTTACTACCAATTGTAGCAACAATTGGAATTATCGGGGGCGGAGATATCCTAGATGGATTCCCACCCACTCTTTTGGTAATATTGGGATTGGGACCTTTCGTAGAATCCGGCATCAGGTCATTACCTGAAGGACATGATTGGAAATGGTTTGCAATACCTGGTATAATGGTAGTATTACGGTTCATTCATGGAATGGTACTGTTTGAATTATTGTCTCTGTTGTTTGCATTTGGTCTAATTTTTGAAAAAGAACGATTCAAGGCTTGGGGTTGGGCAAGTGCTGGGGTCATGCTGTTTTTATCAGCATCATGGTCGGGAATGTTGGACATAACAATATGCGCCATAGGTATGACTACATTCGTATCTCCATGGTTCTTTGCTGAGGATAACGGGGAAACAAAATTTTCATTCATGGAAAGAAGCACTCAACAGAGATTAGTTCTGTGGGCGCCTGTCGTTGTAGTTGGCTTGTATCTCATTCTAACATTGGTGATTTTGATTTCAAGCATCGACTCGATTCAATTTGCTGCACATGAATTGTATGGTGCACCATTCATTGCTGCCATAATGCTTGCATTTGTATCTTGGAGTATTAGAGATAGGCCAAAGAGAGTATTCTACATGATGGCTTCAACTCCTCTAATTCTCGTTGCCGCATGGTTCTTTGGAGCCTCACTTGGTTACGATTCAAAAGATATTCTTGGAGCATCTCTTAACCGAGGTCAGATTGGAATTGTAATCTTGATTCCTGCCCTTTTAGCATTGCCAGCAACAATCTCTCTAGCCAAGGAAAATTTTGGTAAACGCGATATACCATTTTTCGCCCATTTGATTCATCTGGGCCTTGTCTTGTTAATCATCGGTCATGTGATGAGTACGACAATAATCGATAGAGGGACCTTTTCCCATACTGTGACTCTAATCAAAGATGAGAGAGTTGAATGGGGAGGTTACGAATTTGAGTTTACCGAGGTCGTTACTCAGACAGATGATCTTGAAGTCGGCGACGGCTATCTCGGAGCTGTAATCAATGTCTATGACGATGGTGAATTGATAGAAACTGTGGAGCCTGGTGTACTTAGATTTGATACTCGCTCCCGTTCTGAAATAGACAGGATTAGTATGTGGCATGGTGATTTGGTTTTGATTATGGATGGTACACAAGCGCGTTCATTGATGGAAGGAAGCGACTTAGTCAGAATCATGGTCTATGATTTGCCAGGCATCCACTTAGTATGGGGCGGATGGACACTAATGTTGTTGTCAAGTCTTGCAATCTGGTTGCCGCGTAAAGACCCAACTGATTGAAATAGGGATGGTTGGTCGCCGAATTGCCCCCGTAGGGGGCGATAGGTGAATAACCATGGAAGAAGGAACCATTGTCCACGTCGATTATGACCTGTATAACGCAGACTCCGGCGATTTGATTGAGACCACTAGAGAAGAAGTCGCAAAGGAGCATGACATGCATCAAGAGGGTAGAACTTACACTCCTCTTGTCTGTGTGGTTGGTGCTGGAAACCTAATTTCTGGTTTCGAGGACAGTCTACTAGAAGCTGAAGCAGACAAGGATGTTTCTCTAGAGATCGCTCCGGCAGATGCCTATGGAGAAAAAGATCCAGAACAAATTGAAACTATTTCTATCGATAAACTTCTACGCCATGTCCGTGACCCTAAGTCGCTGTATATCGGTGGACCAGTTACCGTTGATGGTCGACAAGGAATTCTGTCCTACTTAGCAGCAGGCCGTGCTCGTATCGATTACAACCATCCTATGGCCGGACGTACACTGAAGTACGATTACAAGATTGTAAAGGTCATCGAAGGCAAGGAAGAGAAAGTTGCTGCACTACTTGAAGCAAATACTGGACAGGAAGGTTTCGAAGTTTCATTTGAAGGTGATGACATTTCAATCGTCGTACCTCAAACTATGCTATTCGACCCTAATGCTGCAATGCAAAAGTTCCGCTTAGTAACTGTTCTTAGAGATGCTGTAGAGGCTGGAAAGGTGTCATTCGTTGAAGTTCACGAACCTCGCGTTGCGTCTGAGGAGGAAGAGAACAAATCATGTTGTCCAGATACAACCTGTGAATCCGAAGATTGCGATACAAGTAGCGAAGAAGAGTGATGTCCGCGGAATGCTCATCACCTGTGACGGCGTGAGACAATCATGGAAGACACAGAATTCTCCAACGGAGAGAGGATTCTTCTTTCCCTATTTGGTTTAATTTCGCTCGTTGTTGTAGGCGGCCTTATTTTTGCTCCTGAGTTGTTTTGGGACGACTTTGTCAAAGTCTACATTTGGGATCCAATCGTAAAGGACGCTGGAACTACTGGAGATGCAGGTTATTCAGAAGTGAATACTATTGTGTATATCCTTACGATGATCGCCGCAGTGATTGTCTTTCAAGCCTTATTTAGAAAGTGGCAACTACCTGTTGACGACCGTATGGTGTGGGCACTAATCTCGTGGGTCGCCCTTGCTCCGGTTCTCAGGGTAATGGAAGATGCTGATTATTTCAAAGAAGGAATCGACGTTTTATTCATCTCACCATTAATTCACATTCATTTGGCTGCATGGCTGATAGTTTCTGCATTCATCGGACATATTTGTAAGAAAAATCAACTTTCAATGCTAGCAATGTTGCTGGTGGCGTACATCGCCTTCACAGGGCTGTTGGTACTACCGAGTATTCACGTGCACGAGACTGGCCAATTCTGGATTCTTGGAGGTTCAATCGCTGGAGCAGTAATGATAGCAGTAGTGATTCACAATACATGGGATTGGGAACCAATCACCCGAGCAATGTTGGCTTTTGCAACCGGTTTGATAACAATGGGATTAGGACATTGGGTGCAATTAGCATCAACTCCATGGGTTCAAGATAGCGGACTGTTGCCGCGAGATAATGAAATATTGTGGCCTGTTCTTGTAGTGGTTGTCATTCCTTTGATTATCACCTGGGCTGTATGGCGCCAAGGTGTGGAAGATTTAGCTCAATTACGATTAACCGGTAACGTTGTTGGATTAATTCCAGATGGAATGACATTGGACCAATGGGAGAGCGAAGACCGTTCCAGCCATCCCGTAGAGGTATTATCGCCTAAGGGAATTCTTGCAACTCCGATGGTTGCGGGTATGTTATTCGGTCAACTTTGCGACGGACTGGCAACAATGGTTGGTATTGATTGGTTTGGATACTCTGAAAAACATCCACTATCAGATGCTGTAATCCAATTCGGCAACGGTTTCGACATACTGGGTGAAGGCGCTTGGCTCTTTTTCTTGGTTAAGGCAGCACTTGCAACTCTGATAATTTGGATGTTCTCACAACTAAGAATTGAGTCTAGGCAGCAGCATTTACGAGTGTTAATTGTACTAGCAGTGATGATTGTAGGTATGGCTCCAGGGCTTCGAGATATTGGAAGATTAATCCTCGGCGTGTAAGCGGTTGATTCAAGTCGCAATCTACCTTCGGTGATTTGAGGGGAAGACATGGATAGGCTACCAACTCGTGTCAATCGTGCCGACCCGGACTTCCAAAAACATCGGAATCATAATCAAGAATTGATTGAAACTTTACGCCAGCGCCTAGATGTTGTAAATCAAGGAGGGGGCGAAAAATATGTCGAAAGGCATCGAAGTAGGGGTAAGATGTTAGCGCGTGAAAGGATTGAGAAAATCATCGATCCCGGAACTGCATTCATGGAGTTATCACCGTTAGCTGCATACGATTTGTACGATGGAAAGGCAAGCAGTGCCGGCATTGTTACTGGCGTTGGATTAGTCCACGGCCGAGAATGTCTTTTCGTTGCAAATGATGCTACTGTAAAAGGCGGCTCATACTATCCAATGACTGTTAAGAAGCATATTCGCGCACAAACAGTGGCTCATGAGAACAACCTCCCTTGTATCTATCTTGTTGATTCTGGAGGCGCTTTCCTTCCAATGCAAGATGAGGTATTCCCCGATATCGGACACTTCGGCCGAATATTCAGAAACCAGGCCAAAATGTCTGGCGACGGTATCCCTCAAGTTGCCGCAGTTCTCGGTAGTTGCACTGCGGGAGGGGCCTATGTGCCAGCAATGAGTGATGAGTCGATCATCGTCAAAGGAAATGGTACTATTTTCCTAGCAGGGCCTCCACTTGTCAAAGCGGCTACAGGTGAAGAAGTAACCGCTGAAGAGCTCGGGGGAGCGGATGTGCACACCTCACAGAGCGGTGTTGCAGATCATTTTGCAGAAGATGAGGATGAGGCTCTAAGAATGGTGCGGAATGTTGTCGAGAACCTAGGCTCTAGGGAACTAGCCCCGTTTGAGAGAATTGATGCTGAAGGGCCGTTTTATGATCCAGATGAACTTCTAGGATTGATTCCTGCAGATAATCGCACTCCTGTTGATGTCAAGGAAATCATCGCAAGAATTGTTGATGGAAGCCGGTTTCACGAATTCAAATCGAGATACGGTCAAACGCTGGTTTGTGGTTTTGCACATATCCATGGATACAAAGTCGGAATCGTTGCAAATAACGGAATATTATTCTCAGAATCTTCGCTAAAAGGCGCACACTTTGTAGAACTGTGTGGCCAGAGAGGGATTCCATTGGTCTTCTTGCAGAATATTACTGGTTTCATGGTCGGTAAAGCATATGAGGCTGGCGGCATAGCTAAAGATGGGGCCAAATTGGTAACTGCGGTCTCTTGCGTAAACGTTCCTAAATTCACAGTAATAGTAGGTGGCTCTCACGGAGCAGGAAATTACGGAATGTGTGGGAGAGCCTATGATCCTAGATTCTTGTTCATGTGGCCAAACAGCCGAATTTCAGTAATGGGTGGCCCTCAGGCAGCAGACGTTCTAACTACTGTCAAGCAAGACCAGAGGGCAAGAGAGGGTAATTCTCCTATGCAAGGCGAAGAGTTGGAAGCATTCCGTGCTCCAATTCTTGAGAAATATGAAACCGAAGGAAGCCCGTATTATTCTACTGCCAGACTTTGGGATGATGGAATAATCGACCCTAGGGACACTCGCGATATACTAGGGTTATGTATTGCCGCTAGTCAAAATGCTAAGTTACCAGATGACCGATTTGGCGTCTTTAGAATGTAATTGAAAATTTAAATTTTGCAATTGGAGAATTAGATATGAACACTCAACCGGAAACTTCACTTATTCAATTGGAAATCGATGGATGCATTGCTAGGGTGACCTTGGCCCGTTCCGACAAATATAACGCCCTAAATGTTCAGATGATTTCTGAGTTGATCGAGGTATTTACTTGGACAGCAAAGAACTCTGTTGGTGTTACTGGAAAGCTCGAATCTGAAGATGGTAAACCCTACTTCAGAGTTCTTGTTTTGTCAGGAGAAGGCAAACATTTCTGTGCTGGAGCCGACATCAACATGATGCGAGATGCAGGTGCAAATACACCCGAAGAGAATCGTAGAGATTCAGAAAGACTCGATTCGCTATTCAATGGTCTATGGTCCCATCCATGTTTCACTATTGGTAAAATTCAGGGCGTTGCCCTTGGCGGAGGAGCAGGATTGATTGCATGCCTTGACCACGTAATTTGTGATTCAAAGGTCAAAATCGCCCTTTCTGAAGGGAAGTTAGGAATTCTACCCGCAGTAATTGGCCCATACGTTTACAGAAGAATTGGCAGCGCTAATTTCCGTCGTCACGCTATGCTAGCTGGTAGAATGGATACAACAGAAGCACTTCGGATTGGAATGATTGACGGTGTTGATGATTCATTGGATGAATCTGGTGTTATTGCTGAAGTTCTATCGACAGGTCCTTGCGCAGTCACTGCAGCCAAGGAATTGACACTTGGATTTGATAGATGGAATGAAAATGATGAATCTCTAAGGTTGTGGACACTTGATTTCACCAGTAGAATGCGCGGTAGTGAAGAAGGCCAAGAAGGCCTGTCCTCTTTCCTCGAAAAGCGAAGTGCTAATTGGAAATCAGAGGAGTGATTCGATGCTAAAGCGTACTCTTGTCGCAAATCGCGGTGAGATAGCATGCCGTATCCTACGTGCTTGTCGAGAGGCAGACATAGAAGGTGTTGCAATCTATGCGGCTAATGATTCAGGTACGTTATTCACAGAGTTAGCAGATATGGCGATTCAACTTGATGGAGAAGGTCTTGCTGAAACATATCTAAACCAAGAACAGATTTTACAAATCGCTATAGACAATGGTTGTGATTCAATCCATCCTGGATTTGGATTTTTGTCTGAGCGTGCTGACTTTGCTCAAGCGGTTATGGATTCAGGTTTAATTTGGGTAGGGCCTTCACCGGACGCCATAACAAAAATGGGAGACAAAATGACTGCCCGTATTACAATGAAGGAAGCCGGAGTCCCGGTTATTCCAGGTGAAGAAGTATCTGGAGGATTTGAGGAAGTTCTTGAAATCGCTCCGTCTGTTGGCTACCCTCTGCTTCTGAAAGCGACTGCAGGAGGTGGCGGCAAAGGTATGCGCGCCGTGCACAAGCAAGAAGATCTCGAAAGTGAAGCGAAGGCCGCCATGAGGGAGGCTCTCAACGCCTTTGGTGACGACAGAATCTACGTCGAGAGACTATTGGGCGGTAGTCGACATATTGAGATTCAAGTATTGGCCGATAAGTATGGTCGAACCATACATCTTGGCGAGCGCGAATGTAGTATTCAAAGAAGACACCAGAAGGTCTTCGAAGAATCCCCGAGCGTTGCCTTAGATGTAGAATTACGTGAAGCAATGGGTGAAGCTGCTTGTGATGCAGCCCGTGCAGTTGACTATGAGGGAGCAGGAACTGTTGAGTTCCTAGTAACGCCCAAGGGGGAGTTTTTCTTTTTGGAAATGAATACTAGAATTCAGGTAGAACACCCTGTGACTGAGATGGTCACAGGAGTCGATTTGGTCCGCGAGCAACTTAGAATCGCTGGCGGCGAACCGATGAGTTGTGGCCCACTTAACATGCGAGGCCACGCAATCGAAGTTCGATTATATGCAGAGGACCCTTCCAATAATTTCCTTCCAGCAATTGGTGAATTGAAGAAATTTATTGCTCCAACCGGCCCCGGAGTTCGCCTGGATACAGGCGTGCGCGAGGGAGATTCAGTGACGCCCGATTATGACCCAATGCTTGCCAAATTGATTGTTTGGGCGCCTTCCAGGGAGGAAGCATTGCAGCGTATGGGAAGAGCACTAGATGATTTCGTGGTACTTGGATGTACAACGAATGTGAGATTCCTTCGAGAGTTGTGCACTAACCCCGATGTGGTAGACGGTTGGACTACAACTGACATGATTGACAGATTATGGCCTGATGGTTGGAGCCCAAATATCGGTGCACAAATTGGCAATGCTGGGCTTCTCATTGCAGCAGCATGTGAATCAACAAATCACGGAAGAATTTTGACTTCTTCAGGAGTAGAATCCGCAATTCCTTCTCCATTCATTACAATCAATAGGAGGTTTCCATGATGGAATTCAAAACCTCTGAAGGGCGTATCGAAATCGATGCTGTGCGTAATGGTTCATCCTTTACTTACGAAGGGATGACAATTCACACAGGCAATGAGTTGTGGCTGGAAATCGATGGTAGAAAACACAAGGCAGTTGCCACAAAGGTTGGAGATATTTGGTGGGTTCATGTGAACGGACACACAATGCAGTTCGAATTGATCGAGCCCGGTGCATCATCTGCGGATGATGAAGGTGGACTTACCGCTCCAATGCCTGGCAAGATTCTAGAAGTTCATGTTGCATTAGGCCAAAAAGTCAGTGCTGGAGATGTATTGATGGTTATGGAGGCTATGAAAATGGAGCACAAGATTGTCGCTGGTAGCGAGGGTATTGTAGAATCGATTCATTTTGCTGAAGGTGACCAAGTCCCTCAAGGGGCAGAACTTCTAACTCTTGGAGAATAATCATTCCAAATTTCTGATGTTTTCTTCGATTGTGCTAGCGCATGTTTCGAATACTTCGAGAGATTGACTAACAGGGTCCTCTAGATTCCAATCCTGATCGATGCGAATCATTGGACAACTAACTCCGCAGCCCATCGAGATAACCATATCATAGGATTGCCAGTCTATGTCATCAACTAACTTAGGATGTAATCCATCGGTACTGATTCCTTTTGATTCCAATACTTTCAGAGCATTAGGGCTGACTGCTGAAGCTGGATGAGTTCCTGCACTCGCAGCGTCATGACCTAGGCTTCTTGCAATACCTTCTGCCATTTGCGAGCGACAAGAGTTTCCAACACATACGAATAGTAGGCGCATGATGAGGTCTGCATAGAAGAGGCATATGAACCAATGGCACATAGCCTCAATAGATGTGGAAGCCAATTTTGGTTTATGCCGCCATATTTCTGACATTGTTCATCGCTCACATCATTGCCGCAGCAAACGATTTTGACATGCTTTTCAGGGTCATTGCAACAATTATCACGATTCAAACAATGTTCGCGGGATTAGTTCTACATTTGCTCGATGGCGATGTTCGCCATGCTAGGCTTCCAGTGATAGCATTGAGTGTTGGTTTAGGATGGGCATATGCCGGTATGCAGATGGAATGGAACATTTTGTTATGGGTTTTTGGAGCAATTCTATTGCAATATGGTACTGAAAAAGGGTTGAAGTATAACAGGCCCGCGCATGCACATGATGGCTGATTCCCCTGTCAAGGTAAACCAACCCGGAGACGCACCTGCTGGACCTTCTCCTGAAGAGCAGAAGAAAATGGAGGCTGCTTACAATCAGATGAAGCGCAAGATGGCGATTTCAGAGATGGGTAAGGCGATTAAACACAAAATAATGGTCCTTTCTGGTAAAGGTGGAGTAGGCAAATCTACTGTCGCTACAGGATTGGCACTATCGCTAGCGCAACAAGGCTTGAAAGTAGGTTTGCTAGACATTGACATCACTGGTCCAAACGTTCCGAAGATGATGGGTCTAAGCGGTAGACGCTTGAATGTAGAAAGCGGAAGAATTCATCCTGCACAGGGCCATTTGGGTGTCAAGGTCATATCGATGGCATTTCTCTTGGAAGACGAGGATACTCCAGTCGTGTGGCGCGGACCAATCAAACTTGGAGCAATCCAGCAATTTATTGGCGATGTCGATTGGGGAGAATTGGATTATCTGATTATCGACTTCCCTCCCGGCACATCTGACGAACCGCTGACTGTGGCACAAAACCTCCCAGATATTGACGGGATGGTTATCGTCACAACTCCGCAAGATGTTGCACTTCTTGATTCTCGTAAATCTATTACCTTTGCAAATTCACTGAAGGTTGATGTAATCGGAGTAATCGAAAATATGAGTGGTTACACGATTCGAGGAAAGGCTCCTTCTGGAACTGAAATAGAATTAGCTGCACCTGGTGGAAAGACAGTTCAAGTTACTGCGGATGAAGAAGGCCACTGGTCCGGAACTTTGGATATATTCAAATCGGGAGGCGGTGAGAAAACTGCTGAAGAATTCGGTGTACCATTCCTCGGTAAACTTCCATTCGACCCAGGCTTCGTAAGAGGTGGAGATGACGGAGTTCACAGAATCGTGTCTGAACCCGATGGTCCTGCATCTCAAGCATTCGCAGAGGTAGTAGCTCAAATCCAATCCAAGGTCGAATCCGGTTCAACCGGTAGTGGATTAGAAATCATTTGAGGTGATCTTCATGGATATTCCTGAATTGAAGCGTTTAGAGCGTAGAGATGTCGACATGCATCTTATTTGGTCAGATGGTACAGAGCATGTAATTACCTATGATGATTTGAGACACGCATGTCCTTGTGCGAACTGCTCTCCCCAAAGGAACAACGATGATTCATCAAAAATATTGAGAAGAACCGTAGAAGCACTCCCTAAAGAAAAGCCAACTGTTAGACCAGTCGGGAATTATGCCCTAGCATTTGAGTGGACAAGTGGTTGCTCATCAGGAATTTATAGATTTGAGAGAATCTGGAGATTGGGAGAAAAACAAGATCCAGATAATGGCAAAGCGTATGTCCACGGAGTATGGTGAAACGCTCTTTCCGAGTGTATTTGTCGTAGTAATACACTTGTATGCCTTTATGACACGACGAAACTAGGAGGTTAGTCCAATGGATGGTGTTTATCTTACTTGGTTGATTTCCGCATTGGCAATTGGTGTACTGTTGATGCCAATGATTAAACCGCCTTGGGCTAAAGTGACATCGGAAGGTTTCATTGATTTCATTCGCAGATATTGGTTGCATATCGCTATAGTCTTAGTCATTTACAACGCCAAAGATTTCTTGGACGAAGTAGATAGAATTTTGATGGCCAATACCGATGGCATGCTCAACATGACTCCATGGATTTATGCTATTGAAGCAGATATGGTTTTGTGGGTTCAAGAGACATTTAGAGCGGATTGGCTAACTGCTTTCATGACACATTTCTATGTTGTCGGATTCATGGTAATATGCTATGTTTCGATATTCTATTTCGCATATTTCGATGACAGGTATATGGCTGATAGAATTAGTTTAGCGATATTTTGGGTGTATGTAATAGCAATTCCATTTTATCTGTTTTTCAATGTACATGTAACTGGAAATTATATTCCCGGAATGGAAACACTGGCTTACAATCACACTCCAGAAATCAATGACTGGTTTCATCGAATAGACCCTTTGACCAATGGAATGCCAAGTTTACATATTGCATTCCCATTTGCTGTTTGGCTCTGTTTATTGAGATTTGATACAGATGGACGCTGGACTAATTATCGCAGGATACTATTGGTGTTTGTATTGATGACTGCATTTTGTATCCTATATCTTGGTATACACTGGTTCGTGGATATCATCGGAGGAATGGTTGTCGCAACAATAGCAGTAAATATTGCCAATAAGTTGGCAGATCCATTTTGGAGAATCTTTGATGAAAGAACAATTAACGCTCGGCTTGTAACATTGCTGACAAATCCGAAAAGGGCATTTGATGTGGTTAAATCACATTTCGGCAAACAACTTTCAAGATTCACGAAGCCAACCAGTAGGGAAACAGGAATCATGTTGACCGTAGTTATGATTGTAGTCGCTGGCGTGATTACTTGGGATTTGACTCACCAATCAATACCGGCCGGAGGAGTTGATGCACCTGTAGGTGTGGAAGCTGCCGATGGTTGGCTAATCACTCTGGACGAGAAAGAAGAAGCGACTTTATTGGTGGTTCATGATTTATCTAACTTAAATTCCGAGATAGAAGTTTTACAGCCGGAAATGGATGAAAATTCAACATACACGGTACGTGGAGACATGTTAGTTATGGCAAATCAAACTGTTCTGATGGTTGTTGATTTGACAAATCCACTTGAAGTAAGACACACCATGGATGTTCAATCACCAAGTGATGTGACGATTGTTTCAGATGATTGTTTTGCTTTGTTACAGGATGGGCAAGTGACTTACTGGGCCTTTGACGGTACGGAAAATGTAGGGCCAACTTCTAGTCAAGGGGATTCAATCATTTTGCTTGAATCATCAAATGGCCAGATTGCATTAGTATTCGCTAGCGACCCAGATACAGTACATCTTGGAATCATAGATGGCGAAGGTTTGATTTCACTAGAAGTGAATGCAACTGCGGACTCTGGAGAAGATGACATATTAATCGCTCAAGGTTTGAATGTTGATTTAGAAAATGCCACAATTACTGACATCTCTTTTTCTGGAAATAAGTTAGCAGCCACGATTGATGTTAATGCAACTTCTAGATTAGTTCTACTCGATACACTTACAGGCGAAAGTCAGATTATTTCAGATCATAAATTTGCAGCCTACGACCCGCATGTAGACTATGGTGTTCTGATGTTTTCTGCATACACAGAAATCGACCCTTCAAATGCTTCAAGCAAATATACTGATAGAGAAATTTACATCCATGAATTCTCAACTAACTTGACAAAACCTTTGACTGCAGATGACTTAGACCAATGGGCTCCTATGGTGTTACAAGATTATTATGTATATCAACAGATGAATAGTGAAGGCGACATTAGTGTTGAGGTCCAAGCAAAAGAACCTACGCTACAACCATATTCATCGAATGTTTTGAAATTCGGAGTCATACTGGTTATTTCACTAGCGTTCATCTATATTGTACAAAAGCAAAGAGAAGCGAATACTTCTAACCACCATGGTATCGAACACGTTTCATAATTTGCTCTAGTCTTTTGACTACTTCAATCGCTTTTGGAGGCATTCCTCCAGGGGCTGCTTCAGGGTTGCCAAGTTCCTCATCTAAAGCGAGGTATCCCTTGAGGACCAAATCCATTGCACCTTTGACACTTGGATGACTTGCTCTCAGGATTTCATGAAGAACATGTAAGTCGATTCCAAAACCTTCCAAGTCATATTCACGAGTTGCTAATCCTAAATCGATTAGAACTGCATCTCTATTACTGTTGATTAGGATATTGTTAGTAGATAAATCTCCATGATTTACTGCGTTACGATGTAATTCACGAATCGCTTTTCCTACTGAGATAAGCAATTCTTCATCGTGTTCATTCGAATGGAGTACTTCGATAAGCGGCCTTCCTTCGATTCTCTCCATGATTATACTGGCTTCCTCCATATCAACATCCCATATTGCTGGAACTGGAGCTCCTCGGCTGGCCAGCCAAATCGTCAATTTGATTTCATTCGTCATTCGTTTTCTGGTTAGACTCGCATCCAGATCTGGATGTCTCCACCCTCGAGGCCTTCGCTTTTTCAGAATTGCAGACCTTCCATGCCATGAGCCAGAAATCACCTCTGCTTCCGCTCCGAGGTGCAATCTTTCACCGCCTGTCCATGCCTGCATCGAATAAGCGAGGAAGTGTATGGTTGAAAAAGGGGTGCTACCACCGACAGTTGAGGCTCAACCATGACAGTGTCATTGCCGATGTGCGCCATTGACTTCACCAATGACGCGATGGGTCCTGAAGAAGCAGCAATTGCTGACAGAATAACCGAGTTGAAGGAGCAGATGGGAGAAGATTTGCTAATTTTGGGACATCATTACCAAAGAGACCAGATTGTCATGCACGCAGATTTGCTAGGAGACTCTTTCCTACTTTCTGAACTAGCAGCACAGTCTGATGCAAAGAATATCGTATTCTGTGGTGTTCACTTCATGGCTGAATCTGCGGACATTCTTACATCAAACAATCAGAGAGTGATTCTTCCAAACATGCGTGCTGGTTGCTCAATGGCAGATATGGCTGCTCTGGATGAAGTTGAAATTGCTTGGGAAGAAATTCTCAGTAAATCAGGATTGAGTGACCCTGCAACTGCAAAAGAAGGAGAATCCTGTCTGATTCCTGTAACTTACATGAATAGTGCTGCGGAACTCAAGGACTTTTGTGGCCGTCACGGAGGAATCGTATGCACTTCATCAAACGCTGCAGGTATCCTAGAATGGGCATATGAGAGGGCTGGACCAAATGGAGCTGTTCTTTTCTTCCCCGACCAACACCTCGGCCGAAATACTGGTCTTTCCATGGGAATTCCTCTTGAAAGAATGTCAGTATGGACTCCAGGAGAAGAGAATGAAATCCCTAATGATGTCAAAATTGTCTTGTGGCATGGATTTTGTTCTGTCCACAAAAGATTCACAGTTCCTCAGATTGAAGCGTTTAGAGAAGAGCACCCAGATGGCTTAGTTGTCGTTCACCCTGAATGTCCGATGGAAGTTGTTCAAGCCGCCGATGCTAATGGCAGCACCGAGTTCATACGAAGATTTGTTGCACAACAAGAACCAGGAACTCACATCGCGGTTGGTACCGAAATCAACATGGTTGCGAGATTGGATTCACAACATGAAGATTTACACATTCAATGTTTAGAACCTACGATATGTCCCTGTTCTACAATGTATATGATTCATCCAGCTTACCTAATGGATGTATTGGAAAGATTGGCAGATGGCGAAGTTCCGAATCAGGTTATTGTCGCTCCAGAGGTTCAAGAAGGTGCGAAAATCGCCCTCGAAAGAATGCTTTCAATCAAGCAGTAGCCTCGAAAGCCTTCCATCCTGCAAGCGCTAATAGCGGGCATAAAATCATCGTAAGCAAAACATAACCAATCGCTTTCGAAGAGTCATCATTCCACATTTCAATGGTCTCTACAGAAAAGGTAGACATCGTAGTGAATGCACCTAATATTCCAGTTCCGATGAACAAAGTTAGTTCCTTGGAAATCATCTCAGTGGCTAGCGCTGCCATACATATCCCTAGAAGCAGAGATCCGACTGCATTCACAATTAATGTGCCCTGCGGATTACCAACCCATTCACTTACAGCGAAACGTAGTGTAGCGCCTATTGCCCCTCCTAATGCCACTGCAAAATACGAATTCACAAACACCTCTTGTCGGGGCAACTCTATCAAACATGCTCAAGAGCCTTACATACAGAGGGCAAATTATGACCATATGGTTCATGACCACTAATTCTGGCAAGGTTGCTGAAGCAAGACACTATTTTGCCGAGTACGGAATGACGGTTGAGCAATTCGAGTTCGAGGCAGTAGAGCCTCAGGCCGAAGATCTAGAAACCGTAGCTTTATCCAAAGTTGAACAAGCGATTCCACATCTTCCCAATCCAGATGATATGCTATTGGTAGAGGATGCAGGTTTGTTTGTAGATTCATTGAATGGTTTTCCCGGAGTATACTCGTCATATGTCCTGAATACCCTTGATGTCCATGGCGTTCTCAAATTGATGAATCACTTGAAGAGTGACGACCTCATTCAAGACGGGAATTTAAGGAAAGCAGAATTCAGAGCAGTAGCAGTTCTTTACAAAGATGGCCAAACCATTGTATCAGAAGGCGTCTGCCCTGGACGAATTGCTCACGAAGCAGTAACAGGAGATGGTTTCGGTTTTGACCCGATTTTCATTCCTGCTGATTTAGACGAGGATGGTGATGCATTACCAATTGGAACAATGGGGGCTAAAAGCACTCATGGGAAGCCATTTGGCGGAATTTCATTAGAAGAAAAGCAGCATTATTCTCACCGCCATAGAGCACTTCAAAGTTTACTCTCTAATCTCGACAGGCTTGGGTGATGTTCTTGAGTGTGAGCGTTTTGGGATGAGGTGAGCAGCATGAGAACCTCCAGACTTGTAGTTTTCATTCTACTAGTATCAGGTATTATCGCGTTCTTCATGCTTCAGGCGGAATTGGATGATAATAGCCGCTGGGCGCTGGTAGGTGTAATCCTGCTTCTGGCAATAATCTGGGTCTTCTTGGGAGATGCTCCAGAAAAAGGTAAATCTGTTACTAAGGTAGCTGTTAGGCAAGTTTCTTCGGAAGAATCAGAAGAATCTTCAGTAGATATTCCAGAAGTAGTCACTGAGGACAGTTTGGATGGAGCATCACTTCGCGAAAGAAAAATGGCCAAGGTTGCTTCTAGTAAAGAAGAGGATGAATCCAATCAAATTACAGTCGAGCCCGATGACGATTTAGAAGAAATCGCAGTGACAGTCGAAGAATTTCACACGGCAGACGAATTTGTTGTCGAAGTATCTCCTCAATCTATTGAGGATGCAAATATTGCTGCACACATCCAAGATAAGAGAGACCGCCACTCCCGAATCCGTGCAAGAATCAAAGAGAGACGTCGAGATCAGATGGCTGAAATCAGAGCATCTACTGCAAAAATGTGGGAAGAGCACAGTTCTGGTGAGGATTTAGTTGGCCTAGTACAAAGCGAAAATCACGGCCATAATATTCTGATTGAACCAGCCAATGCAGAGGCAGGGCACGTCTATGGTGCATCACTAGTAAGAATTGATGAGTCTACTATTTTGAAATTGAGAGTTCCTTTGGACACCGGTTTCGTAGCAGTTGAAGAGGAAAGGACGACTACCGCCACTTTACCACTACCTGCTGGCTTGCCTACTCCAGAAGATTTGGGTCTACCATTGCCTCCGCCGCCAGGAGCATCAGGAGCCTTAGCAGCATTGAAAGACGAGATGGCTAACGATTGAGGTTTTGATGCAAGCGATTGCTCATACTATTACACGGCAAATAATCGTAAGATTCTAATTACTTGTGTACCCATTTAGGTTCGCTTCGATTTAGGAATGCTTGGACTCCGATTTCTTTGTCTTCGGTATCAAATAGATTAGCGAATGCAATCGCTTCGATTTCTACTCCATCCGTAATTCCGTTATCGAGAGATGCACGGATAGTTTGCTTTGCAATTCGAAGGGTATGCATTGACTTGGATGCGATCGTTTGTGCAATTTCCATTGTCTTCTCTTCCAAGTTTTCTGGGGTGCACAAGTGATTTACAATACCCATTCTGTAAGCATCTTCTGCGCTTACATTATTTCCAGTCATCATCATCTCCATAGCCCTTCCATATCCTACAAGATGGACCAATCTCTGAGAGCCACCGTAGCCTGGAATCAATCCCAGTTTAATTTCTGGAGTGCCGAAAATTGAGCGGTCACTAGCTATTCGAATATCGCATGAGCAAGCAACTTCGCACCCTCCGCCCAATGCAAAACCGTCTACCATAGCAATAGTTGGTTTTTTCAAGTTCCAAATTGCTTCGATTGCATTATCTCTGAACATTTCTCTAATTTCTTGTGAACCCTTGCCAACAAATTCTGTAATATCGGCGCCCGCAACGAAAGCGTTGGGTTTAGCCCTCTTACCTTCCGGAGGTGGATTTGGTTTTGCACCAGTTATTACCACACATCTGATGGAATCATTTTCGTCAGCCCATTTACACATTTCTTTGATGCTAGATGTTACATCTTGATTCAATGCATTGAGTTTGTCCGGGCGGTTTATTGTGACTTTTGCAATCATTCCGTCTCCATTTTCACAGGGGATTTCTTCGATGACTAGTACTTCGCTCATGATACTCCGAGAGAGTCATATCAAATCAATTGTAAGCACACATTCAAAATGTTGAGCGCCAACGATGAATTATGTCCGAAGGTGAAGAATCCTTAGTAGTCGCAAAAGACTTGGGCAAGAGATATGGCGATTTCATCGCACTTCATCCTTTGAATGTCAAAGTTAGTTCAGGTGAATTTTTTGGAGTATTTGGGCCTAATGGTGCTGGTAAATCTACATTCATTAAACTCCTAACCGGGCAATTACGTCCTAGTATTGGCGCTGTAGAAGTTCTTGGAATCAATGCTGCAAAAGAGCCTCAGAAACTCAAAGCAAACATCGGAATTGTGCCAGAATCGGAATCACCGCCCTCGTACTTAACCCCAAGTGAATTCTTGCAATTTGTCGGTAAACTTCGTGGGATAGACGACCTAGATGCAAAGGTCGAACATTGGATGGATTGGTTTGGTCTAGATGAAAAAAGAGATACTATGTGCAAAGATTTGTCAAAAGGGCAGCGCCAAAAAGTGATGCTTGCTTCTGCATTCATCCATGAACCGAAACTGCTTTTCTTGGATGAACCATTCGCAAACTTGGACCCTATTTACCAACGCAAGTGCCGTCAATGGCTGCTGGATATGGTCGCTAACGGAGGTACTATTTTCCTTTGTTCTCACGTGTTGGAAATGGCTGAGAGAATGTGTAACAGAATGGCAATCATCAATCACGGCAAGGTATTGGCTGCAGGCACTGTAAAAGGTTTGAAAGAATCCGATGAAGAGACACTTGAGGATGTATTCATTCGATTAGTAGGCCATTCAATTGAAGAAGCAGAAAGAATGAGTGATGAAGGAATCAGCGAGGAGGAGTAAAACTGTCCGTTTCTATCTCCAGCCGAGATTGGTCTGACTTGTCAGAAAAATCTCTACCTGATGCATTGGGCTCCACCGATGGAGGAATGCATCTTAACACGCCATTGGTAGGCTGGAGTGCATTTTCTGCTACATTCCAAGTTATGTTCGTTGAAGAATTTAGAGAAAATTTAGACTTCGCAAAGAAAAGACGAATTCTACTTTTCCCATTGCTTGTAGCCTTAGTCACCATGGTAGCAACAATTGGTTTGCAATTTTTGGTCGGCGAGGGGGCAGCTCAAGGACCAGATCCGAATGCCAACGCTTTCACTTGGGAAGAGATGCGTTTTGCACTTCATTTGCCGTTGTTATTTTTCAGTTTAGGAATGGGTTCATTTGCATTCTTAGGGAGAGAAAAAGTGCTTGCTAGAACCGGAACTAAGAACTATCTTTTGGCCTCTCCAGCACTTCAACCATTGACAAATCCAACCGCCCATTTTGCATATTATGTCAAAGATCTTTCTTACTATGTAATGCTCATTTTGACACCAGTTATTTCAGGAATGGCTATTGGTATCTTATTGGAAAATTTCACGAGTGTAAGTACCCCATTGGAATATAGTAGCCTGCCTAGAACATGGATTGCAATGTCAGTGACATTGGCTCAGGGCTTGGCATTCTCATTCATCGCCTCTTCACTATGGCTATTGGGCGGTTGGTTCAGCCGACTAACACCTGTATTTGTGGTAGGAATAGGTACGATAATCGGCTTAGGATTGATTCCGCGTCAATACTTACTTTGGGGATTAGCAACGCAACAACCTGATGGAATTTTACTCGCAATTCCTGCACTGGCAGCCTCGATATTTTTGGCATGGGTTGCATCGCAATTGGTATTGGATGATTTCGAAGTAAAAGTCGTCTCCAAGAAGGAGATATTTTTGCCAGCATGGAATCGTTTGCGATTCCTAGGAAACGGGCCACTCAGGCTACTTGTTGCAAAGGAAGCAGTCGATTTGATTCGCTCAGGGTCTCTAAAGAAAATGGTTGTATCGTATTCTGTACCTCTAATTGTGCTTCTAATGATGGCGTGGTTAGTTGATTTCGCCGAGGCTCCGATTCCGATAAATCTGTTATCATATGCGCCATTTTTGGGCTTCTTTGGATTCAATTTTTACTCATGGTTAACCGCTCTCGATTCACCCGAACACATGAATGGATTGCCGCTCAGTGTTCCACAATTGATTCGGGCAAAGGTCACAGTTTACTTCTTGGCGACTACCTGGATTTCAGTTATTTTCCTGTGCTTAATGGCTTGGAGATTAGATGAATGGGCAGTTCTACCGGTTGGATTAATTGTTATGATAGCCAATAGCATCTACATCGTTTGCTTGACCGCATTCTTGATGGGGCTTGCTCCTAATAAAGCGATTTTCGATGCTAAAATAATGACCTGGTTTTGGATTGGAACAGTCATTCCATTACTCGCATTGTTCCTACTTTCATTCACGCAAGGAGATGTATCATTTTACGAGAATTGGGCAGACCAAGTCCAAGACAAAGGATTGCAAGCCGAAGCTGTAGAATTTGATAATGAAGCAATGGCTACCGGATTTAAGGGAATATTGGCTGTTAGTGTTGGCTTGGTGGCAGCAGCAGTACTGTTGATGAAACTGCTTGACCGCAAATGGGGAAGGGCAGAGTTCAACAATTGAAACCGTACGCGACCAACCCATGGGACTCGTAATTGCAGTTAGCGGATTGCCTGCTGCTGGCAAGGGCGAGTTTGCTACAATTCTTGCTGCGACAGGTATCCCCGTGCGTTCCATGGGCGATATGGTGAGAGCCGAAGTAAAGGCCAGAGGAATTCCAGAAGCACCACATGTTTTCGGAGAGGTTGCTTCTGATTTGAGAGCAGAATATGGCGACGATGTATTGGCGCACAGATTAGTTTCTGCTGTCGACGAATTACTTGCTAACAACCGCATCGTCTTAATCGAAGGCTTACGGGGTACTGCTGAGAGGGATGTTTTCGAGAAGCATTGGGGTGATTCTTTCAAGGTGGTTGCAATTATTGCATCAAAGCAATTGCGATTCGAAAGAGTTCAATCCCGTGCACGTTCTGAAGATGGAGATTTGTCCGATCTTGAACAGAGAGACGAGAGAGAAACTGGATGGGGTCTTGATACAATAATCGAGCAAGCAGAAATTTCGTTTTCTAATGAGGGCGAACTTGAGCATTTACAATCTGAAGTATCGGCTTGGCTGAATACTCTGTGAGAGGGCCCGTAGGGCCTCTCACAATGGAGAAAGGTCATAACCGAGTGAGACCGTGTCCAAAGTGTCAGGGGTGTATGTATGGCTAGGAAAAGCGGTGGTGGCCAAAGAAGAAGTCGTAACCAACAGCGTGCAATGTATGATGAACTTGACAAGTATCCTGTCATGCCTCCACATGCATTTGCAAGAATTGTGCGTGACAAGAGAACCCTAAATATCATTTATCAAATCATTGAACCTCCTTTGAATAAGAAAGAGCAAGAGTGGCGTGATGAGCTTCTCGATATCTTCATCCGCTCACTAACCGCAAATATCGAAGAAATCGATGCTGATCCTACAGCATACCTTCGGACAGCGATGGACAAGGTCATCAAGGCCTATGGGATGAAAATTAACAAGAAATCCAAGTCAAAACTATTCTACTATCTCCGAAGAGATTTGGTAGGATATGGAAAGATGGATGTTCTGATGAATGATGCGAATGTGGAAGACGTTTCTTTGGACGGAACAAATGTTCCAATTTTCGCTTATCACAGGAAATTCGAGTCTGTAGAAACCACCTGTGTTTGGGAGACAGATGACGAATTAGAATCATATGTTATCAAGTTGGCACAGCGTTGTGGTAAGCACATTTCTGTTGCTGACCCGTTGCTGGATGCTACGCTGATGGATGGTTCAAGAATCGTTATGAAATTAGGTCGTGAAGTATCCACTCGTGGTTCAGCATTCTGTATTCGCAGATTCAAGGACGACCCGTTCTCACCGTGTGACATTATCGCTTTCCGTACACTCTCCTCGCTGATGGGTGCATATCTGTGGGTCGCTTTCCAGAATGAAGTGCCGATGCTATTCGTAGGCGGTACTGCTTCAGGAAAGACAACTACATTGAACGCTATGTGTATTTTCATTCCATGGCAGATGAAGATTGTAAGTATCGAATCCACTCGTGAAGTTAACATTCCACAGCCAAACTGGGTCCCTGGTCTGACAAGACAAGGATTCGGTGGTGAATCTAATGAAGGTGAAATCGGGGAATTCGAGTTGCTAAAGGCTGCTCTCCGTGAGCGACCAGAATACATCATCGTGGGTGAAATTCGTGGTGCTGAAGCATATGTTCTGTTCCAAGCGATGGCAACAGGACACTGTGCATATTCAACGGTGCACGCTGACTCTGTACCTTCGTTAGTACATAGGTTGGAGAACAAGCCGATCGATATTCCGCGTGTTTTGTTACCTGCTTTGGAAGCATGTGCGATTCAAATTCAGACTCGTATTAATGGACGACGTGTAAGAAGAACAAAACAGATTGTTGAAATCGTAGGTATCGACCCTAACTCTCTGGAAGTTATCACCAATGAAGTGTTTAGATGGAATGTAGCAAATGATGATTTCATATTCTCTGGAAAGTCATATGTTCTTGAGAAAATCATGGTCAAAATTAACTATAGTCAAGACGAGATGCGTAGAGAATTACGAACCCGTAAGCGTATTCTTGAATGGATGGTATTGAATGATATCCGTAAGTCTGACCAAGTTAGCCAAATTATTACCGAGTACTACGTAAGGCCGCATGAAATCTTAGCACGTGTTGACGGCCTACGTTGATCGATTAGATTGAATTGGAGGTGAGATGAATGGAGTTAACTGCATGGCAGAAAATTTGTCATCGAATCCTTGGTAAAGCTTTCAAGAAAAGGGCGCGTAATGATGTCAAACTTTCTGAAGACTTAGTCAAAGGAAACATGCCAATTATGCCTGAAGTGTATATGGCACAGTTGTTTGTTACAACCGTTGCAGTTACCATAATTTGTGGATTATTGCTCACTGCAGTATTCTTGCCAGATATAGGATTGATCGCATGGTATGAATCACGCCCAGATCTGGATTATGCTCTTGCTTGCTATGAGTGGGAATACTGGAATAGCGATTTGGTTGATGAGACTCTCGAGAGTAGAGGGTGTCCATACTTCCAATACATGGAATTCCCATTCTTCGCTAAGATTCTACTTCCTGTAATGCTGGGTCTAGTTGTACCATTTGGCACTTTCAGATTCTTGAAAGGTTCAGCCGCAAGAGCTGCTAAAGCACGCGGTGTTGCACTTGAGAAATACCTTCCATATGCTGCATCCTACACTGCGGCAATGGCTGCAGCAAATGCAACACCTCACAAGATTTTCAAATCACTAGCTCTGAATGGAGATATCTATGGAGAGATTGCCTACGATTCGTCAATGATATATCGCGACGTCTCATTGTTAGGATATGATTTGCTGACAGCAATGAAGATGGCAGTAGATAGAGCAGCTTCGCCATGGATGACGGAATTCTTCCAAGGAATGGTCGGAACCCTAACAGCTGGAGGTTCTCTCAAACTGTATTTCCTGAATCGTGCTGAACACTACATGCGTGAAAACAGGACCCGATTGCAAGAGTTCCTTGAATCTCTTGCTATGCTAGCGGAATCATATGTTGTTGTTGCAGTTGCAATGCCACTGTTCCTAATCGTTATGCTAGTCATTATGTTCTGGGTTAGCGGTGCAGGTGCTCAGATGGAAGAAAGCACACTGTATGCTGTGGTTCTATTGGTCTTACCAATGATTCACGCTATGTTCGCTTTCATTGTATGGTCGTCAAGTGAAGAACAAAAAATGTGAGTAGGAGGTGAGATATTGGCACGAAAGAAGAAAGAGAAAATTATCGTAAAGTTGGACCTTCCAAAAGACGATACAACTCTGACCAAATTGTATGCCATTCTTGGTGTTAGCATTTTCCTAGGCCTAGCATCTTTCACATTCTGGGTCACCAACTCTCACTTTACTACTGCTCCTAACGGACAACCATTGTTCGTCAACATGGCTTGTGGCTATGACGCCAATTACGTACCTACATTCGATGACAATGAATCTTGTCAATTTGGATTGTTGAAGGACGAACCTGATGTTCTGGTTATGACTCCTGAAGATCCTTGGAAGGAGTTCATCGGGCTAGGGCAACTGTTTGATGTTCCGGGAATGGACGAGAATATCACTGCCAGTGTGCGGCCCCAACAAACATTGACGGGAACATGTAAAGTTGAAACAGCGATTCCTTCTGATTATTCGTTCATAATCAAAGATCCGAGTGGAGTAGAAATCACAAGGTATAGCGGTAACTCTCACGCTAACGGTGACAATTGTGAAGTATTCATTCAAAATATGGAGAAAGGTAATCTGTACCAACTGATTATGATTTCTGAAGTTGAAGTTCAGGAAGCTACATACCGTCTTGAGATGGATTACTATGACGGCCTTCCAGAGAATATGAATAACAAGTCTCAATGGATTGGCCCTGAAGTAGATTTGGGCGGCATTTCTCTGAGACCTACGATTTTCCTGAACTTCTTTGGAATAGGCTTCTTCATCATGTTTTGGCCAGCATCATTCTACTGGGATAGAGTCAAAGAAAAGACTAACCAAATGGAAGAGAAGTTCCCTGATTTCTTGAGAGACCTTGCAGAATACTGGAAAGGTGGTCTTTCAATGACGGTGGCGGTTCAAACGTTAGCGACGAGTGAATACGGTGCTCTGAATCACGAAGTTAAGAAAATGAGTGACCAATTGTCTTGGGGTGTTTCTTTCGGTGATGTTATCGAAATGTTCGCTGCTAGAGTCGGCACTCCGCTTGTTTTACGTGCTATCTCTCTGATTTCGGAAGCAAATAGAGCAGGTGGAAAGATTTCAGATATTCTTGTTACTGCAGCCAACGACAGTCGTGAATTGAAGTTCCTAGAAGGTGAAAGAAGACGTTCTATTGCCTCCTACATTTCGGTTATTTGGACTTCTTACGGTGTTTTCCTTGGTGTTATTGTTGTTCTAGCTAAGGTTTTCATTCCAGCGATTGCAGGTTCAAATTCTGATGGTGAGGATGGTGGCGGAGGCCAGCAATTGGGTAACATGGTTATTCGTAACATCGAGCCCCTGTTCTTCTTGACGATTTTCTATTATGGAGTGACGATGCAGGCACTTGGTAATGGTTCAATGGCTGGGTTGATGGCAACTGGCCGATTTACTAGCGGAATGAAGCATTCAGGGCTGATGATTTTACTTGCATTACTTTGTTTCAATGTTATCGTATTCTCGCCAGATTTGATAGGTGTCACAACATTACCGGCATTGAGCCCATCAGCGGGAACATTCTCGCCTTGAGGTGATGCTGTGCAGAATGATGAGAGCGCCCAAATTCACATCCTTGAGATGCTGACTTTGTTTTGGCTTTTTTTCATGACTGCCGCCTTCCTAATCACAATACATGTTCCTGATGAAGCGAGCATCTCCATCGATGCTGAAATGCAGTTTGCAGGAGAGGACGCCATCAATCTAGCACTGGCAACTCCTGCTATGGAGAGCGATCACGACTCACGCCTCGCTGAATTACTCGCTACAGGACGAAATGATGATGCCTGTGAATTAGTCCAAAATTACCTCGCTAGTGGGGTTGAAGCCAATTGCTGGCTGGCTAAAGATTCTGGTACTTCACAACCTAATGGGGAGGTAGCAACTCCTGGTGCTAGTACAGTCAATGCCCATGGATTGGTAGCTGTTGATGACCATTTGTGGACTATTAGTTTGGATTTGTGGGAGCGTGGTTCATGATGCGTTCAGCAAGTAAAGACGAGAGTGGACAAATGCTGTTGGCGACAGGAGTTGTACTGATGATGTCACTTCTTTCTATGGCGATTTTCGGTGTAAAGATGGCTGGAATTTCTATGCCATACGATACCGCAGGCGACGATACGATTCAAGCCTCCTCAGATATTGCAGAAAATCTTCCTCAACTTACAGAGGCTCGTGCTCAAATTTGGTATGATTCTGGTTTGTCTGAGATAGAGAGTGTTCAGAAGTCGATAGATTCTCTTCACGATGATGTATTACATCACGGCGAGATAAGAGGTGTCGAACTCAAATTGTTGAATATTACAGTCAGCGAATCAGATGGTGTCGTAACTGTATACAGCGAATTAGGGGCAGCAGACAGAAACTCAATGCTGACAAGAGTGATTTCTTTTGAAATCGATTTAGATGCTTAATTCGACTTTCGCCACTCATTCCATGCAAGGTCTAGCCAATGATTGACTCTGTCCAGACTATCCTTGACCACGGTCGGGTCCAAAGTATTCCAATCAGCAATCCTAGCTTTTTCTTTTAGCGAATCTTGAATGGCTCTTATTCGAGGTAATGCAGAAATGTACCTCTCTGCATTCCTAAATGAATGACTTTCTCTTTGTTTCAAGAAACTAGTATGTTGTGATTCATCATCTACATGCATCACAATTCCGATTGCAATACCACCAGATGCTCTCCAGGAGCGTAGTAATCGGGAACTTGGTTCAAGGTGAACGCCTTCTAAAATTAGGTCAATACCTTCTCTGCGCGCTCTTTCAATAGTGGCTTGGACTCCTGATTCAACAGCCTTGCAGGTGTCTTGCCAATCAAGCACTGCATCTCCTGATTCTCCTCTTGAGAAGGATGAACGGTGTAATGCTAGGTTCTCAGTAGAACCCTGGACTCGCATAATTTCTCTAATCGCATCTGTTGATAGTAGCCTTGCAAAGGAATGCTCGTTAGCGATTTTTACAGCAGTAGTTGATTTCCCAACCCCGGTTGTACCGGCGATCAATACTAGGATAGGAGGGCGTCCAGTAACTTTGGTTGTCGTCGCTTCAGCGATACCTATCCGCTTCGCCATCAACTAATGCTGTGCCTGCTTGCTAATCAAGACAACCCCCAACGGGAGAGGCTTTGAGGCGGTTCCTCTTCGCATTGGTTATGGCGAGTGAACAAATGTTGATTGCTGGTGAATGGACTGACGCAGAAGATGGCTCTACATCCGATGTACTGAACCCTGCTTCAGGCGAAGTTATTGCAACAACTCCTAAGGCGACAATCGGAGATGTTGAGCGATGTGTTGCAGCCTCCAGAGCGGCTCTTAATTCCAAAGATTGGGCTGCTATGGATCCAGCACAAAGAGGAAGAATCTTGCAAAAGATGGCTGCTGCAACCTATGCTAATGCAAAGAGTCTAGCAGCAATTGAATCTTCTAACAATGGAAAGACATTCCGTGAAGCATTGAGTGAGATACGCTACGGAGCGTGGACTCTGGAATATTTCGCTGGACTATCGGACAAGATAGAAGGCAGCACTATTCCCGTTCCAGGTAATCGACTAAACTACACATTGAGACAACCACTTGGAGTAACTGCACATATTGTTCCATGGAATTTCCCGCTACAATTAGCGATTCGCTCAATCGCTCCAGCTCTTGCTGCAGGATGTACTGTTATTGCAAAGCCTGCTTCATGGACTCCTCTTTCGCTAATCGCTTGGATGAAAGCTATGCAAGAATCCGAAGTTGGACTTCCTGCAGATGTATTGCAAATCATAACAGGTTCTGGTAGTCTAATCGGAGATGCTCTAGCAGGACATTCTGGAGTTGACGGAATTGTCCTCACCGGTGGTGTTCCTACTGGACAGGCTGTTATGGCAAAGGCGAGCCAGAATCTCACTCCTGTTACTCTGGAGTTGGGTGGTAAAGGAGCAAACATTGTTTTCCCAGATGCTAATCTCAAATACTGTGCTAAGGCAATATGCTTTGGGATTTTCATGAACGCTGGCCAAATGTGTTGGGCGGGTTCCCGTCTAATCGTTCATGAAGATGTTCACGACGAATTAGTAGATGCTATTGTTGCTG
This sequence comes from uncultured Candidatus Poseidoniales archaeon, assembly GCA_902563095.1. GTDB lineage: Archaea > Thermoplasmatota > Poseidoniia > Poseidoniales > Poseidoniaceae > MGIIa-K1. The sequence continues at coordinate 23,958 of CACEWA010000001.1, read as the reverse complement.
AGATTTCTAAGTGGCCGGTTGGCCCTGGAATAGAAGAAGGTGTAAGGATGGGCAGCATGGTTCACACTTCACACAGAGACGATGTTCTTGACATGCTTTCCAAGGGATTGGAACAAGGCGGAGAAGTTGTTTGTGGTGGGAATGCATTGGACCGAGATGGCGCATTCATGGAAGCGACGGTAGTTACCGGTGTTTCTTCTGATAATTTATTGTTCCAAGAGGAATTATTCGGACCAGTATTGGCAGTAACAAAATTCAGCGAAGATTCTGAAGCGCTTACTCTGGCAAATGATACGCCGTTTGGATTGCTTAATGGTGTCTGGACAAACGACCTTTCTCGTGCACACAAGTTTGCAAGAGATGTCGAATCTGGTATGGTTAGTATCAATGAATATCCGATTACATTCCCACAGACAGCATTTACTGGCTGGAAACATTCTGGTATCGGAATCGAGCAATCTAAGGATGCTCTAAACTTCTATACTAAGGTAAAGAACGTCAATGTAAAGTTGTGATTATATGGAAATTAGCGAGAGAGACGGAGTAACTCTCATCCAACTTACGGGTGGTTCAGCAACTCAGTCCTTCAGTCGAGAATTCCTCCCAAAAATTCGGGATGCAATAATAGGCAATATCGGATGCAAAGCGATCGTCATTACAGGTGAAGGGAAATTTTTCTCTGCTGGAGCCGATATCAAGGCATTCCAGAAGTCTATTGATGACGGTGATAGTGTTGAACTGATTCGTGAACTAACCGATATCCTTCATCCAATGCTGGTCAAGATGCGCACCTCCAAGACTATATTCGTCGCAGCGCTAAATGGTGCGTCTGCAGGTGGCGGGCTCGGCCTTGCTCTTGCATGCGATGCAAGAATTGCAAGTCCAAATGGAAAGATGGCAGCCTCATATTCTGGAATCGGGCTCTCACCTGATGGGGGTACTACCTGGTTGCTTCCCCGTCTTGTCGGCGAACAAGTCGCCCGCCGCTTCTTCCTTGAGAATCAAGTTTGGAGTGCAGATGAAGCGTGCAAACTTGGAGCAATCGACGAAGTGGTTTCTGAAGACGTTTTGATTGAGAGAGCTATCGAAATTGCAAACACATGGTCACAGTGGGGTAGCCATACGAAAGAAGCGACTAAGCACCTATTGTTGACTCAGAATGTGAATGATTTTGAGACCCATCTCAAGCATGAGCAGACTTTGATTGAAGCTGCTGGAACAACCGCATCCTTTGCAGAGGGAATTGATGCATTCCTGTCAAAACGCAAACCAGATTTTTCTAGCGACAGATGATTGCTCGCAGGATTGTGTGCGTTCAATCATTCAATGTTTACCAAGGGAATTTGTAAGACCAAACGATTAGGTCGTTGAGTATGACCTGTATTGCAAGGAAAATTGACCCGAGTAGCATTAACCCTGAACCGTCTACCCCGTCCTGCCATGCACCATATGCAAGCAGTCCGAACAGGATGTTGCCAACTGATGCAAGTGCCAAGATTCCGATAACTAAGAACGGAGTCCAAGAGTAGTCGTTATTGATGTGCATTCTAGTGCTGTCAATCCAAAACATGGATGGAATTAGGAATAATGCATAGGCGAGAAGAAGCCTCTGTGCGCCCTTTCCATCAGATTCACCCCACGGCCACCTAAGTGATTCGAGTACAGATACTTCAATTTGGAATAATGCAACCCACCAATACATCAGGAATCCTATCGCTGCTAAGAACATAAACGGAACAATGTAGGTGATCCAAGAACCGGGTATTCCACCCCACAGTGCTGTTTTATCATCCATCTTAGATAGAGCCAATCCATAACTTACCAAAACCAAAGGTCCTGCGATAAATGTGAACGTCCTAATGAATTCACGTGTAACTTCCATGATTATTCGATACATTGTTAGTTCATAATATGTTGTTATTCTAGAGGTAAGTTTTTCGCCTTTGCAATCTTACATACACTTGATGGTAGAGAGTGGCTCCTTTGCATGGTATATCGATTCGTTGGCGAATATCGACTTTGAATATGCGTGGACAGGCGTAGGAATAATCCATGCATTTCTATCTATTCTAACACTAATTTTCCTATTCACTTTGGCTACGATGATTTTTCGAGCTAGGCCAGATTCCTCTGAAAATCGATTTATGTCATTGATGCTTTACGTTGAAGGATTGAAGACAATAGTTGCCTGGTATGCAATCTACCCTTTCGGACCAGAAATAATGCCGCTTATGCAGCATTGGAGAGTTGTATACTACACGATGTGTTTACTCTCGATTTTCATGTATCTTTCACTTTCATCATTCTATCCAGTTAGGTTCCTAAAGTTCATGACTAAGGATTCAATCAAGAACAACTTGTATTGGGCACTTCCAGCAATTTCGATTGCATTAATGACTTTGATAATCACAGCAAATGGTGGTGTTCACGAAACATTCAGCGGTTCAGTGTATGTCGAATGTCCAGAAGGCGGAGGAGAGGGTTCAGCATTAGTTGAAACATCATATGGTGCTGAAGGATTAACTGGGAATTGTATTGAGGAATATGCTCCCTACCACTTTGTAACTGTCGAGCAGTCGGATTTCGGCAGATTATTATTGATGAGTCCTGTTTTGACAGCGTTCGTTGCGTTATGGTTTATGCGCAGTGCCCAGAAGAACCTTACAGTTGATGAAGACGACGAAGATGCTGTTCAGCGTTCAACAGAAGCAAGAGCAATTGCAGTAGGATTCACAGGAAAAACATTCTTTCAAGGTACCATGCTTTTCTCTATGATTTACATTTCAGCTAAATATGGAGAGTTCGACTCTTCAGATCTAATTAATGTCGAGTTGAATGATTCTTTCAAGTATTACTTCTTTGGTCTGTACGGTTTCTTGTTTAGTGCATTATTTGCAGGTCTATTCGAAGGAATAATGTTCACTTATGCAATATTGAAGAATGATGTATTAGGGATTGATGAAACACTCCGCAAGACATTCAGTACTGCGATGTTTGCCACAATCGGTGCAATCGCATTCCTTGTCGCATCAGAACTTGTCGAGAACTTAGTAGGGGGCTCGGGATGGATTGGTGGCGTTTTGGTTGGAGCTCCACTTATTGTTTTACGAAAACCAATATTCACGGTAATCAATGGCTTCTCTAGTAGATTGATGCCAGAATCGTTTACAGAAGCCGAAAGAACATATCTTGAGGCATATGAATTGGCCATGGAAGATTTGGTCGTAACCGAAGAAGAGAGAAAGTTCCTACAATTACAAGCTAAGACACTTGGCCTTGATGCGAATCGAATCTCTCATCTTGAAGCCTGGTATGATGAAACGATTTCTTCTGACGAAGAAGAATAATCTTAAATTTTAGATTTTGTTGTTTTTTTGTTTAAAGTTAACTGTAAAGTTGCTGAAAAATAACAAAAAACCCAATATTTGTTATTTTAATGAACTATTAAATAACATTAAAACGCAATTTGAAATGTAATGTAAATGAGCCATTGCTGGGTCTGAGGCCGAAAAATGATAGAAAACACCGAAATCTTTTTACGCAATGACTGCTTCGGCTATGTTGCAACGGAGAAATGGTGATACCATGCAATTAGGGAATTTTACTAGGTTGGGTCGACTTCGCAGTCGAGTTCGATCAAATGTACTCTGAAAATTTATTCAGTACTGTTGCAATTATTGCAAACTTGCATTTCGATTCGAGATGCGTAAGCTTCAGCGACTCTAAGCCGTTGAGCAATCAAACCAATGGGGGTATGGTGTAGTGGATAGCATAAGTGGTTACGAACCTCTTGACCTCGGTTCGAATCCGGGTACCCTCGCTGGTTTGATATTCAATCAGGGTATATTGTAGTGGATATCAAGACAGTTTGCGGAACTGTCAACCCGGGTTCGAATCCCGGTACCCTGGCCATTCAAGGTGATAATATGAAAATGAAAATAGAAAAACAAAACACAAAACAAGCGTGCAAAATAGACGAAGATACCGTTTTCAAAAACGGAATAGGTCCATTTTGTGAACACCCTACAAAAGAAAATTGCTGGATTTACAAAGGTAGAATGCCAACATCAAATTGTTGGATTTTCACCAACGGAAACAAAATTGAGATTCACAATGTGATTGTCTACAATCCTGATAACAGGCATTCTGGACATGGCACAACTATGATTTCCGACATAAGGAAAGCGTTTCCAGAATCTCATATTTGGGTAGATACTTGGAATTGCTCGAGGCCATTCTGGCAAAAAATGCAACAGGAAGGATTCATTGATTCAATTGCCAATGATTACTCCTGGCCATGTATCAACACGACATGTATGATTTGTCATCCAAACAGAAGCGAATACAGAAGGAGTGTTTTCCCATGAGTGAAGAATTTGATGGTTGGGATGAAATCGACTGGGATATAGACATAGATTCAGCGAGATTTCAACTCCACATAATTGAAGCTTGGAATAAAAATAATCCTAATGTCAAAGATGAGTGGACACAATGGCCAAATGAATTAGGTAAATTGAAACTAATTTTGCTACCGTTGGGTTACATCCCTTCATCATGGGATAAAAAATCCGAATTGACAGAAGAAGAATCTGAACAATTGAAGAAAGATTGGCTAAAATTAGCCCAATATATTTCTGAAACAGATGCGATTGAAATCGAAGAAAACACTTTCACAGTAATTGGGCAACATGGTTCGAATTTTAGATTCGATATTAGTTTAGAATTCCATAGATGGCTTCCGCCCAATACTTTGGATATGCATTATGCAGCATTAAGGAACATCAGAAATGGTGCTAGAAATAAGCACGTATTAGGTAACCATATTGCAAATTTAGAAGCAACTCTAGCCACTTGGGAAATCGAGACCAATTCAGAAAAAACAGGCTTCGGCTTCTCTAGCTTCCCTGAACACATGACAAAATACAAAGATATGGAATTTCAAGACGCACACATCAATCCACAAGGAGAAACATTTCCAGAATCATTACTATTGATGATCAAACTTCTTGTCGAAGATGAAGAGGTTTGGAACATAATTCATCAGCAAGAACTCGATAGAAGAAAATTTGCAGAAGAGTTTGAGGAGAAATGGCCAAATGGTAGGCCAGATGATTGGATGTATTTGTGAGGTGATATGATGGTAATGAAAGAAAGAAATAACGACAACGGAGTATATGATTGGAAACCGAATGCTAGTGCCCCTTTGTGGGATGAGGAATCTGAAAACGAGCCCATGGGCCCGTTTTTTACAGACTTAGGAATCAAGCACATCAAGCAGGTTGGACCATCTTGTGTCCCTACTACGCTAGCTATGCTGGCAAGAAGTACGGGTGCAGATGTAAGCCCTGATGATTTCAAGAAAATCATCAACTCACAGTCGCCGCATACTTGGTCGAATGCTTTACAGCCGTACGGTTTGCAACTTGCATATTGCAATCACGATTTGAGAAGATTGAGTTATTGTATTGACGAATTGGTTGAACACGATGATTTATTCCTGCTATGCTTCTATTCTGTCGACCCTCCTTCTGACCCGGATGAGAATGGCAAATTATGCACAGCACACATTGTAACATTGCATAGAGACAAAATCATTGATACCGCCAAAAGCGCTACCTTTGGAGTAAGTATTGCTAACCAATACCCAAGATTGTCTAGGCAGACTAAGAGGATTTTCAGGGTAGTTCCCACTGGGCACCCAAGGAGAGTTTAGGTGATTTTCATGATGTGGAAAAATGGCGAACTATTCTCCTCAGTACCATTTCCCAAAGTGAGGGACAGGCCACTAATTGTTTATCATCCAGCAGCTGATATGAATTATCTAAACTCATGGTCAATTATGGTGGAAAACGATCAACCATTCATCTTATTTTGTGATGAATTAGGGCCGAGATATCCCGATGATATGCCATTCCTTGAAACCAGTTTGAGGATGGAGTATTTTGCTAGAATAGCAAATCCCCTGATAGGAGGTAGAGCGTATAGGCACCCCGAATTAGGCTATCAGAATATGTTAGCGATGAGGCAAAAGGATGCGAGTAAAGGTATCAATGATTTACCATTAGTTGATATTCTCTATCTCGATTGGTTGGAACCTTTTGTTGAGAATAGAAAAAGGAATTCTTATTCAGACATCATTCCAAAACTGGCATCCCATGTTAGAGATGGGGGTTTGATAATTCTAGATAGAAAGCATGCAGAGGTAATCCCGGAATGGTTTGCATATTCTCAGATTATTTTGAGCACGAAAAAGGATGTTTGTGTGGAACATATTGGCAGGGGAGAATGGCCGATACCGTACCTCGATATCGATGGAGTAAGAGAGGTAGAGGCTGAAGTATTCAGAGTCAAGAACCTCGGGGGTGAGAAAACAGAAGTCAATGATTTCCTAGCATCACTAATCCATGAAAGAAGATTGACTCAGAAGGATTTGAAGAAGAAAACGAGGAGGCTACCCGAAAGATGGCCAGGTCATCCGGATAAGGATTCATGGTTTCAAAGATACATGGATTATCTGGATTGGCCCGAAAACGGAGAACCGTATTTGCCCTGTCCGTATTCTAATTCGTGGACGTTTAGAGAATATCACCAATGGGTCGAATCATTGATTGGAAACCCGAGGGCTCTGAGACCAATTCCCAGAAATGAAAGGAAATACAACTTCGGAATCAAGGTTACATTGGTTCACGGTGATATTACAGACCATCTAGATTGGCTATATGTTGAAGATGCTAGTCTGATACTCAGAGGAAATCTGCTGAGTGAATGTCTTTCCAAATGGTGTTGGCTTCAAACTAAAGCTGTAGATTTACAGCCAAAATGGGACAAAAATCCGATTTCGAAATTGAAGTGGTCCGGTGAAGACTCAACTCCAAATCTAACTTTGGAGTTGTTGAAATTGTCAAACGGCCCAACTGTCGCCACAGTTGTTCACGGAAATGCGACACTGAAAGAATTGAGAAAGCAGTTGAGAAATTATTCAGGAGATGTCGAACATCTGATAATTTTCCATAAGGACGCTGAAGATTATTGTGATTAGGGAAGTTCGGTTTCTTCGGCAGAGCCCGAAGACCAATCATAGATTCCTTTGCCAGATTTTTTGCCAAGGCGCCCTTCTGCGATTAATTTCTCTAGAAGCGGATGAGGAGTGTATGCGTCATCATTGAATGATTTCTTTAGATTGAGTAGAATATCTCTGCGTACATCTAGGCCAACGAGATCGGTTAGAGCCAGTGGGCCCATCGGATGTTTGTATCCAAGGACCATCGCAGTATCGATATCCGAAGCGCTGGCAACCCCATCGGCCAGCATTCGAATAGCTTCATTGCCGAGAACTACCCCAAGTCTGCTGGTTGCGAATCCCGGTACATCATTGACTAATATGGTCTCTTTACCCATCGCAGAACCGATTGATTGCGCCGCTGCGATGGTGGCTTCCGAGCACGAATCGTGTCGGACAATCTCAAGCAATTTCATGATTGGAACTGGATTGAAAAAGTGCATTCCAATGACTTTGTCTGGACGGCCTGAGGCCTGTGCGATATCAGAGATTGAAAGTGAGGATGTGTTCGTTGCTAAGATACAATCCTCTTTTGTTTCTATGGAAAGAACATGGAATATTCTTGCTTTTATTTCCATAATTTCAGGAACTGCTTCAATAACCAAATCTACATCTTTGACTGCTAACCGCAGATCGGAGATTGCGTGAAGATTTGCAGCCCATTCTGCTTTTTGTTCGGCAGTGGTCTTACCTCTAGCGATGCCTTTGTCCCAAAAGGCATCAATTGTGTTCATTCCACGTTCCAATCCTTCTGGAAATGCGTCATACAGGTTGGTTTGCCAGCCTGCTTGTGCACAGACTTGAGCAATCCCTGCACCCATTGTACCAGCGCCAATAACTGCTACATTTTTGATTCCCATGTTAATGTCCGATGGGATTTAGGTTGATGACGATTCCTTTGATTGAGCAAGGTAAACACCACCAACTATCAGAACGAATGAAGCAATCAGCGAAAGACCCAATTTTTCATCGAGGATTAGCCAACCACTCATAATTCCGAAAATCGGGACTAGGTAAACATACATCGCAGATCTGCCTGCGCCGATGATTTTTATTCCATCTGCGAACCATACATAGCTCAAAACAGTGGAAAATAAAGCCAAGAATGCTAACCAAGCCCAAGCATCCATTCCAGCATCTACTGGGAATCCAACCCGAGAGTATTCCCATATCACTGCAGGAGTTTGAATCAGTAATCCTACGGCACTAGACCAAACAGTAAGGTGCAGAGGAGATAGTGCATTTTCACCACTCATCGCTTTCTTCATCAGTATTGTTGTACAAGCCCAAGATAGTGCTGACATTGCAATCAATGCATCCCCCAGCAATCTCTCATTTACGGGTAGGTCGACATTTGGAGAATACCATGCAATGACTACTACTCCGCATACTGCGAAGAATAGTCCTGCTCCAAGCCGCACATCGAATTTCTCACCCAAAAACGGGACAGCAAGTATTGCTGTGAATAACGGATTGAATGTAATCATCAAAGAAGCATCTCCTGCAGCGGTCCACTTCATACCGTACATGAAAAAAGCCTGATACAGGAATGTGGAAAGAAATCCTATTGCAGTGATAATTTTCCACTGTTCTCTAGACGGGACGATCCACTGATTTGTTATTTTCAAAAATAGGAAAAAACATCCTACTGCGAGAATATATCTTACCCAACCTGCTGTGAAGGGTGGTATATCTCCCGCAACTACTCTGCCAGCTACCCAGCCAAGGCCCCAGATGAATGCAACCGCCAGTAATTTAGCGTGTGTTGAGGCATTTTTCATATTAGAACCGCTCCAGTCCGAGTTGTAGGATTCGGGCTCTTGGCAACCCGATTTCCGGCATTCCTTCGGCTGGTGCGTGGAGTTTTAGTCCTTCTAGTCGTTGAACATACAGTCCATATGATGCTATATCTCCTGGTAGGAAAGGTGTAGGAAGTCCCATTTTTTCTAGACCTTCACAAGCCTTTTTGCTGTAAATTGGATACACATTTGTTTCAAAGTGCATCCAGGTAGAGACTCTACAACAGTCAACATTTTCCAAGGTAAGTAGGTGTTCTAGTAATCCTACATCTGGATACTTGATAGTTTGGATCGCCATGTTCACTTCCATGACCACATCTTCCGGCCAAACGAATGGCGTGTTTTTGGCCCAAACATCTGCCAATTCAATATGTTCAATGACATCTTCGCCAGTTATTGCGAACAATGTTTCCTGATATGGCCTATCTTCATAGGCGTCACTAACAAGACCTGGTAAAACCGAATAGAAGCGTTCAAGTTCCGCTTCGTCGGCTCCGTAGAGCGAGACGGGAATCAAAATCTCACCTCAAGCAGAAGCGCCGATTCCGCTAGCAAGTTGGCGAGGAGTTAATGGCTTGTCCTCAATCCATTGTTGCTTGAAAATCTCTTTCAGTGCTTCCTCATCTTCCGGAGTTGGAAGTACGGTCTTCAGATAATCTGCGTACTCTTCATCAGTTCCTTCGAAGAGTTCACCGTTGGTGTAGCAGTTCTTACCGCCGAAGGCTCCAATATCTCTGTAGAAGTTCTCATGAGGTACGAATAGACTTACTCCGCATCCTTCAGGAAGGTATCCGTTAAGTTTCTGGACTTCTCTTGCAATTTCTTCATGGTAGTGTCCACGGCTTTCTTCGTTGAGGACTTCCTTGTCAACATCGATTCCGCCTTCCAGTTTCTTGCGCTCATCCCAGCGACCCTTTACTCCCCAAACATATGCCCAGTGAGCAGAAGTCGAAGAATCGGTTCCGAATAGATCGTGTGCTGTTGCAACCCACTTGTTCATGTAACGCTGTAGCATGTCTAGAGGGATTACTCCAGCCTTGATGATTCTACGCAAACCGTTAGATCCAGTTCCCAAGTGGAACGACTCTTCTTTGAGCATTGGACCCATAGATGCAGCCAATGGCTTGAATGCAGAAGTAGAAAGCATTCCGAGTTGGAATTTGCCGTCTCTGTCTACGAACATGGTGTAGCAGAAGAAATCCAACCAATGCGGCATTGGTCGATTGAATGCACCAAGTAGGCGGTCTCCATCCTGTGCATTTCGCTCTAGTAACTTCTGTGCTTCTCTTCTTCCCTGTTGTCCGAAGTAGGTCATCAATAGGTAAGCCATCTGCCATCCATGGCGTTGTTCTTCAGCCATGATTCTAGCAGCTGCATAGCGGTCGTAATCTGTAGGAGCGGATGCCAAAAGATGGCGTTGTTGCTCAACAGATGCGAATTCTGTATCACCTTGAACGGTAATCATTGCCACAAGCGAATCACGGATATTTTGGTGAGGAACCTGTAGTGCTCTTTCCCACTTGGCTCTTCCAGCATAGTCTCCGAATTCGATTACATCACCTGCACGGTCCCAATCAAATAGAATTGAAAGGTCGAAATCGCCTAGCCATTCTCTATCGAAACCCACTCTGTCTTGCCATTCGCCAAAGTTGGCGACCCAGTCTTCCCACGTCTTAGGTAGTTCTGCCATGACACGGGGATAGAGTACCTACTATTCATTGATTTGCGAACATGTTCGTGTGAAGATGTTTACGGGGAGTTTCGACGTACATCGTCTGCAAAGGAATTGAGGACAATTCCCTCGATATTGTGTAGATGTACAGAAAGTGTAGATTTACTAAGACCTAATAATTCTGCCAGAGCGCTTAGCGTTATTCTTCTAGGTGTGTCCCAATATCCTTCATTCAAAGCAGAATCAAAGATTGGTCGCTGTTTCGGAGTAAGCATCCTAGAACCCGTTGAGCGGGTTGAAATTACCCGATATGGAACTCCACCCTCACGAAGTAACTGCACGAGTTCACGGCTTTTCTCTGCCGAGCATTCAATTGTCCAGTCAACCCATCCATCTCTAACCTCGAACGGAGATTGAGGAATAACTCCAACTTCTCTAACTTCCTTGATGTATCCTCCACCCTTAGGGGCGATATCAACTTCGTAACGATTACTTCCCAAATTTCTAACTTCATCTATGCCCGAGTGAGCATTCAATTCATCTATCAATTCATTTGATGATGAAATCTTTGCAGTTCCTCTTCCTCTACCCAAAGGCATAGTCTCTTCAATTCGCAAAACGGCCTCAGGACGTTGACGAGATACATCTCCTGACCAGTGCCCTTCAGGCAATCGAACTTCGATACGTAACTGGTTAACCATGTGATCACAAAGAATGAGTACGGTCATGACGAGTGACTTCGCCGGTCTTTACATCGATTAACTCAGCAAATGTTTGCACACTATATTTGCCTACTACTACTCCAGGTAGGTATCCATCACAAACTCCTGAAGCCGCAAATATTGCATCATCTGAACGGCAGAGGTCTGTGGCATCCCACAATCTGGTTAGGTCATCATCAACCATTTTTTCAGCACGCTTTTCTTCCTCATCTGAACGGAAAACCAGTCTTCCTTCAAAGACACCACCTATGCCGCGAATCGCAGCCGCAGTAATCACTCCTTCAGGAGCGGCACCTATGCCCAATAGCATATCATAAGGTCCTTCAGAGCGAGCAGCCCATATTGCTGCAGAAACATCTCCATCTCCCATAAGGTGCAGTTGCGCTCCTGCTTCTCTAACTTCTTTGAACAACTCAGCATGTCGCTCTCTATCCAATGCAACAACCTTCACCTCAGACATTGGTTTGTCTAAAATGTCAGCAGCTTGTTCGAGGTTGTAAGTAACTCCGCCATCGAGACTGATGTGTCCGGCAAGTTCTGGTCCTGCGGCAATTTTGTCCATGTAGCAATCAGGAGCGTGAAGTAGAGTGCCTCTTGGTGCTGCAGCTAATACGGCAATTGAGTTAGGTGAATTATCAGCGCAGTTGTTGGTACATTCTAGCGGGTCGACAGCGATATCAATCTGTAGTGCCCCCTCAACTCCAACTTGGTTACCAAGTTCTTCACCAATGAACAACATCGGGGCCTCGTCTCTCTCCCCTTCACCAATCGCAACTCTTCCATCGAATGGTACTTTGTCGAAGGTTTTGCGCATGGCTTCTACCGCAGCAGCATCCGCTGCGTTTTTGTCACCCAATCCACGCCAAGATGCACTAGCAATTGCCGCTTGGTCTACCGCTTCCAAGAAGTGATGCGCTAAATCAGCAGTTCTCGCCATGTTCTTTGCGATAAGCAACACCTCCATGAATAAAGCGCTTAATCCGCTTTGTGTTTTTCAAGTACGACTATGTCTGTAATCCGTGTTTCTGGGTATTGGCCTTCGGAATCCTTCTCCATTGATTTGACCATATCTAAGGCGCATAAAAGTCCCGCAGAAACACCGGTAAGAGCTTCCATCTCAATGCCCGTGCGATAGTGGGCACTTACCTCTACGGTGCAACGTAAAGCGTTGTCTTCCCATGCCCAATCCACCTTACATCCCTCTAAAGGGATTGGATGACAATGAGGAATAATTCGAGGCGTATCTTTGACCGCTTGAATTGCCGCAATTGTCGATGCTTCCAAGACATCTCCTTTCTCGACATTGCCATTTACGATTGCTTGTTTAGACTGGCTAGAAAGGTGTACCAAGCCGGTGGCACTGGCTCTTCTATGCACTATTGGTTTACCACCAATGTCGATTACTCCCTGGATACTTTTCTCCAATATTTCACCCCAGTCCTGCTTTCCAAGTCGCCCCACTCGGCTTGACTTCTTTCTTCCACAGAGGGGCTTGTCGTTTGAGTTCATCGATTAACCAAGAGCACCCTTCGAATGCTTCTTTTCTATGTGGACTTGCAACATGAATCGCAACAATATCCTCGCCTGGTCCAACAGAACCAGTCCTATGGGCCATTGCTACAGATCTCAAACCGAACTTCGAGATTGCTTGTTCTGCAAGACCATGAAGTGTTTCAGAGAGTTTGTCCTGCCAAGCATCGAACTCTAGGCGGAGGACTTTTTCACCATCGTCTTGTCCTCTGGTAATCCCGGTGAATGAAACAATTGCTCCGCACCCTTCAGTCTGAAGATGAGTTCGCAAGTTATCTACATCGAGTTGTTCAGGGGCTTCTTGGATGAAAATATGCCCCTGCATATCAGTCGCAGCACTGCCGCATCCTTGAAACCATCCACGTACATGGGATGTCATGGCACAGGCAGGCCCCATCCATATCATGGGCGCGGGCTTATCTGGTTTAGCGGCTGCAACTACACTGGCCAAAGCAGGCATAGAAGTTCATGTACATGATATCAGAGAAGATTCAGGTCAGCGCTTTGATGGCGATTTCCAAGCCTTAGAAAACTGGTCAATGGATGCAGATTTCTTTGACCAATTACGTTCATGGGGATATGACCCCGGCGAATTCAAAGCAACCGAATTTATGGAAGTAGACTTAATCCACCCTGATGATGAAATTACGAAGACTCATTCTCCAAAAATAGCATACAGAATTGTTGAGAGAGGAACTTCAGAACACACGATTGATCAAGGGTTCAAGAGAATGGCCTTAGCGGCAGGAGCCAATTTACATTACAAGAGTAGAGTCAAGGAAGAAGATTGCCAAATTATTGCATGTGGTCCTAAAGGAACAAGTGCAGTGGCATACGGGGAAATTTTCCGCACTAAGCATCCTAATCATATTGCCTTTCAGATGAATGATAAATTGGCACCGGGGTCATACTCTTATCTGATAATAATCGACGGAATTGGATTAATTTGTACCTGTTTGTGGAGAAAACAAAGAGGCTCTGATAGATTCTTGAATGAGACTATCGCTTGGTATCAGAATCATTATCCAGATATTGACATAGAGCCAATAAAGAGAGTTGGTGGAAAGGGAGATTTCACAATCAACAAGAATTATTTCCAAGATGGACGCTATTATGTGGGGGAGTCGGGAGGTCTGCAAGATTTCATGTGGGGTTTTGGAATGAGGATGGCCGTATGGTCTGGACATTTGGCAGCTCAGGATATATTGGGCAATTGCGATTACGACAAGGAAGTCAGAAAACAACTCATGCCTTATGTCAAAACTTCGGTTGCAAACCGTTTTTTGATGAATCGAGTAGGAAATCGAACCTTCAAGTACATGTGTAAAGCATGGATGCGAGACCAAAAAAAGAGAGGAGATGGACTTGTTTGGATCGGTAAATTATTCCGTCCTAAATGGTATAAATCTCTGATTTATGTTATGGTAAATCGCTTTATGCTGAAATCAGACCCTAAGGCAATGGGCCGAGGAGTAAGGCGACTACCGTTTAGAAAAGCCAAGAAAAGAGATGTCTGGGAGCAATCGGAATCTGCAAAAAAAGTCGGCGAGAGATGGGATAATGTTCGACGTTCAGGCGGCAAGACTTCATTCAGCGAGAGTAGCGATTGACTCATTAAGCGGGCCCTGTTGGCAGAGAATATGAGCGACCTATACGGACTCAAATTAGAACCAATGCCAAACCGTCTAGTTAACTACGGGACCACAGACAATGGTATCGCAGTTATCGAACTAGCTTCAGACTCAGCAGGAGCTCCTCTTGAAGGAGATGCAATGGGTCCTAACACCTACACTCACGAAATGATGCGTGATATTGATACAGCGATAATCAAGGCTCGTTTCGATGATGATGTCACGGTGATTGTCATCACTGGAAACGGTTCCAAGTTCTTCTCTGCAGGAGCATCAATTCAGATGCTGAACAGTGTTTCACCTGGATTCAAGTACAATTTCTGTCTTCACGCAAACGAAACCCTATCTCGTTTCGAACAAACTACCAAGTTGGTAATTTGTGCAATGAATGGTCACGCAGTTGGTGGCGGTCTAGAAATCGCTATGGCTGCTGATATCAGAATCGCACGCAAGAACGCTGGCAAGGTCGGTCTTCCAGAGATCAACTTGGGTGTTCTAGCAGGTACTGGTGGAACCGCTCGCCTAACTCGTTTGATTGGAAAGGCGAAGGCGCTAGAGATGATGGTAACTGGAGAACTGATGTCTTTCGAAGATGCACTTGATTGCAACTTGATTAATCACATATGGGAAGGCGATGCAGATGATTTCCGCCGTGACGTTCTAGATTGGGCTAGCCAATTCACTCTACCAAATAAGGCAACAAAGGCTGTTGGAAACATCAAGCGCTCTTGTCAGACAGGACCTGAGATTCCATTCGAGTATCACTTGGCACTTGAGCGTGAACTTCAGGCTGCTCTATTCGGTAGCAGCGATGCTAAGGAAGGTATCGCAGCATACGTCGAGAAGAGAGTACCGTCCTTCGAAGGCAAGTGAATTTAGTCTGACATATCGATGCTTTGACATCGATTTTTGGGCTCCAACATGTTCAATTTCGAACGATGTTTTGAAGTCCTTGAAGTAAGTCGCCGCATTTGATGGCGAGTAAGTACCATGTCCCAGCAGATGTTCCTGACGAATTGATTGAGACATTCATCGACAATATGGATGCAGCAACATGTGGAACCGGAAAGATGAATCTATTTGCTTGTGACCAAAAAATCGAACACTTGAATGATGATTTCTATGATGGCGGAAACAAAATTCCTCTATCATCAAACGACCCAGCTCATCTTTTCGAAATTGGAGCCAAAGCACACGAGCAGGGAACTATTGGTGTTCTTGCCGGCCAACTAGGATTAATTGCACAGTATGCACGTGATTATCCAGACATTCCTTATTTGGTAAAACTGAATTCAAAGTCTCACATGGTTAAGACTGCACAAAGAGACCCTGTGTCTCAGGCGCTATGGGATTTGGATGATGTTTCTTCTTTGCTACACAACGGAATCAATGTTGTTGGAATTGGTTACACTGTCTACATTGGCTCGGAGTATGAGCATGAGATGTTAACCGAGGCTGCAACTTTTATCCGTCAAGCGCACGAACTTGGGATGATTGCAGTTGTTTGGATGTACCCACGTGGCCAAGCTGTTACGGATGAAAAAGATCCACAATTAATCTCAGGAGCAGCAGGTGTAGCTGCATGTATTGGTGCAGACTTTGCCAAGGTCAACTATCCCAGGGCATTCGATGGAATGACACAACCTGAAAGTTTGGGCATTGCTGCTGAAGCTGCTGGACGATGTGGAATTATTTGTTCAGGCGGAGGCACACTACCGCCAGAGGATTTCTTGCAACGTCTTGTTGATCAAATGCAAATTTCAGGTTGCCGAGGTGCTGCAACTGGTAGAAATATTCACCAGAAGTCAACAGAAGATGCTGTTAGGATGTCTGCTGCGTGTAAGGCGGTTATCTGTGATGGAGCAGGCCTGGAAGAAGCATTAGCAATATACAAAGGCCAGTAATTTTGGATAACAAATTCATTACGGGTATTGATTAGCCAATTTAGCGCTTTTGTTTTGAAAACGCTGGATTAAATCAATTATTACTGAACCATTCCACATTCTGTGCAAAGGCAGCCAACAACCAGTCCTCCGCAGAACATGCAGACACCTGCATCTGTCATCTGCCGAATCCAGCGCATGTTAAACAATCAGTTACGCCTGATCAAATCGTTGGTCTGAACATTGCCTTCTGAATCGATGATTAGAGGCTGTCCTTCTTTCCAATCTGGGCAGTTGTCGGAAACCCATGTTCGTGTAGCCCATTCGCAGATGTCATATCCGCCTGAGAGAATTCCGGAGCGCTTGATGTATCCTACTTTGACGATGTCCTTATCCTTAGATAGAACATTTCCGAGTTGCTGACTAGTAGTGCCGTGTCTCATGGTGCTGTTAATGTGCTCCAATATTTCAGCTGTGTTGCGTGGGCGATCACCCAGGAACTTCTTGATTTTTTCACGTATTCTTACTGTTTTCATTTGCAATCTCCTCTTCGTCATCCGGCCGATTCCGTGTCTCGGGTGGGCCGTTAAACAGGAGGAGCGAAGCAGCCCATATAACCGTTCTCCCAACAAACGCCTTGAAGTTACATTAACTAACTTGGTTTTTCGGCAAAATAGCGGTTTCATTGTTAAACCGAGTGTATATTTTCGATACTCCAGTGGAAATATGTAACAAAATGTAACAAATTAATACAATGTAAGTAAGAATCTTCATATGTAGGCTACGATTCGACAATTTTGGTGACAATGGTTCGTAGTAATCGTATTCGTTCCACTTACCAAAGAAGGGTATTGGATTGGTTAGCAGATGGTGGAGGGACAGTTACCGAAGTTTCTCGAGCATTATCGATCAGAGTTCCTCACGCATCTGCGGCACTGAAACAATTGAGAGAATCGGGGGACGTAGTACGAGATGATGCCAGTTTACGTGGTTCAAGATATCGTCTTTCTTCGCAAGGTTTGAGCAGATTAGAGTCCGATGGACTTGCTAGGTTGAATGATTTAGTAAGGTGGCCTCCGCCACCTGGAGCAGCAGGTGTGGTATTGGCTCGTGAAGGCTCAATGCTGTTACTTGGTTACGCTTCACAACCTGCAGGACCTCTACTTGGGCTACCTGAAAGGCCAATGGATGATGAAAGCGGAGTGTTACTAAATTCCAATGGAAATGAGGGGGAGTCTAGTAATTGGAGATGGGCAGTACAAAGGGGAGATAGTCCTGTTTGGTGGGACCTTGAAACTATGCGTAGGAGTTCTCCTCCAAACGAACCCAGTCCAACAACTCTTACAGCTTGGATGGAGCGACCAAAAGTGATAGGAATTGTTCGTGCAAGACTTTTGGATGAAGACAACCCTTGGCCGCTAGGAGTAGGAAGTTGGTTTTCTCCACTTCCTACAGGGTTTTGGCCAGAACTGCCACAAGCACTGCGTGATGGTGATGTGGCAATCGGTCACGCAGGTAATTCGGGGCCATTGGTTAGCCCTAGGGGAGGAGTACATGCAAAATTGGGTCGTAGAATTGATCGTTCAGTCATCGTCAATGGTATTGGTAGCAATGCGATATTAATGGTAGATGGGGATTTAATTGGCTTGCCATTAACTCCTTTGCCTTATGGTATTCTTAGGAATTGGTTGAAGATAAACCACCCTAGGCTTTCCTCTAATTCAATTGAAGAAAGATTTACTAGATTAAAATCCGATTTGAAATTAAAATCATCAAACTCCCTTACTAGAAAGGTATTGAATGATTTCCCAGGTAGGGAATGGACACAGAAATTCGACGGTGTAATCGATACCCGTTCGCTATCACAGCGCGGTGGAGAAGCAGCCTTGCTATTTTCTCTTGAGGAAAATGAGTTACCCATCGTCGTCGATTGGAGATGGAAACCTGTAAAATCTCTCGATAGGCTGGCAAGTGATAGTAGATGCAGACTGGTAATCGGAGAATCCATCGATTTAGATTTACCATTCAAATTAACTTCTAGTGGTGGGCATGGTAAATTCAATCTTGAAATGCAAGGAAGACTACATTTGCCAATTTCAGTTGTTCATGAAACGAAAATGCCAGTGGATTGGAAAACTCCTCAATCACCAGCAGAGATTATACGCGGAAATTCTGGCTCGGTTAGAAATGCAGAAAGTGAATTGGAAGCGATATGGCTTGCTTGTCAATTAGAATCCGGAGATGATGTTTGGGCAGATAAACACGAAATGCAATATCCACTAGCATCATGGATTGCATCTACAACTAATAGTCACACGGCCAGGTGGAGAAGAATAGGAGGATTGTTAGATCCCAAATGGGCCGGTTTAGCAGACTTACGAAGTTTTGATGATTCAGACCTAGCAGATTTAGCTTCAGTAGACGATGCTGCTCTATCAATACTAGTTGAACGAATTAGAAATAATCCATTTGAAATACTTTCAAAACCAATTACAGAACCATCGGTAGCAACTGCAATTTTGCTTAGTAAAGAATGGATTGAGGAGAAACCCGACATTGTTGATCTGTGGTTAAGCCAGCCATTGAGGGCTAGCGAAGTTCTGAGACGTAATTGGAACGAGCCAGAAATTTCTAGACTTGTCGAGGCTTGTTCTCATCACAAGATGTTATTCGAAAATCAAATTGTTGAACGCGAAGAAATGTTAGCATTAATGGAAGATGTACATTATTCATTGTGGAAAACAAATGCAATATCTTGGCTCTCTATCTGTCTATCTTCTACTATGGGAAGAGCCGCTCTATCGATGTTGGATTTACCGTGGCCTGCAATTCTTTGGGAACAGGGATTGAAGTCCGAAGAACTAGTTTTGGTTCACCACATGCCAGAAGGTATCGGAAAGGATTCTCTTCTCGACGTTCTTGAAGGAATAACTGCTGCTGAGCAAGGAATGAATCCCCCCCTTGGCAGAATTCATCCTTATTCGGGGTGGCTGTTCCAGAAATCCGTTCCAATCATACCTCTAGCAACCGAATACAATCTGGATGTACATTTAGAATTACACCGACGGCTTCAACAATGATAAGCATTGAGAACTTTTTGACCGCACATGCAACATCGCAGGGAGAGCGTCCGCTCAGTGAACTGTGATACCAATGATTGCGGTCATGTGCCATCGACGAAGACCAGGGTGACTTTCGGGAATGACCTCTGATGCAAACCGATGGACTATGTGGTCGGTAATGGGTCCTCGCTGGACGAGAGAGTGAGAGTGAGACAACCAACCGGCTGCACAGACGCCCTGACCCTGGGTCAAGCCTCCGAGGAGACAATGACAGGGGCTGTTACGGGTCGGGGCACACCTTTCTTGCGATTCATTGAATAGCCATCCAAACTCAGTAGTGTACATGGCGAAGTTGGAGCGCTGCTTAGTTGGCGGCACCTTCGACAGATTTCATCAAGGCCACAAATCCCTTCTAAATGCGGCATTAGATGCCGCCGAATTTGTTGAAGTTTGGATCACAAATGACGTTATGTCGGCAGCAAAATCTCCTATTTTACAACCCTTTGAAGATAGAAGAGAAGCCATAATGGCATGGGCTGATGAAAGAATAACAACCCATGAATTAGAGGATAATTACGGGCCAGCACCTGTTCGCAAAGATTGTGATAGCATCATCTGTACTCCAGAAACACTGGGTAATTGTCAGAGAATAAACGAGATTAGACTCACCAATGGATTGCTACCTCTAGAAATTATTGAGGTACAGCATAGCATAGACGAAGTAG
This sequence comes from uncultured Candidatus Poseidoniales archaeon, assembly GCA_902563095.1. Lineage (GTDB taxonomy): Archaea > Thermoplasmatota > Poseidoniia > Poseidoniales > Poseidoniaceae > MGIIa-K1. Next base: position 3,874 of record CACEWA010000001.1, on the reverse strand, counting down.
GTGGTATAATTTCTAGTTCAAGAATCAGAGCTGGGCTGATCGATTGTGATGGAAAGCAATGGTTGAGTGAAGAACAGTCATCTCAAACATATCACTTTCATCGAGGTTTGGATGCCGAATTGAAGGAACCTAGTGGAGAATTATTCACCGGCCCAGAAGATTCACCTGAGGTTGCAATGTCTGCAGCAATGGAAAGTATTGCACCTGGTGGTATTGTTGCTGTAGGGGATGTTTGTGTTGCAACATTGCTGGAGATGGGTGTTGTTGCAGATATAGCAATTATTGATGGCATGACTAAGCGTGTTGAATTAAATGACAAAGTTGACTTGACTGAGTTCGATGTTTTACTTAGTGCAACCAATCCCCCTGGACAGATTACTCCTTCCTTAATCGAAGCCGCTGCAACAGCATTACGTAATGACCAAACAACTTGTATTCAGGTCGAAGGAGAAGAAGATTTAGCGCCAATCGTTATACATTTACTCGCACCTTTAGGGACTAATGTGGTATATGGTCAACCGAATACAGGAGTTGTTTTACGAATCACAACCTTGGATGCCAAAGAAGAGTGCAGAGGGTTGCTTTCACGATTTGAGGTGAGGGATTGACACTTGTTTCTGTAGCTGTATGCGTTAGAGACGGCATTGATTGGATCGATGGATGTATGGAGTCTTTGGTTAATCAAACCCATTCACCAATTGAAATTATTCTAGTTGATGATGGTTCTATTGATGGTAGTAAGCAGAAGGTAGAGGATTGGTCAAAACATGAGTTGGTAACTTGCATCACTCAGGAAACCCTTGGATTGTCAGCAGGCAGAATGGCTGCATTGAGTTCATCGAAAGGAGAATGGTTTGCAATAACTGATATCGATGTAAGGCCTGAATCAGATTGGATACAAAGAATGCTTGAATCTTCTAAATCCAGAGAAGGCGAAGAAGTTGTCGCTGTTACTGGGAGAACAATATTTGGACGCTCCAATGATGTAATTTCAAGGATAAGGTCGATTGAGATTGAGCAAAAATACCGTTCAAGACCGCGCCGCACCAAGTTAGCTAACGGCCCCTGTTCTATGTTCAATCGAGAGCGACTACTAGCGATTGGCGGATTCGACCCTTCTTGGTATCATGCAGAAGATATGGAAGTGTCATTGAAACTAATTCAAGACGGAGGTACGATTGTGTACACTCCTGATGCTGTTGTAAATCACGTTCCAGAAACGGGATTGCGCAGATTTTTGAAAAAGCGAAAAAGAGATGCAAGAGCCCACGTTAGAATTCATCGTCGTTACAAGGGAATAAGGCACGACTTTATCGGCTCATCTTGGATTGTACTTTGGATGATACCATTGATGGCACTTGGCACGGTTGGAATAGTAGAGTACATCAACAATCTTCTCTCGTATGACGAGATTAATCTCAAGGCACTGTATTATTCACTTTCAAGAGAAGTTCTTCTAATCATAATCATCCCATTATTTTGGTTAATTGCATTTATGCGAAGCCATTTGCCAAAGAAGAAACCCTATGCAAGTTTAGTTCTAATCTCATGGTCATTGGTGCTTTGGCAGGGGATCCTACTAGGATACCTAGACGCATTGTTGGGTCGAAACGGACACTAATCATTCATCATCTTCAACAGATGAAAGCATTCTCAGAACAATACCAGATGCCATCAGTGCAATTGCGATAGAATAAACTCCAGGGTCTATCCAAGCCATGTGCATAATTCCCCAATAGAAGTAGAATACGATGCTTGCTAGCATTGACCATGTTCCCAAGACTAGAGACCATCCGCCTTCACTATCTAGTAAATCATTATACCAATCATTGGTTACCATGTTTTTGAACCATTCAACCACATCGCCATCACCGATTAGACTACGTGCTCCTAAGAATGTAATTCCACCGACTGCTGCTATGAATATTGCATCACTTGCTACGAATGCTGCAGCGCCTTCTTTGTCACCAAATGCAGCATTGGTGTACTCAAATGTCAGAAGACCGCCCCAAGATAAGCGGTAAGTAGGGTGAATAACGCCCATAATATTCAGGACGGCTAGCATTAGACCTAGCAAACCTAGCCAGAAATACCATGTTGCAAGAGTGTTGGATGGGTTAAACAGAATTGTGCCCAGCCTGTTCTGTGCATTCTCACTGTCATCGCTCATGCGCCGTGCGACCTTAGACGCGGTTAAGAGTCTTGCCAAAGTCAGAAAAGTTCAGTTCACAGCTCAAAGTTGAGACTGATGGCGATATTTAGCGGAGAAAACTTCGGTTAATGCAGGTTCAGCTTTGGCCATCACATCACTTGGGTCGATGTTGGTTGGGATGCATGAATTAATCTCCTTGCTTCTTCCATAGCGACCTCGAGAAATCGTTTTTGCAGTGATTAAACCAAGCATATCCAGATTTGAGATAATTCCAGAAATTCTTCTTGAAGTGAGGAATTGTTGTCCTATATTTTTACACGCTTGTTTGTAAATATGGTAAACTTCTCCAGTTTGCATATTTCTTAATCCGTTATTCTCGTTAATCAATACCGCAGCAAGCACCAATTTTTGCTGAGTAGGAAGTGTGCGGATAACTGGAGTTACCTGGTCGGATTCGATTTGTGCTTGTGCTATTCGAACATGATTTTGCTCGACTATGTCCAACCCTTCTTGTTCCGCCTTTTCAGTTGAAACACGGAGTAAATCTAGAGCACATCTTGCATCGCCATGCTCCTGTGCTGCAAGAGCAGCGCACAACTCAATCACTCCGGCACCAATTGCATCTGAATTAATTCCGGCTTCTGCTCGAGAGCGCAAGATGTCTTGCAGTTGTTCAGCATTGTAAGGGTTGAAAACAATGTCTTGTTGTCCAAGACGACTTCTAACTCTTGGGTCAAGGAAATCTGTGAACTTCAAATCGTTTGAAATTCCAATGACACATGCTCTAGCATCCTTCAACTCAGCATTCAAATTAGTAAGGTTGTATAGTAGGTCATCACCAGCTTTCTTTACTAGGTGATCGATTTCATCCAGCACTAATACATAGACCCCTCCCCGTGCATTCATTCTCTTTACTAATTCAGAGAACACTCGGTCGGTAGGCCATCCTGTGAAAGGAATTTCATCACGCTCGTAATCTTCGAGTAGAGCATTCCCAAGGTGAGATAGTACTCTATACTGTGTGTCAATTTGCCTGCAGTTAACCATAACTGGATGTACCATTCTTCCGATGGATTCACCTTTACTCTGAAGTTGGTCACAAACGTATCGGGTGACGGCCGTTTTTCCTGCACCCGTGACTCCGTAAAGAATCATATTCGAAGGAATATGTCCCTTGAGAGCCTCAACCAAGTTGAAAGAGAGTTGGTCTCTTTCGAGGTCACGGTGCGGTAGAGTTTCAGGTTGGTATGTGTGGCGCAGTACTTCTTTTTGCACAAATAGGGTTTTCTGGTTGAGAATACCATCGAAAATATTTCTCGTCAAAAAATAACACCTTTTCGTTTTTACCAGTTTGTTGTTAGGCCGCGCCACACCAAGCGTGATGCCTACGGGGAGTCCGAGTCCACCATATAAGACTAATCCTAGACAAGGGTTTGAAGGTGAGGATTTGCCTACTAAATCGAATTCAATTGGGGATATAAAAAGGGAAGCGTAATTTTACGCCTTAGGTTATAAAAAGAACCCACAGAAGGCCACAATTTTCACAAGCTCGCCGAAATAAATTTTTTTGCCGCCGAGATAAGAATTCCCATTATTTTATCCAAAACTCATAGATTCAAAAAATATTTTTTCAAATTTGAGTTTTGAAAATTGAAATTCGTCGATCCTAAATTCCAATACACCCTTGAAATTACGATTAGCAAATAAGAACTGTTATTTTAA